>CAWJQV010000040.1:0-163769 GCA_963844985.1 uncultured delta proteobacterium
TCCAGCTGGGCCGCAGGTAGATGAACCAGTACATGCCGCCCACCATCAGGGCGCCGCCGATGATGTTGCCGATGGTTGCCGGCAGCAGATTGTTCCACAGGAAATCCCCCCAGGTCAGAATGGCCCCGCCGTCCTTTAGCTTCGCCGCTACGGTGGCGAAGTAGGTCGGGTCCAGGTCCTTGATGAAGATCGCCGAAGGAATGAAGTACATGTTGGCCACGCAGTGCTCGAAGCCGCACGCAACGAAGGCCGAGATCGGGGGAATGATCGAGAGGATCTTGTCGGTGGTGCTGCGGGCGCTGAAGCACAGCCACACCGCCATACAGACCAAGGCGTTACAGAAAATGGCCAGAACTGTGCACTGAAGAAAACCCAGACTGCTCTTGGCCACGCCGATGTTCAATGCGGCCAACCCCACGGCGCCGCCGCCGAAGGTGTGCTGCTTGCCCAGGAAAATCAAATAGGCGGTCAGCACCGAACCGACGAAATTGCCCAGATAAACGATCACCCAGTTGCGCAGCATCGCTCCCGTCGTAATCTTCTTGTCGGCCCAGGCCATCGGCATCAAGCAGTTGCCGGTGAAGAGCTCAGCCCCGCCCACCACGACCAGGATCAGGCCCGTGGAGAACACCAGACCTCCCAGGAGTCGCTGCAAGCCGTAAGGGAATCCGGTGGTGAAAGCCACATCCTTGCCGGCGCTCACCACAATATTCCCCAACCCCGCCCACACCGTGGTGGCGTAGTTGGCCCCCATGGCAATGAAAGCCCCGGCGAGAATGCCGAGGGCAAACATCCGATAAGTGCCCAGGCCGGCCTTGGCGACGCCCACGCCTTCAGCCTTCAACGCCATGTCCTTGGGTATCAATGCATCAATCGAAATCGCCCCGTTACTCATAAAACACCTCCTCTTGAGAATCACTCGAAAACAGCATGGCCGGCTTCAACTCCAGCCCCACAACACCCACTCGAACAATCGACTGTGATCCGGCGGGGCGGGCGCCTCTCCCACCTCGCAAGGGCCCCGCCCCGCCCATTCTGAATAAAGATTCTCCCTAAACGCTACCCAATCTTCTCGACTTTCACCGCACACACCTTGTATTCCGGGATCTTGGCGACCGGATCCAAAGCAGCGATGGTCAGCAGGTTGACCGCCGCTTCGCTAAAATGGAACGGAACAAAAACGGTCCCCACATCGGCAACGTCGCCAATGCTGGCCTTGGCCTCAATTACCCCTCGCCGCGATCTCACCCGGATCTTTTCGCCATCCTGGATCTTTAACCTGGCGGCGTCTTCCCTACTGATCTCCACCAGGCATTCGGGACAGCGCTCGTTGAGCCCCACCGATCTGCGGGTCATGGTGCCGGTATGGTATTGATAAAGCACCCGACCCGTAATGAGTAAGAATGGATACTCCGCATCCGTGGGTTCCGCCGGCGGAATCCACTCGATGGCGTGGAACAGTCCCTTGCCGCGGACGAATTTGTCTTTGTGCAGGAACTTGGTTCCCGGATGCTCCTTCGTGGGGCAGGGCCATTGCAGGCCGCCCTTTGCCAGCCGCTCGTAGTCCATGCCGGCATAAGAAGGCGTTACCGCGCCGATCTCCGTGAAGATCGCCTCCGCGTTGGGATAATTCATCTCGTAGCCCATGCGCGTGGCGATCCCGCAGATGACCTCCCAGTCGGTGCGAACATCCCCCGGGGCCTCCACCGCTTTGCGGACCATCTGCACGCGGCGCTCGGTATTGCTGAAGGTCCCGTCCTTTTCCGCAAAGCAGGCCACCGGCAGCACCACATCCGCCATTTTCGCGGTTTCGGTCAGGAAGATGTCCTGCACCACGAGAAAATCGAGGGCTTTGAGCGCCTCTTCCACATGATGGAGGTCGGGATCGCTCATCATGGGGTTTTCACCCATAACATAGAGGGCCTTGACCTTGCCATCGATGGCGGCGTTCAGGACCTCCACAATGGTCAAACCAACATTCCCGGGAAGAGAAGCCACACCCCAGGCCTTGGCAAACTTCTCCCGGACTTCCGGGGACGCCACCGGCTGATAGGCCGGAAAGACGTTCGGCAGGCAGCCCATGTCGCAGGCCCCCTGAACGTTGTTCTGCCCGCGAAGCGGATTCACGCCACCCGACTCGATGCCGACATTCCCGCACAGCATGGCCAGGTTGGCGACGCTCTTCACGCCGTCGGTCCCGTTGATGTGCTGGGTCACGCCCATGGCGTAGACGATGGCCGCAGCCGGGGCTTTGGCATAAAGCCTGGCAGCGGCGATAAGGTCCTCTTTGGGGATTCCGGAGATCTTCTCCACCTTCTCGGGAGTGTAACCGGAAACAACCTTCTTGAGTTCCTCAAATCCTTCCGTGCGCTCGGCCACGTATTCCTTGGCGTAGAGGCCCTCATTGATGATCACGTTCATCATCCCGTTGAGCCATGCCACATCGCTCCCGGGTTTCATCCGCAGCCAGATTTCGGCATGGTCCACCATCTCGATCCTGCGGGAATCCACCACGATGATCTTGGTCTTCCCTTTTCTCACCGCCCGCTTCATGTAAGAGGCAATGACCGGGTGCATCTCGGTCGTGTTGGTTCCGGTGAGGAGGACGACGTCGGCATTTTCCAGCTCCTCGATGGAATTGGTCATGGCACCACTTCCAAATGCGGCGGCCAGCCCGGCCACCGTCGAGGAGTGTCAGAGACGGGCGCAGTGATCGATGTTGTTGGTTCCGATCACCGCGCGGGCAAACTTGTTCATCAGATAATTTTCTTCATTGGTGGCACGGGCCGATGAGAACATAGCAATCGCATCGGGTCCGGATTTGGCTTTGATCGTCCCCAGGCGCTTCGCCACCAGGTCCAGGGCCTCATCCCACGAGGCTTCCCGGAACATGCCGCCGTTTTCGGCGATCAGAGGAGTCGTGAGACGGTCAGGATGGTCAATAAAATCGTAGCCAAACCTTCCCTTGACGCAAAGACTCCCCTTGTTCGGTCCTGCGAGTCTTCTCGCTCGAAGTGACCTTGACGACCTTGTTGTCTTTGACATTCAGCTCAAGCTGACATCCCACGCCACAGTAGGAACAGGTGGTCACCGTCTTGCTGACCTCCCACGGGCGTCCCTTGAACCGGGCCTGTTTGAAGGTCAGCGCCCCGGTCGGGCAGACATTCACGCACTCGCCGCAGAACACGCAATTGGAGTCCTTGAGCGTCGAGTGGTTGAAGGTGGTGATGAAGGAATCGGAGCCGCGGGCGGCCACATCGATGACCCCGTTCACCTGCACTTCCAGACATCCCCGCACGCAACGCCCGCAAAGCACGCACTTGTTCTGGTCGCGGGTGATCATCGAGTTGGATTCGTCCTTGGGCCGCGGCTTGAATTCGGACTTGATGCGGAACTGATCGATACCGTGCTCATAGACCAGATCCTGCAGTTCGCAATTGCCCGTCTGTTCGCACAGCAGACAGTTGTGGTCCCCGTAGGCCAGAAGCAGTTCGAGCACGGTCTTGCGCACCTGAACGACCCGTTCGGTGTGGGTGTTGATCACCATGCCGTCGGTGGCAGGGGTGGTGCACGAAGGGGGCAGGCCGCGCATGTTCTCGATCTCGACGATACACAGACCGACATCCGCCGTAATACGGCATCTTGGGGTGGTAGCACAGGGTGGGGACATGGATGCCGTTATCCCTGAAGACTTCGAGCACCGTCTGCCCTCGCTTCCCCTGGATTTTCTTCCCCAGAAAATCCTTTCCATTTACCGTTAAGTTAATGATATCTTTATCCATTGATCCTCTCTCATCTGCTCTTTATGGTTGCGATGATCTGTTGGACAGACTCCGCTTTTTCAGTCAATGGCATTGAACCGGCACGCCACGATGCAGGATCGGCACTTGACGCATTTCTCCAGCTCGATGCTGGCCGGCTCCTTCTTCTTCCAGCTCACCGCTTTCGTCGGGCATACCTTGAAGCAGCTTCCGCACTTGGTGCACTTCTCCTCGTTCACCTGGAACTTGATGAGATCCACACAAACCCGCGCCGGACACTCATGCCGCAGGATGTGCGCCTCGTACTCGTCCCGGTAGTAGCGGATGGTCGAGAGCACCGGGTTGGGCGCCGTCTGCCCCAAACCACACAAAGACCCCGCCTTGACATCCTGAGCCAGCACCTCCAGCTGGTCCAGATCCTCGATGGTGCCCTTCCCCTTGGAGAAGTTGGTCAGGGTCTCCAGCATGTTCTTCGTCCCCAGGCGACAGGGCACGCACTTGCCGCACGATTCCTTCTGGGTGAATCCCAGGAAGAACTTCGCCATGTCCACCATGCAGGTGCTCTCGTCGGTCACGATAAGGCCCCCCGAGCCCATGATCGCCCCCACCTCCGTCAGGTGCTCATAGTCCATGGGGATATCAAAGTGAGACGCCGGAATACAGCCTCCCGAAGGGCCTCCGGTTTGCGCCGCTTTGAACTTGCGCTTGTTGGGAATGCCCCCGCCGATATCATCGATGATCGTTCTAAGTGGCGTCCCCATGGGGATTTCCACCAGACCGCTGCGCGTGATCTTTCCGGCCAGGCAAAACACCTTCGTCCCCTTGCTCTTCTCCGCCCCGACTCCGGCAAACCAATCTCCACCCTTGTCCAGAATCACCGCCAGGTTCGCAAGGGTTTCCACGTTATTGATATTGGTCGGCTTCCCGAAGACCCCTTTGATCGCAGGGAAGGGCGGCCGGGGGTTGGGCATCCCGCGCCGGCCTTCAATAGATGCCATGAGCGCCGTTTCCTCACCGCACACAAACGCCCCCGCGCCCAGCTTCACCTTGATTTCGAAGTCGAATCCCGAGCCGAAAACGTTCTTCCCCAGATAGCCCCGCTCGGTCGCCTGCTTGATGGCGATGAGAACGCGCTCATAGGCCATCGGATATTCCGCCCGCACATAGACATAGGCCTTGGTCGCCCCGATGGCGTACCCGGCGATCAACATCCCCTCGAGAACACTGTGGGGATCGCCTTCGAGTACCGCGCGGTCCATGAACGCTCCCGGGTCGCCTTCATCGGCGTTGCAGATGATATACTTCTGGTCCCCGGCGGACTTGTGAGCGAATTCCCACTTCATCCCCGTGGGAAACCCGGCGCCCCCTCGCCCTCGGACCCCTGATTTCTTCACCTCGTCGATAACCTCCATCTGGGTCATCTTGAAGGCCTTCCGGATCGCCTGGTAGCCCCCCACCTCGAGGTAGTTGTCGATCTCCTCGGGGTTGATAAAGCCGCAGTTGCGCAAAACAATCCGCCGCTGAGGCTCGAAAAAGTCCATATCCCTGTAGCTCAGAACCTTCTTCTTGCCCTTGGGATCCAGGAAGATCAGCCGGTCGACCACGACTCCCTTAACCAGATCGCTCTCGATGATCTCCGGAACATCCTCGGGCTCGACATTGCAGTAAAAGGTGCCCGCGGGCTCGATGATGATGGTCGGCCCCATTTGGCATAGACCATGGCAACCCGTAAACTTCACTTCCGTTTTGTCAGCTAGACCGGCCTTCTTCAACTCATCGAGAAGCGCGAAATAAATCACGTCCGCCTTCTGCGACTCGCACCCGGTTCCTCGGCAAACAAGGAGCTGACGATCCTTTCCCGGTTGAATCCTAATCGCCTCTGTTTGCATTCAGAATCTCCGTAACTCGTTCGGCCTTCATTCTGCCGTATGTGTTCTTGTTGACTACCATGGCCGGCGCCAGCGCACAGGCGCCGATGCACGCCACCGTCTCCAAAGTCCAGAATCCGTCTTCGGTGGTCCCCCCCGCGGGCACGCCCAGTTGCGTCTGCAACCTCCTGTAGCACCCGAGCCCCGCCCATCACGTGGCAGGCCGTCCCCTGGCAGACCATCGCCAGGTTCTTGCCCATGGGACTGAACTTGAACTGCGCGTAAAACGTCGCCACCCCGTACACCTCCACAGGATCCATCCGGCAGAACTTGCCCGCCGCCGTCATCGCTTCCGGCGGCAGGTAGCCAAACGCCCCCTGGATGTCCTGCAGGATCGGGATCAGCGCATCGCGCTTACGATAGTGCTGGGAAAAAATCTCCTGCAATTTCTCTTGCATCGCCTACTTCCTCCCAATTGCGTTTTGATATGGTGAATAAAAGAGGCCCGAAGGCCCCGCTGAAGCCTCGGGAAATGAAAGGACACCACCGCGGACGATGGTACCGAAGGGACTACATATACGGAGGGATAGCCCGGAATTCCGGGAAAAAGACCAGATCGAAGGGAAACAGACCGGCCGGCGGACTGCACGGGGCCAAGACACTGTTGGCCAAAATGCCCGCCTTCAAAGATGAATGTTCACTCGGCACATCCTGACGTCAAACCAAACGGAAAAACAACAGCAACCCCGATTCGCCCTGGAGAACCCTCGCCGCACCCACATGAACTCGATTTCCAAGACTATTCCGGCTCAGCTCGATCACAGGAAGGCTCAGCTGAATCCTCGGCTCAACCTTCCAACTCCATAGCTCTAATGACGCCGATCATGAAAAATAGTACAATAGCCAAGCCGTATCTCTTAAAATACAAACCCGCCTCGGGTGTTGATAGGTATTGAAGATTTATGGAATAAAGAACCGCTCCCCTCGCCACCCTTTTCAGCCACATCCTACCAGCCACTTCGATACCCACCTTATACTCTGTGAAATAAATGTCAAGCTGTTTTCCCCAAATATTTTATATATTTATATGTGTCAAGCATGACATATAGCAATACGCCTCGACACAATCCAATGTGTTCCTCCAGCCTTCGTGCTCGACTTGTTTTGGCAAAGGTCAGCACCATCGTTCACCCGCGCGTGGTTACCGCAGCCCTGGGATGCTGGTTTTCGGAAGGTGATGCGGCGGCACAGTTTGAGTGGCGAAGATCCAATTTCAACATGCTCACTTCCATCGGAAGGTTCGGCAAGGAGTTCGGGACACCGAACATCAAGAACCTCCCCTGCACAATACGGAAGCAATGCAACTCAGAAACGTGAAAATTTTCCCTTGACTCCTCGTTTGAAAGTTCTATACTCGGGTTAATTATGTATATATAGACATAATTAATTTGCGGGGTTCATCATGCTGCCGGAGCGGGGTATTTTGAATAACTCGGCTCCGGCCTGAACGGGTTCTGATGGCCACGCAGGTGTACGACCCCCGGTTGGGAGGAATCGCACACCGACAAGGTGCCAAGTTCCTTATGGTTAAAGCATCGGCAGTTCCTAAAGAGGCTTTAAGGATTAGTAGGGTTGATCATGTCTCCCTTCAGTTTCGGGAAATCACTCACAAGGATGACTGCACATCCATCAACAAAATTTCCTATTCATGCGCCACAACCCAGCCTTCCCGGCAATCTATCAAAGCTTTTCGCTCTTCAGGCCAAAGATACAACTTCAGAAGCAGTAAAGGCACCTGAACAGCTTCAGCCTCCGCCAGTTTGGTGAAATCCTCTCAAGCCTTAGCATTGGCGAACTCATTTCCGGCATTTCGCGGAACCATAGGCTTTTTCACACCCCCGGGCATCGGCGCGGCCAATCGGGTCGAGCCAAAGCCTTCCCGGGATTCCGGATGCCGATGCCTGTGCTGCAGTCAGTTTAAGACAATCAAATCGCCCCTATTCGCAAACTCACAGTGGTTGGGAGAACTTCGGAGATGAATATAGGACCTTTCTCTTATGACGAGTATTTGAACGCGGTTAAGTCTTTTCACGGTTATGCGGCGCCCGGATTAATGATGGGCGGCTTTATGGTGGATCTGGCTCTGCAACACATGCCCGAGGGGGTGCTGTTTGACGCTGTGTGTGAGACCAGAAGCTGCCTGCCTGATGCCGTACAGCTCCTGACGCCTTGCACCGTGGGGAACGGGTGGCTGAGGATCCTCAACCTTGGTCGGTACGCTCTGAGCTTTTTCGACAAATACCAGGGAGGCGGCATCCGGGTTTTCGTGGACTCGCAAAAATTAGGGGCCTGGCCGGAAGTGGAAGCGTGGATGCTGAAACTCAAACCCAAGCATGCCCAGGACCAGGACCTTCTTCTGGATCAGATCCGGGAAGCGGGTAGAACCATTTACGGAGTCCAGCCCATCCATATCCAGCCCCAATATCTGAAGAGCCGGCATAAGGGGGCTATCGGCACCTGTACGCTTTGCGGGGAACCCTATCCGGCTGACGATGGAGCCATCTGCCGGGGATGCCAGGGAGAGGCGCCCTATGCGACCGCGGGGCATCAGCAAGCCCCGATCATGTTTGAAGGCCCTTCGCTCCAGGCTCTGCCCCTGGAAGATGCGGTGGGCAGAACAGCCTTGCACGACATGACCATGATCGTCCCCGGGAAAAGCAAGGGAGCCGCATTCGTTCGCGGCCAGCAACTCACCGTCGGAGATCTCTGCCGACTGCAACACATGGGGCGACAAAGGGTCTACGTGGAGGAGGGCTTTGAAGCGGACGCCGAGTGGATTCATGAAAATCAGGCGGCTCTTGCATTTGCCGGATCCATGGCCGGAGAAGGGGTGCGTTTCCTGGAACCGCCCAGAGAAGGCAAAATCAACTTTGTCGCTGACCGGAACGGCCTCTTCGTCGTTGACGAGGAATGCCTGGAGGAGTTCAACATGATTCCCGGTGTGATGTGTGCCTCGCGCAGGAACTACACGCCGGTGAACGACGGCCGTAATTTGGCCGGTACCAGGGCAATTCCTCTGTTCTTGCCGCGAACCTCTTTCCTAAAGGCCATGAGCGTTCTCAACCGGACGCCGCTGTTGCGCGTTCTCCCCATGCGCAGGGCTCGAGTCGGCATTCTGGTCACCGGCAGTGAAATCTTTCAAGGATTGATCGAAGACAAGTTTGTTCCGATTATCGGCGCCAAGGCTGAAGCTTGTGGCTGTCAGGTGATCAAAGCCGTTATCGTTCCTGATGATCGCAGAGCCATCCGTGAGGGAGTGCAGGAACTCATCGGATGTGGCACGGATCTGTTGGTGACCACCGCCGGGCTTTCAGTGGACCCGGATGACGTCACCCGCCAGGGCTTGATGGATGCTGGAGCAACCGAAATGCTTTATGGCGCGCCGGTGTTACCTGGAGCCATGACTCTGCTGGCGCGCATTGGCACGGTTCAGATGCTGGGGGTCCCTGCTTGTGCGCTTTATTTCAAGACAACCAGTTTCGATCTGCTGTTCCCCAGGTTGCTCGCGGGCCTGGAAATAAGCCGCCGAGACCTGGCAAAATTGGGACACGGCTCTTTTTGCCTGGAGTGCAAAGCCTGCACTTTCCCCAAGTGTCCTTTCGGGGGCTGATGCAGTAACTCAAAGAAAGCAGGTGCTCATGACTTTCACCACCAGTGAGGGCATTCACCCGGAAGCTCCGGACCGCTACCCTGACATTCCGGTTGGGGAACCGGAAGCGGACCAACCCGAACCGACGATCCGGCTACACCTTTGGCTGGAAACCACTGAGGGGATGTTTTTCGGTACTGGCAGGGCGCTTTTACTTGCAAAAATCGAAGAATTCGGTTCCCTGAAGAAGGCCGCAGAGGATTTGGGCATGTCCTATCGCGCCGCCTGGGGCAAGATACGAGCGACGGAAAAAGTCCTTGGAGTCAAATTGATCGCTCAAAATGGCTGCAAGAAGGGCGGGCATCGACTGACAGAGCACGGCCTGCTGCTCAAGGAGAAATATCTCATATGGTTTCAAGAGGTTGAGTTATGGGCACTGAAAAAGGCCAGGGAAGTTTTTCCCTGGCCGGTCAAGAGCTTCGAGGAGAAGGCACCGTCCAGAATCCTCCAGTTCCTCATCGCTCTGTCGATGTCGCTCACCCCACTGGAAGCCCTGCTTGAAGTCGGGGTTTAAAAGGGAGTCCCTTGCCATGCAGATCCTCAAGCACAAGACATCGAGATTCATGGACAACGACCTCTTTGCTGCCGAGTACAATCTGGCAGTGGAGGAGTTGCTCGAAATCTATATAGACGATTCGCCTTATGCCATCACGATGCGTCTGCCTGGTGACGACATCAACCTCGTGGCCGGGTTTTGTTTCACCGAGGGAATCATTGCGTCGCGAGAAGACCTCGTATCGATCAAACACTGCGAAGCCATCGCCAACAAAAGCAGAGTGCTCGTTCAGTTGAACCACCATCGGCCCGGCAGCATAGATCGCCATGAAGAACGGGCGGAGTATGTCAGCAAATCGAGCTGCGGGGTCTGCGGGAAGAGCAAAGCCGACGAGATATTCACCGAACTCCGGCCGCTGGAGACCTTTCACCGCATTCATCTGGCCGGGATATTGGCATTGAAGGAACGCTTTGAAGCCAAACAGACCATCTTTCCGCTGACCGGGTCGACGCATTCCGCATGCATCTTCGACTTCGGACCAAACCTTCTGGCTTCCGCCGAAGACATAGGCCGCCACAACGCCTTCGACAAGGTGATCGGGGCGCTGGTTCTGTGCGACAAAACACAAGATGCCTTCCTGGCAATCGTCTCATCGCGGCTGAGTTTTGAAATGGTGCAAAAGGCGGGCGCGGCCGGCATCGAGATTCTTACGGGTCTGTCTGCCCCTACCAGCATGGCCGTGAGCATGGCCGAGCGGCTGAACATCACCCTCATCGGCTTTCTGCGCGAGAACAGCATGAGCATTTACACTCACCCTGAGAGAATTCTCAGTTCCTGAGGGAGCTTCGGGGAGGCTGCCGGAAACGCCTTTTGACCCCGCATCGTCACAGGGTGAATGCCAAGCCAAGCTCCCTGGCGCTCCCAGAAACGATGCACCCACACGGAAATCACCGATTCGCCCTCATTGGTATGAAGTGAGTCACTGTTCCCCGGTCACATATCTCCCAGCCTCCCCGCAGTCCGCGCCCAGCACTATGTGTTTATTTTAACATATTGAAATCATTGTTAAAAAAGGCTAGGGTCGAGTAATTGTCAGGCGTAGTGTGCCAAATGTTGGATTTGAACAGCGATGGGTTTTTCACCTGTCATGTGGAAGCAGGATTTTTCAGGGGTTGAGATGAGAGAAGGAGAAGGACATGGGAGTTACACGGCGTGAATTCCTCTTCATTTCCGGCGCCATGGGCGCCGGGCTGGCGCTGTCGTCACTGGGCTCGACATGGGTCGGTGGTGGCCTACGCGGAGGAGATCAGTAAGATCGACAGGGTGAAGAGCGCGAAGCAGACCTATTCGCTTTGCTATTACTGCTCGGTGACCTGCGGGTTCATCTGCAGCACCGACCCGAAAACGGGAAAGATCATCAATATCGAAGGGGACCCGGACCATCCCATCAACGAGGGGTCGCTGTGCGCCAAGGGTGCAGGCATCTTCCAGATGTCGGCCCGCAACGAACATCGTCTGACCAAGGTCCTCTATCGCAAGCCCGGGCGGCGACAAATGGGAGACCAAGACCATGGATTGGGCATCTACCGAGATCGCGAAAAAGGTCAAGAGCGACCCGCGACAAAGACTTCATCGCCAAAAACAGAAAGGGCAGGTGGTGAACCGGCTTGAAAACATCGCCCACATGGGAAGCTCCAAGCTGGACAATGAAGAGTGCTGGCTGGTCACCGCTATGGCGAGGGCGCTCGGCCTGGTCTACATCGACCATCAGGCCAGGGTCTGACACGGTCCGAGCGTAGCGGCTCTGGGAGAGTCGTTCGGCCGTGGCGCCATGACCAATCATTAGATCGATATCAAGAATGCCGACGTTATTCTCATCATGGGCAGCAACGCCGCGGAAAACCATCCCATTTCCTTCAAATGGGTGATGCGGGCCAAGGAGGAACGAGGGGCGAAGATCATCCATGTGGATCCCCGATTTACCCGGACTTCGGCACTGTCGGATTTTTATGTCGCCCTGCGTCTGGAACGGACATCGCCTTCCTCGGCGGAATGATCAAGTACATCCTCGAAAACAACAAGTATTTCAAAGAATACGTGAGAACTACACCAACGCCTCCTTCATCGTCGACGAGAAGTTCGACTTCAACGACGGTCTGTTCTCGGGCTATGACCCCGCCACGAGAAAGTACGACAAGGCCACCTGGGTCCATAAAACTCGATGACAAGGGCATCCCGCAAAAGGACCCGACTTTCCAGAACCCGCGGTGCGTCCTGCAGATGCTGAAGACACATTACTCCCGATACGACCTCGAAACGGTTTCCGCCATCACCGGCACTCCGGTGGAAGACCTGAAGACGGTCTATGAACTGTACGCCTCCACGGGCGTCAAGGACAAAGCCGGCACGGTGCTCTACGCCCTGGGTTGGACCCAGCACACGGTCGGCGTGCAAAACATCCGGACCATGTGCATGATTCAGCTCCTGCTGGGCAACATGGGGATTGCGGGCGGCGGCATCAACGCCTTGCGCGGCGAGCCGAATGTCCAGGGATCCACGGACTATGCCATCCTTTCCCATATTCTTCCCGGCTATCTCAAGGCCCCGGTGGCTTCCCTGCCCACCCTGGAAGAGTATTTGAAGAAGAACACGCCCAAGACCACGGAACCCCAGTCGGCGAACTGGTGGCAGAACAACCCCAAGTACATGGTGAGTCTCCTCAAGGCCTGGTACGGCGACAAGGCTACCAAGGAGAACGATTTTGGCTACGCCTGGGTGCCCAAGCTCGATGACGGCCAGGATTGCACCGTCCTGAACATGATCGACAAAATGTATGAGGGCAAAATCAAGGGGTTCACCTGCATCGGCCAGGACCCGGCCGTGCAGTCTCCCCAATACCAACAAGGTGCGGGAGGCCTTGACCAAGCTGGAATGGATGGTCCATGTGAACATTTTCGACAATGAGACCGCTTCCTTCTGGAAGGGTCCCGGGATGGACCCGAAGAAGATCAAGACCGAGGTTTTTCTGCTTCCGGCTGCGGCTTCCATGGAAAAGGAAGGCAGTCTGAGCAACAGCGGGCGCATGCTGCAATGGAAGTATGTGGCGGAGAATCCTCCGGGGGATGCCCTTTCCGAGGGCGACATCCTGTATCGATTGGTGAATAAATTGAAGGAACTTTACAAAAAACAGAAAGGCGCCTTCCCCGACCCGATCGTCAACCTGAAATGGGATTACGCGGACGACAAAGGCAATTACGATGCGCTGGCAACTTCCAAGGCGATCAACGGTTATTTCCTGGAAGATGTCACCATCGGCGACAAGACTTACAAGAAGGGGCAGTGTGTTCCCGGTTTTGCCAACCTGCAGGCTGACGGTAAGACATCATGCGGCAACTGGATCTATTCCGGGAGCATTTACGCGGACGGGACAATCTGATGGCCCGCAGGAAAAAGGACGACCCGACGGGCCTTGGCCTCTATCCCGAATGGGCCTGGGCCTGGCCGGTAAACCGGCGAATCCTCTATAACCGAGCATCGGTTGATAAGGACGGGCAGCCATACGATCCCAGCGTGCCCTCCTCAAATGGGTGGACGGCAAATGGGTGGGCGACGTTCCGGACGGTCCGTGGCCGCCTATGAGCGACAAAGAGAAGGGCAAACTGCCGTTCATCATGAAGCCGGACGGGGTGGCGCCCTATTTGGCCCGGGGCTGGCCGAAGGACCTTTCCCCGAGCATTATGAACCGCTCGAGGGCCCCCTGGCGAAGAACCCCATGTCCTCGCAGCTGAGCAGCCCGGTCATCAAGATCTTCAAAAAGGAATGCGACATATATTCCGGTTGCGATCCCAAGTTTCCTTTTGTCTGTACCACCTATTCCTGCACGGAGCACTGGTGCACCGGCGCCGAGACCAGATGGCAGTCTTGGCTCACGGAAGCTCAGCCTCAGGCCTATGTGGAAATCAGCAGAGAACTGGCCGAGCTTCGCGGCATCAAGAACGGCGACAAGGTGAAGGTCGAATCACCCCGCGGCAAGGTTGAATGCGTGGCCATGGTCACTACCCGCTTCCGTCCTTTCAAGGTCGGAGGACAAACAGTCCATCAGGTGGGGATGACCTACAACTACGGCTGGCTCTTCCCCAAGGATTGCGGCGACACAGCCAACCTGCTTACCCCGACCGCCGGCGACGCCAACACCATGACCCCGGAATACAAAGCCTTCATGGTCAACGTGACCAAGGTGTAGGAGGAGTAAGACATGGCAACAGGAAAATCCATAATGGTTGATACCTCCCGGTGCACGGCTTGCCGCGGCTGCCAGATCGCCTGCAAGCAGTGGAATGGATTGCCCGGCACGAAAACCAAGCAACTTGGAACCTATCAGAACCCTCAGGATCTCTCAGCCCAGACCTGGAAGCTCGTGCGCTTCTCGGAGGGGATCAGGGACAACGGCAAGCCCTACTGGTACTTTTTCTCCGAGCAGTGCCGCCACTGTCTTGAACCTCCCTGCATGGACGCTATCGGAGGTTATGTGAAAGGCGGAGCGAGTCAGGATGAAAAGACCGGGGCGGTTATATTTACCGACAAGTCCAAGGACGCGCCCCTGGATGAAGTGCGCACCGCGTGCCCCTACAATATCCCACGCCAGGATGAGAAGACCAAGGTGTTCTTCAAGTGTACCATGTGTCTCGACCGAATCACGAACAACCGAATCCCCGCTTGCGTTCTGAGTTGCCCCACGGGGGCGATGACATTCGGGGACCGGGATGTCATCGTGGAACAGGCTCAAAAGCGCGTCGAAGTGCTGAAAAATACCTACCCTAAGGCCGCGGCGCTCAACCCGGATGAAGTGAGGGTTATCTATGTTGTGACCGATGACCCCAAGAAGTACTATGAATTCTCTGCCGCGTGACAGGTGCGGGTGCTCCTCTAGCATCACCTAATGGGAGCACCCTCTTCTAATCCCGTCGTCAGGCCCCCATAGCCCGGCCAAGGGGCTCGCAACGCTGTTGCGAAACCCCGTTCCGTCTTGCCTTCAGGGTGGCCGTGATCCGTGGCGGTGATGTGAATCGGAGTTTCTCACATGGAACAGGAATCCCCTGGAGATAGGGCCGCCGAAGTGATGGCGGCCGCGTTGAACCAAACCGAAACAGACAACCCTCATCTTAAGGAGGTCTTGAAAGCTTTCCGTGCAATTCTGATCGAACAGGTGCGGTGGAAGGCCGAACTGTCGACTCTTGAGTACAAGGAAGCTGTTGCCCCGGAACCAGAGGAATTCAGCAAAGGTATCCCGCTATGTGAAAGGGAACAGCTTATCCGGCTGGGTGCACATTGGCAGACCGCAGCTGAGCGACTAATCCCTGCCCTGGCTGCAGGATTCCCCAAAATTCGTCATGAACTCGAACAACTGCAGGCAGCTATCCTTGAGGGAAGTTTCGCCCCCGATGACTTTCTCGGGGCAGTGTTTGGAGGAAGTGAAGACGAGGCGTCGGAAATCGCAGGGCGGATCGGCCTCGAAGCGGCAATTCTGGCATTTGCACTGGCTCAGGCCGCAAAACCAGTGGTGGAGAGGCGTGCTGAGATTTTGCATCCCTTGATCAAGAGCCTTGCCTGGGACAAGGGGGTTTGTCCCGTCTGCGGTTCCTTTCCCGATTTGAGTCTGCTCAAGGAAAAGGAAGGGCAGCGCTGGCTGCGGTGTGGTTTTTGCTCGAATATGTGGCGATTTCACCGGACCGCTTGCCCCTTTTGCGATGCCCAGGAACCAGGCGGCCTTGAAATCATCTTTGTGGAGGGACGCGACTACGAACGGGTCGAAGTCTGCCATCACTGCAAGAAATACATACCCGGTATCGACCTCAGGAATCTGGCCAACGAAGTCGTTTTAGAAGTTGCCGGGTTCGCCCTCATGCCCCTGGAAGCCATTGCCCAGGAAAAGGGGTTTCTTCCCATGTTCGGGAGCAGATTGAATCTGCTTTGATCCAACAGGGAAGGGTAATGGGTGACAACCCTCGCTTATGATCCGAACTGTGAAGAGTGGGCGATGGATGAAGCGAGGGCACACGATACTGAAAACTTTTGATAAATCCAATATGTCATGCTTGACATATTATGAAAGGTGTGAGACAAAGGAATCGTCAGCTTCATGCAGTATCTGTTTAAGGGAAATCGGGCGTTGGCGCCCGATTTTCTTTTAAGAGGCTTTTCACTTTGTCGTAAAGATCCAAGCCTTGTTTTGCCCACGTATGAACTCACCCTTGCATGTTTGTTTGGAATCATTCGCAATCAGGTTCATATCGTTCCGGGTCAAGCGCCGTTTCTATTGATCTTAACCTGGAGGTGTCAGGTTGATCAGCGGGATTTTAACATAGTTCCCATCCCTCCCGAAGGGCCAAGGGAGGAGACTGGACGGGGTGCAAAGCGGTTGAACAGATCCGGAATGGTGGGCTGGCTGGGTTCGTCGCAGACGAACCCCTCGCGTTCCCGCCAACCTGGAGCTCCAGGAAACCAGGGAGAACGGGCGGCGAGGGGTTCACGGGTTCAGCCGGCCCTCATGCGGGCCGGCTTGCAGCAAATCGGGGAACCTCTCAATCAGATCCTGCCCGCAAAGACAGTCGAACCGCTATTTCTGACCCGGCGCCGGGGGGAGGCCGTTGAGCGTGGCTTTCCCGGTCCAGCTGGGCCGCAGGTAGATGAACCAGTACATGCCGCCCACCATCAGAGCGCCGCCAATGATGTTACCGATGGTTGCCGGCAGCAGATTGTTCCACAGGAAATCCCCCCAGGTCAGAATGGCCCCGCCGTCCTTTAGTTTCGCCGCTACGGTGGCGAAGTAAGTCGGGTCCAGGTCCTTGATGAAGATCGCTGAAGGAATGAAGTACATGTTGGCCACGCAGTGCTCGAAGCCGCACGCAACGAAGGCCGAGATCGGGGGAATGATGGAGAGGATCTTGTCGGTGGTGCTCCGGGCGCTGAAGCACAGCCACACCGCCATACAGACCAAGGCGTTACAGAAAATGGCCAGAACTGTGCACTGGAGAAAACCCAGACTGCTCTTGGCCACGCCGATGTTCAATGCGGCCAACCCCACGGAGCCGCCGCCGAAGGTGTGCTGCTTGCCCAGGAAAATCAAATAGGCGGTCAGCACCGAACCAACGAAATTGCCCAGATAAACGATCACCCAGTTGCGCAGCATCGCTCCCGTCGTAATCTTCTTGTCGGCCCAGGCCATCGGCATCAAGCAGTTGCCGGTGAAGAGCTCAGCCCCGCCCACCACGACCAGGATCAGGCCCGTGGAGAACACCAGACCTCCCAGGAGTCGCTGCAAGCCGTAAGGAAATCCGGTGGTGAAAGCCACATCCTTACCGGCGTTCACCACAATATTCCCCAACCCCGCCCACACCGTGGTGGCGTAGTTGGCCCCCATGGCAATGAAAGCCCCGGCGAGAATGCCGAGGGCAAACATCCGATAAGTGCCCAGGCCGGCCTTGGCGACGCCCACGCCTTCAGCCTTCAACGCCATGTCCTTGGGTATCAATGCATCAATCGAAATCGCCCCGTTACTCATAAAACACCTCCTCTTGAGAATCACTCGAAAACAGCATGGCCGGCTTCAACTCCAGCCCCACAACACCCACTCGAACAATCGCCGCAACCTGGGGGGCCGAATATCTCCTAACCTGAGACACCCGGCTCACCCCGTGAAATAACATCTTTTAAGCCCTACTTAATCTTCTCAACCTTGACCGCACACGCTTTGTACTCGGCCGTCAGCGTGACCGGGTCGAAGGCAGGATTGGTGAGCCAGTTGGCACAGGCCTCACGGAAATGGAAGGCCATCCACACCAGACCCTTGGGCACTTGCTCCGTCACTTTGGCCTTCACCGTTACCGAACCTCGCCGGGAACTGACCTTGATCATCTCTCCGTTTTCGATCTTCAAGGCTTTGGCATCTTCAGGCGAAATATCGGCGGTTTCTTCGCCCAGGATCTCATTCAATCCTACAGCCCTGCCGGTTTGAGTACGGGTATGATAATGCGTCAGACGTCGCCCGGTGCTCAGCACGAAGGGGTAGGCCTTATCGGGCACTTCGGCCGGTGGAGTCCAGTCCACGGGAATGAGTTGCCCCAGACCGCACGTGAAGCAGCCGTCCTTGTGCAGGGTTGGCGTCCCGAAATGGTCCAGGGTAGGCACGGGCCACTGCAGGCCGTCATTCTCGATGCGGGAATATTTGATCCCAACCAGTTGCGGTGCCAGCACCGAGATCTCGTTATCCCAGATCTCCTGCGCACTGTTGGAGGCCCAATCGTGCCCCCACCGCTTGGCCAGTTCCTTAAAGATCCACCAGTTGGGTTTCGAGATTCCAGGGGCCTCGCTTGCCGTTCGCACCCTGTTCACGCGCCGTTCGCTGTTCGAGAAGGTTCCGTCGTTTTCACTCCACGCCGCAGCCGGCAGGATAACATCTGCAAACCTCGTCGTTTCGGTGTGGAAGAGATCGTTGCAGACGATGAATTCCGCCGACTCAAGGCAGTGTTCGATATGACTGATGTCGGGTTCCGTGTTGGCGAGGTTTTCGCCGAAAATGTAGAACGCTTTAACCTTGCCATCAGCAAGACCGTCAATCATCTGGGGCATCATCAAGCCGGGTTTGTCGGGCAGCCTTTCCACCCCCCAGGCCGCCTTGAACTTCTTTTGCGCCTGAGGATCAGCCACTCCCTGGTAACCCGGAAACACGCCTGGCAGGGCTCCCATATCGCAAGCACCCTGGACATTGTTCTGGCCCCGGAGAGGATTGACCCCGCCACACTCGAAGCCCACGTTGCCCAGCAGCATCTGGAGATTGGCGCAGGAGAGCACGTTGTTCATGCCGCACGTGTGCTCGGTAATCCCAAGGGTGTAGGCCAGCATGGCGGGTTTCACCGCAGCCAGACGGTGCGCCACCTGGCGGATGACGTCCGCGCTGACCCCGCAAATCTCGGCGGCCCGCTCGGGAGGATACTCCAGAACCTTCGCTTTGAGCTCTTCAAAGCCGATACAGCATCCCGCGACATATTCTTTCGCGTAGAGGTCCTCGGTAATCAGCACATACATCAGGGCGTTGAGGAGAGCGATATCACTTCCCACTTTAATCTGCACATGGAGTGAGGCATGTTCCGCCAACCCCGTGTACCGGGGATCGACGACAATCAGTTCGCAGCCGGCATCCACGGCGTTCTTCACATAGGTTGCAGCCACCGGATGAGCCTCGGTCATGTTGGTGCCGATTGCGAGGATCATCTTGGCTTTGGCAAAGTCTTTGAACGAATTGGTCATCGCCCCGGAACCGAAACTTTTCGCCAGACCGGCGACAGTTGGGGCGTGTCAGGTACGTGCGCAGTTGTCTATGTTGTTCGTGCCAATTACAGAGCGAAAGAGCTTCTGCATCTGGTAGGAGTCTTCGTTGATGCTGCGGGACGAACTGACTCCGGCGATGGCATCGGGGCCGTGTTTGGCCGCGATCTCCTTGAATTTGGCCGCAACGAGATCCAGGGCCTCATCCCAGGACGCTTCCCGGTAGCCCCCGTTTTCCTTGATAAGAGGAGTCTTGAGGCGTTCTTCCGAGTAAATCCAGTCGTAGCCGAACCGCCCTTTGACGCACAACCGGCCCTCGTTGGGAGCGCCATCCTCGACGCCGGTGACACTGACAATCCGGCCATCCTTGACATGGAGCCACATCTGGCACCCCACGCCGCAATAGGGACAGGTGGTGCGGATCTTCTGCACTTCCCAGGGACGTCCCAGACCTTTGGCCTTTTTCGCGGTCAAGGCTCCCACCGGACAGGCCTGGACACACTGGCCACAGTAGACGCAATTGGAATCCTTCAAGGAGGTGTTGTTGAAGGTGGTGATGAAGGAATCGGAACCACGTAGCGCCACATCGATGACGCCGTTCACCTGAACGTGCAGGCAGGCCCGCACGCAACGCCCGCAAACCACACATTTGCTTTGATCCCGGATGATCATGGGGTTGGTGTCGTCTTTGGGTTTCGGCACAAACGGGGTCTTGATGCGAATCTTGTCGATACCGTGTTCGTAGACCAGATTCTGCAGCTCGCAGTTGCCCGACTGCTCGCAGAGCAGGCAGTTGTGGTCCCCGTAGGCGATCAGCAGTTCCAGCACGGTCTTTCGCACCTGAACGACCCGTTCGGTGTGGGTGTTGATCACCATGCCGTCGGTGGCAGGCGTAGTGCACGAAGGGGGCAGGCCGCGCATCTTCTCGATCTCGACGATACACAACCGACATCCGCCGTAATACGGCATCTTGGGGTGGTAGCACAGGGTGGGGACATGGATGCCGTTATCCCTGAAGACTTCGAGCACCGTCTGCCCTCGCTTCCCTTGGATTTTCTTCCCCAGAAAATCCTTGCCATTTACCGTTAAGTTAATGATATCTTTATCCATTGATCCTCTCTCATCTGCTCTTTATGGTTGCGATGATCTGTTGGACAGACTCCGCTCTTTCAGTCAATGGCATTGAACCGGCACGCCACGATGCAGGACCGGCACTTGACGCATTTCTCCAGCTCGATGCTGGCCGGCTCCTTCTTCTTCCAGCTCACCGCTTTCGTCGGGCATACCTTGAAACAGCTTCCGCACTTGGTGCACTTCTCCTCGTTTACCTGGAACTTGATGAGATCCACACAAACCCGCGCCGGACACTCATGCCGCAGGATGTGCGCCTCGTACTCGTCCCGGTAGTAGCGGATGGTCGAGAGCACCGGGTTGGGCGCCGTCTGCCCCAAACCACACAAAGACCCCGCCTTGACATCCTCAGCCAGCACCTCGAGCTGGTCCAGATCCTCGATGGTGCCCTTCCCCTTGGAGAAGTTGGTCAGGGTCTCCAGCATGTTCTTCGTCCCCAGCCGGCAGGGCACGCACTTGCCGCACGATTCCTTCTGGGTAAATCCGAGGAAGAACTTCGCCATGTCCACCATGCAGGTGCTCTCGTCGGTCACGATGAGTCCACCCGAGCCCATGATCGCCCCCACCTCCGTCAGGTGCTCATAGTCCATGGGGATATCAAAGTGAGTCGCCGGAATACAGCCTCCCGAAGGGCCTCCGGTTTGCGCCGCTTTGAACTTGCGCTTGTTGGGAATGCCCCCGCCGATATCATCGATGATCGTCCTAAGTGGCGTCCCCATGGGGATTTCCACCAGACCGCTGCGCGTGATCTTGCCGGCCAGGCAAAACACCTTCGTCCCCTTGCTCTTCTCCGCCCCGACTCCGGCAAACCAATCTCCGCCCTTGTCCAGAATCACCGCCAGGTTCGCAAGGGTTTCCACGTTATTGATATTGGTCGGCTTGCCGAAGACCCCTTTGATCGCAGGGAAGGGCGGCCGGGGGTTGGGCATCCCGCGCCGGCCTTCAATAGATGCCATGAGCGCCGTTTCCTCACCGCACACAAACGCCCCCGCGCCCAGCTTCACCTTGATTTCGAAGTCGAATCCCGAGCCGAAAACGTTCTTCCCCAGATAGCCCCGCTCGGTCGCCTGCTTGATGGCGATGAGAACGCGCTCATAGGCCATCGGATATTCCGCCCGCACATAGACATAGGCCTTGGTCGCCCCGATGGCGTACCCGGCGATCAACATCCCCTCCAGGACACTGTGGGGATCGCCTTCGAGTACCGCGCGGTCCATGAACGCTCCCGGGTCGCCTTCGTCGGCGTTGCAGATGAGGTACTTCTGGTCCCCGGGAGACTTGTGAGCGAATTCCCACTTCATCCCCGTGGGAAACCCGGCGCCCCCTCGCCCTCGGACCCCCGATTTCTTCACCTCGTCGATAACCTCCATCTGGGTCATCTTGAAGGCCTTCTGGATCGCCTGGTAGCCCCCCACCTCGAGGTAGTTGTCGATATCCTCCGGATTGATGAAACCGCAGTTGCGCAAAACAATCCGCCGCTGCGGCTCGAAAAAGTCCATGTCCCTGTAGCTCAGAACCTTCTTCTTGCCCTTGGGATCCAGGAAGATCAGCCGGTCGACCACGACCCCCTTAACCAGATCGCTCTCGATAATCTCCGGCACATCCTCGGGCGTCACGTTGCAGTAAAAGGTGCCCGCGGGCTCGATGATGATGGTCGGCCCCATTTGGCATAAACCATGGCAACCCGTAAACTTCACTTCCGTTTTGTCAGCTAGACCGGCCTTCTTCAACTCATCGAGAAGCGCGAAATAAATCACGTCCGCCTTCTGCGACTCGCACCCGGTTCCTCGGCAAACAAGGAGCTGACGATCCTTTCCCGGTTGAATCCTAATCGCCTCTGTTTGCATTCAGAATCTCCGTAACTCGTTCGGCCTTCATTCTGCCGTATGTGTTCTTGTTTACCACCATGGCCGGCGCCAGCGCACAGGCGCCGATGCACGCCACCGTCTCCAAAGTCCAGACTCCGTCTTCGGTGGTCTCCCCCGCGGGAACGCCCAGTTGCGTCTGCAACCTCCTGGAGCACCCGAGCCCCGCCCATCACGTGGCAGGCCGTCCCCTGGCAAACCATCGCCAGGTTCCTGCCCATGGGGCTGAACTTGAACTGCGCGTAAAAGGTCGCCACCCCGTAAACCTCCACAGGATCCATGCGGCAGAACTTGCCCGCCGCCGTCATCGCCTCCGGCGGCAGGTAGCCAAACGCCCCCTGGATGTCCTGCAGGATCGGGATCAGCGCATCGCGCTTCCGATAGTGCTGGGAAAAAATCTCCTGCAATTTCTCTTGCATCGCCTACTTCCTCCCAATTGCGTTTTGATATGGTGAATAAATGAGGCCCGAAGGCCCCGCTGAAGCCTCGGGAAATGAAAGGGACGCCACCGCGGACGATGGCGCCGAAGGGATTGCTTATACCTGGGGATAGCCCGGAATTCCGGGAAAAAGACCAGATCGAAGGGAAACGGACCGGCCGGCGGACTGCACGGGGCCAAGGCACTGTTGGCCAAGAAGCCCGCCTTCACAGATGAATGTTCACTCGGCACATCCTGACGTCAAACCAAACGGAAAAACAACAGCAACCTCGATTCGCCCTGGAGAATCCTCGCCGCACCCACATGAACTCGATTTCGCAGAATATTCCAGCTCAGCTCGATCGCAGGAAGGCTGAAGCTAAATCCTCGACTCAACCTCCCAACTCCATAGCTCTAACGCTATCGATCATGAAAAATAGTACAATAGCCAAGCCGTAGAGCTTAAAATACAAACCCGCCCCGGGTATTGATATGTATTGAAGATTTAAAGAATAAAGGACCGCTCGCCTCTCCACCCTTTTCAGCCACATCTTACCACTCACTTCCATATCCACCCTATACTCTGTGAAATAAATGTCAAGCTATTTTTCCCAAATATTTTATATATTTATATGTGTTAAACGAAACACATTATATCCATCTCGCAGGCTACGGTGAGATTATGTCGTTGACCACTATATCAATCAGGAAATGCTTAGAAGCTATCGAGAAATCCCTTGATACCGTGCTCTCCGCTTCATAAAGACTGGGTATCCGACCTTCGCGGGAATGACGATCCGAGATCTTCCATGTTTCGTTAGTCACTGTCCGGGCCATGAAGGTTTGCGCGAGTCACGATGCAGGCTTTCGCTAGTCATCCATGTCATTGGAGGATCCTTTCATTCGGCGCTTATGCCCGTCGAGGGGCAAGAATCGGTAAGGGACATTCGCCCTCATGTACGGGAGGGATTACCCCGCAGCAGAGTCGACGAGGCGGGTAAGTTCGGCGCCCGATCAGTTGTTTGTCAAATCTCTTTACCATGGTATATAGGAAGGGTGCGGTTTGATTCTCTCAGCGGCATCGTCGAGCAACCGCCGTGGCATCATCTCGCAGAAGAAGCCTTTCCGGAAGGAAGCAAGCTTGCAGCACGTAATCGAAGCTCAAAATCTGAGAAAACAATTTGGTGACTTCGTTGCGGTCGACAATATTTCCTTCCGCCTGCTTCCCGGAGAATGCCTCGGACTGCTCGGCCCCAACGGCGCCGGAAAGACGTCTACGGTGCGCATGATCTATGGTTTTTCGCCGATGACGGCCGGCAGTCTCCGCGTCTTCGGGCTCGATATCCGGACGGATTGGCGTGCCATCAAATCGCGCATCGGGGTTTGCCAGCAGGAGAACAGCCTCGATCCCGATCTCACCGTCATCCAAAACCTTCAGGTGTTTGCCCGCTACTTCAATGTCCCATCCGAACCGGCACAGGCCAAGGCGGACCAACTCCTCCAGTTCATTGCCCTCCAGCAGCGCCGGAACGATACCGTGACCAGCCTGTCCGGAGGGATGATGCGGCGTCTGGTGCTGGCACGGGCGTTGATCAACGACCCGGAACTGTTGATCCTCGACGAACCCACCACCGGACTGGATCCGCAATCCCGCCACCAACTCTGGGAACGACTGGAAGAGTTGCGCTCCGCCAGGGGGCTCTCCATCCTTCTGACCACCCACAACATGGACGAGGCTTCCCACCTCTGCGATCGTCTGATCATCATGGACCACGGGAGAATTCTGGTCCAGGGAAAGCCGTCGGCGCTGGTCAGGGAATATGCCGGCCGCGATGTCGTCGAGATCGTCAATCCCAGTGACGAATTGCGCAGCTTTGTTCGTTCCCAGCAGTTTATGCACGACGATCTGGAGCGGCGGATCATCATCTACGGTCAGGAGGGAGAACAGTTATTCGAAAGGATTGGCAGGCGGTTCTGCCGGGAAGACTGCATCATGCGCATGGCGACGTTGGAAGATGTGTTCTTGCGATTGACCGGCAGGGAACTTCGAGAATGAACGGTTGCCTTCCTTTCAGCATTTCCGGCGGTTCCTTCGCGTCTGGCAGCGCAATCTGGTCGTCTACCGAAAAACATGGATGATCAACTTCCTGACACCCCTCCTGGAACCGCTTTTCTACCTGCTGGCCTTCGGCTACGGGATGGGCGCTCTGATCGGCAAGGTATCTTTTGAGGGCCAGGAGCTCTCCTACATCAGCTTCATCACCCCTCACTGCTGGCCATCGCCATGATGTACAACGCCTTTTTCGAAAACACCTACGCTTCCTTCGTCAGGATGTATTACCAGAAAACCTTTGACGCGATGATGGCGACGCCGCTTTCGCTGGATGAGGTCATAACCGGAGAAATCGTCTGGGGAGCCACCAAATCGGTTATCGCCGCGGCGATCATGCTCGCCGTGGTATCCGCCTTCGGGCTGGTGCACTACCCGCATGCCCTGCTGATCCTGCCGGTCTCCTTTCTGGCCGGCATTGCTTTCGGCTCCATCGGCATGTTCTTTACCGGTGTGGTCCCCAGCATAGAAACCTTCAACCTGCCGATTTTTCTGTTTGTAACACCCATGTTTCTGTTCAGCGGGACTTTCTTCCCGGTTTCCGGCCTTCCCGTATGGGCGCAAGACCTGGCCCTGATCTTTCCGCTCACCCACCTGGTCAATGCGACGCGCGCGCTCTGTCTGGGTGCGATAGCACTCGATCTGCTTTGGGCAATGATTTATCTCACCGTTTTCGCCATCGTTTTTTTTCCTTTGGCGCTTTACGTCATGCGGCGACGGCTGATTCGCTGAGCCTGAAGCCCGGATCGTGGTTCGAATCCCTGCGACCGAACCCCGGCTCACACACTCAGGCTTCTTCTATCCACATGTTCGCCTGGAGATACGTGGCAAGGTTGACATCGTTGTTGGTGATCTTCAGTTTTCGCCGGATATGCTCTCGGTGACGGTTGACCGTGGCGACGGAAACCTTCTGGATGTCGGCGATCTCTTTGGTCCGCAGGCCATTGCGAATCATATTGCAGATCTTGATCTCGCTCGGAGTGAGAGAATGATACTTCCGAGACAGATGTCTGGTGAACGGGGAGGTCATTTCCTCCAACTGGGTTTTCACCATTTCCACATATTTCCTGTGGATTTTCGGCAACTCTCCCATCAAGGCGTGCAAAATCGGCATCAGGACTTTCTCTACGTTTGCCTGCACATTCCTGTAGATCTCCTGCTTTTCTTCCTCGATCCGCGCCAGCACCGCCCGCAGGGCAGCGTTGCTTTCCTGTAGGGCTTTGCGCTCAACAATGAGTTGTCGATTGCTCTCCTGCAAATCCTGCTCCGCGGAAAGCCGCATGGCAATGTGACTGATGCGTTGGGCCACGGCATCCAAAAGGGCCCGTTCCTCCCTTAAGAAAGGCCCCTCATCGGCCGCCGGCCGCTCCTCCCGATAGAATACCGTAACCTCTCCTCCACGTTGATTATAGAAGGAAATGGCGGAAGTCTGCCGCCATTTGGTGACCTTGAAGTTTCGGGATTTGAAGATCTTCCCCTGAAAAGTGATGCGTGCACAGGCAATTTCGGGATATTGCCAGGAGGGAGGGAGGAGGGACACCAGTTCCTGAAAGAGCTTCTCGAGGGAATCCTGATAGCGATCGGCGAGTTGGGAAATCCCGTATAAGCAGTTCAGTTCCTTGATCCTTTCCCGCAGGGCAACCACCACTTTCTCATGCTCCGTCTCATAATTCGGAGGAATGCGCCAAAAGGAAGGCAGGACCTCGGGGAATTGGCCGGGTTCGGAATCCGGTGTGGAAAAATCGAGCTTGTCGTTTTTGTTCATGGCTGATCCTGATTCTGTCGAGCTTTTGCGTGAGTAAAATATAGGTATAATATTGGCATAAACAGTCCCCATAATTTATGGGCATTATGGTGCATTCTTTTTGTATTTACAGGCGTGACAGTGCCGCATAAATTCCGTCCGGTCAATAGAAACCTTATTCCAAGGAGGATCCCATGGACCTGCCGACACTCGCACTCGATACCATCCTGGATGGACGCCGAAGCCAACCGCATCTTCTCATCGAGGTGCTTCAAGATGTTCAAGAGGACTTCGGGTACATCCCGGAAGATGCCATGAAAACGATCTCCGGAGAATTGGGGGTACCCCTGATCGAAGTATATCGGGTGGCATCTTTTTACAAAGCCTTTTCTCTCAGCCCGCGGGGAAAATATCAACTCACGGTCTGCACCGGCACGGCCTGTCATGTGCGCCATGCAAAGCTTCTGCTCAACCAGGCCTGCAGCCAACTCAACCTGGAACCCGGAGGCATCACCGAAGACGGTCAATTTTCCGTGGAAAACGTCAACTGCCTTGGGGCCTGTGCTCTGGGACCGATCGTGGTTTTTGACGGGATGTACCATCACCACATGAATCCAGCCAGACTTCGGGGACTCCTTAAAGGTGCCGGCAATAACGGCCGGGAGGATTTAGCCAATGCCTAGGATTGCGACTCTTCACGAACTCGACCTCTTGCGCCTGCGCCTTCAGACCGAACAGCAGAAAATTCAGACGACGATCACAACCTGCGCCGGCACCGGTTGCCAAGCTTCCCTCTCCCTGGCGGTGCTCGAAGCCCTCAAAATGGAACTCGGCAAGAACGGGTATGCCCGCACGTGCCGTATCCGCGCCACCGGATGTCACGGCTTCTGCGAGCAGGGACCCATCATGATCGTGGACCCCGGCAATGTCTTTTACTGCCGCGTCACTCCCGAGGATGTCCCGGAAATTCTGTCGAGAACGGTCGCCCGCGGGGAAGTCGTGGACCGTCTGCTCTACACCGACCCGATTTCGGGAAAGAAGGTCCGCACCGAAGCTGAAATCCCCTTCTACCGCGCTCAGGACCGTCAGATTCTGGCCATGAATCGTCAGGTCGACCCCCGCTCCATCGAGGACTACCTCGCCATCGGAGGATATTCGGTGCTGGCCGAAACCATCGACAAGGTGGACCCCGAAAGGATCATCAAGGAAGTGAAGACTTCGGGTCTGCGAGGGCGCGGCGGCGGCGGCTTTCCCACGGGCCGCAAATGGGAGGAATGCCGCGCTGCGGCAGGGGACGAGAAATACGTCATCTGCAACGCTGACGAAGGTGATCCCGGCGCTTACATGGACCGGTGTGTGCTGGAGGGAAACCCTCACCTCGTGATCGAGGGGATGATGATCGGCGCTTATGCCATCGGGGCTCAGAAGGGCTACATCTACGTCCGCAACGAATACCCGCTGGCCGTAAAGCATGCCCGCATCGCCTTGGAACAGGCACGTGCCCTGGGGATTCTCGGGGAAAACATTTTCGGAACCTCATTCTCCTTTGATGTGGAAATCGCCCGAGGGGGCGGAGCGTTTGTCTGCGGAGAGTCAACGGCACTGATGGCCTCCCTCGAAGGCAAAGTCGGAGAACCACGCCCCAAGGATGTCCATACCGTGGTCCAAGGACTCTGGCAGATGCCCACCACTCTCAACAACGTGGAAACCTGGGCCAACATTCCCGTCATTGTGCGCGAGGGTTCCGCCTGGTTTGCCTCCAAAGGAACCAAGGGCAGCAAGGGGACCAAGATCCTCGCGCTTACCGGACATGTAAAAAATACCGGCTTGGTTGAGGTGGCGATGGGCACGCCTTTGCGAACGATTGTCTTTGATATCGGCGGGGGCGGTTCCAACGGCCGGGCCATTAAGGCCGTCCAAACCGGGGGCCCCTCGGGCGGGTGTCTGCCGGTAGACCGGTTTGATCTTCCGGTGGACTTCGATTTGCTTGCCGAGGCGGGCTCCATGGTTGGCTCGGGAGGCATGGTGGTGATGGATGAAAAAACCTGCATGGTTGATGTCGCAAAGTATTTCCTGACCTTCCTCCAGGACGAATCGTGCGGCAAGTGCGTCCCCTGCCGCCTGGGAATTGACCGGATGCTGGAGATTACCACCGACATCTCGGAGGGCCGCGGAACAATGGCGCAACTGGGTCTTCTGAAGGAGTTGGCCGAGACGGTCAAGGAAACGTCGCTCTGCGGGTTGGGCAAGACCGCACCGAACCCGGTGCTTTCAACCCTGCGTTATTTCGCCGAGGAATATGAGACCCACATCAATCACAAAAAATGCCCGGCAGGAGTTTGCCAGGCCCTGATCACCTATGCGGTGCATGCAGATAAATGCACCGGTTGCGGAATATGCAAGAAAAACTGCCCCAGCGAGGCCATTCAGGGAACGAAAAAGGAGCCGCACAGCATCGATCCTGCGAGTTGCAGCAAATGTGGCATTTGTGCGAGCGAATGTAAATTTGACGCGATCTCAGCCAACTGAAGAGGTGTCCCATGGTCGAATATGTAACGCTGATCATTGATGGCGCTCACCTGAGCGTTCCCCGAGGGACGAGCGTGCTCGATGCGGCCATCGAATATGGAATCTGCATCCCCCACTTATGTCATATTCCCTCCCTTTCCGATGTTGGCGCCTGTCGGTTGTGCATTGTCGAGCACGTCAATAACGGACGCTCGGGAGTCACCACCTCGTGCACCCTCCACGCGGAAGAAGGTATGGTGATCCGGAGCGGCACGGACAAGATCAGGAGGCTGCGGCGCAACATTGCCGAACTGCTCGTTGCTCAGGCGCCTAACTCCAGAGCTATCCAGGACATTGCGGTGCGCTGCGGCGTCAAGGAGGTCCGCTATCCCTTCCGGAATGAGCAATGTGTCCTATGTGGCCGCTGCGTTCGGGTTTGCTCCCAAATGTGGCGAGCCGATGCCATTGGCTTCGTAGGCCGCGGCAAGAATCGGCGGGTGGACTTCCCTCTGGGGGTTCGGCCCGAATTCTGCAAGCGCTGCAGCTCCTGCGTTCAGCTCTGCCCGATGACCATATCCCCCTGCGACGGACCCATGGAGCGGGGAAAAGAGCGCCTCTGCGGCAAATGTGAAACGCAGCTCTTCGTTAGCGAAAGAATACCCGACACGTGCGTCTTGTGTGAACTGGGCAAAGGCTTCCGCTGCGGCCGGCACGGTTTGGGTCAGTAAGGATTTATCCTCTTTGATAAGTGCAAACAAAGCGGCAGCGTTCACTGGGAACGGCGGTCGAGGTTAAAGAGCGAGAAGGGTTGTTCGGCCCTTGGATTCCCGGCAGCCCTGCAGCAGCCGTTCCAGGTTCGGCATCCGTTCCGTGGGGCCGTCGCTCAAATCAAGGAGGAAACTCCGGAAGCCATAGCCCCTCAGAGCGGGCAGATGGTCAAGCCAGTTGACCGGTCGGTCGGCATAAATGAGGGCGTTTTCGCCTCTCTTTTCGTAAAAATAGGTCTCCTCCCGGGGCGTGCGAAAGGGCTTGTGTTCAGCCAGGCCGGGAACAAGGCGGGAAGTGAAGAGCGGGGGCCACGAGTAGAGCGTGACGATGGGTAGGGTTCCGAGCGGACTTGGCCCCAGAATCTGGAGTTCCTCACGGGTGATTTCAAGCGACAGCACCGTGCCGCGGCAGCCGGCCTCCGCCAGTTCCGCCATGGCCGCAAGGTTTCTCACATTGAAGCGGCAGCCTGAAACGAGCGTGAGGCCGACGCGGTTCTCGAAATAGTCGAATTGTCCCCAATTGTTCAGTTCCCAGGCATTAAAATCCCTTTCGCAAAACCAGCGCACGGCCAGCCGGTAGTATTGATCATTCTTCTCCGCCACAAGCGGCGGCAGCGACCAGGCAAAGCGGCTTTTCTGGGCACCGCTGAGCTTCTGCTTCGCCATGCGCTCCAGGTTGGGGCGGGTGGCCGTGAGCATCACCCAGCGGGCGGGAGATTCGAAGGCTCTGACGAGGTCTCCGGCACGAGCTATTTTAACGATGAGGGTTTCGCCCCCTTTCTGGGCGGCGGATATATAGCGCGGCAGGGCCTGCTCAAAGCTCCCCGGGTGCGGGAACTTTCTTGCGAACGACGGGACTGACGGGACCTCATTACGAATTCTCTGCCAGGCCCCTCCCGGTGATTTGTCCCTCACCCCCACTCTTATCAAACGCTCATCCCGTTTCATGTCAGTCTTGCAGGTCAAAAACACCTTCTCCCCGGCCGGGCCGAAACCCAGGGCCTCACCCTTTTGGGTAAGTATTTCCGTCACCGTAAAGGCCCGCTTTTCCTTGCCTTCGGAAGATTCCGGGCGAAGCCGGTCGCCCGGCCGCAGATCATGACGCAGCACCACAAGAGTATGTTTGCCCTCAACCCCCTTGACCGTTGCGACCCACTGACCGCTCGACCCCGAGCGGTGAGGCGACAGGATTTCCCCCTTGAGATTTCCGCCAAGGTAGCCTGCGGTGAGACGCCGCGAAGGAGAGAGCGCCAGCACCTCACGCGCCTCCTGCATGGCCCCTTTCTCATTGTCCGGAGGGGCGTCCAGCACCAGGCGATACGCTCGCACCACCTGAGCGATGTAATCGGCCGACTTCATGCGCCCTTCGATCTTGAAGGCGGCGATCCGCAGCTTCTTCAATTCAGGCAGTAAAGGAAGAGCGCAAAGATCGTTGCACGACAGAAAAAACCCCTCGTCTCGCCCCTGTTTGAACTGCAGACGGCACGGTTGCACGCACCGTCCTTGAAGCCCGCTGTGCCCTCCTCGAAAGCTGCTCGCCAGGCAAAGGCCGGAGTACGAATAACAGAGCGCTCCGTGCACGAATATTTCCAGCTCCACTTTGGTGCGGTCGGCAATGTCCCCGATTTCCTGCACATTCAGCTCGCGGGCCAGAACCACCCGCCGGGCGCCCATCCGTTCGAGTTGATTCACTCCGGCGTGGTTGTGAATCGTCATGAGGGTACTGGCATGGAGCTTCAAAGAAGGAAAAAACTTCCGGGCCAGAAAGAAAATCCCGGGATCCTGAACGATCAGGGCATCGACTTTCAACTCGGAGAGAGATTGCAGCAGGTCGAGGATTTTGGGGAAATCGGAGGCCGCAAGGATGCTGTTCAAAGCCACATAGATTGATACGTTACGCTTGTGAGCGTAAGGCAGGAGCACGGCCAGTTCATCCAGGGAGAAATTGGTGGCGGAGGCTCGGGCACTGAGCTGTTTCAGCCCCAGGTAGACGGCATCGGCGCCATTTTCCACCGCTGCCGCGAAGCTTTCCATTTGCCCTGCCGGGGCCAACAGTTCGGGAGTTCGAGTCTTGTTTTGGGTTCTCTTGTCAGTGGCCAAATAGGGTGCTCCCAACCAGGAATGCCTATCCAAAAACCTTCCTGAAAATGGTGTTCACGTGCTTGAGGTGATAATCAAGATCGAAGACGGCGTCGATTTCTTCCGGAGCAAGATGGGCTGAGACCATCGGGTCACGCAAGAGCCGCTCCTTAAGCTGTCCGCCTTCCTGCCACACCGCCATGGCATTGCTCTGAACCAGCCGGTAGGCATCCTCGCGCGTCAGGCCCTTTTGGGTCAAAGCCAGCATCGCTTGCTGGGAAAAGAGCAGGCCGCCGGTGAGTTCCAGGTTGCGGCGCATGTTCTCCGGGTAGACGACCAGACGGTCCAGCACCCGCGTCAAACGCGCCAGCATATAGTCGAGGAGAATCGTGGAATCGGGGGCGATGATCCGTTCCACCGAAGAATGGCTGATGTCGCGCTCATGCCAGAGGGGGACATTTTCCATGGCGGCAAGGGCATTTCCCCGCAACACGCGGGCAAGGCCGCTGAGGTTTTCCGAGGCGATCGGGTTGCGCTTATGGGGCATGGACGAAGAGCCCTTCTGGCCGGCGGCGAAAAACTCTTCCGCCTCGCGGACCTCGGTCCTCTGCAGGTGCCTCAGCTCCACCGAAATCTTCTCAATGGAACAGCCGATCAGCGCCAGGGTCGTAAAATACTCCGCATGGCGGTCGCGCTGAAGAATCTGATTGCTCACCAACGCCGGTTCCAGACCCAGTTTGGCACAGACTTTTTCCTCGATGGCGGGATCGATATTGGCGTAGGTCCCGACCGACCCGGAAAGCATGCCGACCCGGATCGTTTCCCGGGCGTGCCGAAGGCGATCGAGATGGCGTGTCATCTCGGTGTACCAGATTGCGAACTTGAGACCCAGGGTGATCGGTTCGGCATGGATGCCGTGGGAGCGTCCGATCATCACGGTATCCTGCCACTGATACGCCGATTTTTTGAGCACCGCGATGAGCGCTTCGAGGTCACTCAGCAGGAGGTCCGAGGCCTCGACGAGCAGCAGAGCCAGCGATGTGTCGAGCACATCCGAAGAGGTCAGGCCCTCATGGATGTGGCGGGAAGCCGGGCCGACGTGCTCGGCGACGTTGGTGAGAAAAGCGATGACATCATGCTGCGTTTCCTTTTCAATCTCGGCGATCCGCGCCACCTCAAAATTGGCCTTTTCCTTGATTTCGCGCAGGTCTTCGGCAGGGATTCGCCCTTCCTCCGAAAGGGCCTCGCAAACCGCCAGCTCCACCTGAAGCCACTTGCGGTACTTGTTTTCCAGAGTCCAGATCCGACCCATCTCGGGCCGGGTGTAGCGTTCGATCATGGCTTGCTTCTCCTGCTTCGAAAAGTTGCGAGTTCCGGGTTGCGGGTTCCACCCGGCCCTTTTCATATTGCAAAGTGTCGTCCTGTTCAGGATTGAACGCATACTTAATGATGTTGGTGCAGGCCTCGGCAACTGAGGACAAGAGGGCTTCGACTCTATCGGACGGGAGCTTGCTCAGCGCCGCCAGTTCGCGAACATGGGCCTGCACGAACGGTAAAATCGTCGGCGTAACCGGCAGTCTCAGTTCAGAAGAGATCTTCGCCATCCTCAGACACTCACCCGAGAGGACCCCTTGTCCTCATCCTCCCTCGCCTGTAGCCACGCACCTCAACTGACGACCCAAACGGTTTTATCCTTGGCCAGATGGATGACTTTATTGCTGACTCGGCCCATAAAAAATTCCTGGACCCGTGACAGTCCTCGGCGCCCGACCACCACCGTGTCAAAGCCTCCCCTTTCCGCTTCGTCCAAGATGGCCCCGGCTCGCGAACTGGCCCCCTTGGCCACCTTCCGGCTCACGTGAGCGGGCTCCATACCCGCATCGAGCAAGCGTCCGGTTGCCTCTGCAAATACGTCTTCAATGCCGCTGCCGGCTCGTTCCAACTCCTTTGCGAGCCGCTCTTGCCACAATCCGTCGGGGTCTCGAGCCGCAGGCTTTCCGATCGCCTGATGAAAAATGTCAAATCCCCTCACCACGTGGAACAGGGTGACCTCAAAACGGGGGCTGCAGCCAACCATCTTCGCCACGTAATCGACGGCCAGCATGGCTCCTTCGGATGTGTCGAGGGCCACCAGGAATTTGCCCCGCTGTTGCCTCGCACCGATGACCCAGACAGGAACTTGGGCCAGCTTTTCCACCAGCTTGTTGGCAATGCTCCCGAGCACGAGGTCCTTCAATTCGCTGAGGCCCCGGCGACCCGCCACCACGGTATCGTAGCCCTGACGGGATTCGGCAATGATGTCCTGGGCAATCCCGATTTTTCGGTCTTGCATGCTGACCCTCACCGATTCCCCGGGAAAGCCGGCAGCATAGAGTATCTCGCAGGCCTGAGACATAAATTCCAGGATCAGCTTTTCCTGCTGCATCTCCCATTCCCTCATGTCAAGGAACCGGTAGTGGAAAGCCGGTTCCTTCTGCAGGTCCCAGAAGGACTCGGGAATTCTGGTCATGATGTGAAACAGGACAACCTCAACTCTGTCAGCCGGTGCCGTTGCCGCCACATACCGAACCGCATGGAGTGCGTGTTCGGAACCGTCCACCGACAAGAGGATCTTCTTTCGCACAGGACTGGCCATATCCCTCTCCCCTCATTTTCAACCATCGCTTTTCCCGGCAACCGCCCGGATGTCATTGATGAACTTGTTACCGAGAGATTCGTCCTCTTGAGCCTCTCAACCGGGGTCTCCAGAAACGCCTCATCATCATCCACCGGCAGCACATGGAATGGGTCCTCTTCCCCTAAATCCTTGCTCTCAGCGCCTTCCCCATCTTCTCCAGCCCTCATCGAAATCGCAGGATTGCGGCAGAATAGAAAAGGAGCGCCCTGTTCCGTTCCGTGAATTTTTCTTGTCATCCTGCAGATACCGCTTCATGTCCTGGCAAAAAACCGTGACCATAGCAAGCACATTCTTCACCTTGACCTTATTTTAGAAGTTATCCGACAGGAAATACACCTTCTTTCACCACAGCGAGCGAGAAGGGCATGATCTTGACGCTTCCCCCGCTTCGTGGTGCCTTACGGGGCCCGGCTTGGAATAGGGCTGAAGGAGGGCGGCTGCCGTGGGACGGCTCTTTGGGCAACGAGTGCTGCTCAGTCGGGACAGTGAGATCGACGGTGCATGCTCTATTGAGCCGTTAACCGAAAGTGCAAGGTAATCAACCGAGAAACAGATTGGAGGAACAACCATGAATTTAGCCGAGTACTTCGAAAACACCAAAGGTCGCGGCGTTCTGGCAACTGCCGACGGCGAGGGGAGAGTGGATGCCGCCGTCTACGCGAGACCGCATGTTCTCGATGACACAACCGTGGCGTTCATCATGCGCGATCGCCTGTCCCACGCAAATCTTCAATCCAATCCTCATGCCGCTTATCTTTTCATGGAAGAGGGCATTGGCTACAAAGGCACCCGACTCTTCCTCACCAGGGTTGCCGAAGAAAAGAACAGCGAACGGCTCTTTGGCCTGAGGCGGAAACAGTATGGCGAAAAGAAAAAGGCCGAAGACCGCGGGGACGGGGGCGACCTGTTTCTTGTCACTTTCAAGGTTGACAAGGTCTTGCCCCTTGTCGGGGCGGGTGAAGAAGTCTGACGGCACCGATGACATAAACTGAATGCGCGATCTCTGATTGTCACCCAAATTGAGCGATTTCCTACCCCCTCCCCCTACCCCTCCCGCCAGGGGAGGGGTTGTACAGAATAGTCCCTCCCCCTCGATGGGGGAGGTTAGGTGGGGGTGAAACTATTGTCAGAACGAAACGTTACCCTACTGCAGAGGACAGAATCGCTCAACTTGGGTGTCATGCTGAAATGACGAGTGGCCGGAAAACAAGGTCCGCTTTCACCGCGAAGGACACCAAACAGAAAGAAGAGATTTCTTCGTTCCTTCGTGTTCTTCGTGGTTGGAAAGGGGCCGGTTATCGCTTTGCCGCAAATAAACCAACACAACGGCTGAGCGTTGACATCAGGCCGAAAGGTGGGATATTGTCGGGTCACGATCCGGCAGCGATTGAAGGCGGCTTTCAAGACCCTGCCGGCGCGACAGATCCGTGAAGGCCCGGGAGCCAAAGGAAGAATTGGGGAGATGCCAGTCCAAAATACAAGCAGGCCAAATAGCCTTCAGGTCCCCTTTCAATCCTACGGGAGAGAAATCCGCTTTCTCGTCATTTTTGTTCTTACGCTGGCGCTGCTCAATTTCGTCTATTTTTTGTTCGGCGGGACGTCGGTGGAAAACTTTGTTCTCGCCACCATGACGGCGAAACCGGTCTTTGCCATTATCAAGCTGCTGACCCCATCGGAGCAGGCGGTGCTCAACGGCACGCTCCTCACTTCCCCCAACGTAAACTTTGAAATCGTAAGAGGATGCGAGGGCATGGAGGGGATGCTGCTGATGATCTCGGCCATGTGTGCCTTCCGCATTTCCTGGAGCGATAAGCTCAAAGGCATCCTTTTGGGAGTCGCCTTCCTTTATACCTTCAACCTCTTGCGCATAGTGGGCCTCTACTACCTGATGACGTATAATGTAAGCCTTTTCAATTTTGTTCACCTCTACATCGGCCAAAGCATCACCATCATCCTGGTTTCGGTCTTTTTCATCCTGTGGATCTCCCGGAGTTTGAAGAAAGATGAAGATAAACCCACTGGGTAAGGCAGTCCTTGTCTTCCTCGCTTCGTACATCGTTCTTCTGATGTTCTTTTCACAGTTTGGCCCGTACTATTTCAAGCTCTTTGAAGGGCTGTTCCGGTGGGAGATCAACGTCCTTTACCCCCAGTTCAAGGTCACTTCCATCCAGACGGAAGACTATCAGGGCCAGCAGATGATTTCGCTCTCCGTCACCCTCGCCGATAATATTTTTCTGGATGACGGCACGGTGCTGCATTCGGCCGGCCGGCCTTACACTTCCAAGACCATTTCCGTCAATCAGTATCTGCATCCCATCCTCATTTTTTCGATCCTCGCCGCCTGGCCGGGAATCCTGCTTCGAGACCGTTTCAAGGTGTTCCTGCTCACCCTGCCCTTCCTGGTTATCGTAGAAATGCTGGATATCCCGGTCTTGCTGGCGACGCGCTGCAACGAGGTGATGCGGGCGAATCTCCTCCATGACGCCCTGGCCGACAAGAGATTGGGGTCTTATTGGGCCGCCTTCCTGCATACGGGGGGCAGAGCGGCCCTTTCCGTCACGGCTGCCGGTCTGGGGTTGGGGTGTTTCTACCTAATCCGCTCTCGGCGCAAGACAGTCTCCACTCGCACCGCTACCCCGGCAAAGGCTGAACCGGCGCCGCCAAGCCCGGTCGTAACGCCCCATGCCCGTGCGGCAGCGGCAGAAAATACAAAAACTGCTGCGGAGCCAAGTGAAGCCCTCCTTGGTGCTTAGGGCGTGTCATAAAATAACACTAGCAACTGTGAGTGATCTGTGCTATGGGTAACATGTGGGCACAGAACTCATTAAAACACGATTTGAATCCATTGCGCCATTTCTTGACGAGCGACTTCGAAGGCTCTTTGCAGCCGCCGAAGCAATGGCCATTGGCTATGGGGGACCATCCGTTGTCTCGCGCGAAATCGGAGTCTCACGGGCTGCCATTGCATTAGGCCTGAAGGAGCTCAAAGAGCCTGAGAAGCCTGACACTCAGCGCATCCGCAAAAAAGGTGGAGGCCGAAAACGAGCAACGGACAAGGACCCAACCCTCAGAGAAGATCTTGAACGCCTGCTGGAGTCGGCCACGCGAGGAGATACCGGAATCGCCACTCCTTTGGACTTGCAAGAGCGTTCGCAAGCTCTCGGGCGAACTGAACAGATGGGACACAAAGCCAGTCATAATCTGGTTGCAGAACTTCTGAAAGATATGGGATACAGCCTGCAAGCCAATCAGAAGACACTTGAAGGCTCATCGCACCCGGATCGCAATGCGCAGTTTGAGTTCATTAATAGCAAAGTCAAAGATTATCAGGCCAACGAGCAACCCGTCATCTCGGTTGATACCAAGAAGAAGGAATTGGTCGGAGACTTTAAAAACGCTGGTCGCGAGCTTCGCCCGAAAGGAGACCCACAGAAAGTGCGAGTGCATGATTTCCTGATCCCGGAACTGGGAAGGGCTTCTCCTTATGGGGTGTATGATATCACCGACAATGTTGGATGGGTTAATGTCGGCATCGACCATGATACTTCCGCTTTTGCAGTAGAAAGTATCCGGGGATGGTGGCACACTATGGGCCGTGAAAGGTACCCCGTGGCTAAGCAACTTCTTATCACAGCCGATGGAGGCGGTAGCAATGGCTATCGGGTAAGACTGTGGAAGCTGGAGTTGCAGAAACTTGCAAATGAGACGGGGCTTTCCATTTCGGTCTCTCACCTGCCGCCCGGGACGAGCAAATGGAATAAAATCGAACATCGCCTCTTCTCTTTCATTACCCAAAACTGGCGAGGAAAACCCTTGGTTACCCATGAGGTCATAGTCAACCTCATCGCGGCTACTTCCACGAAAAAGGGTCTCCAAGTACGATGTCAACTGGATACCAACTCATATCCCAAAGGGATCAAAATCTCAGATGAATTGATGGCAAACATTAACATTGAAAGGGACTCATTCCACGGAGAGTGGAACTACACCATCTCTCCACACCCGCTTTCAACCTGATAGACTTATTCCATGACGATCCTAAGTATTGAGTTGTTTGTTGGAACCGGGTAAACTGAGTCGCGAATAGGCAATTACGGCCTGTTTTTCTTCAAGGAACCATCCGGCACTCTTGACCGGCCATGGCCGTCTGGAGGCGAGTATGAGTGATGATCAGGAAAAGGAAGAAGCACAGAAAGGCGTCGCTTCCGGCGAGGAGGCTCTGTTGAGGCAACAAACGGTTGACCTCCTGGTGGCCAATATAATCCCCACCACAAAGTACTTTGAAAGTCGATTTGACTTCCTCCAGCACCAGATCAACCAACTCGGGGAAGGCCAGAAGCGCTTTGAAGAAACGATGAATCGGCGCTTCGAGCAGACTCACACCGAAATCAAAGAGTTCAAGGCGGATGTCGACAAGCGCTTCGAGCAGGTCGACAAGCGCTTCGAGCAGGTCGACAAACGCTTCGAGCAGGTCGACAAACGCTTCGAACAGGTCGACAAACGCTTCGAACAGATCATTGCCTCCCTTGACCGCCTGTCCGACAAGCTGGACCGACGCGACGTAGAACAGCGTCATTTTACCATCCGCATGTTTACCGTCGCCATCAGCATATCCTTTCTGGGGGTCCTGGGGGTTCTCCTGAAGATGGTCGGCGTCTTCTAATTAAGCTTCTCTGATCAAGCTCCAGAATGCGCGACTCGGAGTTAGACGTTGCCCCTTCGCAGGGTAGAATTGAGATGACCCGACCACTTATTGAGCCATTAGCCGTAATGGCCGAAAGTGAAGAGAGGAACTGCTCTTCGTCGCCTCTTCGAAAGGGAGCATGGGATGGCGCACCCGGCCAAAAAGAAAGCCGTTTATGAAGATCTGTTTGACCTGCCCGAGAACGTGTAGGCAAGGCACGGCGTCCCTCACGCGTGGCTCGTCGACCCGATTCAGATGCTGCTGGAGGCGTTCAAGCTCGAATCCGGCAGATGGGTAGTGTTTGGGGTCTATGCTGAAACCGGCAAACTGCGAGCCGACCCCTTCCCGGAGGTTGAAATCGATCTGGCCAGTCTCTGGCTCGGCATGCGGCAGGGCGGGTAGTTATCGCCTGGAACTTGCTGCCAACCATTGAACCCTCTTGCCGCTTTCCTCAGCCATCGGACTTCTGCCGCGCGCTCCTCTGTAGATTCAGCGCGCTAATGCGGGCGGGTAGGTAAAGCTACGCACCAACGATGCCAACCGACGTTGCAGAGCCTACAAGGGAGGGTTAAAGGCTGATTTTTTGCCTCAAAAGAGCGCGTCTAAGACCCAAAACAACCCGACTTTACAGCGATGTATAAGCCAAATCCAGCAGTTTTGTTAGCCCCAACCCTTTTGATGGAATTCAGATATCGCGTTTATCGTTGGATTTTCGGAGAGCAGCCTGCTATTATTAGCGTCAATATGGAATAACGGACTGAAGAATGGCTCAAACAGTCAGATCATGACATGGACACCGCCGACTATATGCATCAAGGTGGCCGAAACATATACGCCGTATTGATGTGTCACCTTGCCATAGAGAAGGCGTTGAAAGGGGTTTACTACGAAAAACGGCGGGAGCTCCCGCCTAAATCCCACAACCTCATCTATCTGCTGAACGAAATTGGGATCACACCCCCTGAGGAACATGGGAGGTTTATGGTCAAACTGGGTGAGGCCGGTGTTACCACCCGGTACCCGGAAGATCTTGCCACTGTTCAGAAGGTCTACCATGATGCCGCTGTTAAAGACATTCTCGTCAGAGGCAAGGAAGTCATCACATGGATAAGAGCGCAGCTTTAGACATAGCAGCCCGCTTTCAGAAGGGAATCGAGGCACGGGGGATCAGGCTGCACAAGATCATCTTGTACGGGTCCTATGCCGCCGGCACAAACCGGGAAGGCAGTGACATTGACCTTGTTGTCATCTCCGACGATTTTGCCGGCATGAGCTATTGGGAGCGAATCGACCTTCTGACGGACGTCATCTATGAAATCTTCGCGCCCCTTGAAGTGGTGGCTTTCACGTGCGATGAGTGGGAACGGGGCGAATCATTCATTACCGATTTCGCCCGCCATGGCGAAGTGCTCTTTGCGGCTTGACATCTGGCCAGTCTCCGGCTCTGTATATGGCAACACAGTTAGTCTGCCACACAGAAGCGACTGCGCCCCCCTGAACGCTCCTTGAAGCTCTCCTCAGCCATTGAATCCCTCCCTCTCTACCGCTGAAGACCGAAGACACCATTGCGGCCGGCTTTTCTTTTGACTAACCTTTCGTCATGCTTGAGGGCAGGATTGAAAGGTGCAAACAACCGACCTTCAACAGGCAGCGCACCATCTTGTCGATAGCCTATCGGAGAACGCTACCTGGGACGACTTGATGTATCAACTCTCTGTGCGGCAAGCAATCGAAGCCGGACTTGCCGACAGCGAGGCAGGGCGCGCCGTGAATGTTGAGGAGGTGCGCGTGAGGTTCGGCCTGCCGAAGTGAGAGTGCGCTGGACACACACGTCGATTGAACATCTCTTGGCAATCCACGAGCACATCGCCCGAAACTCCCCGCCAGATGCTCAGCGCATGATTGATCGGCTCACATAGCGTTCGAAACAGATCGGCGCTTTTCCACTGTCGGGACGTGCGGTGCCGGAGTATCAAACGGCAGATATCCGTGAAGTGATCGAATCACCCTATCGCATCATATACCGCCTAAAGGCTGATCACATGGATATCCTGGCCGTAGTGCACAGCGCGCAACTTTTAGCGCCGTAACTCTAAATGCTTGCCGTGCCGCACAAACGCGTAACCCCCAACAACCGAATAGCGGACCTGGCTATCGTTTAACGATTGAAATTTTCATGGTTCATGGGTGCCGCCGCGGAATGGCAATTATATGGAATTCCCCCAACCCGTCATCCCTGCATGCTTCTGGCCGGGTCCAGAACTTCAAACAATCTAAATTTCCACTGGAAGCACGCAGGAACGACGAAGACGGGATTTCATGCTTCGTTGTGACCCGGTGGGTCATGGCGGGTTGATAGAATCCGGATATCGCGCTTATTATCGAATTTTGGGATAGCAGCCTGCCATTGTTCGTATCGATATTGAAGGAACTCATCACCCCGGAATCCTGCTTCGAGACCGTTTCAAGGTATTCCTGATCACCCTGCCCTTTCTGCTCATCGTGGAAATGCTCGATATCCCGATCTTGCCGGCAACACCCTCCAATGAGGTCATGCGCGCGAATCTCCTCCATGACTCCCTGGCAGACAAGAGATTGGGGTCTTATTGGGCCGCGTTGCAAGGGGGACGAAGATACCAGGTACGGTCTTTGACCTGCCGGGCCTTGAGAGGTTGCGCGGAGAGAGCAAAGCATGCCGTTGGCCTTGCGGCCCGAATCTTCATGAGTGTCAATCTTGAATTGCCTGACGGATCCGGGTAAGTTAGATTCGAAATGGCGTTGTCGCCGGTTCGCCGCCACCGAACCGTTCGCCCTCGATCCATGAATCGGGCCACAAAATAGCGACCGATCATGAGAGGGACCCTTGCTCGTTTTGCACGGTTGGGCCTTGCCGCGATTGTTCCGCGATCTTCGGTGTTCCGGAATGGCATTTTTTTCTTGACAATTGGTTCCATTAATTCTTAAATGGTCACCATATAGCTGGCCTGCCGGCTATGTGCGCTTGGAGTCTACGGCGGGAGAGGGTCATCGCTTTCAGCTTACCAGCGTCTGGGTTACACGGCAACCGTGGGTTTTCAGGGTATAACTGGCTGCCGCGAGAAGACGTTGCAAGTGGAAAAGGATGGTGTCAAGATTGATTTCCGTGATGTGGCGTAACTTAGGATTAATCTGTAGAGTTTTTTCGAGGAGGAGAGTTGCCATGAAAAGAAATGGAGGCTTGAAGGTAACGAGGGGGATTTTGTCGATCGCCATGGTGATGTTTTTGGCGCTCTGGGCATGGCCGGGAAACCAAGCCGCCGCCTTGGTGATTGATGACATGGAGATTCAATTCGGGGACGCCGCCGTTCCCGCCGCTCAGGCGTTACCTCCCTCCCCATCCACCGATTCGAATTTCCAGATGGTCTGGACACCAACAAAGTTCTCGGTGGGGCTCGTGTGATTGAGGTCAACCTGACCGGAGGCGGTACCAGCACCGACTCCTACATTGACAGCAGTCCAGATCCAGCTCAAAGAACCTGGAAAGTGACCAATGGCACGTCTACCTTCGGCGGCGGACGGATCGTATGGTCCGGGAGCAACAACATAAGCGACTGCAGCACCTTGAATCTCAACTGGTCCAATTTCATCGATCTTGAAATTAAAGATCTCACCACCGATCACACCACGACCTTTTATGTGACCCTCTGGAGCAATGGCGGAACCAATTCATCCACGGTCAGCCAGCTCGTTACGGGAGGAACGGTTTTCCCTTCCTTCAAGGTCACCAAAGCTCAATTCCAGGGTGCCGGCACTGTACAATTCGGTTCGATCTGCCGGGTACAAATTCGCGTGGATCCCTCAGCTGAAGCTGCCATGGATACCGGCGTGAGGGACGTGCTTGCAAATCTTGCCGAAGCAGATATCGTGTGCGGGGGCAAGCAATGGACCACCGACCCCAACTTTAACAACCTGCAGACGTCGCTCACCCTCCCCAGCGGCCAGGTGTTTCCGGTTGTTCTGTATGCGCAGTTGACGGTTCAGAATAATGGCCTTGGCGCTGACCAAGTCTATATCGAGGACTATCTGCCCGCCGGCATGACCAAGCTTCCCGGGACTACCGTGGTCCAGCCTGCTGGGTTCATTCTTGGCGACTCAGACCAGAACACGGGAACCATGAAATGGACCAGCACTTCTGAGCTGCCGGCAGGACAGACCCTGGTGTTCAGATATGCCGTGTCGGTGGATGCCTTTACCGGGACGAAAACCAACTCCTTCAAGGCGAGGGGAGTAGATAAGACCACGTTCCCGGCAGCCAACTGCAGCAGCAATGTCACCATCGGCAAGGATGGCAAAGTGCCGGCGATGAGTGAATGGAGTGCCATGATTACCTTTGTGCTGCTCTGCCTGGGTGGCCTCTACCTGGCCAGGAGGAAGCGATCCGCTTAACAACTCATCGCTGACTTTTCATAGAGCATTTGAAAATGGGGGGCAAACTGCCCCCCATTTTTTTATCTTCAAGGGCTCAGTCTGCGGTATTTGACGTTCCGGTTGACGCAATTTGGCAGTGCTCTACCCAAATTCGTCAGATCGGGTCTTTCCGATGTGCCATTTTCCTTTTACCGTCACCCAGCGTTCACCATTTGCTCGCTGCCCACTCCCAGGAAATCGCCCTCGGCCATCTTTTCAACGATTGATATCTAACCGATCAACTCTCCGGATTCCTGATTCGATTCTTTCCATCGCGTTAATTTTTATGGCGGATTGCCTTGACGAGTAACCTTCGATCTGCTACGCAAGGGCGGGCTTGGTATCGACCCGATCTAAAGACATTTCCTTCGGTGACGAAACAGGTAAAGATTTTGTATTTGCTGCATAAGATAAAATTCTATGCGGTCGTCCGAATTGAATAGTGTTCCGAATGTCACATTTATGCCGGCAGCAATTACGATGCGGGCCGAAAGGACTAGAGACGATAATTGGCAAGCAATGTGCATATACTGACTAGCGCTGAGACATCTTGTCATTATTTTGGGCATCTCTTTCCAGGTCCTGGTTGTCGGAAGGCTGATCGGCTGTTTGACAGATAAAAAAGAGGAGTTTGTATCATGAAGACGTTAAGGGGGGGCTTGAGAATTCTCGTTGCGATTTTCTTCGTGTTGGGGCTGGGGTGCAGCCTGGTCTTTGCCGAATACACTGACAATAAGAACGGGACCGTCACGGACACAACAACCGGCCTCATTTGGCAAAAAACGGACAATAGCGCTCAAGTGAAGTGGGCTGGGGCCGGGCCCTATTGTGACAACCTGGTGTTGGGCGGTTATTACGACTGGCGCCTTCCCCGGATAGATGAGCTACGGACCATTGTGGACTTTGGACGGTATCGTCCCGCCATAGACCCCGTCTTTTCGGCACAGCGCTACCAGTATTGGTCGAGCACCACTGCCGTTCATAACGCCGATAGCGCATGGATTGCCCATTTTGAGGATGGGATCGTAAAGGCATACAACAAGTCGTACTATGTCGGCTATGTCCGTTGTGTCCGCGGCGAGCCGCTTTGGTCCCTTGACCCTCTGGGGCACCTGGAGGCAGCGGGGACTAATACGGTTCGAGACACGCTTTGGGACAAGGTATGGCAGAAGTCGGATGACGGCGTCTACCGCACCTGGAATGAAGCTCAATCGTACTGCAGCAACCTGCAGCTGGATGGCTACAGCGACTGGCGCCTGCCCAGCATCCAGGAACTGCAGACAATACTGGACTATACGACGTATTATCCATCCCTCAGCACCGAACTGTTTAAATCGAGTTGGTACTACTATTGGACGGGCACCACCCACATAGGGCGACCAACCTGTGCGTGGGACGCTGTCTTCAACTACGGCTACACGGAATTTCAAGACAAGACCTCTCAGAGAGTCGTCCGCTGCGTGAGGGGAGACACCAGTGAAGGCGGTGTTCTTGCGGTTCAGAAGACCGGCAGCGGAACCGGCAGCATCAGCAGCACACCCGCCGGCATCGATTGCGGGCAAACCTGCTCCAAAGCCTACCCGGCAGGCACCCGGGTGACCCTGGCGGCGGTCGCGGATTCATCATCCACCTTCAATGGCTGGTCGGGAGGAGGATGTTCGGGGACCGGCAACTGCATCGTGACCGTGAACGGAAACCTAACGGTCAGCGCAGCCTTCACCCTGAACACTTACGCCATTTCCGGATCAGTGAGGACCAGCGACGGCGCTTCCGTGGCCGGAGCCACGATGACCCTCGGTGGTGCCAAAGCCGCCGTGGTTACTACGGATGTGAACGGTTTCTACAACTTTTCGGGACTTGTCAACGGGGTCTATGCCATCACTCCCGCCAAGACGAGTTACACCTTCAGCCCTGTTTCCTTGAGCACGAATATCAATGGTGCCAACAGAACAGGGCAGAATTTCGTGGCGGTTCCCCAGGCCCAAACTGGCGGCTCTCTCGTTGTGACCATTCTTCCCTCGGATGCAGCTGCCGCCGGTGCCCAGTGGCGGGTGGATTCGGGCAGCTGGCAGAACAGCGGCGTCACCGTTTCCGGGCTCGCTGCCGGAAACCATTCCATAAGCTTCAAGGATATTTCCGGCTGGACGACACCCACAGCGCAGACCGTCGGTGTCACCAATGGTCAAACGACCAGTGCGAGCGGCACCTATGTAAAACAAACGGGTTCACTTACCGTGACGATCACGCCATCGGCAGCGGTGACGGCCGGGGCCAAATGGCGGGTTGACGGCGGCATTTGGCGAAGCAGCGGGGAGCGCGTGGACGCGCTTGCCGTAGGGGATCATGTCGTGGACTATTTGACGATTACCGGGTGGGATGCACCAGCCGCTCAAACGGTCACCCTGACAAGCGGCAGCGTGAGCAGCGCTACCGGTGTCTATGCTCAAGAGTCATCGGACCCCACCGGCACCTCACTCAGCGTTACCCCCAATATCGCCGCCAGGGGAAGCAAGGTAACCGTTGCTTTCAACAATATCACCAATCCAATCGCCTGGAACTGGGTTGGCCTTTTTGCTGAAGGAAAGGCCAATACCGCCTATACAACCTACTTCTTTGCTGGCAGTTGCACAAAGAGTCCTGGTGCGGCCGCTGCCTCCGGCTCCTGTCAGTTTACCGTTCCCACCAGTATCACGGCGGGGAATTACGAATTCCGCCTTTTGAATGGCTATACACTGCTTGCGGTGAGTAACGACCTCACAGTCTATTAGGCGTCAATGATAACATGAAGTGAGTGGAGAGCGCCGGCAGAGCCGCCGGCGCTCTTCTTTTTTGAAGCGACTGAGGAAATCGGTACCCCTGGACAGACGGCTGCGGGCCCAGTTGGCCAACCCCCGATTCTGGCAAGTTAGATAACTCATATATGATTGACGGCGACTTGATCTTCCCCGCTCCCCCAGCATCATCAGGGGTCGGGCCAAGCCAACTGCCTGGATTCCATCCAAAGAGCAGGCGATTATGGCTTTCTGGCCACTTACAACCACATTTTTCGGGCAAAAAAACAACCCTTTAAGCGCCACGTGAAATAACGAAGGGAGAAGAACGACGAAGGGGGTCGGGCCATGCCAACTCCCTGCATTCCATCGAAAGAGCGAACAAATCAGAACCATTTTCCCCCTTAAAACCACTTTTTTGTGGCAATAAATGGCACTTTAAGCACCAGCTGAAACTGCCTGCCGGGGCTCGTTGGGCGACGGCTTGTTTGGGCTGCAGGAGAACATCAGGGTCCACTCCGACTACACGCCTCAAGGCAAACCCCTCACCTTCTTTTAAGCCCGGAGCTAAGCCCACAGCGTGGTCACTCCTGGATAGCGCGCAATCACCCGGTCCTTGGAGACCAGAAATCAGGCCCTTGAGTTGTGCTGTGGCGATCAGCAGCCGATCGAAGGGATCATTGTGAAGGCGTTTCTACTCCTGGTTCAAGAGCTTAGGAAAGGGGCCGGATTAACGATAGGGATCCCTTCGAAGGTTTCCAGACCCAGAAGGTGTTTGTCGCCGGAAACAATGAAAGTCCGCCCCACCTTCCAGCGCGCATTCGAGGTACATGTTGTCGGTGAGGTCTTCTTGGATGGCTCTCACTCGCCGTTTGCCTTGCGTAACAATAGCGAAGGCGGCATAGCGTCGCCATGAGATCATCCAGTTGTTCAGGAGAAAGGCGGTGGCGTTTTTGGATCTTTGGATACCGCATCACTCGCGCAATTTCGGCAAGGATTAGCGGCGAAACCAGGAGTTCAATCTTTCTCTCCCGGACCAGATCAACAATTTGCGCCGGACCGGATCCGGAAACGAGAAGCGCGCTTACAAAGATATTGCAGTCGAGAACTATCCGCCTCATCGCCGCTTTGTCTTAGCATCGGCTTTTCTCCCGGCCCGGACTGCCTCATCTACCTCCCGCGCAACCTCGCCGGCGTCGGCGCCTTTCACACGACCCCGAATTTCATCAACCATTCCAAAGAACCGCTCGCGCGCCTCCTCGCGATCAATGAACTACTTTGGCGTGATGATCAGTCCGGATTTCCCGGGTTTCACTTCAAGCAGGTCTCCCTCCCAAATCCCCATACTTTCCCTGAGCTGCTTAGGAAAGGTGATCTGTCCGTTGCGAGCCATTTATCCTTACCGCCATGACCCGATGGGTCACAACAAAGCATGAAATCCCCCCGACCCCTCTTTTAGCAAAGGGGGGATTTCATGGGAATTGTCATTCCGGGGCGGCACCCGTGAACAATGGAAATGGCTGGTTTCTTGGTTTTCAGGCACGTTTCCGACCACTGACCACGGGCCACCGTTTGCTACGTAGCAACGCACAACGGGCACCCTGTTTGGGCTGCCTGCGGTGGCTTGATTGTGACTTTACTCCAGCCAGAGATTGGCGAGGTCAATTTCCGTCTCCGGAAATGGCTCCGCCCGCACTTTGTCATTTTCGGTAAAGCTGGCCAACAAAAGCCATCTGCCGGATTCGATCCGGAACACATCCAGGGTCTTCCCCAGAGGATCGATAAGCCAGAAATGCATTACGCCATAGAGAGCATAAATGGGCATCTTCTTGATTTTGTCCACCCGGAGCGTCGCGGGAGAAAGCACTTCACACACCCAGGCGGGAGCGACGGAGATCCAGTTGGTCTCTTCCGATGTCGGGAAGCGCTCCCTTTTCCAGCCCGCCAGATCAGGAACCAGAATATCCTCCCCCAGCTTGATTTCCGGTTCAAAGAGGATAATCCAGCCCCCGGGACCACCTCCTCGCCCCAGACCATAAGCAGGCACGAGCTCACCTCCCAGAAACGACGCCGTATAGACATGCTTTCTGGATGGCCGAGGGGTGACAATGAGTTCCCCGTCAATGATTTCACCCGTAACGTTGGCCGGCAGGTCATAGAGATCTTCATAGGTTGCCTTTGTTCTTGCCGGTTCTGCCATATCGCTTCCTTCTAACTGCCGCAGGCCCGGCGGTCCAGCGTCGGGCCAAGGGAAGGTTGGGTCAATTGACCAACATCACGGGACAATGCGAGAGCATGCCGACCTTGTAGCTCAAAAGGTTCGGCCCGGATGGCGTCGCGCAATTCAGTAAGCAAAGGGGAAAAACGCTTTTGACTTACACTTTTTCAACAACCAGATAGAGCTCTGCGGCATGGTCAGGAATGGCCTCGATAACCAAGGCCACAGAATCTTTGCCGACATCCCGGATGCCGCCGCCATCATGCAACTTGTTTCATGGGCGTGATCTCTCTTTCCAGCAGGTTTCCAACCTTCTCCCGGGCCATTTCAAGATCATAGTGAGCCTGTAAATTGAGCCAGCTTTGGGCGTCTGTACCAAAGAACCTGGCCAGCCTCAGGGCTGTGTCCGCAGACACTGATCTCCTCCCCGCAACGATTTCCCCAATCCTCCTTTGGGGGACTCTTATGGATTTAGCCAGCCTGTATTGGGTAATTCCCAGCGGTTTCAAGAAATCTTCCAGAAGCACTTCACCGGGGTGAATTGGAGGCATGTCCCTTTGGGTCTCAGTGATAATCTGTGATTTCGACTTCTTCAGCATTTCCATTCTCCCATCTGAAGCAAATGCGCCATTGGTCGTTTATCCTAATACTCCAATGGCCCTGGCGATCTCCCTTAAGAGGATCAGAAATAATAGAGCAAATACGTCGCTTAGCTCGTTAGCTACAGCTTGGGAACGCGTTTGGAAGCTCAGCTCTAGTGGCACAGTCACGCAAGCTGGAGCTTGGCTGACCATTGTTCCAGTCGGAGCTTGGGCCCCGCGAGCTGGCGTTTTAAGGAATTCAAGGCTCGCGCGCTGCGTTATGGATTTGAGCCAGCTTGCGCAATGCGATCCTTTGAATGTCCCCCGGCAGCCTCGTCGAGAAGCGGCCTTCAAAGATAATCCGCGTTTCTCTGCATTTGAATGATCTGATCATCTAACATTTAATAACGCTTAACGCCTGTAACGTCAAACATCAACAAACAGACAGGGGCGACACCAAAGTTGAGGGGTGACGTTGCGTGGCAGGGGAAAAATATGGCTGGAGTACAGGAGGTACTGGAGCCTGGAGGGTCGGGCCAAGCTAACTGCCTGCATTCCATCGAAAGAGCGAACAAATCAGAACCGTTTTCCCCCTTAAAACCACTTTTTTGTGGCAATAAATGGCACTTTAAGCATCAGCTGAAACTGCCTGCCGGGGCTCGTTGGGCGACGGCTTGTTTGGGCTGCAGGAGAACATCAGTGTCCACTCCGATTACACGCCTCAAGGCAAACCCCGCACCTTCTTTTAAGCCCGGAGCTAAGCCCACAGCGTGGTCACTCCTGGATAGCGCGCAATCAGCCGGTCCTTGGAGACCAGAATCAGGCTCTCGAGTTGTGCTGTGGCGATCAGCAGCCGATCGAACGGATCGTTATGGATTTCCGGAAGAGTGCTGGAGCGGTGAGCGATGCGCCAGGTTACCGGCAATTCTTGAATCCGATGCTGTTTCATGGCTCGCAAGATGAATTCATCGACCGGAAGAGGCAGCCAAAGCCGCCCTCTCTTCACCAGGATACCCAGTTCCAACCCTGTGACGGCGGACATGTAGAGCTCTTGTGCGTGCTCACGAATAGCGTCGGCAATTGGTCGTAAGCTGTTGTTGGTCGAGGCCAGCAAGACAAGACATGGGTGTCAAACAGAAGCATTATCGCAAGGCTCCGGCAATAACTCGGGAACCGGTGCGCACGGGTCGACATAGTAAACAGCCCCGCAAGCCAGGTCCTGCTCAAGAGGGTCGGAGATTTCGCGATAAGGAATCAGTTGGGCAACAGGTCTGCCGTTGCGGCATGATGACCACCATTTGGCCATCTTTCTCCGTTCCGGCAACAAGCTTGGAAAGTTGGGCTTTGGCATCGTAAATGTTCACTCGTTTCGCTTGCATGGCATAAATCTCCCGACATGAAGATAGAGTTTAAACCACATTAATTTGGGTATCATGTCTGGTCAGACTAGTCAAACGGTATCAGGCGACCACTTTTCGGATGGACTCCGGCAGAACCTCCATCAAGTGGGGAAATGACTCGAAAAGGCGGGTGATATCAGCCAAGTCCTTCTGCCGCTTGCTCTTCCTCCGAGTTTCGTCCGAATAGGCCCAAATCTTCCCCTGGAACACATCCTCCAATTGTGCCACCATCAGGTCATAGCCCAGAACCGTCCTCTTGGACGCGCGGCGAATGAAATCCTGGTAACGGATATCCGTCTGCATTTGAATACGCAAATCGGATCTCGCGCTGCTCAGGTTGATGCTGTGAGAAAATCGATCGATCCGCAAGCCCTGTTCTTCCGCTCTCGTGCAGACCAGTTCGATATTCTCGGTAACCACCACAATATCCAGGTCAAGGCTCACCACAGGCTCCACGTAAGCATTGACGGCAAGCCCGCCAATGACACAGTAAGAAGTCTTGGCCTGGGCAAAAATCTCCAACAGCACCTGGACGATGTCCGTTTCACCGTTGGCAACGGCCCTCATGAATTCTTTGCCGGTCATGCTCTCTCACCTTCTTTACCGGGCATGTAAGCAATATTTTCATGATTATCACTTGACCAGCATCACGGGACAATGCGAGAGCATGCCGACCTTGTAGCTGATGGTGCCCCATCCCTCGAGGCCGCTGTCTTTGCCGACCGGGTGAGAGCTCAGGATGACCAGGTCGACGGCCTGCTCCTCGGCAAATCGAATGATCTCCCTCACTCGTTTGCCGTAAATGATTTCCGTGCCTATAACCGGGCGCTCCTCCGCGTACCGGGCCGCCATCTCCGCCATTCGCCTGCGGGCGCGCTTCCCGAGTTTGCGGTAAAAAGCCTCGACCTCTTCGGGATCGGTATCCTCGATGGTCTCGACCACGTGCAGGAGCGTGATCCGGCCACCATCGTGCAGAACCATCCTGACGGCCACATCGAGGGCTTTCAGGCTCCTCTCGGTGAGATCGGTCGCAACCAAAATATGGCTAAACATGGATTTGCCTCCTGTTCACTCAATCTCAGTAGCCGGCCTGCTGCAGTTCCCGGATGATTTCCTCGATGTGGGCGGCGCCGCGTGTTTCCAGCTCGACTTCGACGCGACTCAGGGTGACCGGAAGGTCCCTGCCGCTGCGCTGATGATAGATATGAAGGACGTTGGCCTTGAGCCGGGCGGTTATGGCGAGAAAGTCGGCCAGCGCCCCGGGGACGTCCTCCAGGCACACCGAAAAACGCATGATCCGGCCGTTGCGAAAGAGCCCCTGGCGGATAACCCGCTCCAGCAAGGGGCTGTCGACATTGCCTCCGCTGATGACGAGAATCACCCTGCTTCCCTGCGGGATTGCCACCGATCGGCCCAGAAGCGCCGCCAGGGGAACGGCGCCGGCCCCTTCGGAAAGGACTTTCTTCCGTTCTATCAGCAGGAGCATGGCCGCGGCGATCTGGTCCTCGTCGACGAGCACCACTTCGTCCACGGTTTCTCGCATGACGGCAAAAGGGAGGTCCCCGACCTGCCGCACCGCAATGCCGTCGGCGATCGAGGGATCGGCTTCCACTCGGGTCACTCCGCCTTCCCTGAGGGCCTCGGAATGCGGAGGGGCAGGCGGCCGCCTGGACGCCGATGACCCTCGCCCGCGGGTGGAGCGCCTTAACCGCACTGGCAATCCCGCTGATCAGGCCGCCCCCGCCGATGGGCACGAAGATGAAATCGGGGTCGGCGCAGTCCTGCAGGATTTCGAGGCCGATCGTACCCTGACCGGCGACGATATCCGGATCATCGAAGGGATGGACAAGGACCATTCCCTGTTGCGCAAGCAGCTTCGCCTTCTGGATGCACTCGCCGATATTTTGCCCCGCGAGCACCACATCGCCGCCGTAGCTGCGCGTCGCCTCCTGTTTGGAGATGGAAGCCGATTCAGGCATGACGATGGTTGCCTTATAGCCCGCCCGTCTGGCCGCCAGGGCCACTCCCTGGGCATGATTGCCGGCGGAAGCCGCCACCACCCCTTCCGGCCCGATCGCACCCTGCAGGTTGTGGATCTTGTAGGAGGCCCCGCGCAGTTTGAAGGAGCCCGTTTCCTGCAGGTTTTCCAGTTTCAGATACACCTCGGCCCCGGTCACGTGACTGAAGGTGGGAGAATACACCAGGGGCGTGCGGATGACTCTGCGGTGAAGCACTTCCGCAGCCTTCCGTATGGCGTCAAGGGAGATCATGGGAAACCCTTCGAACTGCTTAAGGGCGGTGACGAGACAAGTGACGAGTGACGAGTCCAAAGTTGCGGGTTGTTTAAGGGAGGTGACGAGTGACAAGTGACGAGGGACAAGTTGCGGGTTGCGGGTTTTGGCATCAGCAGGTCGCGAAATCATGAGGGGACCTCGGTTCCCTCAGGCGGGAGAATGGATTCCTTGGCTATGGTAAAGATAAAATCGGAACCATCATGCCTGGCTTCATACCAGATGTCGCCTCCATGCCGGCGAATGATTTCTTTGATCAGGTACAGTCCCAGCCCCAAACCGCTCTGATCCTCTTTGCTCCGGGCGTCACCCCTGAAGAACTTGGTAAAGAGCTTGCCGCAATCCTCGCGAGGCACGGGAGGACCGCTGTTGTAGACGTTCAGCCGGTAATAGGCGCCATGGTCCTCGAAGCCGAAAGCGATCCGGCAGTCCTTGCCTCCGTACTTAACGGCATTGCCAAAGAGGTTTCTAAAGACGGTCTTGAGCCAGATCTTGTTCGCACTGACGGGAATCGTACCGGCCGGGATCGCTCCCGGGCGATTCTCGATGACAATCCCGCGCTGCTGCGATCTCGGCAGCCAGTTCATCCAACAGGGGGTCGATGATATCCTGCCTGAGGTCCACTACTTCTCTTTCGATTTCAAGGGAACCCTCAAGCGAGCGAGCATTTTCCAGATAGTCCTCCACCACCCCGATCAGCCGAATGATGCGACCCTGCAGGTCCTGCACCGTATTCCTGACATGCTCATCCATGTTCCCGTACGAACCCCGGAGCAGAAGCTTCAAGGTAGCCGCCACAGCGACCAGGGGCCCGCGAATGTCGTGGGACATGAGCATCAGCAGGTGCAGGATATCCTCATTGAGCCTGCGCAGCCGTTCTTCCAAGGCCAACAGGTCCTGTCGCTGCTTTTCCGATTCGGCCAGGGCGTCCCGCCACACTTTACATTCCGTCATCTCTGCCCTCTCCACTCCTGACCATTGGACACACGGAACACCGTGGCGGGACAACAACGCTTTTCATACGTTTTTGTATTCGTGCAAGGAACGGCAACGGCACTCTCAACCCCCCCTTTAGCGAAGGGGACTTGGGGTACCCTCGGTGTTCCGTGTGGGTAAGATCAGCTCTCCGTGTCTCCGCTGTCTCCCTGTCCGTTCTCCCCGTCCCCGCGTCATCCGCATCACTCAGTGAACGACGACACCCCCTCTTCTCCTGCGCCATAGGGGCGGAATTCACACTCCCAGGGGAGATCGAGCCTCCTGTGCGCCTCGGTCTCCAGGGCATCGCCGTATCTCAGGGAGAGAATAATCTTGTTGGCCCGCTCTTCCACTTCAGGAAGGGCTTCGACAAGCACTTTCAGGTATTTGAGCACTTTTCTCATCTGGTATTTGTGAGGTATCGGCAGGGCTGGATTCTCGAGCAAATGGATGATTTCTTCCAGAACAAAAAGATTGTTTGAGGTACAGTAAACGTAGGCGAGTCTGATCCATTTGTCGCAAAGGTCCCGCGGCAGGTGGTTGATGTTCCTGGCGAGATCCTGGGTGAGACCCACCCGCAGGGCAATCTCGAGGCGGCTTAAAAGGCTTTTGATTTCAACCTTGTCCGCATCCCACGTGGAGACTGCGTTGAGCAGCCGGTTCCATTTGGGCTTGATTTTGTTCTTCAGCCACTGCTCTCCCTGAGTGGGAAGGAGGGGTGAGGCCGCCAATTCCTCCAGTTCGGCCAGGAGCTTTGTGCCCAGTTGAAACCATTCCGGATGGTCCTGGAGGGCGGGCAGCCTGAGAGAAATCAATTCCCCGAGGCGGTCAAGGATCGGGCCCTTCCATTCCAGGTCCGGGAAAGCCTTGCGCAGCTGAGCCTCCCACTCCGTGCGAAGGATCCCGATCTCGGCATTGATGGCCGCGAAGATGAACCCGAACTTGATGAGCGTGTTCCGGAGTTCGTGGGCGAGGATCTTGCAACTCTGAAGACGCTGCTGGGCAAATTCCTGCTGCGACCGGGAAAGGCTCTCCCGCAGATGGAGGGTCAGAAGTTCCGTCCCGAGACTTCGGGAAAGCTCTTTGATGATCCTCGTGGAACGGTCGTCACGGCGCAGGGTGTTGGGCAGAAAATGAATTTTTATCACTGCCGCGACTACATACTCCGAATCCTGCCAGATGGGTTTACCCCACCAATCCACCGGATACACCAGGGTCCCCAGGCAATTGCCGTAGAGATCGACCTTGCTCACCAGAACGGGTTCCATGTGGTAGACGTCTTCCAGTTCCCCCAGAAGTTGTTTGCGAACGCTCCGCGCATCTTCCGCCGGGTTGTCCGCCGTCCAGCTCTTCTGCTTCTCCACGCACCAGCCCATGGCTTCCAGAGGCTGATTGGGACGATCCCGGTATTCCGTCCAGCTCTTCCCGGGATAGTTATAATCGGAAACCGAAGGAAGCCCCCATTCGATCCGGGTTTCCTCCCCCAGCCTGATGCCGGAAGTGACCCTCACCGCCTGAAGGTCGGGCATGGCACCGATGCGGTAGATCGTGCCTTTGGTCGCCTGGTCCAAGCAAGACAGAATGGTCTTGATGACATTCTTGCAGGTGGTTTCAAGCAGCTCATCGATTAGGTTCATGCCACTCTCCCGGAGGCCCGTCCGTGTGCATGAAAAAAGACCACAAACCGGACGCCTATCTTCTCTTGAGGACAAAGATCTGCCGCACCGGCACCACCCCCATGACTTCCGCCGCTTCCGCCAGGGGAGTCGGGTCGGCCTCCAACTCTTCCCAGGAAGGAAACAGGGTGACCTCGCCCTGTTTGGCAATCATCACCGGCACGGTCCTTTTCGATGGCTTTCTGCCCTCAAATACCAGGTTTCCAGGCTCCTCGGGGCGAACCAGCTTCGATTCCACGCGAAACGAATCGATCACCTGATAGAGGATCGAGGTCGTGTAATCCTCGGGTGAGAAGGGCTTGAGCTTCCCTTCTTCCAGGAGAAAAACCCTGCCGTCCAGCTGCTGTTCCTCATCGCTCTTCTCGACCCTCTCAACAACCCCGACGTCGCCTTCGAAAAGATGCTCATCGACTTCAATGATCTGTGCTTTTCGCTTCATCAGAAACCGCTCCCTGTACTTTCCTGATTTTAAGAGAATTTCAAGCGAGTTGTCGACATCGGCGACCCCTTTTTGAGCCGGCTGGCAATTGTCCTTACAGAGCAAGCATCTGAAGGCGGGGATCCGACGTTCTTCATTCTTACACCAAACAAACTGCGCCATGAATAAAACTGTCCGCTGCTTCGGTTGAGCGCCAAAGATCAGAACCGCACTCGAATGGAGCTTGGCATCCATTAATTTACGGTCAGCTCAAAAATGTCAAGCACTCTTAGCAGGAAACGAATCGGGAGGGAGAGATCGACGCGGTCATGGGCTCTGTCTGGTGAGTTGCGGGTTGCGGGGTCGTGTGGTCTGTTACTGCCTACTGCCTACTGCCTACTGCCTACTGCTTACTGCCTACTGCCTACTGCCTACTGCTTGCGGGACGCGGGTGGCTCTTGAAGCGCGGTCCAAACCACTCCGCGCGGTGGTGAGCGCGTTGCTTGAAGTCCGGCTAAAAGGTCCTGTCCCCGATCACCGGGCCGACTTCTGCGGGCGGTCCCCGGCATATTCGCTCCTGCCGGACTTGCCTTTGAGCTCGGCGGCCCACTTTCGAAGGTGAGTGGCTTCGTGCGCCCATCCGGATTCCGCCATCCGGTTGGCCTGCTCCTCGATATGCGCCGCAAAGGCGCCCACATCCGCCGCCGGACCTTTCTTGCGGTCGCCATGGACCATCGTGTAGTTCGTTTCAGCCATCGTCAACTCCTGCTCGTGAAACGCGTTGGCCTGCCGATCACACCCCTCGGTTGAAACACGCTCTCTTGCGTCCCTCCTGCCTTGCCCTCTGATTAGTAATACTTTATATGATGCTTCTATTTTTATCAACACTTTAAATAAGAGGGCCGGATCATAAAGATACCGGAGCGAAATAAGCCTTGCTTGAATCCGGCACATAAACGAGAATGCGCGAGAATTTGGACCGGGACATCGCGCCCCGGATTTCTTTGCTTCACTGCTATGAGGAGGACATGCGGCATGGGTTTGACGCGCCCGCACGGGCGGACATTTCTCTTCTTCTGGTTGGTCTGCCTCGCGGCAGGCTTCTTTTCCTCATGCGCCACGCTGCGCGGTCAGAACGAAGACGAGAAGGGACTGGTTCTTGCCGTTGAGCGCTTCAGCAAAGACATCCGCTGGGGGGATTACCGGTCCGCTGTGGCCTGGATCGCCCCCTCGGCCAAAGAGGAATTCTGGGACTTGGCCGACCGTTTGCACGAGGCGGTGCGGATCATAGACTACCAGATAGTCGATGTCGGCTTGAATGGCTTTTCAGGAAAGGCGATGCTGCGCTATCGCTTCTACCAGAAGCAAAACCCCCAGCTTCAGACGAGGACCCTTCATCAGCAGTGGCTTTTCTCGGAACAGGATCGGGCCTGGCAGGTCGTAAGAAACGACTTGCAGAAACTCATGCCCGATTAGCTGCGATCAAGGCAGGAGATTGAACCTTTCCCATTGCTGAGGAATTTGGTATACAATGCAGCGAAAGCATCAATTGCCGTTCATGCCGTGTCAACCATGGAGTTTCTGGAAAACCCGGGGCGTTGATCAATGTTCTTTAATCTAAGGAGGCTTATCGTTTGAGTCCATTTTATAAAAATCTCGCCCTGTGGCTGGTCATCAGCCTCATGGTGATTCTCCTCTTCAATATGTTTCATCAACCACAGCAATCGAGCCATGACGCGACTTACAGCCAGTTTCTGGCCTCCGTTCAGAAAGGGGACGTGTCGCAAGTAACCATTCAGGGAGACCATATCCTCGGGACCTACAAGGACGGCAGACCTTTCCGGACCTTCGCGCCGCGCGATTCCGATCTCATCAGGACCCTGCGGGAACGCGGGGTTGAAATCCAGGCCAAACCCGAAGACGACAATCCCTGGTACATGAACATGCTCATCAGCTGGTTCCCCATGCTGCTCCTGATCGGCGTCTGGATCTTCTTCATGCGTCAGATGCAGGCGGGCGGGGGCAAAGCGATGAGCTTCGGCAAGAGCCGTGCCCGGTTGCTCAACGAAACCTCAAAAAAGGTGATGTTTGAAGACGTGGCGGGGGTTGACGAAGCCAAGGAAGAGCTTCAGGAAATCGTCGAATTCCTGAAGGACCCGAAAAAATTCACTCGCCTGGGCGGGCGCATCCCCAAAGGAGTTTTGCTGGTGGGGGCTCCGGGCACGGGCAAGACGCTTCTGGCGAGAGCGATTGCCGGGGAAGCCGGGGTGCCCTTTTTCACCATCAGCGGGTCCGATTTCGTGGAGATGTTTGTCGGTGTCGGGGCCTCGCGGGTTCGAGACCTCTTTTTGCAGGGCAAGAAAAACGCGCCGTGCATTATCTTCATCGACGAAATCGACGCCGTGGGGCGCCATCGCGGCGCCGGTCTCGGCGGCGGCCACGATGAGCGGGAACAGACCCTCAACCAGCTCCTGGTCGAGATGGACGGGTTTGAATCCAACGAGGGAGTCATTCTGATCGCCGCGACCAACCGCCCCGATGTGCTCGATCCCGCCCTGCTTCGTCCCGGTCGCTTCGATCGCCAGGTGGTGGTTCCGGTGCCCGACATTCGGGGGCGGGACGGCATCCTCAAGGTCCACATCAAAGCGAAACCCCTCGCTCCGGATGTGAATGTCCAGACCCTGGCCAAAGGGACCCCGGGGTTTACCGGTGCCGACCTCGAAAACCTCGTCAATGAAGCCGCCCTGCTCGCCGCCAGGAGGAACAAGGATTTCATTGACATGTCCGATTTTGAGGAGGCCAAGGATAAGGTGATGATGGGGCTGGAGCGCAAGAGCATGATCCTGAGCGAGCAGGAGAAGCGCACCACGGCCTATCATGAGGCCGGCCATGCCCTGGTGGCAAGGTTCCTCCCCTGGGCCGATCCCCTGCACAAGGTGACGATTATTCCCCGGGGCAGGGCCCTCGGCCTCACCCAGCAGCTTCCCGAGGACGACCGCCATACCTACTCCAAGGAGTACCTTTCCGACAACATCTGCCATCCTCATGGGCGGGCGCGTAGCCGAAGAGCTGGCCTTCAATCAACAGACCACCGGGGCCTCCAACGACATCGAGCGGGCGACGCAACTGGCGCGCCGCATGGTCTGCGAATGGGGAATGAGCAAAGAGCTCGGCCCCCTGAGCTTCGGCAAGAAGGACGAGCAGGTTTTCCTCGGCCGGGACATCATGCAGCATCGAGACTACAGCGAACACACGGCGATCAGCATTGACAGAGAAGTTCGCGGCATCGTCGAGGACAATTACCAGCGCGCCAAATCGATTCTGACGGAACACTTGGATCTCCTCAACCTCATTGCCCAGAACCTCCTGGAAAAGGAAACCCTGGATCTGAAGGATCTGGACCGGATCATCGCCGACGCCAAACCGGATCTGCTGGCTAAGATCCTGAAGCAGAAGGGGGTAATGCCGGAGGAAGCGCAGGGTGACCCCGAGGAACTGCGCTGATGGCCGTTTTTCCGCGAAAAACCTACACCCTTGCCCTCCGGTCCGGCCCTCTTGAGACCGGCGGGCGTACGCTGGTCATGGGGATCGTCAATGTCACTCCCGATTCCTTTTCCGATGCCGGCGAATGTTTCGATCATCGGGCGGCCGTTCGGCGTGCTGCGGAGATGATTGCCGCCGGAGCGGACCTGATCGACATCGGAGGCGAATCGACGCGGCCCGGCGCCGATCCGCTTCCCGTGGACATCGAACTGGAGCGGGTCATTCCCGTCATTGAAGCGGTTCGCAAAGAGAGCAGCATTCCGATTTCCATCGACACCACCAAAGCCGAAGTGGCCCGCCGGGCCCTGGCGGCAGGCGCCGATATCATCAATGACGTGAGTGCGCTGCGCTTTGACAACCGGATGGCTGATGTCGCGGCCCGATCAGGGGCCCCGGTGGTTCTCATGCACATGCAGGGCATTCCTCGAACCATGCAGCAAAACCCCGCCTATACCTCGCTTTTCTCCGAAATCATTGCCTTTCTGGAAGAGCGCATGGGTTTTGCCGTAGATCACGGGATCAGCCGCCAACAGCTTATCGTCGATCCCGGCGTAGGCTTTGGCAAGAACCTCAGCCACAACTTGTCGCTTATCCGCAACCTCGAGGTTTTTCACTGCCTGGATCGCCCCATCCTTCTGGGGGCTTCGCGGAAGCGATTCATCGGGGCCGTGCTCGACCGACCCGTCCAGGACCGGGAGGTGGGCACCGCGGTGGCGCACAGCTTCGGTATTGCCGCGGGTGCGCACATCATCCGCACCCACGATGTCGCCTTTCACCGGCAGGTGGCTCTCATGAGCGACGCCATAGAGAGAGTCGCGGTTAAGAGGAGTTTCATTATGGAAAGGCTTTTTGGGACCGACGGCATTCGGGGCATCGCCAATGTCTCCCCGATGACCGCGGATCTCGCTATGAAAGTGGGGATAGGCGCCGCCCACATCTTCAAAAACCACCACCGACGACCCAAAATAATCATCGGCAAGGACACCCGCCTCTCCGGGTATATGCTCGAATACGCCCTGACTGCCGGCATTTGTTCCATGGGTGTCGATGTCTTGTTGGTGGGTCCCCTGCCGACTCCCGGGATCGCCTTCATCACCACCAGTATGCGGGCCGATGCCGGCATTGTCATTTCCGCCTCCCATAATCCCTACGAGTACAACGGAATCAAGATTTTTGCCGCAGACGGCTACAAGCTCCCCGACGAAACCGAAAAGTACCTGGAAGATCTCATTTTGGGCGGAGAAATCGATCGCCTGCCACGGCCGTCGGCGGCGGAGATCGGGGGAGCGCGACGCATCGATGACGCCCTCGGCCGCTATATCGTCTACCTCAAGACCACCTTTCCCCGATCACTCTCCATGGAGGGGCTCAGGCTGGTCATCGACTGTGCCCACGGCGCTGCCTACCGAGTGGCGCCCAGGGTATTCGAAGAACTGGGCGCCCAGGTGATTCTGACCGGCGACCGGCCCGACGGAAAGAACATCAACCAGGGATGCGGCTCTCTGCATCCCGGCCAGATGGCCGACCTCGTTCGCCTGCATGGGGCCGACGCCGGTTTTGCCCTCGACGGCGATGCCGACCGGGTCCTTTTTGCCGATGAAACGGGTGAGATCCTTGACGGAGATCAGTTGATGGCCATCTGTGCGACCCATTTCCTCAAGGAAAACACGCTTGAAAGAGAAGACTCTGGTCGCTACCATCATGAGCAATCTGGGGCTCGAGGTTGCACTCCGAAAACAGGGCGGAAAGATGATCCGAACCCCGGTGGGCGACCGGTATGTGGTGGAGCGCATGAGGGAGGGGGACTACAATCTCGGCGGCGAACAATCCGGCCACATGATATTCCTGGATTACAGCACCACCGGTGACGGCATCCTCTCCGCCATTCAGGTGCTCGCGGTGATGCTCCGCGAGGAGAAACCGCTCTCGGAACTGAAGCGGGTAATGGAGCATTACCCGCAAAGGCTCATCAATGTTCCGGTCCGGCAGCGACGGCCCTGGGAGACAATCCCGGAACTGGTGGCGCTGAAAGAGGAGCTGGAAAAGCGACTGGGCAGCGAGGGCCGGTTGCTCGTTCGCCCCTCCGGGACCGAACCGTTGATGCGGGTCATGGTTGAAGGAGTAGATGGGGCCCTCATCGAGGCGATGGCCCTGGAGATGGCCTCCGAAATTCAAAAACATATGGCAAACGGTTGACGCGCGACAAGGGGACGAGGCATGTTCTTGGCCATGGATATCGGCAACACCAATACCGTCATGGGACTTTTTGCCGACCAGGAACTGGTCCATGACTGGCGCATCAGGACGGAAGTCGATGCCACCATCGACGAATACGGCATCATCATTCGCAGCCTCTTCCAGGCCTCCGGACACCCCCTGGAAGAAGTCAGGCAGGTCATTATCTCGTGCGTGGTTCCCCCGGTGCTCCACGCCGTGGAACGGTTTTGCGGGAAATATTTCTCCCTGGCCCCGCTGGTGGTCGGACCGGGCATCCGAACGGGAATGCCGATCTTCTACGACAACCCGAAGGAGGTGGGTGCGGACCGCATCGTTAACGCCGTAGCGGCCTATGAAGCCTTCAAGCAGGCGGTGATCGTCGTCGATTTCGGCACGGCGACCACTTTCGACTACATTTCCGACCGTGGCGAATACCTGGGCGGAGTGATCAGCCCGGGGATCATGATTTCCTGCGAAGCCCTCTTTCACAAAGCCTCCAAGCTGCCGAGGGTGGAAATATTTGCCCGCCCGGCGTCCATTCTGGCAAAGAACACCATCGCTTCGATGAATGCGGGGATTGTTTTCGGCTATGCCGGACTGGTCGAGGGCATCATCAGGAGGATCCAGCGGGAAGTGGGGGCGGAGGTCAAAGTGGTCGCCACGGGCGGACTGGCCCCGCTGATCGCCAGCGAATGCGCGGCCATTGACCTGGTGGATGACTATTTGACCCTGAAGGGACTCAGAATCATCTTCGAGCGAAATCGTAAAGCCTATGATAAGCCCTCTTCGACCGGGTGACGGTATTGCCCTGATCGCCCCGTCCAGTCCCTTTCCCTTGGAAAAGTTCGATACCGCCTGCGGCGTTCTCGAAGGCCGAGGCTATCGGGTGGTTCCGGGCCGGCACATCTTCCGGAAGCGCGGCTATCTGGCCGGTACCGAAGCCGAGCGAGCGGATGACCTGATCCATGCTCTCAACAATCCGGAGGTCTCCGCCGTCTTTTGCATCCGGGGTGGCTTCGGCAGCAGCCGGCTCCTGCCCTGGCTTCCTTTTTCCGCTCTGCCTGAATCCCCCAAAATATTCCTCGGGTACAGCGATACGACCTGTCTGCACCTGGCTTTTTGGACGAAGCGAGGGTGGACCACTTTTCACGGTCCCACCGTCATCGATCTGGTGGATTTTCCGGAAAGCGTGGACAACGTGCTGAGTGCGCTCTCCGGCAGCCGTGAGTTCTCCTGGGATCTTGAGGACCGCTGCATCCTGAGGCCCGGCACCGCCTCGGGAACGCTCCTTGGAGGCAACCTCACCTGCCTCTGCCATCTCCTCGGCTCACCCTATTTCCCCGATTTGAGGGGCGCCCTGCTCCTCCTTGAGGATCGCGGAGAAGCCCTCTATCGCCTCGATCGGCTCTTGACCCAACTCAAGCTGGCGGGGGTGTTCGATCACTTGAGCGGGTTGCTTCTCGGCCGCTTCCAGGAGTGCGGCGAACCGGGCAACGTCCGGGAAATGGTTATGGAACAGGTGAAATATTACCCCTTCCCGGTGGTTGCGGATCTCCCCTTCGGTCACGGCTCTCCCAACGAAGTGATTCCCGTGGGACCATCCTATCTTTTGAATACTTACGAAGGGACCTTCAGGATGATTTCCGATTTCCCGTTTCGGGTTTCGGAATGAATGAGCGTTTGGCGCCCGTGAAAGGGGGAGAACCGCCGCGGCCGGCGGCCGTCTGCCTTCCTCCTTTTGACGCCGAAAACTTCCCGGCCTCTGTTGACCGGCTCTTTGTCCGGGCCCTGACGGCGAAGACCTTTTCCGGAGCCAGTCTGCTGGTGGCCAAACCCGACCGGGTCCTCTTCCATCAGACCTGGGGCCACACTCTCGAGACCGGTGAGTTGAGCATCGACAGCCACACCCTCTTCGACCTGGCATCCCTCACCAAGGCCCTGATCACCGCACCCCTTTGCATGCGCGCGGTGTCGGAAGGAAGGCTCGCACTCGATGATCCCCTGCGCTCCTTCTTCCCCTCCGCCCTTCTCAACAACGACGACTCAATGGATCACCGTCAGGCAATTGCTGAGCCATTCTTCAGGACTGCCGGCCTACGAACCGTTTTTTCGTGAACTCATCTTCCTGGAACCACCCGAGCGCCGGCAGGCCTTGCTCGCGAAGGTCCTGGCGACACCGCTGCAGTCGAGGCCCGGAACGGCTTCCTGCTACAGCGATCTCGGGTTCATGCTGCTCACCGGGGTTCTCGAAGGCGTGTATGGCGCGCCCCTGGACCGCCTTGCCGAGGAATTTCTGCTTCCGGGGTTTGAAGGCACTCTGCGATATTGCCCGTTAAACGTCCCCACCGATCCCACCGTGCGCCCCCGGCGACCGGCTGTCGTCGCGGCAACCTTTGCGGCAACCGAATATTGTCCGTGGCGGAAGCGCCTGCTGGTGGGCGAGGTGCACGATGAGAACGCCTACTGTCTGGGGGGTGTCGCCGGCCATGCCGGGCTCTTCGGTACCGCTCACGGGGTTTTTCGCCTGCTCGCCCTCCTCTGGCAGGCATACCGGGGCTCTCCGGGGCACCGGTCCCGGACCACCGAGGTCATGCGGGAATTCTGGGCAAAACCATCGGCCGTCCCCGACAGCACCTGGATGCTCGGCTTTGATACGCCCAGCCCGCAGCACTCGAGCGCCGGGAAGTACTTTTCCGCCCTCAGCGCAGGTCATCTCGGCTTTACCGGAACTTCGTTCTGGTTTGATCTCGAACGGGAAATTCTGATCATACTCTTGACCAATCGCGTCCACCCGACGCGGGAAAACGATCGTCTGAAGAGCTTTCGCCCCTTGCTGCACAATCTGGTTATGGAGACCTGCCTTGCAGTTACAGGATGTGAGTAAGATTTACATGATGGGTATCGGCGGTATTGCCATGGGCACGCTGGCCTCGATGCTGACCGAGAAGGGCTACCGGGTGGTCGGCTCCGATCAGAACCTCTACCCGCCCATGAGCACCCACCTCGAGGCGCTGGGTGTTTCAGTGTGCCAGGGGTACCGAGCGGAAAACCTGGCCCTGCATGCCCCCGACCTCGTCATTGTCGGCAACGTCATTCGCCGGGACAATCCCGAGGCCCGGGTCATTCTGGAGAATGGCGTACCGTACCTTTCCATGCCCGAGGCCATCGCCCGGTTTTTCCTGTCCGACCACGAGGGCCTCGTCGTTGCCGGCACCCACGGCAAGAGCACGACGTCCTCCTTGCTGGCCTGGGTGCTCGCTCACGCGGGAATGAGTCCGAGCGCCTTCATCGGCGCTTTCGTGAACAATTGGCAAGCCAGCTATCGTCTGGGAAGCGGCCGTTACATGGTCATCGAAGGAGATGAGTACGATACCGCCTTTTTTGACAAGGGCCCGAAGTTTCTTCACTACCGGCCGCAGGTTGGCGTGATCACCGGCATTGAATTCGATCACGCCGACATCTTTCGCGATTTCGAGGCCATTCTGGAAGCGTTCGAGAAATTTGTGGGGCTGATTCCGCCCGATGGCTATCTCGTGGTGAATGCCGATGACCCCCATGCCTTCGCCCTGAGCCGGCAGTGCCGGGGCAGAGTTCTCACTTACGGGGCTTCCGCCCGGGCCGACTGGCGCCTGCTTGAGGCAGACTATCTGCCGGGGGCGGTTCGCTTCAAATGCCTGAACCCCCTCTCCGGTGCCCACGAAGAGGTCCTCTCCCATCTCCCCGGCCGTCACAATCTCGGGAACACCCTGGCGGCAATGGCTGTTGCTGCTGTTGCGGGGTTGAACCGGCAGCAGTTTCAGGAAGCCCTGCTGGCTTTCCAGGGCGTCAAGAGGAGGCAGGATGTTCTGGGAGAAGTGAGCGGGGTGCTGATCATCGACGATTTTGCCCATCACCCCACCGCCGTTCAGGAAACCCTCCGGGCCCTGCACCTCTTCTACCCCGACCGGCGCCTGATTGCGGCTTTTGAACCGCGCACCAATTCCAGCCGCCGCTCCGTCTTCCAGAAAGCCTACGCTGCGGCCTTCGATGACGCCGACTGCATATGCATCAAGGAACCGCCGGGTTTGGAAAGCATTCCGGAACCGGAGCGCTTGAATACCGGGCAACTGGTTGGAGAAATAGCAAAACGAGGGAAAGAGGCTTATTTTTTTCAAGCCACGGAAGAGCTGTCGGGCTTTCTCAAAGGCTATTGCGCTCCCGGAGACATGGTGGTCTGCATGAGTAACGGCAGCTTCGACGGCCTGCCCCGGAACTTGTTGCAGTCACTCAAGGGAAGCCACTGAGTCACACGAAGAAACACCAAGAAGAGCAAACCACCAATACTTCGTGAACCTTCGTGTCTCTTCGTGGCAGAAAGAATGCAAATTCCTGTACGATTAAATCAAGGTATAGTGGCGAGCAAGGGCTGAGAAATTGTCAAACATTCTCCTTCACACATGCTGCGCACCCTGCACCATTTATCCCCTCGAAAAGCTTCGCCAGGGGGGCTGGCAGGTGCACGCCTTCTTCTATAACCCCTATATTCAACCCTACCAGGAATTTCAGAAGCGGCTGACCACCATGGAATCCTTTGCGCGCCAGGAAGCGCTTAGAATTATCGTCCGTGACGATTACGACCTGGAGAACTTCCTCAGGCAGGTGGCCTTCCGTGAACATCAACGCTGTCTCTTCTGCTATACCGTGCGACTGGAAGCAACCGCCCGCCTGGCCCGGAAAAGCCGCTTTGACGCTTTCACGACGACGCTGCTCTACAGCAGGACGCAAAAACACGACCTGGTGCGCGATCTGGCTCAGGAGGTCTCCAGGAAGTGGGGGATACCCTTTCATGACGAGGATTTCCGCGTCGGCTGGAAGGAGGGCCAGGAACAGGCCAGGGCCCGCGAGATGTACCGTCAGCAATACTGCGGCTGCATTTTCAGCGAGAAAGAACGCTATTTAAAGAGAAAATAGTTCTTCGTTCTTGGAGGGCCGGAAAAGCTGTCCCGGCCCAGCGCCTCAGCTGTCCTTTTCTTCCTCCACCATGCGGATGGCTTTGGTCGGACACTCCTCGGCGCAAATGCCACAGCCCTTGCAGTATTCGAGATCGATTTCGACCGGAATCGTGCGCTTCACCACCGCGTCCGGGCAATAAAGCCAGCAGATGAAACAGGAGGGGCGCTTATTCCTGCTCGGAGTGCACTTGCCGTGATCGATCACGGGCCGGAAAGTGCGCCAGTCCCCGGTCCGGCCGCCTTCTCCCCGGCACAACCGGGAATGAGCGTGGGTAAAATCATCCTTCTTTTTGCTGCTATCCATCATATCTTTTTTCCGAAATCCCCAGGGAGAAAAATAGTGATCAGTGGCCAGTGGTCAGTGATCGGAAAAAGCCGGGAACCAGGCTTGGCAGCCGTTTTGACCGTTACCGGGGGCCGCCGCATGGTGCCACGAAATAACACTGCTTTACCGCTTGCGCATCCCCGAAAGGGCTGCTCGGCCCGTCAGGCACAGGCAAGCTGGCATTCATCGAGGTTCATCGTCCCTTCGTAGGCAAGCCATGCTCCCTGCACGTTCTTGTCCGCGGCTTGCCCCTGGAAATGGCTCCGCAAAGCCTTTTCGATGCTCTCCATGCCGATCAGGCCGGTGGCCTTGGCAAACCCACCGAGAATCGTCGTATTGAACAGCACGGCCCCGGATACGATCAGGCCGGCTTCTTTGGCCCACTCGGTCGCATTGGTCGTGGCAACGTTAACGGCTGTTTTCAGCCCGATTGCTTCCGGAGATTTGGCGGTATTGACGATCACGATCCCGTCGGGGCGCACCCCGGAGGCGACGTTTACCACCCGCAGCAGGGTTTCATCCAGAACCACCACGACGTCGGGGTATTCCACCAGGGAAAAGGTTTTGACCGGTTCCCGGGCGAATCGGTTGGAAGCGATTACCGGAGCTCCTCTTCGTTCCGCCCCGAAGAAAGGGGCTGCCGTCACCCCGCGATACCCCTCGTAGTAGGCTGCTTCGGCCAGGATCATGGCCGCGGTAACCGCTCCCTGCCCGCCGCGTCCATGCCATCTTACTTCGATACACTTGCGCTTCATCTTGATTTGATCCCACCCATTGTTCTAAAATGGTCTAGACGTAGACATCAGTCACCGCAATTCTCAGCCGGCCGGAGGTCTTCCCGCGGCCACGGAAGGCTGAATGCGCACGGTCCATGAGGCCCGAGTCGCTCGGTTTCGATTGCGTCTCCGTTTAATAGCCGGTTGCCACACTTGAGTCAACAGGAGAAAGCGTATTGCTCGTTGACCTGTCGAGAGTGAAATCATGATCAGGATAAAAAGTCTGCAGCAACGCCTGGCGATTTTCCTGCTGCTTCCCGTAGCGATATCGCTTTTTGCCATGATTTACCTGGGCTTCACTTTTGCCAAGGAAAGCCTGCTTAAAGAATGGCGCGAAGTCGTCATCCTCCGGTTGGCCCGAACGGCGCACTTCATCGACATGCGTTTGAGCCACCCCAAGGAATGGCTGCAGATGACCCTTTACGCTGCGGGCGACGCCTACCCCGACACGGTGCAGCAACGTCTGGTGGAGCGTTTGCGAGGAATGGACGGTGTGGAACGGGTCAGATATCACCTGGCAGGACGGGAAAACTCCCCCTCCCGGCCCTGGCGGCCACGGTTTTCAGCAGGGTCAAGGCCGGCACGGCATGGGGGGCGGCAAAGGCGGGATGCATTTCCGGAGGGGAACCCCCATAGAGATCATCTCCCCCCGCTACGATACCGGGGTCGGACATCAGACGGTCTCCCTGGTTGCCGACCTTGCCGGAGAGAAGGGTGAAATTCTTGGTAGAATCGAGGTCGAGATTCGCTTTGATTACCTTGTCGAAGATGTCAAATCCTCCAAATGGTGGCAGGCGGACCGGGCCTTTCTCGTTGATCAGACCGGGGGGGTGCTCTTCTGCAATGACCCCGAACAGCGAAAACAACTGGGGAGTGACGGCAACCCCCTGGAACTGGCGACCCTGGAGGCCATGCAGCAGCAGCGCTTCGGAACACGGCACGGCCCGGGGCATCCACCCAAAGAGGTGAGCGGTTTTTTCCGACTGAACGAAGCGCCCTGGACCCTTGTGGTAATCGCTCCCGGCCGGGAGATCCTCGCTCCCATCATTCACTTTCGCAATTACTTCTTCGCCGGAGGAGCGCTTTTCATGCTTTTTATCCTGCTCCTGATGCGTTGGGTAACCGGACGCACGGTGACCTCCATAAAGGCGGTGGCCCGAGCCGCCGAAAACATTGCCACCGGTGCCTATACGCCGCTCCTCCCGGCAAAGACCCGGGACGAGGTAGGGCAGCTGATCGAGAGCTTTAACACCATGGCCCTGCAACTCGAGGAGCGCATCAGGCTGAAGGAAGCCCTCGACCTTGCCATGCAGGTGCAGCAGAGCCTTCTCCCCCGGGAATCCCCGCAGATCGATGGCCTCGACATTGCCGGAAAGAGCATCTACTGCGATGAAACGGGAGGCGACTATTACGATTTCCTGGAATTCTCCGAACTCGACGGGCGCCTTGGCGTGGTAGTGGGGGATGTGGCCGGCCACGGCATCGCGGCCGCCCTGATCATGGCCACCGTTCGTTCGCTTCTGCGCAGTCGGATCACGCAACCGGGGACGCTCGCCGAAGTCATCACCGATGTCAATCGCCTCCTGTGCCTGGATACGTCCGAATCGGCAAGCTTCATGACCCTCTTCTTCATGTTCGCCGACCGCGCCCGGAAAAAAATCAGCTGGGTCCGGGCCGGCCATGATCCGGCGATCATCTACGACCGGGCGACGGACTCCTTCAACGAACTGCGCGGCGGCGGCATCGCTCTGGGGGTCGACGAAACCCTCTCCTTCCACGAATACGAATACGACGGCTGGACCGAGGGCCAGATCATTGTCATCGGGACGGACGGAATCTGGGAAGCCGAGAGCGATCAAGCTGAGGCGTTTGGCAAGGAGCGTCTGCGCGAGCTCATTCGGGAACATCGAAACCGCTCAGCCCGGGAAATCCTGCAGACCATAACCGATGCCCTCGACGAATTTCGTCGCACCGCCCCGCAGCAGGACGACATAACCTTAGTCGTGGTCAAGACGGAATCCCTGCTCAAACCAGACCGACATCAAAGCCCCAAAGTTCCCATTTGATTTCAGGCAAAGATTATTATAATGTGCATGGAGAAGAAGCACTGATCCGAGTATTCACGAATTTTAGCTAGAACGCGAGAGGAGAATGGACGATGACCGAGAAAAGGGAAGTATGTCACTGTGCAGAAGTGTGGTAACGAGGCCGAAATGACCGTGACTTGTGAACTGCTTGAGGTTGAAGTGGCGCCGAAGGTGGTCAAGAAGCAGCAGAAGGAAACCCGGGTGTGCACCGTATGCGGCAATGAGGCCGATATGATCATTGATTTCGGGGAATAGCGAAGCAGCTTTACCGACACCACTGGATATCCCGGGCGCCCGGAGAAAGTTTTCCCGGCGCCCGATCTGTTTTCAGGGAATTTACTGCTGCAACCCTGAACCTCAGTCGGGTGCCGGGGGTCTTGGCGAATCGAACAGTGGCTCTCAAAAGGGGGCGACGGCAAGGTCTCTCGACTAAGTTTGATCCTGGGTTTTCTTGCTGGTGGTCTTCTTTTTTTGGCTTGTGCTCGGCTTCTTGGCCGTGCTCTTTTTCTTGCTTTTCTTGGCCGTGCTCTTTTTTGCCTGCCCCTCCTCGGTCGTCTGACCCGAGGTCCCCTGCGCCGAGGCGCTGATCGGAAGGGCAAACGTCCCTACCATAAACAGCATTGCAACCAATAACGATAATACTTTCTTCTTCATCCCGAACTCCTTTTTTTGCTCCGTAACCTTCGCCCCATTGAGAGTGTGGTTGAAATCGTCGGGTGCAACCATATTCCCGAGCGGCAATCCTGTCTAGTCGGAAATCCCTGATAATCGAAGTCGAAAATCCTGATTCTGCCCGTCGGAAAACCTGACCGAGAATCGGCAATCGGGTGCGCGGCCCATTCCTCGTCAGAACAACTGGAAATCACAACGAAAGTCACGAAGGGCCACGAAGGAGATGGGGTTTTTTGAGAAATCCCTTCCCATTCTTCGTGTGCTTCGTGACACGAGCACAGTTCCTGGTTGCAGTCAAAAGCTGCGTATTATTGCCCTTCAAACCGTCTGCCTGCAGCAGGCCCGGTGATCCCATGGGACCGGTGCTCCTTGACTATTCCGGACCGCATGCTATAGTGCTTCGAGTGCAATACGTTGGATCCTTTGAAAATCGACTTTTCGCCCTGCACAGAAAAGCGCAGTGGCCGGGCAGATTCAAATTCATCGAAACCAACGCTGGATAGCCAACATCAACGAGGATCACCCAGCCGAGTTGTGCTTCAACGGCAGCAAGGGCTAAGGGTTTGTCGAGACGGACAGGGAGTGCGATGGATTCGTTCACTTCAGTGCCTTCCATGATAGAGGCGATAACGGCTTTGCTGGTTCGGGTCGGGGCGAGTGAGCCGGGCGAAGAAAAATGGCAACAAGGGGCCACCGGTTGCTCAATTGAGAAAGATCTGGATAGGTCCTGATTGAGAGTGAAGCCGGAGCTCGAAAGCTCCGGCTTTTTTGGGCCAATGGCTCAGAACGACCGTGATTCGAACAGATTACCGGCGAAAAGCCAGAGAGCAGCAAAACGATGGCAAAGACACCTTTTGGTGGATTCAATTCATTTCGCAAACCCGTAAGAAACGAAAGGCCATTACTTCAACCCCGTGAGAGATCCGTAGGGATCTGGCGTCCCAAACTCAAGGATAGAGTGAAGACACCCAACGGGATCGGGATTGTGGTGGAGATCTCGCAGGACATGTATTTGATTGATCTCGAGAACCAGATTGCGGAAGTGTGGGAGAGACTGACCTCCATCACGCTTCCCAAATAAAAACGATCCCTGATCGGTAAGGTCTCAGCTTCCACCGCTGCAGCTTTTGCTGCTATTCGCAGGCTCAATGGAGAATGAATATGAATATTCACGTCGGCAATTTGGCCTATAATGTCACTGAAGATGATTTAAGATCCCTCTTTTCCGGTTTTGGGGAAGTATCTGCGGTGAACATTGTGAGGGAAAGGTCCTCGGGACAGTCAAAAGGTTATGGATTCGTTGAAATGCTGAATAACTCGGAAGCAGACAAAGCCATGAAAGCCCTGAGTGGGTCCCGATTAAAGGAACAAGCCATTAAGCTCAGTCAGGCAAAACCACCCGCTAAACGACCGCTGCGCAGGCCAAGATATTAGTGGCTGACGACGCCTTGCGGCTTTAACCATCTCCGAACCTTGAATTTTATGGAGTTAAATAATGGCTCAAAGATCAAAAGCTACCTTTCAGAAGCGGGAAAGGGAAAAAGAGAAGCAGCAAAAACAAAGAGACAAGCAAGCTCGCCGCCTGGAAGCGAAGAAGGCTAAAGCGGAACGTGAACCGAACAACAGTCTTGAAGACCCGGATATCGCCGGAATTAAGCCAGGACCACAGCCTCTCCCCGAGCAATGGCAATGGGCTGAGCGACAGGGTAACAGGTAGGCCGGACTCGCCTTTCGTCCTGGAGTCATGCAGCCATTGATGGTGCCCCGGGATGCGTCTTTACAGAGTCGATCCAGAAGCCATCTTAAGTGATTTAATTGTGCCCTGATAACAGCATAGACGGTGAAGTTTTCGCTGAAGCTCCCGTCCGGAGCGGAGCCACCTGACATTTAGTGTGAACGTCTGCCCCCACCCGACCGACCGCCAGAGCGAGGGCTGCCGCTGCCTCTGCCCTTCTTTCCGTAGCCACCGCCACTCCGACCGCCTTTGGTGTCGTAGATATCAAGATCTTTTGTCGTGACAGCACTCGTTCGATCTCGGTTGTAGCCACCGCCTGCCGACCCGGACCCCGAGCCAAAGCCGGACCCGCCCCGGCTACTGTTCGCATAACCGGTTCCGCTGCGCTCACGACCTGGACCTGCCCCGCGAGCTTCCCGGGGTCTCGCCTCATTTACCTTGATGGCGAAGCCATTTATCTCTTTGCCGTTCAAACCGGCGATTGCAGCCGTTGCCTGATCCTGGTTCGGCATTGTAACAAAAGCAAAGCCCCGCGATTTGAGAGTCTCCTGGTCCAGAATAATCTTGACCGAATCTACCTCGCCAAACGCATCGAATTCCCTCTTTAATTCCTCTTCTGTTGTCCTAAAGGAGAGGCTTCCTACAAAGATGTTCATGCTTGTCCCTTTTAAATAAACGCCGTCTTAACCGGATCGGATAGATTCCATTCGACCTCAATGGTGCAAGGAAGGCCCATCGGATATGACAGCCACAATAAGGCCATGGGCTTGGTGTGACCAAAATCGAGGGCAAACTTAACCGTCTACCGGATCATAAGGTGCAGTCACTCTGAGCAGCACCCTCCCGAAGCTTATAACGGCTAAATTAAAAAAATGAAAGGACGTTGAGCAAGATTTCCTCGATCGGGCGTCGGCAACAGAAAATTGCTGGCGCTTTTTGCCGGCAAGGTCAGGGTGGCAAGGTAACAATCTCTGGTTGTTTTTGAGTCGGGACGACTGGATTTGAACCAGCGACCTCTGCGTCCCGAACGCAGCGCTCTACCAAGCTGAGCCACGTCCCGACCGAATGTGTCAGCCTTTTAACAAAATTACCCCTGTCTGTCCAGGTTTTTCACTCACCAACCTCTTGCAATTGGATCCTGCGCACAGTTACAGTTTCAAAGATAAATTACGGCTGCCCAGACGGAGCGATTTCCCCCGGGGAGCCTGAGGTAGACCATTGCCCCGGGCGGGCGGGAGTAAAGACTGAGGCCCATGGAAGATTTCCCATCCAGACCGGATCACTCACCATCCGCAGAGACGGGCACCAGGGAGATTCATCCCCTGGCCTCCCGTATCGCCTCCATGCCTCACCTGCCCGGAGTGTACCTGTTCCGGGATGCGGAGGGCACGATTCTTTACGCGGGAAAGGCCAAGGACCTGCGGAAGCGCGCCGCCAGCTATTTGCGAAGCTCCGTTTCCGGAGACGTCAAGACCCGCGTGTTCCTTGCCAAGGCCACCGACATTGAATTCATGGTCACCTCAGGCGAAAAGGAAGCCCTGCTCCTCGAAGCCAGTTTGATCAAGAAGCATCGCCCCCGCTACAACGTCATCCTGCGTGACGACAAGAACTATCCGGCACTGCGCATCGACCCGCGAGATCCCTTCCCGCGCCTGGACATCGTGCGCCGGTTTCAAAAGGACAAAGCACTCTATTTCGGGCCCTATCCTTCGGCCTATTCCGTTCGCGAAACGCTGAAGGTGCTCAACCACTTGTTTCCCCTGCGGCAGTGCAAGGGAAGGAAGCTGATTCCACGACAGAGGCCCTGCCTGAATCATTCACTGGGCCGTTGCCTGGGCGCCTGCGCAGGCAAGGTCAGCCAGGAGGAATACCGCAAGGCGGTCAATGAGGTGGTCCTTTTTCTTCAGGGAAAGACCGATGCGCTCCAGCACCAATTGAGGCAGCGCATGGAAGATGCCGCAAGCACCATGGAATTCGAGCAGGCCGCATGGTGCCGGGATCGCCTCAAGGGAGTGGCGGCGGTGCTCGAAAAACAGAGGATCGTATCCGATCGTTTTCGAGACCAGGATGTTTTGGCTGTCCATCAGGAGGAAGGCAGGACCGTGCTCTTTGCCCTGTTCATCCGCCAGGGGGTGGTGAACGGAAAGCGCGACTTCGATCTTAAGGAGGCTCAGGGGGAAAAAGGCGAACTCCTGCGCTCATTCATTCAGCAATACTACGCCGACGGTCGCTTTGTCCCGGATGAAATCATCGTTCCGGTGCCGTTGGAGGACCGAAACACCCTGGAAGATTGGCTCACAGAACTGAAGGCCAAACGCGTCCGCATTTTGCCGGCCAGGCGCGGGAACCGCCGCTATCTCCTGGACCTGGCCGAAAGCAACGCTCGGGAATGGCTGAGCGTCCACCTCAGGCGGCAGCAAAGGGATGCCGCCCTGCTGCAGGGCCTTCAACGCCTGCTGAAGCTCCCCGCCCCTCCGGAACGCATGGCCTGTGTCGATATATCCAATATCCAGGGACTGCATGCCGTCGGAGCCATTGTCGTTTTTAGCAACGGTGAGCCCGATCGCGGGTCCTACAGACACTACCGCATCTCCGGTACAAACGAACCCGACGACACAGCCATGATGGCCGAGGTAGTGGAGCGATTCCTGAGAGACGAACCCGAAATCGCCGCCAGTCTGAACCTCCTGGTGGTGGACGGGGGCAAGGGGCAACTCAACCGCATCGGCCGCCTCCTGAAAGAAAAGCAAATGGCGCCCCGGCTGCCGGTAATCGGCATTGCTAAAGAGCGCGAGGCGGACCGGGGTGCCAAAGGGCGGGGGCTTTACGAAAAAGTCTATGTTCCCGGCCGCAGGAACCCACTCTTTATGTCCCATTCTCCCGACCTTCTGCACCTTCTCCAAAGACTGCGCGACGAAGCTCACCGCCTTGCCCTATCCCACTACAAGAAGCTTCATGGTCGGGAACTGCTCTCCTCGGCACTGGACGCCATACCGGGGATCGGGCAAAAGCGGAAACAGGCCCTGCTGCAGCATTTCGACAGCATCGAAGCCCTTCGACAAGCCGGCCATGAAGAACTGCGGGGGATCAAGGGCATTCCCGCAAGCCTGGCGAAGGTGATCGGGGAGGTGATGAGTAGGAGAGCAGTAGGCAGTAAGGCAGTAAGGAGTAAGGAGTGGGCAGTTAGAAGGACTGGGAGGTGAGCAGAGAGAGTCCACAAGCGAGGCGGCAGTGAGCGGGAGCGATGTACCTGACCGTCCAATGATCTCTCGTCGCTGTTGCTGGCAACCCCTAATTTGCAACTCGCAACTCGTCACTCGTCACTCGTCACTAGCCTTCAAGTCACTGCTTAAAGGAATTCTCTTGAGCAGACGCGTTCCCATGGCCCTCAGGTCGGAGTCGGGGAGGCCCTTGAGCAATTCCTTCTCTTCTGTCGTCAGGGGACGAAGGGGGGTTTTCTTTCTTTTTCTCAAGGGAGCTTTGCCGGCTCCGGTTTTCTCCCCATCCTGGCGGGTCGGATTCAACAGCGGAGCCGTTTCAGACAACTCGCCGACGCGCACGACGATTTTTTCCACCAACGGTTCGGCGCGCCCCAGGTTGATCTTCTCCATCAAGACGCTCCGGTGCAATTCCAGATGATGCTTCCATACGGAATCGTAGGCTGCGACCATCAGGACTTTTTCCTTGAGTGATTGGGGCTGGCAGTAGCGAGCCACCTGTTCTCCCACGAGTTCACTCCAGTCTCCGACGGGGTTGGTGGCAAACGACGGGTGGCGGGCGATGAGCAATCCCACCAGAGGACCCACCAGGGAGCCATGGTCTTTGCCTTTTGGACTTCCGGACCCCCGTTCCCGGTTCCTGTGCGCGAAGCGGCCCATTACTGATCCCCGCTCCTTCGTTGCTCCTTCTCCCGGCCTTCAACATCCTTTCCGGCTGTAACCGCTCGCTCCAGTCGACGCAACGCCGTGTGAAGCTCTTGAAAATTCTTGTGCAGCATCTCAATGAGGAGCGGGGTATCGCTGCTCTGGAAAGGCAGTCTCGTCAGGAAACGATCGTAGAACAGAGCGTCGACACCGGAGAGGTAGAAGCTTTCGATCCGTTTCAGCAATCCCGACGCGAGACTGAGGATGACCGTAAGAAAGATCACCTGAATGAGTGGAAGCATGGCATTGAAGGCAAATCCGAAAAGCTCTTGAAGGTCTTTCTGGCCGGAGAGGGCTGACTGGAGGAGAGGGTGGAGAAGCAAGACGGTCTGAATGACGGCCAAAACGGGCAGAAACCGCAAGAGCCATCGAAAGGGCGCCCAGGAACCCAAGAAGATCTCCCAGTCCATTTCCGCCAGGCGCCGCTCCTTTTCCGTCAACCCCTCGGCGGAAAAGCTCCTCTGGGGATTGGTCAGCAGCACCCTGAGGCGACGTAAGGGATGGAAAACAATCTGCAAAAGGATGTTGTCCGTCTTCTTCAAGAGGAGCAGAACCGGCAGGTTGGCCTCAGGCCTTGCGGCGCGACCTGCCTGAGGCGACGCCGCGCGGTCCTCGTCGGGCCGCTTGAGGTTCGCTCCCAGAAGACTCCGAACGTATAATTTCCCCGCGTACTGGACGATCAAACCCAGAAGGCGCCCCAACAAGAAAAGAAGGCCCGCCCACACGAGATAAATCATGGCCGTGCCGAAGGGTTCGACGCGAAGCCCGCGCAAATCAAACCAATGGCTGAAGGATTTCAAAACCTCCGGTTGAAAGGAGGGAGACAGGGGTGAGGCTTGCAGAGGAGCTTGGGGCGGCATCGGTGCGGTCAGATAGGCGATACCGAGGCAAGCAAGAAAAAAGAGAAACCACAGCAGCCTCTGGGTGGCTTCATAGCGTCTTAGCCCGTATTCCATGGATGGTGCCTTTCCTCTTCCGCTGAAGTTCCTGGTTCACCATATCCCGACCAAGCCTGAGAGGCTGTAAAAAGAAGCACCGGCACACACCATTGCGTCATGCCTTCGATCGCCGGGGTGAACCGCCTTGAGTGGACTTGCTTGACACCCTCTGAGACTGCCATTGCCCAACGATCTACACCATTTTCGACGTGCCGTCAAAGGCCTAGACGTGCCGTCATCCGCTCTTCGACGGCACGATCCAGCATCGCAGGCAGTCCCCCGCGCTCATCCGGAGAAAAGCCAACGGCTTCTCGCCAGATATCTCTCCCTTCCATGCAAAGGTAGACGCAAAGGGCGGGATCGAATTCTCGAATTCGCTCCACCATGAATCGGTAGAGCTCCACCCGGATGTCGCGGAAATAGCGCATCTTGCCGTCCAGACCGCGAATGAATTCACCGCCCAGGATGCGGCTGCCGGGATGCCGCGAGGCAATCATCGGTTTGAGCTCGGGCATGAAGCGCAGGGCCCCGAGGCTCACCCAAATCACGTGACGCGAAGCAACCGTCGCGAACAGCCGTTCGATCACCTCCCCGTATCCCTTGCGCCAGTTCTCGTGCTCGATCAGCGGATCAAAGTGGAAGGCCAGTCGGTATCCCCATTCCGCACATTGACGGGCGGCATCGAGGCGTTCCTGAAGCGACGCCGCGCGGGGCTCCTCGCTGTGCACGACCGGTTCGGCATTGAGGGACCAGGCGACAATGGTGCGGCCATTATGGTCCAGGCCCGCCAGGTTCTCGATAAAGTTCGTTTTGGTTTTCAACTCCAGGACGGCATTGGTTTCCTGAGCGAAAAAGGAAACCAGCTGCCTCGATAAACCCGTCCACGGATCGAGCAACAGGGAATCGGTGAACTCACCGGTGCCAATCCGGTGAAGCCGGTCGGGCCGGGAATGAAGCTCACTCGCCCACGGCCGTGAGAATCTCTTCGGTATTGCCGAAAAGCCTCAAATTGGGCTGATTGAGATAGGCCTGCAAAATGCAGTAGGTGCACCCGAGCGAGCACTGGACACCGAAGTGAAGAATCCGATAGCCGCAGCAGAAATAGTGGCGCGTTCCCGGACAGGATTTCAGGAGGCGGCCGCGAAAGGCTACTACCTCAAGCACATCCGGGTCATACGCCTGGCGGTCCGGAATCCGTTCGACAACTTGAAAAACGGACAACGGCAGGCGGCTTTTCAGGGCGGCGACCAGGGGACTGGCCGCGACCTCCGCTTCGAGGATGATTCTTCCCGGGGGTATGCTGCGCATGGGTTCAAAACGACTCGGGTTCGGTCGGCATCTTGCCGTAAAAGGCACCCAAGGAGGGCATCCAATGCTGGGTGCTTCCTCAATGATTTCGCCATCCGGTCTTTGGCTTTCTTCATTCCTCGCCCGGCGGCTTCATCATTCTCTCCAACAGGTCAAAATCGGCGGCGGCCAGGACTTTTTCCAGCAGGCTTTTCAGTTCTTTCGGCTCGGTGAAAGCGACTTCAAGCCGCCACGCATCACCTTCAAACGCCGGAGGATGCAGCAGGCGGGTTCCTGTCGGGAGGGCCAGCAAGGCAAGATCTCGAGCCAGGCGGGTTTCTCTCGCCTGCAATCGCGGAAACCGCCATCGCGTCAACAGTTCCCTGACGGCCTGGGTCTTCTGCCGATGGTTTCCTTCGGAATGACGCCAGGCAGCCCGAAGCTCGGCTTGACGTAAAACCGCGAGGCGGTTTTCGTTGCGGCGAAGGGCAATTTCCGTCACCCGCTCGGAGATTTCCATCTGAATACTTGCACTGCATCGCAGTTCCGCCAGAAGGGCGAGGAGTCTCCGCCCGCTCTTCTTCCCCCCAGTCGACCAGCTCAAGGGCAACCCGCTCGGCGATTGCTCCCGATGCGGCGGCTTGGAGAAGGGCTTCTCCCGCCGTTGACAGCTTGCACCACCGGTCGACGACATCGGTCCGAGACGGTATGCCCAGGGCCGGCAGCAGATAACGGTGAAGAAAGGGTTGCGGCAGGGCAGCGTTTGCCTTTGCAACGAGCTGAGCCTTTTCCGCGGCATTCAAGGGAGGACCGAAGAGCTTGCCTTCAACCCGGAGGACCAGCAGTTCCTCGTATGGGCACGAGGAAGGGAAAGCCAATGGCCGGGACCCGCTCCAAGCCTCTTTTTCGCGCCCACGCGATACTCTTGAAACCGTCCACGACGAGAATACCTGCCGTCCCCCTTGGCCCACACCCAGAGCGGGGGAAAAATGCCATGCCGATCCAAAGAGAGCTCGAGACGCTCATGAGACGAAAAGCTTCGGACAGCAAAACGATCGTCCTCCTCGTCCACTTCATCAAGCCGGATGAGATCGTAGAAGGCCCGCACTCTAGATTTCCAGGTCTCTGCCGGTCAGGCGCTCGAGCGCCTCCACATAGCGCGCACGGGTATTCGCCACCACCTGCGGGGGAAGCTCGGGGGCCGGGTCGGTAACCTTCCAGCCCGATTGCACCAGGTAATCGCGCAAATACTGTTTATCAAAGCTCTCCGGGTTGGTTCCCGCCCGGTAGCGGTCCGCCGGCCAGAAACGGCTTGAATCCGGAGTCAAAACCTCGTCAATGAGGGTCAAGCGACCATCGATCAATCCGAATTCGAACTTGGTGTCGGCGAGCAGGATGCCGCGCTCGCGCGCAAAGCCGGCGGCCTTTTCGTAAAGCGCCAGGCTCTTCTCGCGAACCTGCCGGGAAGTTTCCTCGCCTACTCTCTCGACCATCTCGGCAAATGAAATATTCTGGTCGTGCTCCCCCTGGACCGCTTTGGTGGACGGGGTGAAAATGGGTTCGGGCAGGCGGGCCGCATTCTCGAGGTGGGGAGGCAGTTGCACCCCGCATACCTTCCCCGTCTTCCGGTAGTCCTGCCAGCCGGAACCGGAAAGATAGCCCCGCACGATGCACTCCACGGGCAAAACTGCCGCCTTCTTCACCCGCATGCTCCGCCCGGTCAGTTCCCGAACATAGGCTTGACAGGCGGGAGGATAAGTCTTCGGGTCGGTATCGATAAGATGGTGCTCGACAATGTCGCTCAGAAAGTTCAAGCCAGAAAAGGGAAAGCCGGGTGAGGATGATCCCCTTGTCCGGTATGGGCGTCGGCATCACCACATCGAAGGCGGAAATGCGGTCCGTCGCTATGATGAGCAACGAATCTCCGAGGTCGTAAATGTCTCGGACCTTGCCGCGGGAATGCAGCTTCAGGCCCGAAATGTGCGTTTCATGAACAGGTTCACCTGCCATGCGGTCCCTCCGATCTGTCTGAACAAAAATCCGTATTGACCCCTTCTCCTTCCATCTGTTATCTTTGCTTCCACTGGATATCCAGTATTTCCAGGGATATGTCAAAACAAAATCAAGGAGACCACGGGATCGCTTTTATGACTAGCCCGAAGGAACCGTCAAGGAAATCACCGCACGGTATTGCCTCCCTGTTCGATGATGCGGAGCGCAAGGAGCTCTTCAAAAAGTACCTCTTCTTTCTCGGCTGGATGGAGGTGCTTATCTTCGCCGCGTGCTGGATTTACCAGCTTGGAAGCGGCGGCCACGATCAGTACGGCCCCATTGACCTCCCCTTCCCCTGGAAAAGCTATTTCCTGGTTGCCTTTCTGACGCCGGTGGCGATCACCTTTCTGATCGGCGTCGTCATTGTCGGTTTCAACAAGTACTTTGCCGATGCCGAGCAACTCGGCGAGGCCGCTGCGCCCCTGAAGTCCGGCGACACTCAAACCGAGCTTTCCGGACGCCTGGCCACCTTGAACCGCGTGGTGAGCTGGGTTCAGAAATTGCCGTTCCTGGCGCTTTTGCTGCTTCTGTCGGTTGCGGTGGTGTTCTTCTACAAGTTGGATGTCATTCTTTCCTTCGTCGCCAATGTCGGCGAGCAAACCGTCAAGATCATTCTGTTTTCAGCCATCGGTCTGGTTGGTGTGGTTTCCATTTTCCTTCTCATTCTGATTGTTCTTAACTTTCAGCTGAGGAAGAAGTCGATGGACTATCAATACCGCAGTGAGGTGGCCGAACGCTTCGGGCTCATCATTCTCGACGACAAGACGGTGCTCAGCAGCGAAGGAAAACTCCTCCTCAACGGGAAGAAAGGCAAGGCAACCGTCCCCCTGCTGCCGGCCAAGACAACCGAATGTCGGCCCCTCCGACCCCCCCGCCGCCGGGGTGATGCCCCGCCCTGCCGACCCTGAAACGACATGAAACGGATCCACCCCTTCGCAAGACGGGTATGGAATTTCATCAATCAAGAACAGCTCATCACCCCCAACCACTCCATTCTCGCGGCCGTGTCGGGGGGACCCGATTCGGTAGCGCTCCTCCATGTTCTCGTCTCCTTGCAGGAACTCTGCGGCATCAACCGGATCACGGTGCTGCACTTCGATCATCAGCTCCGCGCCGAAGCTTCGGCCGCCGACCGGGCTTTCGTCAGGACTCTGGCTGAGAATCTCGGACTCGCCTTTCATGAGGCATCCGAAGATGTCGGCGCTTATGCCCGGCGCCATCACCTTTCCATAGAGATGGCCGCCCGCGCCTGTCGCCATCGGTTTTTCAAGGATGCCTTGAACCGGTTCGAAGCCCATGCCCTCGCGCTCGGCCACACCGCCAACGACCAGGCGGAAGAAATCCTGCTCAGGCTCTTGCGGGGAACCGGGCCTTCGGGGATGGCGGGGATGCGCCCGAGGACGACCGGCGGGCTCATCCGCCCGCTGTTGTTTGCGACCCGCGCGGCAATTTCCGCCTACCTCGAGGATCAGCAGCTCAGTTTTCGTGAGGATGCCTCCAACCGCGACCCGGCCCATCAAAGAAACGCTCTCCGTCACTCAGTTTTTCCCCTTTTCGAGAGGCATTTTCACCCCGGGGTGGTGGAGGTCCTCTGTCGTTATGCCCGTTTGGTGGCCGATGAGGAATCCTTCTGGCAGGAGCTTCTGGCATCGCACTGGACCACCATCTGCACCGCCGAAGCTCCCTCCCGGATGGTCATAAGCCGTCGCGAGCTCCTCGCGCTCCACCCGGCTCTTCAAAGGCGGCTCCTGCGTCATGCCATTGAACGTTTGCAGGCCAACCTTCAGGGGGTCTATGCCGGACACATCGAAGCAATCCGCAAGCTGCTTGCCGGCATGAAACCCGGCCGGTCGATCACGCTGCCCGGTGGGCTTCGCGCAGCGGTGGAAGGGGAATTTCTGATTGTTTCACGGGAACCCCGGGAGGCTTCGACAATCGTTGAGCAGGATTTCACCCTGATCATGGACGGTCCCGGCCGTTATCGGTTTCCCTCCTTCGAGCTGAACTCTCAGCCTGACGGAGCTCCCGTCACCACCGAAAGGCGGCCTCTGCCTTGATTCATCGGAAACCATGCGGCTGGATGCCGAAAGCGTGAAATGGCCTCTTTTCTTTCGATTTTGGAAGGATGGCGACCGCTTTTACCCTCTGGGGCTCGGGGGGAGCAAGAAGCTGCAGGATTTTTTTGTGGATTCCAAGGTCCCGGGAAGGGAGCGGCGCCGCGTTCCCCTCCTTTGCGATCAGGAAAAGATCTGCTGGGTCGTCGGCTATCGCCTCGATGACCGGGTAAAAGTGACGCCACAGACCACCACGTATCTTGCTTATCGAGAAATCCGATTCAATCTGAATTCGACATTTACTCGGCCATATAGGGAAGCCCATCGAGAGTGGGTTGCAGTTTTTCCGTAATCTGCTGCAAGCTCGCTTCGAGGGCATCATGCGGACAGATCAGCACTTCGCCCGTTTTCCTCACTTTGATTTCCACGTTGTTGCCCTTGAGGAGCTTTTGACTGATCACCACCCGGATGGGGAACCCGAGAAGGTCGGCATCCTTGAGCTTGACCCCGGCCGACTCATCCCGATCATCATAGAGGACTTCATAGCGACTGCTCAGCTGCCGGTAAAGCCCTTCAGCCGCATCAAGCACCTCGGGGCTCTTGCCGATGGCCACGACGGCAACCTGAAAGGGGGCAATGGTGAGCGGAAAAATCATCCCCGAGTCGTCGTGCCAGCGTTCGACCACAGAGGCCATAAGGCGCTCCACGCCAATCCCGTAGCAGCCCATGATCACCCGCTGTTGTTCGCCGGAGGGATCGAGGAAGGTCACGTCCATGGTGTCCGGCGCCGTATACTTAGTCCCCAGCTTGAAGGTGTGGCCGAGTTCGATGCCTCGCCCGATGCGCAGGGAGCCGTGCCGGCATTGGGCGCAGGCGTCGCCTTCCCGAACTTCGGCGATGTCGAGTTTCTCTGCAATTTGAAAATCACGCCCGCAGAGGGCATTCTTGAAGTGGACGTCGATTTCGTTTGCTCCGGCCACAAAAAAATCGCCCTCTTCCACCGAGGTGTCCATAACCATGCGTATGCCGGTGATGCCGACGGGAGAGAGAAACCCGCCGTGAAGTCCTCGGGCAGCCAGGAGTTCTTCGGAGGCCAGGTCAACATGAATCGCCTTCAAATGGTTGGCGAGCTTGGTTGCCGAGACGCTGTAGTCGCCGCGAATCACGGCCAGGACCAGTTCCCCGTCGGCTTCATAGGCAACGGTTTTCAGGAAATGGGCCTCATCGGCACCGAAGAACTGCATCAGAGCGGCAATGGTTTTCACGTCCGGAGTAGCGACCCTTTCCATGGGCGGGGGGGCGTCGGCGGGTTTTCCCCGGGACGGCTTCAAACCCGCTGCCTTTTCGGTGTTCGCCCGATAGTCACAGTGCGTGCAGACGACAAAACGGTCCTCACCGTTCGGCGATTCGAGCATGAATTCATGGGAGCCGGTCCCCCCCATGATGCCGCTGTCGGCTTCAATGGGAATGCTCGCCAGACCGCATCTTGCGAAAATCCTCAAATAGGCGTTGAAGATCCGGGGGTAGTAGGCGTCCAGGTCCGCAAAGTCCCGGTGGAAACTGTAGGCATCCTTCATGAAGAACTCGCGGACGCGCAGCAGACCGCCCCGAGGGCGGGCTTCGTCACGGATTTTGGTTTGAATGTGATAGAGCATCACCGGGAGGTCCCGGTAGGACCGAAGGAAATGCTTGGCTATGTCGGTAACCACTTCTTCGTTGGTCATCGCCAGGACAAAATCCCGGTCCTTGCGATCCTTGAAGCGGATCAGTTCCTGGCCGATATCGTAATACCGTTTCGTTTTCTTCCAGAGTTCCGCCGGATTCAAAACCGGCATGGTGATCTCGATGCCGGCAATGGCGTTCAGTTCTTCCCGAATGATGTTCTTGATTTTCTCGGCAACCCGGTGCCCGAGCGGCAGCAGCGAATAAACGCCGGCAGCAACAGGATAGACATAGCAGCCGCGAAGCAGAAGAATGTGAGACGGCGTCTCCGCTTCTTTGGGGGTCTCAAAAAGGGTGTGAATAAAATAGGACGAATAACGCATCTTTTCCGACCTCCTCGGCCTTGGGGTGAAGCAACCCGCCAGGCCCAAATTAGGATTCACCGCAGAGACGCAGAGATCGCCGAGAGATAGTGGAAGGAAAGGCTGCGTCCTCTGCGCCTCTCCAGTGCCCAAGAATCTTCTCTAGCCCTAACCCGTATAGCACGTCCGAAGCCTAATTCACAACCGGTTATCGGATGCCGTGCCGCAGGGTTGAGACGGCTGCCTTGACAGCTCTTCGGTCCTTCTTTAAATTAACTGGGTAAAATGCGTTTTAGGGCCCTTAAATGTTGGAACCATTTATGTAAGGTTAAATTCTCAATTTAGTTCCCATCCGAAAACCCCTCCCTTGGTGGGAGGGGCCCGGGGAGGGGGTTGGTCAAATGTCAACAATCACACCCTTTTCACCCCCACCCAGCCTCCCCCGTCGAGGGGGAGGAGAAATTCTGGACCTTTCCGGATGGTAATTTAGAAAATATTAACAGGAATTCGAACTTTTGGAGGGACGAGTGGCCTCGACGTCGGGACATGGTATTGTGGAAAAACTGCATACCATGAAGCAGCGCATGGAGGTTCTTTTCTCGGCAAGCTTCAAGGGGGAACAGAGGTGAAACGGAATCGGAGGCGGATTCCGTCACGGCGGAACTCAAGAACGGAGTTTTGACCGTAACCGTTTCGCGAGGCTTTGGACCGCCGGTCACCCGGCAAAAGGTTAAAGTGTCGGGCAGGGTAATACAAATCATCTCAATGAAATGGAGGTCTATCAAACATGAGCAGCAGAATTAGAACGACCGTCTTATTGGCCTTACTGACCGCTTTGATCATCTGGATAGGCGGCCGTTTCGGCGGCCAATCCGGCATGTTGCTGGCGTTCATGTTTGCCGTCGTCATGAATTTCGGGAGCTACTGGTTCTCGGACAAGATCGTCCTGGCCATGTACCGTGCCCAACCATTGGATGAGCAACAGGCTCCCGGTCTCTTTCACATGGTGCGGGAACTTGCCGCCGAGGCGCAGATTCCGATGCCGCGCCTTTACATGATCCCGGAGGAAACGCCCAATGCCTTTGCCACCGGGCGCAATCCTCAAACTGCCGTCGTGGCCGTCACCGAAGGGCTCTGGCGCCTGCTCACCCCGGAAGAGGTCCGCGGGGTGCTGGCCCACGAGATTTCACACGTCAAGAATCGAGACATTCTCGTCAGCTCTATCGCCGCCACCCTGGCAGGTGTGGTCATGCTCCTGGCGAATATGGCCAAATGGGGGGCAATCTTCGGCGGCGCCGGGGCAAGGGATGACGAACAGGGGGGGAGCGGCTTTCTGGCCCTGATCGTGACCGCGATCCTGGCTCCCATCGCGGCGATGCTGATCCAGATGGCGATTTCACGGTCCCGCGAGTATCTCGCCGACGAAACCGGGGCGCAGCTTTCCCATCGCCCCGAATCCCTCGCCCGCGCTCTCGAAAAACTGGATCTGGCCGCACAGCGAATTCCCATGACAGATGCGCAACCGGCAACGGCGCACATGTTCATTGTCAATCCCTTGACGGGCAGAAGTCTTGCCAACCTGTTCAGCACCCATCCTCCCATTGAGGAGCGGATCCGGCGTTTACGCTCCATGGCGGCTCGGTGATTGAATAATCTTTGACACCGACCTCTTTTTTCATTATGGGTACCCGGGTATAAGTGCACAATCTCTCACCCGAATGGAGATGACCCCGTTTCTGCATCATTTATGGCCCTGCCTTGTTCGGGGGCTGATGCGACAGGAAAGAGGACCCATGGCAAATGTTGTTATCATAGGTACCCAGTGGGGAGATGAAGGAAAAGGAAAAGTCGTCGATCTGCTCACTGACAAGGCTGACTGTGTGGTGCGTTTCCAGGGAGGCAACAACGCCGGTCACACGCTTGTTGTCAACAACCAAAAGTTCATCTTTCACCTCATCCCTTCGGGGATCCTCCACCCCGGGAAGACCTGTCTGATCGGCAACGGAGTGGTGATCGACCCCGCCGTCCTGATTCAGGAAATGGATCGGTTGCAGGAACACGGTCTCGCCGTGACGCCCGAGAATTTCATTGTCAGCCGATACGCCCACGTTATCATGCCCTATCATCGGGCCTTGGATGCAGCCAGGGAAAAGCGGAAGGGGAAAACCAAGATCGGGACCACCGGACGAGGCATTGGTCCCTGCTATGAAGACAAGGTTGGCCGCAACGGCATTCGCGTGCACGACCTGCTCGATCCGAAGAGCCTCGCCGAGAAACTCCGCCACAATCTCGAGGAAAAAAACTTCATTCTGCAGCACTTTTTCCATGAAGAGCCGCTCGACCCTTCAGCGATCGAGGACGAATACCTGGCCTATGGCGGAAGGCTGGCGCCGTTCGCGGGGGAAGTCTCCGAATTTCTTCACAAAGCGGATCGGCATGGGAGGAACATTCTCTTCGAAGGGGCCCAGGGGACCCATCTGGACATCGATCACGGGACCTACCCCTTTGTCACTTCGTCCAATACCGTGGCCGGCAACGCCTGCTGCGGCGCAGGGATCGGCCCGACCCGCGTGCACAAGGTTCTCGGGGTGGTCAAGGCCTATACGACGCGGGTGGGCGGAGGCCCCTTTCCTTCCGAACTCCTGGACAACACCGGTGTGCGCATCCGGGAAATCGGCGGTGAGTTCGGCGCCACCACCGGCCGCCCCCGACGCTGCGGCTGGCTCGACATGGTGGTAGTCAACACGTCGATCCGGCTCAACGGCCTGTCGGGTCTGGTCATCACCAAACTCGACGTGCTCACCGGCATTCCCGTTCTCAAGATAGCAACATCTTATCAGATCGGGACCGCACGACGGGAAACCATACCTGCGGAACTGGACGCCATGGAAGCCTGTCAACCCTTGTGCGAAGAATTTCCGGGCTGGGACGAGGATATCCGCGCAGTAAGGCGGTTTGCCGATTTCCCGCCCAACACCCAAAAATATCTTCGCGCCGTCGAGGAGTTGGCGGGAATACCGTTAGCCATCGTCTCCGTGGGGCCGGCACGCGACGAGACGATTATCCTGAGGAATCCCTTTGAAGACCTTTGACCCAGACCGATAATGCTTGAAATTATCGTCTTTATCTGCGGCGCCGTGGTCATGATCCTGGAAATGGTCGGATCGCGGATCCTGGCGCCCTATCTGGGATCTTCCATTATCGTCTGGTCCAGCTTGATCGGGATTATCCTCGGGTGTCTGAGCCTCGGCTACTGGTGGGGAGGCAGGCTGGCCGACCGCAACCCCTCTTACCGGGCGCTCTCGATAATCATCTTTCTGGCGGCCCTCTTTACCGCCGCCGTCGCCGTAACCAAGGCATCCATCCTGGACTACCTGCAGCACTATGCCGGCAGTATCCATCTGGGCGCAACCCTGGCGACACTCATTCTGTTTGCACCGCCGAGTACCCTGCTGGGCATGGTGTCGCCCTACGCCGTCAGGCTTAAAATCAAAGACCTCCGGGAGGCCGGCCGGACCGTCGGGAGGTTGTACGCGATTTCCAGCATCGGCAGCATCTTCGGGACCTTCCTGGCCGGTTTCTTCTTAATCGCTTATTTCGGGAGCACGCGCATCCTTTTCATCCTGGCCCTTGTGCTGGTCGGGACCTCGCTGCTGGCATCGCTCCGGGACCGGCTCCTGAAGATTGCGGGGGCGGTTTTGCTGCTCGTGTCCTTTGCCGGTGCGGAAAGCTATGAAGCCTATTTGACCGGCCTCGGTTTCCATGATATCGATACGCGCTACAGCAGGATTTTCATTTACCCTTCCATCAACGAACAATCCGGAAAACCCACCCGCGTCATGGCCACCCATCCCAAAGCGGTGCAATCGGCCATGGTTCTCGACGACCCCGTCTCCCTGGCCGTTCCCTATACGCAATTCTATCAACTGGCGGCCCACTTCAAGCCCGGCATGAAAAGCCTCCTCATGCTCGGGGGCGGCGGGTATTCGTTCCCGAAATTTGCCCTGGCTCATTACCCCGAAGTCCGGCTGGAGGTGGTGGAGATCGACCCTGAAGTGACGGCGCTGGCGGGAAAGTTTTTCGCGCTCCCGGACGACCCCGAGACTGCGGATCTTCCACCAGGACGCCAGGATTTTTCTCAATGCGGCGGGCAAGCAATACGATGTCATCCTCGGGGATACCTTCGGCTCTCATTACTCGATTCCCTTCCACCTGAGCACCATCGAGGCGGTGCGGCTGATCCATGATGCCCTCGCTGACGACGGCGTAGCAGTGGTGAACATTATCTCCGCTCTCGAGGGCGAGGCCGGACGCTTTCTGAGAGCGGAGGTTGCCACGTTCAAGGCGGTTTTCCCGCAGATCTATCTCTTTCCGGTTGCCGACCCCCGGGACCGTTCGAGGTGGCAGAACATCATGCTGGTCGCCCTCAAATCCAGCTCCCTGCCGAGCCTGCGCAGCGACGATCCGGAGCTCGCACGCTTATTGACGCATCTTTGGACGGAACCCGTTGCCGAGGACCTTCCTCCCCTGACCGACGATCACGCCCCCGTAGATTATTACACCGCTTTCAGCAGGTGATTCCGACTTTCCATTTCGTGAAAGATTTTACTTTGCTGCAGGGGTTGCGGCCGCCTCCCGCCCCGGTCCCGCTGCGATGCGTCCCTCCAATGATCTCGTTGACAAAAGACTCTCAATCAAGTAAGGGTGTGGTGTTGTGGACACCTCTACTGGCATGAACTTTTATCTAAAACCAATCTAACGAAACATTTCACAAAAGCGAGGAGGTGCAGTCGAAAAGTCGGATCGTCACCGCTGAGTTTCAGAAACAGGTTTTAGGATCGAGCAGTTATCGCCTTTCAGGACCAACCTTTTGAGGATAAAGAGTATGAAGCTGACGCGAAGAAATTTCCTCAAAATCTCTGGTGCGGCGACTGCGGGCCTTGCTCTGAACGGATTGGGATTCAATCTCGCACCCGTTCAGGCGTACACCGGAGAGTTGCGCACCAAGGATGCCAAGGAAACTCCTACCATTTGCTGTTACTGCGCGGTGGGGTGCGGCATCATCTGCCACACCAACACCAAGACCGGCCAAATCATTTACACCGAGGGAGACGCCGACCACCCCATCAACCAGGGGGCCCTGTGTGCCAAGGGGGCGTCCCTTTACCAGATCGCCCAAAACCCCAAACGGCTGACCAAGGTGCTCTACCGGGCCCCCAACTCCGACAAGTGGCAGGAAAAGAGCTGGGAATGGGCCCTCAAGGAGATCGCCGCGCGCGTCAAAAAGGCTCGCGATGCCACCTTCACGGCAAAGAATGACAAGGGGCAGGTGGTCAATCGCTGCAACGGCATCGCCTCCGTCGGCAGCGCCGCCCTCGACAACGAAGAATGCTGGGTGTATCAGGCGATGCTGCGTGCTCTCGGCCTGGTCTACATCGAACACCAGGCGCGTATTTGACACAGCCCTACGGTAGCGGCTCTGGCAGAGTCGTTTGGACGCGGCGCAATGACCAATCACTGGAACGATCTGGCAAACAGTGATTGCATCCTGATCATGGGCAGCAATGCTGCCGAGAACCACCCCATCTCGTTCCGCTGGGTGATGAAGGCCAAGGACAACGGCGGGACCGTCATTCACGTGGATCCCCGCTTCACCCGCACTTCCACCAAAGCGGATATCTATGCTCCCCTGCGCTCCGGGACCGACATTGCTTTTCTCGGAGGCATGATCAAGTACATCATCGAAAACGACAAGTACTTCAAGGACTACGTGGTCAACTATACCAATGCGACCTACATTCTGGGCGAGAAATTCGCTTTCAAGGACGGTTTGTTCTCCGGCTTCAACGCCGAAAATCGTGCTTATGACAACTCTCAGTGGGCCTTTGTGGTCGAGGAGAACGGTCTGCCCAAGAAGGACCCCACCCTCCAGGATCCGCGGTGCGTATTCCAGATGCTGAAAAAGCATTTCTCCCGCTACGATCTGGATACGGTTTCCGCAGTGACGGGAACTCCCAAGGACGACCTGCTCAAGGTCTATGAGGCCTACAGCGCCACCGGGACTCCCGTCAAGGCCGGAACCATCATGTACGCCATGGGTTTCTGCCAGCATACGGTCGGCGTCCAGAACATCCGGGCCATGGCCATGATCCAACTGCTCCTCGGCAATATGGGAATCGCCGGCGGCGGCGTGAATGCCCTCCGCGGCGAGTCAAACGTTCAGGGCTCGACCGACCAGGGTCTCCTGTTCCATATCTGGCCCGGTTACCTGCCCGTTCCGACGTCTTCCCTGGCAACCCTGGCGGACTACAACAAGAAGAACACGCCGGTCACCAAAGACCCGCTCAGCGCCAACTGGTGGCAGAATCGTCCCAAGTATGTCGTGAGTTACCTGAAAACGCTTTATGGCGATGCCGCCACACCGGAAAATGATTTCTGCTACAGCTGGATGCCCAAGCCCGATGACGGCAAGCCTTACAGCTGGCTGGATCTTTTCGATGCCATGTATCGCAAGGAACTCGAAGGGCTTTTTCTCCTGGGGGCAGAACCCGGCCTGCAGCGGCGGGAACTCCAACAAGACCCGACAGGCCATGACCAACCTCGACTGGATGGTGGTGGTAAACCTCTTCGACAATGAGACCGCGTCCTTCTGGAAAGGACCGGGCATGGATCCCAAGAAGATCAAGACCGAGGTCTTCTCCCTGCCCTGCGCGGCTTCCGTGGAAAAGGAGGGCTCCATCTCCAACAGCGGACGCTGGGCCCAGTGGCGCTACAAGGCTCAGGAACCGCCCGGACAGGCCAAACCGGACGGCGACATCGTCGTCGAGCTTTTCGAGGAAATCCGGAAGCTTTACAAGAAGCCGGGGGGCGCTTTCCCCGATCCGATCCTCAAGCTGAAATGGGATTATGTCACCAAACACGCCTTTGACCCCCATCTGGTGGCCAAGGCGATCAACGGCTATTTCACTGAAAGATGTGACCATCGGCGACAAGACCTACAAGAAGGGCGACCTTGTTCCCGCCTTCGCCATGCTCAAGGACGACGGTTCCACCTCGTGCGGCAACTGGATTTATTGCCAGAGCTACAACCAGGACGGCAACAACATGGCCCGCCGAGACAAGGCCGATGACAGCGGCATCATGCTCTACCCCAAATGGTCCTGGGCCTGGCCGGTAAACCGAAGGATCATCTACAACCGGGCTTCCGTCGACCCCATGGGAAAGCCGTGGAACCCGAAGCGGGTGGTTGTCGAATTCGTCGGCGAGGTCAAGGACGGGAAATACACGACCCAGAAGTGGAAGGGTGATGTTCCCGACGGCCCGTGGTACCCCTTGAAGAATCCTGACGGCACCGCTCGCGAGGACGGGAAGTATCCGTTCATCATGAGAGCGGATGGCATGGGCGCCATTTTCGGCCCCGGGCTGAAGGACGGCCCCTTCCCCGAGCACTATGAACCCATGGAGTGCCCGGTGGAAAAGAACCCGTTCAGTCCCCAGCTTTCCAATCCGGTAGCGGCAACCTTCACCTCGCAGCACGACGTCATCAAGACCTGCGATCCGCGTTTCCCGTTTGTCTGCACCACTTACCGCGTCACCGAACACTGGCAGACGGGGGTGCTCACCCGCTGGCTCCCCTGGCTCATCGAGGCCGAACCCCAGATGTTTGTGGAGATGAGTGAAGAACTGGCAAAACTTCGCAACATCCAGAACGGCGAAAAGGTGATCGTGGCCTCACCGAGAGGGTCCCTCGAGGCGGTCGCCATTGTCACCAAGCGCTTCAAGCCGTTCAAGATCCAGGACATGGAAGTCCATGAGGTGGGTATTCCGTGGCACTACGGCTGGATCTGGCCTCCTGAAGGGGGGGAAAGCGCCAACCTGCTCACCGCGGCGGTGGGAGACCCCAATACCCGAATTCCGGAGAGCAAAGCTTTTATGGTGAACGTCAGTAAGAAAGGTTAAACCATGGAAGGAAAAAGCTTTTTCATAGACACGACACGTTGCACGGCCTGCCGAGGGTGCCAGGTAGCCTGTAAGAACTGGAACCAGAACGGGGCGTCAATGACCAAGAATACGGGAAGCCATCAGAATCCTCCGGATTTCGACGGCAATACTTTTAAACTCGTCCGCTTCAGTGAGGTGGAAGCAGACGGCAAGGTCGCCTGGTACTTCTTTGCCGACCAGTGCCGCCATTGCCTGGAACCCCCCTGCAAGGACACCATCGCCGGCTACGTGAACGACGGCGCCTTTGTCGATGAAGCCACCGGGGCGGTCTATTATACGGCCAAGGCCAAGGAAGCCCCCTTCGAGGAGGTCAGGACTTCATGTCCCTACGATGTTCCCAGGCAGGCTGCCGACGGCCGCCTGGTGAAGTGCACCATGTGCATCGACCGGATCAGCAATGGACTGATCCCGGCCTGCGTCAAGATCTGCCCGACGGGAGCGATGAACTTCGGGGAGCGTGAGGCCATGCTGAGCATGGCCAAGGAACGTCTGGAGGGTATGAAGGCCAAGTACCCCAAGGCTCAGCTCCTGGATGAAGACCAGATTCGGGTGATCTACCTGGTGGTCGACGATCCCAGGAAATACTGGAAAAATGCCATTGCCGGCCTGAAGCCCGGCATCGTCCGCAGATTCGCCGCCCGCTTTTTGCCCAAAGGCGCTCGCGGAGAGGCGGGCGCGGCCATGAGGACTTAGTGGCTAGTGGCTAGTGGCTAGTGGCTAGTGGTTAGTGGTTTAGTGGTTTAGTGGAGTCAACATTTTACGGAAGGGAAGTTGAGGACGCTCGGCTTCCCTTTTTCAGTCACAGGGAAGGACTTGCTTGAAAACTCAAGCCGATGAAACAATCGCAACAATCAAACAGCAGTGCGCCCTGGCGAAGACCGCGAAACCCGCCTATGGAGAGCTCTATCCCTTCCTCGAAGGGCTCTTTGTGATCCAGGCCCAGGATGAAAGACTCGATTGACGTGCGCTCTCCCGAACTCTCCCCGGACCTGGTCAAGAGCAAATGGGCAGAGGGCGCTCCGCTGCTCAGGCGCTGGGAATTTCCGCTGGATCTGAAGGCTGCGGCCCTGGCCTTGGCTCAGATTAAAGACATCATCCCGGAAGCGAACGATGCGTTCCGGAAAGCCCATGCCGCCCTGACCGGGGCCTTCGACCGCCACCCCGAACAGGAGCAGGCAATCTGGCGAAGTTTTATGGAGCACGAATGGGAACCCTGGGAAGAATGGATCAATACGGAAGAGCTTGACGTGGCCTCGCTCCTCTTCCTTGGCTCGGAGCTGCCTTCGCCCGTCCCTGGAGTGGGTTGCCGAGGATTTGCTGAAAAGATATCCGCTGCCCCCTATCTGGCTCAAGGGTTACTGTCCGATTTGCGGGTCCCTGCCTGCGCTGCTTTTTTTGCAGGGTGAGGGTGAGCGGATGGCCTATTGCTCCTGGTGCGGAACCACCTGGGGGCTTCATCGACTCCAGTGCCCCTGCTGCGATAATCGCTATCACGAATCCCTGGGATACTTCCAGGTCGAAGGGGAGCCTCATTATCGCGTCCACTATTGCAGGCTGTGCAAGAGCTATTTCAAGCTGATCGACACCAGGGAGCGACTGGATTTTCCCTATCTGCCCCTCGAGGAATGGACCACGCTCCATCTCGACCTCCTGGCGCAGCAGGAGGGATGGCAATTGCCTGCCTCCCCCTCTCCCGCCATCTACGAGGAGTCGCCCGGGAAAAAGTAGTGGTCCAGTGATCACGCGATCAAGACACCCGGTCGCATTCACGCATGAAGCTCTGCCCGCTGTTTTCACCGTGACCGTTCATTCCCGGTCGAAAGCAGTGCCGCTCAAGTTTCCAGATCGATGGTCGGAAGACGCTGGCAGTTTTTCCGAAATTGGGGTATGGTGATTCGGCATCGCTTCCCAAACGGGAGTTGTCCAAATTCTCCCGTTCTGGCAACTCGGTTCAGGTTGTAGGAGCGGCCCAAGATTTGAATACTGCGGAAAGCTGTGAGTCGTCGGCCGGGGATTTTCCGGCTGCTTAAAAGACTCGGATTCCGGCTTTCGCCGGAATGACGAAGAAGCACCTCGGGGACCTTTTTTGCGATGACCATCCGTAGTGGTTATCGGGAAAACTATCGAGCCATCAGAGCTTGCATTTGACATTGACGGGGTTGTGGCCGACACCATGGCCGTTTTTGTCGCGCTCGCGCGCGAGCGCTATGGCTTTACCTGGTTGACCAAGGAGGATCTGCGCCAATACGATCTTCACGCCTGTCTCAATATCGCTCCCGAAATCGTAAATGATTTGATCTGCACGACTTTGGACGACGAACACACACATCAGATCCCGCCCATGCAGGGAGCCATAGAAGTACTCACCGACCTGGCGGAAGGCGGCGCGCCCTTGCGCTTCGTTACCGCGCGAATCTGGCCCGAATCCATCATTGGCTGGCTTCATCAGATTTTACCCGATGTTGATTCCGGCCGCATCGAGGTCTTCGCGACCGGCCTTCCTGAAGCCAAGTTGCGTATTTTAAAAGAACTGAAAGTTCGGTATTTTGTGGAAGACCGGGTGGAAACCTGCGAACTCTTATCCCACAGCGGCATCCAGCCGCTGCTTTTCGACCAGCCATGGAATCGCGTGCCGGAGGCGGCTGCCTTTCCGAGAATCGAAAACTGGTCTCAGCTTGGTCATCTGCTGGCAGGCGGGGGGACGAGGGACGAGAGGACGGGGAGACAGGGAGATAGGGAGATGAGGAGAGCTGGGATATGATGCGGAGAATCTTCAAAAACCACCGGACCTTGTCTCCGTGTCTCCCCTCCCCTCTCCCCTCACCCCCTCTCCGCGTCATTATTTCTTTAGATAATGGGTTGCCATGAACGCAAGTGACTCGCCGGCAATTCTGATCAAGGCCAATCGCGAGGGATTCACTCTGGTTCCTGATCCCTCGGCGTCGTTTGATGCCTTGGTCGCCTATCTGGAACAGCGTTTGAGCGAATCGCGGGACTTCTTCCGACACGCGGATATGACCCTGGACTTGAGGGAGAGGCCGCTGCGCACTGACGAAATTTCCAGGCTGCACGGCCTCCTGGTCGCCAAAGGGCGGGTCCGGTTGGTGGAAGTGAAACTGGGAGAGGACTTGAATTTGGTCCTGGACCGCCCGTCCGACCGGCGGCCCCCTCCTCCCCGGCCTGGACCTGAGCCGGCTGCAGCAGAGGATTCCGCCCTGGTTATCAGAAATACCTGTCGCTCGGGGACCCGCATCGTCTCCCAATCCGATTGCGTGATTCTGGGAGACGTCAATCCCGGCGCGGAAGTCATTGCCGTCGGCGATATTATTATCTTTGGCAACCTGCGAGGCGTTGCCCATGCCGGGGCGACCGGGGACCGCTCGGCCAGAATTTGGGCCCTCAGCATTGAACCCAATCAGTTAAGAATTGCCGATATCGTCGCGGTTCCTCCCCGCGGGAACAAACCGACTCCAAGACGCTTTGAGGTTGCGGAAATCCAGGACAATGCAATTGAGGTCATCACGCTGTGAGACAGGAGGGGTCCTCATTGAACCAAGAACCTTACAAACTCGAACGATGGATGGGATGAATCATGGCCGGGAAAACGATCGTTGTAACATCGGGTAAAGGCGGGGTGGGCAAGACCACCACCGTCGCCAATATCGGAACGGTGTTGGCAAAGAAGAAGTACAGTGTGGTTATGCTTGATGCGGACATCGGCCTTCGCAACCTGGATGTGGTCATGGGCCTGGAGAATCGCATCGTCTATAATCTGGTGGACATCATCGAGGGCAAATGCCGCAAGCAGCAGGCTATGATCAGGGACCGCAAGCTGCACAATCTCTACATCATTCCGGCAGCTCAGACGCGCGAGAAGAGCGCGGTGAATCCCGAACAGATGAAGAATCTGTGCACGGAGCTGGCGGATGAATTCGATTACGTGTTCATCGATTGTCCTGCAGGCATTGAGCAGGGCTTCAAGAATGCCGTCGCCGGTGCTCAAACCGCCATTGTCGTGACCACGCCCGAAGTCTCCGCCATTCGCGATGCCGACCGGGTGATCGGGCTGCTCGAAGCGGGTGAGCTGAGAGATATCCATCTCATTATCAACCGACTGAACCACCGCATGGTGAAGAAAGGCGACATGATGTCCACTGAAGACATCATCTCGCTGCTCGCGGTGCCACTCCTGGGAGTCGTTCCGGAAAGCGACGAAGTCGTCATTTCGACCAACCGGGGGACACCTCTGGTCCATGATCGCGGCAGCAAAGCCGGCGCTGCGTTCCAGCAAATCGCAGCGCGCCTGAACGGCGAGGAAGTTGCTCTCGATATGGAACAGAAAGTGACCATCATGGACCGCTTCAAGCGATTCATCTGGAGCTAGGAAGGAGATTCATCTCATGCTGAAGGCAATCCGTCGGTTTTTTGGGGAGAAGGCAAGCTCACAGGTGGCCCGACAACGGATGCAGGTGGTACTCATGCACGACCGGATGGACATCGCCCCGGATATCATGGAAGCACTCAAAAACGATATCATAACGGTATTGTCCCGCTATATGGAAATCGACCGCAGGACCATACATGTCGATCTGGAGCAGGGCAAGAACTATACCGCTCTCATTTCCAATGTTCAGATCAAGCGGGTTTATCGCCACAGTATGTCAAACTGAGGTGCCGCGGAATGGATTCCCGGCCGGCGTTGGCGTTTTTTCCGGTGATACGGGCGAGAGCCCAAACTAAAAAAATACAGTTATTGCGAGGTTAACCGATGCCGTTAACGGTCTTTCTGGCGGCAACCCTTCGTAAGTACATCAGCGGCTACGATGCCGCAAGCGGCCACGCCCTGGCGATCGCTCCGGGGACTTCCGTCCGTGAGGTAGCCCGGCTCCTTGCCGTTCCGGAACCGGAGGTGAAGCTGATCATGGTGGACGGCGCCCATGCGGATTGGGAAACGGTCCTGACGGGAGAGGAGCGCCTGGCCCTTTTTCCACCGGTGGGCGGCGGTTGATGCCGCGTTCGTCGCCTGCAGGCTACTCACCCACCACTACGCGAGCTTTTTCAATCGCCTCCACCAGGTCCGGCAGAAGGTCGAGGGAAAGCGTGATTCCCTTCTTGGAAGGATGGTATTCCCCGTCGTCTCCTTTGTAATAGGTTCTGAGATCGAGATATTGCTTCTTCTTGAATACCGTTAAAGAAACTCGAATCTCCTCAAGGGGGTTCTTGGGAAACGAATGAATCAGTTGCGCGGTGTCACTCATATTTAGGTCCTTTGTCGGTCTCTTCCTCAATGAAATCCGGCAGCGAAGGCCTGCTCCCGGAACGATCGGAAACGATTCGTCCCCCTGGAATACAGCCCGCCTTCCTGCTTCCACCATGGCACGCCCCCCTGTAACAAATAGCCGGCGAAGGCATCAAGCTATATTTTCCCTTGAACACTCTTGATGGATTCCCCGAGAGTCGTCACCCACTCCTTGATCCCCATCCCGAAAAATGCTTTACTTTGCGTGAGCGATTGCATTCCTCAATGCTTGTGAGCCGGCGCTCCGGCGTGGCTTCAGAACACCTTACTCCTACTTTTGGATAACCCGATGGAAGAAAAGATCAGGACTCTCAGCACGTTGTATGCGAAACACTTCAGCGCTCACCTTGACACCGTTCGTCTGCGCACGGGGAAAACGACCGAGCGCATCCGCATCGATCATCCCGAAGCCGCTGCCGTCGTTCCTTTCCTTGACGATCAGCACATCCTCATGGTTCGCCAGTGGCGCTATGCCATCAATCGTGAGACCCTGGAAATCCCGGCCGGAAAGGCGGACCCGGGGGAAGCGCTCGAAACATGCGCCGTGCGGGAACTCGAGGAGGAGACCGGGTACCGGGCCGAACGCCTGCTGCACCTCTTCAGCTACTACCCGGCCATCGGCTACTCCAACGAAATCATAAGAATCTACGCTGCCTCCCGGCTGAAGAGCCTGCCCGCGGTGCCGGACGAAGACGAAATTTCCAAAGTGGAGGTGGTGGCATTGAGTCGGGTTCAGGATTTGATCCTGGAAGGAACCATCGCGGACGGCAAGACCGTGATCGGGATCTCGCTCTTTTTGGCCAAACAGCAACGAGGAGAAATTCCCCCGGACTTTTTTGGTTAGCACTCAGCGGCGTCGGTCATGAGAAAGGTCCCTATAACCCGCTACGGGCATTATCGCCTGCTCAAAGAGCTGACTCACTTGCGGCGAGTGGTACGCCCCGAAGTCCTCGAAGAATTGCGCGAAGCGATGGCCTTCGGCGTGAAAGCGGACAATCAGCAGTACCTGCTGGCTCGCGAACGACATCGGGTCCTTCAGAAGAAGATTGGTGATCTGGAGGAAAAGCTGGCGCTCTGTGAGGTGTTCGCCGGCAGGAAGTTTTTCACCAAGCAGGTTGCCTTCGGGACCTCGGCGCTGATTCGAAATATGGACACCGGGGAGGAATGCCGGTTCCAACTGGTAGGTCCTTATGAGTCCGATATCAGGAATGGCAGGCTTTCCATTGAATCGCCTCTGGGGAATTGCCTTATGGGGCGCCGGGAAGGGGAGGAAGTGACGGTCTCCACCCCTGCCGGAATCCGCCTGTACCGCATCCTGGCCATCGAAGTATGAAGCGGGGATTATTGTGCATTCCGGAAGGAACCCTAACGGGAGAGGACCGATAGGGACAGCCACGAACAAAAGGAGGGCGGGTTTGTTCGTCTCTCAACGACATCCGGCGGGCAAAAAAACAAAAGCCCGATGGTAACGGGCTTTTGTTTTGATACCCCGGCAGACTGGGTAAGCTGCCGGGATAAGCGGATTTTAATCATGGTGGCGGGGCCCAGAATTGAACTGGGGACACGAGGATTTTCAGTCCACTGCTCTACCGACTGAGCTACCCCGCCATGATCAGCGGGTTACTTACTAATGGATTGGTCGGGGAAGTGTCAAGTACTTTTTTCAATCGCTTTTTTTGCGCCAGCCGTTGCCAATCCGTTGGAACGATATTAGACTCTCAGCAACGAGCAGTCGGCTAGTGACAAGTGACGTAGTGACGAATGGTGACGGCGGCTGGTGGTAGGGGATGGTGTTCTCTGACCAGGGAAGCACTGAAGCTGTCCGGCAGCCGGAATGTTGAAGCGTTTATGTGACCGATCCGCAGCCCTGGGTTATATACTGGTGATCAGCTATTGCTGACCACCGACCACCAGTCACTGTCACTGTCACTGCTTTGTGGTCACTGCTCTTAAAAGACACAGGAGAAGACAGTCAATGCCCCAGGCCCTGATCCGCTTTCTGATCTTCACGCTTGTTTCCCTGACCGGATGGATGCCATCCGCTTCGGCGAATGCCTTCGAGGCTCAGACCGTAGAGGTCGACGATTCCGCCGGGGACGCCATTGCTCCCGCGGTCGTCAAACTGCCGCCCATCGCCATCGGCGCCATGCGACCGGCGGGAAAACACCTGGTGCGGCCGCGCCGGGAAGTCGTCGAACGGCAGTTGCGCCGGCAGGGAAAGATCACTCCCGGGATGACCCCGGAGCAGGTTCGCTCGGCCGTGCAGGGATACTTTGATGACTTCTCCAAGAAATCCAGCGCCTGGATTTCACCGGAGGTCCAGGAACAGGGCCTGCAGCGCCAAACAGAATCGGTTTCAAGGGCGGCGGGAATGGACCCTCAAGCGGCCGCCGCAGCCGCACCGACGGTGCAGCCGGTTACGGCAAAAATCCTGGCACTTGCCGTCGATTTCGGGGGGACCGACACCTTCACCCATTATGCGAACACGGCCGGCGGCTGCAAGCTCCAGACCGTGACCACCTCCGGCCCGCGGCAGGGTCAAATTCCAAACCCCGGCTTCCCGGGATCGCGCGATAACAATACTATCTGGTATGCACCGGAAGAGACGGCGAATGCCAAGTTCTATGAGAACCTCATTTTCGGTCACCAGGGCGTGGGCCGCGTGCGCCTCGATCTCAAGGACCCCGTCGACGGCAAGCCGGGGATAAATCTCAACGGCTACACGGTGCAGGACTACTACGACCACATGGCCGGAACCGGCAATGTCGAGTTGAGCGGAACCGTGGAAGGCTGGTTGACGGTTGACCACAGCGAGGGCTACTACGGCGCTCCCAATTGCTCCAGGGGCTGCGCATGACGGCGGGGGGCCCGCAACCCCGGCGCAGCTTGTGAAAGATGCCCTGGACAAGTTCATGCAGGCGCACCCGGATTATTACTCCGACACCAGCTTCAATGCCTTCTGGAAGCAGTTTGACGCCGATCACGACCATCACGTGGACTCCTTGTGGATCATCCACGCCGGGATGGGACAGGAGGCGGAAGGGGGAGCAGCAGGGGGATTATGCGATCTGGAGCCAGAGCAGCAGCCTGCCCAAATGGTCTTACAAGGTCTATGAAGGGGATAACGGCACGCCCGATGACGATATCTATATCGGCCCCTACACCCTGCAGCCGGAAAACGCCGACCTGGGGGTGCTGGTTGAAGAATTCGGCCACAACTTCTTCGGCTTCCCGGACCTCTATACGACCGATATCGAGAATTCCGTCGGTTTCTGGAGCATCATGTCCGGCGGCACCTGGGGCGGCTGGCTGGGAGGGGCAACCCCGGTCGGCATGACCCTCTATTTTCGCATGATCGCCCTTTGCGGCAAGGACGCTCAGGAAAACCCCCGGTACTGCAACTGGCAGGAACCCATGCTCACCATCCCCTTTAACAAGCCGGCCTCCAAGGTTACCATCGGCCGGCTGGAGAGCACCCCGGAAGGGTTTTACAAGGGTCTCAGGATCGACCTCCCCGACTTTGTCGAAACGGGAACCGGAAACCGGGCGGGCGCCGGCAAGGGGGCCTACACCGGATCGGGCCTGGATAATCTCGCCATCACCCTCGACCGCACCGTCTCCATCTCCAAGAACGCCTGCGGCCGACTGACTTTCCAGTCCTTCTGGGACATCGAGGAAGATCGCGACTACGGCTATGTCATGGTGAAAAACGGGGAGGAATTTTACGCCCCTCGACGACCTCGACGGCGTCCTGCGTGAGACCAATCCCTACGGGAACAATCTGGGCCACGGCCTCACGGGTTACGGTAACCGGAAGCTCCGCTTCGACCTCTCCGCCTACCGGGGGCAGAAGATTACCCTCCGCTTCCAGTACCGGACCGACGCCTCCAACACCGGACCGGGCTGGTGGATCGATAACCTCCGGCTCGACGGGACCTCCCTCAATCAGTTCGAAGATGCCGTCTCCCCTTCCAGCTTTCCCGGCTTCGTCAATTCCAAACCGGGCTGGAAGGTGGTTCCCACGGCAACCTCCTCCTATCCCAACTTTTACCTGGTCGAGTGGCGAACCGCCACCAAGTACGACAAGATGCTCAGAACGGCTTACGTCACCAACTATATGCGATGAGGATGAATGGCAGGTCGAGCGGGTGCCTTACAACATCCCCGGCGCGGTGCTCTACTACTGCAACGAACGCTACAAAAAACACTATTACGGATTGCAGCCCTACATGTCGTCTCCTCCCAGCATCGGGCCCAAATCGACGCTGCTGGTCGTGGACATGAATTACGAGCCGCTCCGCCTCGGCGACACCGGCGTCGTGCTTGACGCGCGCCGGTCCGGCTACGATGCCGCCCTGACCCTTCAGCCGACCAAGGCCTTCAGTATCACCCAGGTCGACACCGGGGGGACCATTCTGACCGGTCCCTGGGAGTTCCCCTCCAAACCCGCGGTCAAGCAGTTTGACGACGCCAAGGGCTATTATGCCGGGCTTTACGCCGGCCCGCCCTGCGGTGAAACCTACTGTTTCGTGGATGAGGGCGGCAGTGCCGTGATTCCGGCCTTTGGCAAGTACACCACCCGGATCACCCACTATGACGGCACGCCCTACCCGGAGTTGTACGGCAAAAGCGCGGAGCTGTACGGCAGAAAATACCCGGGACTCAAGCTGGGTACCGGCAATCCGGGCGATGCCCGGGTCCAGTGCGGCGTTCGGATCAAACTGCTCTCCAAAAGTTCCGACGGCACCACGGCGAAACTCAGCATCAATGAACCGCCAAGCCCGTGACGGATACCTGCCGAGACCTTATCGGGACCCGAGGCGTGCGGGGGTGAGGTTTATCCCTGTCCGACCGACAGTCATTTCCACCGAAGTGACAATATGCTGGTTTTCTCTGAATTCTGCATCGGTTTTGGACTTGGAGAAAACGTAATGATTTTCTAAGAGTCGTGTCTAAAAAGCTTCCTTACCCCGTCACCCCGGCATGTTTCTGGCCGGGGTCCAGGGAGCTGATGGACCCGGATTCCGGCCAAAAGCCTGCCGGAATGACGATTCGGTGATCATACAGAGCTCCTAACATGAGCCCTCAGTTTGACTTTTTGGACACGCTCTAAGGGATACCGGCGTCGACATGCCCCCCTGGGGGAGCTACGATGCCGCCCCACCCAAGGCTTTTACCACCAGCCAAGTCAACAGCCCTTCCAGATTTTTATCTCAAATCCCCCCAACCCCCTTTTCGAAAGGGGGCGAGGTTGGCTTGATACACCTGGAGCAGGGGGATTTCATGCTTTGTTGTGAACCACCGCGTCAAGGGGGTTAGAGCAAAAAAAGGGGGGAGCCGCTATGGCTCCCCCCATCTGTTGATCACGCGCTACTCGGAGGGTTACCCACCCTCCGGGAAAAATTCAGCGCAACCTTATCGCTTGGCTCTCTCGTCCGCATTGTACCCGGGATCCCAAAGGATGTAGACCGGGTCGCCCGACCACTTGGCCGACGTCGTCGACGCGTTGGTGCCGGCCCTATCCGGAACGCCGGTAGAAGGCGGTATCGATCAGGCCCAGGAGCGGGGTGGCCACACTGCCCGGGCAGTAGTTGTTGCTCTGCAGGCCCTGGACCCGCATCCGCGCGGCAAGGGTGTGCAGCCGGGTGTAGCTGAAGGGTTGGATCTTACCGGTGTCCTGGGGAATCCGGAAACTGCTCAGAGGCGCTTCCATAAAGCACGAGAAGCACTGGTGAGCGCCGGTGAATTTCACCTCGTTCTCGTTCCAGATGGTGAAGGTCGCCTTGGTCTTGGTCGGTCCACCCTCCTGCTTCACGTTCTGCTTGCAGGGGATGAGAGTCAAATCGCTCGAACTTGTACCGCTGTCAGCCAGAAAATCGAAGATGAGGTAGCTCGGGCAGGCGTCATAGCCCCCGGCCGCGCCGCTCAACTCGATCCGGCCGCCGGTCCCGACCGCGGTACCGCGCGCGCCGTCGGCGGCAAACCGCCAGGCATTGTATTCCCAGGCACTGCCGGGGCTATCGTCACCAGTGTCAAAGACGATTCCTTCGCCCTTGAGGTAATTCCAGGAAATCTGGTTCTCGGCGGAGGGATTGACGGCCCAGCACTTGAGAATCCCCTCGCCCGGATACCCGAACGCCGCGATGGGTGGGCTCTTGGCAACGCTCTCTTGCCACAGATGCTCGCCCGTTTTCGCGCTGAAAACGGCCGGCTGGTTCGCCGTCAGCTTGAACTGAAAGTCGTAGTTGACGCAACCGTTCCTGAAGTACGGAGGAGTACCCGTCTCGGTGTCTTTGTACTCCCAGTAGCACTTCACGTTCACGGCCGACGGGTAGGAGTTGCTGATCATAATGTATGTGTCTACGGTATCGCTGGTGACAATCTTGGGCCAGATCAGCAGGCTGCCTTCCTTGCTGATGTTCGTAACAGGCTGGGCCAAGCACCACGAGCTCATTATGGCAATGGAGAAAGCCATGACCAGGGTCACGAGCGTGCACTTTTTCATACTCTTACCTCCTTATTGTAGGTCGCAATGCCAAGGTGGTTGAGCGTTTGGCATCTGTAAGGACTTAGTATACATCCCAGATCACGGCCGGCGTTCCCTTGTAATCGGGCGCGCCCGGAGACGCCGCCCAGACGCCGCTGCCGGTGGGGGTTGCCGCGGTTATCGGCCCTAAAATATCCATCAAAATGCTTGACGATCACGCCAACGACCGGATAGGTATCCAATTGCGGGCTGGGCAGCTCGCAGGGTCCGCCCACTTCCGAGAACGGTTCGGCCCTGAACATGCCGCCGGGAGTGTTCACATTGGGGAAGGCCGGAACGTTGGCCGCGGAATCGGCGAAGAAGCAATTCAGGCAGATCTGTCCGGATCCAGACCGTTCATTTTCGTCGTAGCGGACCAGCCTCGTTTTGATCACGGTTGGACCGCCGTCCTGGGAAAGGTCCTGCTTGCAGGGGACAAGGGCAATAAAGTTATCGACGCTGGCTTCGGTATGTCTGGCTGCAGCCGGATCGTCAGTTTGCCTCAGATAATCAAAGATTAAAGTGTTCGGGCAGGTATCGTAGTTGTTCGCATCGCCCGTCAACTGGAGCGTGCCCGGGGTGCTGACCGGGCTCCCCAGAGGGGCGTTGGCGGCGAAACGCCACGCATTGTAAGTGGCGGCGCCTACTCCAATGCCTCTCAATGCTTCGCAGCAGGGTAACCGAGGCGGTGAGATGATTGAACGACATCTGGTAGATGACTTCCGCGTTGGGATCCGGATCGTCAAAAACGAAATTCTTGACCCAGCACTTGGCTTCGGCAATATGGCCAACGTCGATGCCGCCGCCCACTATATCCGTCGCCGTCCAGACTGTAGCCGTCACTGGCCTTGAAGGTGACCGGCTGGCTGGCGGTGAGATCGAAATCGTAGCCGAGACGGTTCACAGCCGTCCTTCAGCACGAACACGCACTGCAACTTGACCCCAATCGGGTAATCGTTGCCGATGGTAATAAGGGTTTCCCACGACTCCCCCGTGGTCGGATTGACATCGGTCCTGATCAAGGGAATTATCAGCAGGCTGCCCTTCTTTGAGGTATTGGCGACCGTGGCCCCGAGACAAGGCGAACCGACCGTCACCAGCAGAAAAGCTATGACCAAACTCACGAGCATGTATTTCTTCATACTCCTTCCTCCTTGTAAACCTGTTTACTGAAAATTACGCCTACGGTTCAGTCCTTCATTAGAACGCCATCGAACGAACACTTTCCCCCTCGCGAAGAATCACCCCCCTTCCGGATCCGTTCACTTCAAGTCACCTTTGCTGAATCTTCCCGGAGCAACCTCCCGGCACCATCCCGGCCAACCCTGGCCCGACAGCGGATGCCAGGAGCGCTCAATCCCAGCAAATCCTCTTTGCCAAAGATCAATCATCGGCCCCGCCCCCGCCGGAACTCCCAGGGCACCCCCTGAGCGGCAGGGCGCCTCTTCCCGCCTCGGAATCGACGCAAGCCCCCGAATACCTGTAAAATCCATTGTTGACAACTGATTCAATGTCTCAAAACTGCTTCTCTACTTGACCGAACACTATAGATAAAGTGAGCGTATGTCAAGCAAAATTTCATGAAACCTTGAAGGATGGGATTGCAGCCGGGGGGGCGATCCTCTGGCCGTAACCTCAGAGCGCACCCGAAACGGGTTCAGAGGGGGACCCAACCACGAGAACGACTCCAAATCACTATTCCGGCCTGACGGCCAGGACCCCGCCCAAGCCGAAGATCGACGCTGAAACGGGCTCAATTTTCTCCCTGTGCTGTGACCCTTCAGCCGTCGGCAGTGTATATGGAAAGAGCCACTCACCCGCACGCGGTAGTTGGTTTTCATCCGGAAACCCCTCCCTTGGCGGGAGGGGCAGGGGGAGGGGGTTAATCAAGTATTGGCAATCACATCCTTTTTCACCCCCACCCGGCCTCCCCCATCGAGGGGGAGGAGGAATTGGGGACCTTTCCGGATGGACACTAGTTGGTTTCCATCCGCTTCAAACCCCACCGGCAGTCCCGGCCGATGGGATGAAAGTGATTCATGCCCCAAGGAGTGTTAAGGGAAAATAGATATTGTGTAAACATATTCATTAGTGGAACTAAGTAAACTTGAGTAAATTGCAGAGTTTTTTTGAAGACTCTTTCCATTAATATGCATCATATTGTATCATCTCGACATGAGCAGATTGTTGAAAAAATGCTGAAAAGCTCATTTTCGTCATTCCGATGAACACCGGAATCCAGGCTCGGCAAAGCTTCCTGGACCCCGGCTTCCGCCGGGGTGACGTTGGGAATAGGTTTTTCAACACCCGGTTAGAGTGCTCAACGGAGACAGCAATCCATCTTCCCATTCGTCTCCAACCGATCGGGATTGCTTTGTGAGGCATGTTCGACAACAGGAAACGGGGAACACAGCAATGCGTTGGAATTTCAGTCGTCTGTTTCTGCTTTATTCTTTCATTGCCATGGTCGGATGGGCTGGACCGGCGCATGCCATTGTGGGGTCCGTCGACACACCCGGCTATGCGCGAGGAGTCAAGGTGCTCGGATCATATGCCTTCGTGGCCGACGATTACCGGGGCCTGCAGGTCATCGATATCAGCAATCCCCGGTCGCCGGCCATTGTCGGCTCCGCCGACACTCCGGGCAGCGCGAAGGGGGTCTTTGTTTCCGGCTCCTTCGCTTACGTCGCCGATTACTATGACGGTTTGCAGATTGTCAACGTCGCCTCTCCCGCAAGTCCCGTCATTGTCGGTTCCGTCGCCCTCCCCGATGCCGCCGAAGGGGTCTACGTTTCCGGCTCCTACGCCTATGTTGCCGTAGGCGCCTCGGGTCTCAAGGTCGTCAACGTGAGCAATCCCGCCGCCCCCGTGGTTGTCGGCGGCGTAAACACCGTCGGTTATTCCCAGGACCTGGTGGTTTCCGGTGCTTATGCCTATCTCGCCGACGGCTCCGGGGGTCTTCAGGTGATCAACGTCGCCAATCCCTCAGCCCCCCAGATCGCCGGCTCTCTGGACACTCCCGGCTCCGCCCGGGGCGTGGGCCTCTCCTGGCCCTATGTGTATCATCGCCGACGACGCCATGGGGGTCAGGGTAATCGATGTCATCCGATCCCAACAAACCGAAAAGCGTCGGTTCGCTGGCGCTCTCGGGCACTTGCCAGAGCATTTTCGTGGCCTATCCCCTGCTCTTCGTGGCCTCCGACGTGGACGGGCTGAGAGTGGTCGACGTCAGCAATCCATCCGCCCCCAGTTTGAGGGGCACCGAGGTCACCTCGAGTTTCGCCCTGGGCGTCTTCCTTTCGGGAGGCTACGCCTACATGGCGGATTACGATTATGGCTTGGAGATCCTCGATGTCAGGAGATACTTCAGTCGCATCGTCGGCTCCGTCGACACTCCCGGCAATGCTCTGGACGTCAAAATCTCGGGCTCCTACGCCTATGTCGCCGATGATGTCGCCGGCCTGCAGGTGATCAATATCGCGACTCCCGCCGCGCCCTTCATCGCCGGTTCGCTCAACACGCCGGGAAACGCCAAGGGGATCTTCGTCTCCGGTTCCTACGCCTACATCGCCGCTGATGCCGCCGGCCTGCTGGTCGATCAACATCGACAACCCCATGAGCCCGGTGCTTGCCGGCTCGGTGGAAACCCCGGGTTCCGCCAGGGCCGTTTTCGTCTCCGGCTCCTGTGCCTATGTCGCCGACGGCTCCGGAAGCGGTTTGCAGGTGATCGACGTCAACGATCCGGAGGATCCCGTCATTGTCGGTTCCGTCATAACTCCGGGGTCTGCGGAAAACGTCCGCGTGGTCGGTTCTTACGCTCTTGTCGCTGACGGCAGCGCCGGCCTGCAGGTGATCGACGTGAGCCTGCCGCAAACCCCGGCGATCGTCGGCTCCGTCTATACCGCGGGGGTCGCTTACGAGGTCGATGCTTCCGGGTCTCTCGCCTATCTGGCCGACGGGGGCAACGGTCTGTCGGTGATCGATCTGACGGACCCGGAAGACCCGATCCAGGTCGGCGGGATGGAGACGGACAGCAGCGCCAAGGGGGTTCGGGTGCAGGGCTCTTATGCCTTCCTGGCCGCCAACACCGACGGGTTGAATATTTTCGACGTCAGTGATTCCGCCGAACCCTTTCTTGATCGTTGCCGTCGACACCCCGGGCACCGCCAACAAGGTCGAGCTGTCCGGCGCCTACGCCTATGTCGCGGATGGTCTCAAGGGTCTCCAGATCATCGGCATCTCGAACTTTCCCTGCGGCCTGCCGGTCCCTGCCGCTCCTTCGAGCATGACCTATCCTCTTGCCGACACGGACGGCAGTTTCCCGGTCAGCTGGGAGCCGTCGACCAATGCTCGGACCTATGCCCTCCAGCGAGCGGATAATGCTCCTTTCTAAGGGGCAATCTCCGTTTACGACGGGCAACGCCACCTCTTTTCAGCAGACCGGCCTGTTTGCCGGGACCTTTTATTATCGCGTGCGAGCGGCCAACGACTGCGGCGCCAGCCCTTGGAGTATCGGTCCCGGCATCGCGGTGAGCTCCTTTCCGCCAAGACCGGCGAGCATCAACTACGCCGCCGCCAGCTGCGGCAGCAACCTGGCGATCGGCTGGGCGCCGGCGGCGCAAGCGACCGAATATCGCCTGGAGCGAGCGGCAAACCCCGCTTTTACCGGGGCTTCCGTGGCCTACACCGGCCCTCAGACCTCCTACAACGAGGCCTCATTGGCTTACGGGACCCACTACTATCGAGTACGGGCCAGCAACAGCAATGGCGTGAGTCCCTGGCGGACCGGCGGACCCACCACCGTGATCTCCCCGCCTCCAACGCCCGGGAACATCACCTACCCCGCGCTGAGCTGCACCGGCACTGTGGCTCTCACCTGGCCGGCGGTGAGCGGCGCGGTCAACTACACGCTCCAACGCGCCACCAACTCCTCTTTCACAGATGCAGCCCAGATCTACCAGGGCACCACAGCCGCCTTTACCGACTCCGGTATTCCCGGAGGACTCTATTACTATCGCGTGCAGGCCAATAACTCATGCGGCAGGCAGCACCTGGAGAAATGGCCCCGGCGCCAATGTGAGCAGCATTCCGGCGGCGCCTTCCGGCATCACCTATGCCGACAGCACCTGCGACGGCAATCTCGACATCACCTGGCAAGCCCCGGCGGGAGCAACGTCCTATGTGCTCCAGCGGGCGACCGGTCTTTCCTTCTCCGGGGCCGTTCAGGTCTATGCCGGCCCTTTGACCTCCTACCGCGACACCAACCTTGGAGCAGGCACCTATTACTACCGGGTGCTGGCAAGCAATGCCTGCGGCAGCGGCGATTGGCAAAACGGAGGCCCGGTGCTGGCCAGCAGCACCCCTCCGGCCCCGGCAACCATCGGCACCACGGCGACCATCTGCGGCGAGATCGCGGTGACCTGGGCTGCGGTCGGCAGCGCCACGAGCTATGTTGTCGAACGTGCCGCAAGCAATTCCTTCGCCGGGGCCATCGAGGTCTACAATGGCGCCGCCACTTCCTTCACCCAGACCGGCTTGACCGAGGTGGGGCCCTATTACTACCGGGTGCTGGCCAAAAACTCGTGCGGCAGCAGCGCCTGGAAAGCCGCAACGGCGGTCAGTGTCCTTCTGCCGCCATCCCCCCCGGCAACCATCGCGACCACGGCGACCACCTGCGGCGAGATCGCGGTGACCTGGACGGCTGCAGGCGGCGCCACCGGCTATATCGTTGAGCGCGCCGCAAGCGACTCCTTCACCGGCGCCGTCCAGGTCTACAATGGACCTTCAACCTCCGTCACCCAAACCGGCTTGACCGAGCAGGGACCCTATTATTACCGGGTGCTGGCCAAAAACTCGTGCGGCAACAGCGCCTGGAAAGCCGGAACGGCGGTCAGTGTCCTTCTGCCGCCATCCCCCCCGGCAACCATCGCCACCACGGCGACCACCTGCGGCGAGATCACGGTGACCTGGACGGCTGCAAGCAGCGCCACCGGCTATATCGTCGAGCGCGCCGCAAGCGACTCTTTCGCCGGGGCCGTCCAGGTCTACAATGGACCTTCAACCTCCTTCACCCAGACCGGCTTGACCGAGCCGGGGCCCTATTACTACCGGGTGCTGGCCAAAAACTCGTGCGGCAACAGTGCCTGGAAAGCCGGGACGGCGGTCCGTGTCCTTTTGCCGCCATCCCCTCCGGCAACCATCGCCACCACGGCGGCCAACTGCGGTGAGATCACGGTGACCTGGGCCGCAGCCGGCGACGCCACCGGCTACATCGTGGAGCGTGCCGCAAGCGACTCCTTCGCCGGAGCCATCGAAGTCTACAATGGACCCTTAATCTCCTTCACCGAAACCGGTTTGACCCAACCGGGGCCCTATTACTACCGGGTGCTGGCCAAAAACTCGTGCGGCAACAGTGCCTGGAGAACGGCAACGGCCGTGAGTCCGGTTTTACCGCCATCCTCCCCGGCGACCATCGCTTACACGGCAATCAACTGCGGTGAGATCACGGTGACCTGGGCCGCGGTCGGCGACGCCACGAGCTACATTGTCCAGCGTGCCGCGAGCGACTCCTTCACCGGGGCAATCGAGGTCTACAACGGGACCTGCGACCTCCTTCACCCAAACCGGCTTGACTCAGCAGGGTCCGTATTATTACCGGGTGCGGGCCAAGAATTCGTGCAACAGCAGCGCCTGGAAAAGCGGGGGGGCCGTCAGTCCGGTCACGATACCCTCCGTGCCGAACAATCTCACCTATCCCCCGACCAACTGCAGCGGCAGTTTCACCGTGACCTGGACGGCGGTAAGCGGCGCCGCCACCTACACGCTCCAGCGGGCCAAGGACCCCGGTTTCTCCGACGCAGTCACCGTCTTATCCAATTCGGGAACGTCCTTTGAAGAGGCGGGATTGGCTGCAGGCACCTACTATTATCGCGTCAGGGCGAACAACAACTGCGGCGGCAGCGCCTGGCAAGCGGGATCGACGGTCACCGTGACCGGTACGCTGGCGCCGCCTGCCGGCATCAGTTATCCCGCCGGCAACTGCAGCGGGTCCTTCAAGGTGACCTGGGATGCGGTGAACACGGCCACCGCCTACACCCTGCAGCGCGCAACCACGGCCTCCTTTACCGACGCCCGGGACGTCTACACCGGCGCCGCGACCTCCTTTGACCAAACGGGTCTGGGGGTGGGGACCTATTACTACCGGGTGCTCGCCGTCAGTGCCTGCGGCAACAGCGCCTGGCAGGCGGGCCCGGCAATGACGGTCACGACAACCCCGGGGGCCCCGGGGAACATCGCTTATCCGGCGGGCAACTGCGGAGGGACCTTCACGGTGACCTGGCTGCCGGTGAACGGCGCGACCGGCTACCTCCTGCAGCGCGCTTCCAACGCTGGGTTCAGCGACGCCCAGCAAGTCTACAACGGCACCGGCACTTCTTATGGCGAAATCAACCTGGCCGTCGGGACCTATTACTACCGCGTCCTCGCCAAGAATGACTGTGGCAGCAGCGTGTGGGCGGCCGGACCGGCCGTCACCGTGACCGCGGCACCGCCCGCTCCCGCCGGTATCAACTATGCCCCGACGATCTGCGACGGAAAGGTCGGGGTGAGTTGGCCGGCCGTTACCGGCGCCTCAAGCTACACCCTCCAGCGGGCCGGTTCTCCCAATTTTGCCGACGCGATCACCGTCTACAGCGGCAGTGCCCTTTCCTTCGAGCAGACGGGTTTACCGGCAGGGACCTACTATTTTCAAGTCCGAGCCGCCAATGATTGCGGCTTCAGCGTTTGGGCGACCGGACCGGCCGTCACCCTCACGGCCGCGCCTCCGGCGCCGGGAAGCCTCAGCTATCCCGCCGGCGTCTGTGGAGTGAGCTTTGTGGTGAGCTGGGCGCAAGCCGAGGGGGCCGCGACCTACACGCTTCAGCGGGCGGCGAACTCCGCGTTCAACAATGCGGTAACCGTTTATAGCGGCGCCTCCCTGTATCATAATGAAACCGTTCCGGGCTCGGGGACCTATTATTACCGCGTGCGGGCAGCCAACGGTTGCGGCACCGGCGAATGGAAAACCGGCCCGGCGGTGGCCGCCACGCCGACGCCCGCCACACCGGCGACCATCACCTATCCTTCCGCCAGTTGCAGCGGAAATTATACCGTAAGCTGGGACGCGGTTGACGGGGCCTCGAACTACGCGCTGCAACGGTCCATGGACCCGTCGTTCGTGAATTCCCTGAGCGTTTATTCGGGGCCTGCGACGTCTTACACGGAACTCGGTCTGGGGTACGGGACGTTCTACTACCGGGTGCAGGCCACCAACGGGTGCGGCACCGGGAACTGGAAAACCGGTGGCGCCGTCAAGATCGGCTCATCCCCTCCGCCTTCGCCCCCGGCGACGATTACTTATCCAGCCACCAGCGTCGGGAGCAGTTTCACCGTAACCTGGGCGCCGGTGAGCGGAGCTGCCGACTATACCCTTCAGCGCGCCGCCAACGCCGCCTTTACGGGTGCCGTCACCGTCTACACCGGGGCGGCAACTTCCTTCACTCAAAGCGGGCTGGCAAAGGGCACCTACTACTACCGGGTGCGGGCCGGCAGCGATTGCGGAAACAGCGGCTGGCTGGCGGGCGGCGCCATCGTGGTGGGGGGCAACCAGCCTCCCGTGGTTTCCGGACCACCTCAGGGCTCGGCCATCGGAGCGATCACCGTTTCCTACAAGTTCACCGGACAGGCGACCGACCCCGAGGCCGACCCGGTTCAGTATCGCTTCTCGTGGGGTGACGGGAAAACAAGCACCTGGTCGGCCAATGCCTCACGGTCTCACGCGTGGTCCCTGCCGAACACCTATTGTGTGAAAGTGCAGGCCAAGGACAGCAAGGGAGCTCTCAGCGCCTGGTCCGCATGCGCCACCATCGCCGTGAGCCGCCCGCCGGTGCTGAACGGTCCCCCGGTCGGCCCGACCACCGGGAAAATACTGACGTCCTGCAAGTTTACCGGACAGGCGACCGACCCCGACGGCGGCCCGATCCAGTATCGGTTCTCATGGGGAGACGGAAAAACGAGCTCCTGGTCGGCAAAGACGTCGGCCTACCACAAGTGGGCGGTGCCCGGTGCTTACTGCGTGAAGGTGCAGGCCATGGATGACAAGGGGTTGAAATCGAGCTGGTCCGGCTGTGCCAATATTCTAATTGCAGAATGACCGGGACAGTCTTTCCCCCATCAATCACAGGCAGCCCGATTTTTTTCTTGACAATCATCGCGTATTACCATAGGTAATTAGCAAGGCAGGTGGGGAATCGCATCTCTCCCTCTGGGAAATTAGGGCAAGTTGTAGTGAAATTTTAGGTTAGAACAAGGGCTTGTGCCGGTTTCGGTCTCCATTTTCAACAGGGATTTTCAACGACAACAGCTTGGCGTTTGGTGCTTTTGGTAAGCAGCGGAAATTGAAGTTAAGGTACGGCAAGCATTTTTTTGGTTATCGAAGAAGGTTGAGATAAGGAGGAGAGGAGGTGAGATCCACGGGGCATAAAGCATCGAGGATTTGTGCTCTACTCGCAGGTGCTTGAACGCAGTAATTTGGTGTCATGGCGAGCTATTTTGGAAATTTCTAGGTAGGAGGAAAGGAAGGATGTTTAAGAAGACTCTGGTTTTCTCTCTGGCAGTTGTCTGGTTGCTTGTGGGGGCATGCACCATAGCCTCCGCCGCACAGAACGTAGGAAATGCTTCCCAAAAAGGCAGCGTTTTGATTTTCCCCAAGATTGACGTCACCCAGGGACGGGACACCATCATCCAGATCAGCAACGACTTTAGCCGCGGGCGTAATGGTCAAGTGCTACTGGGTGAACCAGGACCAGGACATCCAGGATTTCATGTTTCTCGTCACCATCACCCAGCCGGTGTGGTTCCGGGCTTCCGATGGGTTGGGGTCGGGCAGTTACAATGGTGATCCGGCCAGCAACGAAATGACCGTCCCGCCCTTTTTCCCCAATTCCGTGGGTGAACTGAAATGCTGGGCAGTCAATTTCGAGGGGGAATCGCAGATCAACTGGAATCACCTCTACGGCTCCGCCACCGTTATTGATTACCCTGTATGCCACGGCATACCAGTACAATTCCATCAACTTCACCGCCCGGGGATACTCCAAACCACGCCCCGTGGGCCAGGAAGTGGGTACAGGCGGCGAGATCGTCCTGAGCGGCCTCAACAAGGAATACGATGCCTGCCCGCAGTATCTGACCTTCAATTTCTTCACCTCTGACCTCACGAACCTCGCGCCCCCAATAGATGTTGACGGCGCAGGGGCAACCATCAAATTCGGCAAAACCGACCTGACCCTGGTCCCCTGTAAGCAGGATCTGCGCCAGGATCGCGTGCCGACCTGCACCAAGGCGAAGTTCGATATCTGGAACGAGAACGAAACCAAGTACACCGGCGCTTACCAGTGCCTGAAGTGCTGGTTTGAGGGCTACTTGAACGAGAGTCGGCACCGATCCCAATACTCAGATTCCCGAAAACGGCATTAATGCTCGTGGTTTCGGCGGCGAGAAGTTTACCTACGCCGGATTGCACACGACCATGGGCCGCTTCCGCGTCCAGGGTATACCGAGTTCGGTGTGCAAATTCAGCAGCCCCCTGCTCCTCCGGGTAATGGCGTCTCCACGCCTTTGCTCGGCATCACCTCGACACAAATTTCTACTTCCTTCCCCTCCGGCAAGTCGGAACTGACTGCTGCGACCGGGGTTGGCGCCGGGGTCGGCGAGAGATCGCTCATCCTGTGGGATGTCGGACAGGTTGCGCCTGAGGCTCCCGTAAGGTAAGATCCCTTTAGCTTGACTTTGAACAGGTAAGCCAGGGGGGGCAAGGACATGTCCTTGCCCCCCTTTCTCATGTGCACCAGCCCTCATTTCCCGGGCTGTCAGGAACTTGAAGGAATACGGGAGTCTTTGGACCCCGACCCGGTTTCTTTTGTTGCCCGAAGAGGCCGTTCCCGGCGCGAACCCGGGTCCGGTTGAAGGGCGTGCAGTTGCCGTGCGTAAGACATCAGGCAGTTCTTTTGGACAAGAGGTATTGCTCTATGGTTGGAACATTTTTTTCGGGTGTCAAGTGTATGCGATCACATCAACAAATCAAAGACCGATCAGCTTCTCAAGGAGCGCACGGGCACCGCTCTTCCCCGTTCCCCGGAGGTCTCTCTTGACTTTGAAAGTCCCCTTCGCCCTGCTGGCCATGTTTCTCGTTCTCGGTTTTTTCAGTTCCGGATCACTGCGGGCGGCCCAGGACGAGCGCAAAGCCTTGACCGACCGGGCCAAGGTGCTTTGGGACGCGCGTGTCAAGGGCGACTGGGGGACGGCCTACGATTTTCTGGCCGATAGTGAAAAGAAGGGCGCGCACCAAGGAGCAATACATTGCTTTCACTAAGGAAAAGGGGCCCTTCCGCTATCTTTCCTACACGCTTGGGAGAAGTCGAGGTTGAGGGCGATACGGGCTGGGTAAAGGCCGCTTACGAACTCGAGCCCGCGCGTTTCCCGGGATTGCCGCCCCACAAGGTCAATACCTGGCAGGTCTGGGAAAAATGGGAGGGAAAGTGGTTCCCGATACCCAAAGACCGACAGGAGGAAGTGCCGAAGCTTCCTCCTCGCCTTCGTCCTGTTAAGGATGAAAGCGCCGTGATGGCGCGGGCCAACGAGTTCTGGAAGGCCCGGGAAAAGGACGACTACAAGGCCGTCTATCAAATGCTGCCGCCGGCCTTCCGGGAGAAGGTTCCCGCGGATGAGTTCCTCGGCAAGAAGGCCCTCAACACCTATGTCGGCCACACCGTTCATTGGGCGGAAGTCTCCGGTGACCGTGCCAAGGTGCGAATAGCGGTCGACTACCGACCCAACGATCCGAACCTGACCAAAATGGATCCCCTGCAGGAAATCATCATGCAGCCGTGGTTAAAGGTGAACAACCAATGGTACCTTGACGTGACGGAACCCAAGGAGGAGTAAGGACCGCTCCTGGTTAGTCACGGGGGCAAGCATGGTTCATCATCAAAATCTTTTGCATCGGAGAGATCGCATGGAGCGTTTTCAAAAGTCTCTGTTTCACGGTATCTTTATTTTCACGGCACTTCTCTATTTGGCGTCTTGCGCCGGCGTGCAGCCACAAGCAGTAAAGCCTCAGGAAGCGCCGGCCCCGAAATTCAAACTCTCTGCCGCAGGTCTGGCGCAAACGGGAATGTGGAAAAGCACTCCGCTGGTGATCGATATCAATCGTGACGGGCACCTGGATGTTATTGCCATATCCCGACTGGGTGATGGCGCTCACGTGTGGCTTGGAGACGGGAAGGGCAATTGGACGGATTCCTCGGCAGGACTCAGGATGAAGGGCGGCTCCTGCGGTGGCGGCGTCGCCGTCGGCGACATCAACAGGGACGGCTTCCTTGATTTGGCGGTTGCCGACCATTGCAGCGGCATCTATGTCTACCTTGCCGACGGAACGGGCAAGTGGACGATGGTCACGGAAGGGCTTTACCCTTCCAGCGTTAAATCCAAGATCGCCCAAAAGGACGAGGAGTTGGCCTCGGTTTTCATCGGCGCCGAGGACATTGCTCTTGGCGACATCAATGGAGACGGCATCCTTGACATCGTGGCGGCGGCCTCCGACCAGGGCGGCTTTGAGGTCTATCTGGGCGACGGCAAGGGCAAGACTTGGAAGGAGATGCCGGCCAACGGGCTCCCCGATATGCAGAACCCCGAACCCGAGGACGAGGACAACGCCGGGTGGGCCAACCAGGTGAAACTGTTTGATATCAATACAGACGGCAAACTTGATGTGGTCGCGAGCCTATTACAAGGGACCAAGAGTGTGGCTGGGAGATGGGAAGGGCCATTTCAAGAGCGCTTCGGGCGGGCTCCCGACCCCGCTGATCGGCGGGCTTTATCGGGGGATCGACGTCGGGGACGTCAACGGGGACGGCTTGATCGACATCGTTTCGGCCAACGATGTGAACGGCCCGGAGCTCTACTTGCAGCAGCCGGGAGGCTCCTGGAAGGGCACGGGGGATCTCATGCCTCAGATGCAGAACGGGGCGGTGGGTATCGCCCTGGGTGACTTCGACAGAGACGGTTTCTTTGACCTTATCGTCGCCGGCCGCAAAGTGAAGGAGATGGGCAGCAACTATGGCCTTTTTGTGCTCAAGGGGGACGGCAAGGGTGGCTTCAAGGAACTGACGGCGACCAACCTCCCGGAAAAGGGACTGTCCGTCTCCTGGGGTGTGGCCGTGGGTGATGTCAATGAAGACGGCCTGCTTGACTTCGCCGCAGCGACCGGGGGAGCCGTGGCCGGCGGCGCGTCCAAGGGACAACCCGTGCCGCCGAAGCGCGGCGACAAGGCTGCGCAGAAACCATCCGACAAGAACGCCTTCCGATGCGATCGCAGAGCTGCCGCTGCCGCGCATGCAGGTTTGGGTAAACGAAGGAGTCAAGTAGTGCGCCCATCGGCTTCTGCTTCCGGGAAACGAGGCGACCGAGTATCATGAATGAACCGACCCGGTCGCGAAAACTGCTTCTCCTTTCGCTTGCCCTGATTGGCGTTCTAGTGGCTTCCGTGGCGGGCCTCTCCAGCCGTCTGGAGTGGCTCGCCTCCTGGTGCGGCGGATTTGGCGACGGGTGCCGCGAGACCGCCGAGTACAGCTTGCTCGGTTTTCCGGTATGGCTGTGGGGGGCGGCCTTTTATCTGCTCGCCTCACTGCTGCTGGTTCGCGCCTACGGCCTTGTTTTTATGGGTCCTTGCGGCGGGCTTCGGCATGGAGCTTGGCCTCATGTCGATCATGTTTGCCATGAAGACGGTCTGTGTCTTCTGCCTGGCCAACTTCCTGGTGATCACGGCCCTTGTCTTCTGTTCATTCGAAAAGGCCCGCGTGTGGCAGACGCTCACCGTTGTCCTCGCGGCCTTCATTCTTTCCCCGATGGTCATCACTCACGAGAGCGGCGGCCTCGCTTCGCCGACGGCAAGGCAAAATCCCGCCCTTGCCGCAAGGGTGGCGGGCCAGGATATAACTTATGACGAACTCGCACAGCCTCTGGCATCCCGGATCTTCGATTTGCAGCAGCAGATCTACCGCCTCGAACGAGACCGGCTGGACGCTATGGTGGCAAAAATCGTTCTGGAAAAAGAAGCCGAAAAGCAGAGAAAGCCTCTGCAGGACCTGGTGAAGGACTTCGTGGCCACGCAAAATATCGCCGTGGCCGACCAGGAAGTCGAAAACTACTATGCCGAAAATCGCGGCCGCTGGGTGGATTACAGTGGTTCCGAGCAAGATCTGAGAGCATCAGATCAGAACCTTCCTGCAGCAGCAGAAGACTCAGCAGAGGGTGTTCGAATACGCCAAGTCTCTCGGCCCCGGGTATGACCTGACCGTCTTCCTGAAAGAGCCCCAATCCCCCAACATACAAGTCAGCATCGGCAAGGACGACCCGGTTTACGGCCCCGACAATGCCCCCCTGACCATCGTTGAGTTCTCGGACTACCAGTGCCCGGCCTGCCGGAAAAATCACGAGGTCGTGCGCGAACTCAAGCAGGCCTACAAGGACCGCATACGGTGGGTTTTCAAAGATCTTCCCATGCCCGGCCACAAATGGGCCAGGGGTGCCGCCCTCGCTGCCCGCTGCGCCGCCGAGCAGGGCAAGTTCTGGCAGTACCAGGACCTCCTCTTCAGCAGTCAGGAAGAGCTCTCTCCGGACCGCCTGGCCCACCTGGCCACGGAACTCGGGCTGCAGATGGAACCCTTCAGCCAGTGCCTCAATGCGGCTAAATTTCAGGCCCAGCTCGAAAAGGACATTGAAGAGGCAAAGAAATTCGGTCTGAACACGACACCAACCCTGGTCATCAATAACCGTCTTGTTTCCGGGGCGCCGCCTCCGGACCGGTTCAAGCAGATCATCGACGAGGAGCTCCAGAAGGTTGGAAAAAACGGCTAGCGGCCCCTCGGCGCGCAGCATTTTTTACCGTATCATCGTGCAGCTGAATATTTTTCTTGACATATTCATTCCGTTCTTCTAGTCTTTGGGCTAAACCGCAACTGTGGTTAGGCCAATACTAACGGAATCTTAAGAGAATTAATAACATGGAGCTTTGCTGCAGCAGCTTTCGCGGCGAGCGCAGCCAAGCATCAAATGACTGAAATTGTGAGGTTTTCGATTAGAGACTGTAATTGCCTGTCGCGGAAGGGGTAGTGTCAGGGCGGTTTGCACCGGAGGGTGGACGGCTGCTCTGCCGAGCGCAGGCGAAGGGACACGGAGAGGAGGTGAGAGTTCCACACGCAGGTGAATTTGGACTCAATCGTCTTAAGTGCACTTTTTAAGGGCTTGGACAGTTTCAGCATTTTGAAACAGGAGGAAGGAAAGCATGTTTAAGAAGACACTGATTTTCTCTCTGGCAGTCGCACTGATGCTGGTGGGGCTTTGCAGCGTAGCCCCCGCGGCACAGAATGTGGCGAACGTCTCTCAGAAAGGCAGTTTGCTGATTTTCCCGAAGATCGATACCTCAATGATCGGAACAGCAGGTTACTATCGGGACACCCTCGTCATGATCGGCAACGACTACTTCACGGAACAGTGGATCAAATGTTACTGGGTCAACAGGGAACAGGAAATTCAGGATTTCATGTTCCGTATCACCCCCAATCAGCCGATTTGGTTTCGGGCATCCGATGGCGCGGGCACCGGTTACTATGATAATATCAACTACCCCATCACCGTGCCGCCGTTCTTTTCCCCGGTGAGGTCGGTGAATTGAAATGCTGGGCAGTGGATGCCGTCGGCGCCAGCCAGGTTGCATTCAACCACCTGTACGGCAACGCCATGATCATCGATACCGTTCACGGTGCGGCCTTCGAGTATAACGCCTGGGCCTTCACCGCCCGCGGCGTTGCTCAGGGCGCTGCGGTCGGCACCGGCGGCACCCTCGTTCTTTCCGGCGCCACCGGGGCGTACGATGCGTGTCCGCAATACCTGGCCTTCAATTTCTTCTCGGTGGGTTCCAGCATCAATCTTCCTGAAGAGGGCGGCAATGCAACCTTCGTCAATACCGATCTGACTTTGGTCCCCTGCATCCAGGATCTGCGTCAGGACCGCGTCCCGACCTGCACCAAGGCCAAGTTCGATATCTGGAACGAGAACGAAACCAAATACACCGGCGCCTATCAGTGTTTCAAGTGCTGGTTTGAAGGCTACCTGGATAACGATTCGAAACCGGTGGCGAAAAGTTCCTGTATAAGGACCTCCATACCACGGCCGGCCGCTTCCGCGTCGAGGGTGTATCGAGCACCGTGTGCAACAAGCGCTCCCTATATCTCAGTAAGTGCACGGGCGGACAGGTTAAAACCCCGCTGCTCGGTTTGATCAGTACTGAAATCAAGTTCTATTGTCGGACCCGTTCGACGCTCTTGCGGGAACCACCCCGAACACCGCGGGCGTAGGTATTTCCAGCACCATCAAGTGGGATACTCAGGCCGAGCCGCCGGAACTGCCGGCACGGTAGCAACTTGACATCGGGTTAGCTCGCCTGCTGGCGAGCTCAATTCCAAGGGGAGCAAGGAACACCATCTTTGCTCCCCTTTCCTATTCCCCCCTTGCCCTTTTAGCCGTCCTTGTCCTGCCGTTTGATCGCCCGGTTCCCGACAATCCTCGGCAGATCCTCCAAGTCGGCTTCTGAAAGCTCGATGATCCGGTCATCGTTCCCGGGTCCCTGAGACTTCATCTCGTCGGCGACAGCATTGACCGTCTTCCTGTCCGGGTGCTCAAAATCGACCGTCCCCCGCAAAACTCCTTCGGAATCATAGCTGAAATCGACATGGGCCGATTCGTCGCCAGTCCCCGCCCCGGGGATATCCCTTCGCCCACCTCCCGCCACCAGAGTCCCGAGCAGGAACGGAACTTCAGATTTGTGCGCCGAAAAGCCCAAGCCTTCCCTGACGGCTGCGAGATCCGCTCCACACTTTTTGCACTCGGAGAGATGATCGTAGCTCACAAAACCGCACTTCGGACATTTCATACCAGCCCTTTCCCCGGAAGAACGCAATGATCAGTTACTCACCACTCGCCACTACCCTCTAGTCTTCCTCGCTCGTCACTTGTCACTCGTTACTCGTCACTATTCACTGCCCTCAAGGCACTGCCCTTAATTGTCCGAGGTCTCCCCGGAGCAGTTGGACCGCGGCGAGCAGAGCGACGGCCGCGGTTTCCAGCCGGAGAGTCCTGGGCCCGAGATGCACGGCATGAAAGCCGGCCTCCAGGAATTGTTCTCCTTCACCTTTGGACCATCCGCCTTCAGGGCCCACCACGACCAGCATCCGGCGGCATGCCGGATAGGCGTCGAGCAGAGCGGAGAGACTCTGTCGTTCCGCCTCTTCTCTGGCCAGGATCTTCAGCCCTTCCCCCTCGGCTGCCTCCCGTGCGGCGGCATGAGAAATGAGTGCGGCAGCGTCCGGAAGCATGGAAACCTCGGGCAGGATCATCCTTCCGCACTGGCACAGGGCTTCGCGCGTAATCTTTCGCCAGCGTTCCATTCGCCTGTCCCTCTGAGGCCCCGGGAGGTGATAATCGCTGCGCTCGGCAGCGAAAGCGATGAACCGGTGCACACCCATTTCCGTTGCCTGGCGAAGAACCAGGTCCATGCGGTCGGAGCGGGAGAAGGCCAAGGCCAGAGTCAGCCTCAATGAGGACTCCCTCTCGACGGTCTGCTTTTCCCCAACGGCGACCCTTATCCCCTGCCGATTCATTTCCCTGATTACTCCGCACCATCCATTGCCGCGACCATCCCTGAGCTCGATGCTCTGCCCCGGTCGCAGTCTGAGCACATGACGGACGTGGTGCGCGGTCTTATCGGCAAGATCGACCACCCCGGTCTCGGGGTCCTGATCTTCAATAAGAAAACACTTCCGAGTCATCCCCTCATCCCCCCCGGCAATGAATCTTCTCGTCTCCCCATACGCGCAGAATCAGTCGATAGGTCATTGCGGCAGAAATTTCCCTCCCTTTCTAGCCAGTGTCCATCCGGAAAGGTCCCCAATTCCTCCTCCCCCTCGATGGGGGAGGCCGGGTGGGGGTGAAAAAAAATGTGATTGCCAATACTTGCTTAACCCCCTCCCCCTGCCCCTCCCGCCAAGGGAGGGGTTCCCGGATGACAACTCACTACAGCCCGAGGATGTCGCCCACGTACCATCGGTAGAACTCATCTCCCCGGAAGACATACAGCATGGCCCCCGAGGCGAGAAAGGGTCCAAACGGGAGCATGGCGCCGAGGCCTTTGCGGGTCCGCCACATGATGGCCAGGCCGGCCACCGACCCGACGAGGGAAGCCGCCAGCACCGTGAACACGACTCCGGGCCAGCCCAGGAACGCCCCGATCATGGCCAGCAGTTTGATATCCCCTCCCCCGAGCCCTTCCTTATGCCTGAGGTAGAGAAAGGCGATGGCGACGAGATAGAAAAACCCTCCCCCCAAGACAATGCCGATGAGGGATTCCGACCACGAGAGACGCGTGGAAACGAAGGAGAAAGCGAACCCCGCAATCATTCCGGTGACCGACAGGACATCCGGGATCAAATAGGTATCCAGATCGATAAAGGTGATGATGATGAGCAGCGAAACAAAGACCCACTCGATAAGGAACTGCGGGCCCCAGCCGCAGCGCAGGAACAGGAGCAGCGTCAGGACCCCGGTCAGGGCTTCCACCAGGGGATAGCGAAGCGGGATGTGCTCTCCGCAATGGCGGCACCTTCCCCTCAAGATGAGGTAGCTCAACAGGGGGATGTTGTCGTAGAAGGAAATGGCATGGAGGCATTGCGGGCAATGAGAGCCGGGACGAACGATGGATTCCCCGGCCGGCAGGCGGTGGATGAGCACGTTGTAGAAGCTGCCCAAACAGCAGCCCGCCAGAAAAACGAAAACCTCCTGCACGCCTGAAGGGATTGGCACTGCTTCCAGTCCTCCTTTGTCTTCGCCCTAAAATCCACGCGCCACCCTCCTCGTACTGGAAGAGGGGAGGATTTGCCCAGAGGGGATTCTTATTCGTTTATTCGGTTCCCATCCGGGCTCATGGCGGGCCGGCTTGGCCGCCGGAGGGGGTCTTTTCCTGGTACTTGCAGGCCGGGTTGAGGCAAACCAGTTTCTGAGCACCCTTACGGTCCTGTTTTTCAAGAAGCGCCGAAGCCCCGCATCCCGGGCAGGTCTTCGCAACCACCCGCCCCCAGACCGCCGTCTTACAGCCCGGATACCGGTTGCAGCCGAGAAAGCGCCGGCCGGTCTTGGTGACGCGCTCCACCAGCTGGCCGCTGCATCCTTCGTGCGGGCACGGTATGCCGGTGCTCACCGAACGCGTATTGCGGCAATCGGGATAGCCGCTGCAGGCGTGAAAAACCCCGAAACGCCCTCGCTTCAGGACCATCGGCCGTCCGCACTTGTCGCAGGTCTCGCCGGAGGACTCGTTTTCTTCGAGCAGGCGGATGCCCCCTTTCTCGTCCCGCTCGTAGTTTGACGAGAAGGAGCACTCGGGGTAGCCGCTGCAGGCAATAAAGGGGCCGTTGCGGCTCCACCTGATCTGAAGACCGCGCTCACAGCGCGGGCATTTCAGGTCGGTCGGCCAGCCGACCCCCTTCAAATTGAGCATGTTGCTCTGGGCGCTTTGCAGGGTCCCGGAAAACTGCCGGTAGAATTCATTCAGGAGCTGGAGGTAGGGAACCTGGCCGCGTTCGACTTCGTCGAGGCTTTTCTCCATTTTGGCGGTGAATTCGGCATTGATGATCGTGGGGAAGTTCTGGACCAGGAGCCCGTTGATGAACCACCCCAGTTCGCTTGGGTGGAGGCGCTGTTTCTGGATGGTGACATATTCCCGGTCCATGATGGTGGAAAGGATGGTGGCGTAGGTGCTGGGTCGGCCGATGCCCAATTCCTCGAGCTCCCGGATGAGGGTCGCTTCGGAGTAGCGCGGCGGCGGCTGGGTGAAGTGCTGCTTCGATTTCAGGTCGAGGAGCGAGAGCGGCTGTCCTTCGGGCAATTCCGGCAGCAGGGTCTCACCGTTCTTCCCCTGGTCTCCGTTCTCCTGACTTTCCACATAGAGCACCATGAATCCGGGGAATTCCACCGTCGAACCCGTGGCCCGAAACAGATACTCACCGGCGGCGATGTCGACGGTTTTCTGGGCGATCTGGGCGGAGGCCATCTGGCAGGCGACGAATCGCTTCCAGATAAGGGTGTACAGGTTAAGTTGCTCCTTGCTCAGATGCGCGGCCATCTTTTCCGGAGTGCGCTTGACGTCGGTGGGGCGGATTGCTTCGTGGGCGTCCTGGGCGCCGGCCCTTGCTTTGTAGAAGACCGGTTTTGCCGGAAGGTATGCTGCCGACCAGGTGTCCCCAATGTACACCCTGGCCGCCTGGACCGCATCCGGCGACAGCCGGGTGGAATCGGTCCGCATGTAGGTAATGAGGCCCACCGCGCCCTCGTTTCCCAATTCAATCCCTTCGTAGAGCCTTTGGGCCGCCCGCATGGTCTGTTTCGCCGAAAACCGCAGGCGCCGCGCGGCTTCCTGCTGCAGGCTGCTGGTTATAAACGGGGGGGCGGGGTTTTTCCGCCGCCGTTTGAGGTCCACCTTGCTCACCTGATAGCTCAGGGGACGGAGGGCCTGCACCAGACGCTCCGCCGCTTCGGCCGAGGAAATGTCGCATTTCTTCTTGCGGCATCGCCAGAGGTTGGCGGTAAATCGCTTCTGCGCCTCACTGTCGCCCCCGCCCCCGCCGCCATCGACCCCCGTCGGCGAGAGGTCGGCCTCGATCGTCCAGTATTCCTCCGAGGTGAAATCCTGGATCTCCTTTTCCCGTTCGCAGATCAGCCGCAGAGCCACCGACTGCACGCGCCCGGCGCTCAGACCCCGCTTCACCTTCTGCCAGAGGATGGGCGAGATCTGGTAGCCCACCAGGCGATCGAGGATCCGCCTCGCCTGCTGGGCCTCGTAGCGTTCGCGGTTGAGCTCGCGGGGATGAGCCAGGGCCTCTTCGATTGCCTTCTGGGTGAGTTCATAAAAGAGCACGCGATGGATCGGTTTTTTCCCCGCCTGAATTTCTTCGGCGATATGCCAGGCTATGGCCTCCCCCTCCCGGTCGGGGTCCGGCCCGAGATAAATGGCGCCGGCCTTGGCGGCGGCGGCGGCCAGTTCGCTGATGACCTTCTTCTTGCCTCGGATGACTTGATAGTCGGCCTGGAAATTGTCTTCGAGGTCAATCCCCAGCTTATTCTTGGGAAGGTCTTTGATGTGACCCACGGAAGCCTTGACCACAAAATCCTTGCCGAGGTACCGTCCAAGGGTTTTTGCTTTGGTGGGGGATTCTACAATCAGCAGTGACTTCGACATCAAGCTATCCTTTGCAGACGAAATATTTGCCCGGCAGTTGCCGCACAGCGCCTTTCAGTTCCAATGCCAGGAGGTGAGACATAACCTCGGAAACCGGCCAATGCAGGGAGCGGCATATGTCATCGATATGCCGCGGATGCAAGTCGAGGGCCTTGAGCAAGGCGGCCTCCTTGGAGGTCACCTGCGCGATGCCGGGGGCTTTCTCGACCTCGCCTTTGAGCGTCGCCGCCCAGCTCGGGCGAATCAGGGGCCGGATCTCCTCGAGGATATCCTCGGCGCTTTCGACCAGTTTTGCACCCTCCTTGAGGAGGCGATGCGGCCCGACACTCCGGTAATGCTGCGCCATCCCGGGAACGGCGAAGACCTCCCTGCCCTGCTCCAGGGCCAGGCGGGCCGTGATCAGCGAGCCGCTGCGATGGGCGGCCTCAACCACCACAACGCCGAGCGCCAGGCCGCTGATGATCCGGTTGCGCATGGGAAAATGCCCCGGAGCCGGTGCCGTCCCCAGAGGGAATTCGGTTAAAATGGCGCCCGATTTCGCTATTTCCCCGCGCAGCTTAACATTCCCACGAGGATAGTCCACATCCAGGCCGCAACCCAGAACCGCCAGAGTCCGCCCCCGTGCCTTCAGGGCCCCGCGATGGGCCGAGCTGTCAATGCCGACGGCGAGGCCGCTCACCACGGTCACGCCCGCCTGCGCCAGATCGTTGCAGAGCCGTTCGGTAAAGATCAGACCCATGGGGGAAGCGGCGCGGGAGCCGACCACCGCCATCGGAGACGAGATCCCTGGCTTCCAGGGCACCCCTCACGAAAAGTACGGCCGGAGGGTCCGGTATGGCCGCGAGATTCGCAGGGTACAGCGGGTCATTTAAGCAGATGAGCTCTATATCCAGTTTCCGGAGCGCTTCCCATTCGGCCTCGGGAGCACGGATCATGGTTTTCCTGATGAGGGCGGCCCGCGCCGTTTCCTTCAGCCCGGGAACGGCGGCAAGCTCCGCGGCGCTCGCGCGCAACACGGCCGCCGGCGTTCTGAAATGGCGCAGCAGGCGAAGCAGCGAACGATTCCCCAGTTCGGGAATCAGCTTCAAACCCAGCCATGCAATCCGCTCTTCATCCATACCGGACAATCCATCCGACCTTTTTACGGAGAAAATAGTGGTCAGTAGTGAAAGGCTCCCTCAGAAACATCGCTGCACTGCCGGGACGGACACCCGGGAAGTTCTGCCAAGGGTCTTGTGCCGGTGTCCTCCCAAATGATAAGTACAGTCACCCGTCGCTTTTGTCAAACTGATGATGGGTCATTGCGAAAGGGAAGACATGAGGGTCGCCTTTTGAGCACGAAATATCAGCCACGCAGACCGGAGCTTCTCGCCCCGGCGGGAAACCTGGAAAAGTGCCGCATCGCTTTCCTCTATGGTGCGGACGCCGTGTACGCGGGAGGAAAAGACCACAACCTCAGGAGCTATGCCGGCAACCTCGATTCGGAAGAACTCGCCGAGGCCTGCGCTCTCGCCCACCGCCTGGGAAAGAAATTGTATGTCACGGTCAACGCTTTTGCCAGGCAAGCGGATCTCGAGACTCTGCCCGGTTTCCTGCAGTATCTGCAAGATATCCGCGCCGACGGCATTATTGTCAGCGACCCGGCGGTCGTGACTCTCGCCCGGCGCTGGGCGCCCGGGGTCCCGCTCCACCTGAGCACCCAGGCCAACACGACCAACTCCCTCAGCGTCCATTTCTGGAAAAGCCAGGGCATCTCCCGCATCAATCTGGCCAGGGAACTCACCTTCGACGAACTGGCGGAAATATCGGGAATTCATGAGACTGAGCTTGAGATCTTCGTTCACGGGGCGATGTGCATTTCCTATTCCGGCCGCTGTCTGCTCAGCGCCTTCCTGAACAACCGGAGCGCCAATCGCGGCCTTTGCACCCAGCCCTGCCGCTGGTCCTACAGCCTGGTCGAGGAAAAACGACCGGGAGAATACTTTCCGGTAAGGGAAGACTCCAGGGGGTCCTATATTTTCAACTCCAAAGATCTCTGCCTTTTAGGGCGACTCGGAAAGCTGATGGCGCTCGGGATGGATGCCTTCAAGATTGAAGGGCGCATGAAAGGCGCCCTTTATCTCGCCAGTGTAATCCGCACCTACCGGCAGGCCATCGACCGGTATTGGCATGCTCCGGAAACCTTCGAAGTGGACCCCGGGTGGCGGGAAGACCTGGCCCGCGTGAGCCACCGCCCTTACACCGAAGGTCTGCTCTTCAATGATTCATCCGCTGCCGGTCAGGGCGTCGCAGCTGCGGTCGGCTACATCCAATCCCACACCCTGGCGGGAATTGTGAGACCGTCGCCGCAGGGCCGATGGGAGACCACCCTGTTCCCCGCAAACGATGGCACCGATGGGACCGTCATCGAAGTCCGAAGCCGCCTCGTGCCCGGGATGGAGCTGCACTTTCTGGGAAATGACGGCTCAACCTCAAGCCATGTGCTCGGAGACTTTCAGGACTTGGCGGGAAAGCCCCTGACTGTTGCCCACCCGAACACGTGGATCAGAGTGCATCTCGGCTTCGGCACCTTTCCTTATCAGGTGATCAGGGCCGCGCGTTGAGCGGCAGTCTTCAGCTCACCTTCCAGGTCACGCAATCGTAAAGCACCAACATGCCGGTCCGGCACTTGGTGCAACGGCCCCCGGCCCGAGGGCGCCATCAAACCAGCCCCCTTTCAATAGGGAGTTTTTCCGGAGGCATTCGATCCCACGGGATGGATGCTCTTTACCTTGAGAATTGCTGATTTTTTAAGTTGCGTCAAGAAGCCAAGGCGAGTGTAATAGCATCCCGAAGAAGTACCCCGGGGAGGCACTTCTTAGCGAACCCGGGGAATGGCCGGCGGCCGCCTCCTTTGCTTGGCGGTCACAGACCCTCTCCATGCAGGGTCGTTGAAAAAGTGCCGGAAAGACCCAATTCGTCATTCCGGCGGGTCCCTTGATCGGGGTCCGAAACAGGCGCCGAAATCCAGAAGAACAACCTGGATACCGGCGTTCGCCGGTATGACGGAGCGGACTTTCGTAGCAAATCGAAATCAGGCTCGGCAAGGCTTTCCGGACATCCGCCTGCACGAGGATGACCGGTTCGGGGTAATGATCCACTTTTCTCTTTTGACTCTTTATTTTACCAATGGAGGCCAGCATATGTTCAAGGACATGAACATCGGATTCCTCGGCGGCGGAAACATGGGTGAAGCCATGATCAAGGGCCTGATCGCAGCGTCTCTCCTCGATGCCGCGCAAATACACGTCTTTGATGTCAGCGCACCCCGCATGGAACATCTTCGTTCCGCCTATGGAATTCAGCTCAGCCACGACGCCGGTCGTCTGGCGCGATCCAGTCGGCTCCTGGTACTCGCGGTGAAGCCGCAAGTAATGCCGGTCGCCCTGAACGAACTCCGCCCGCATCTGTCCCATAACCCCCTGGTGATTTCCATCGCCGCCGGCATTCCCATTGCGGCCCTGGTCGAAGGCCTTGACCCGGGTGTGCGCATCATTCGGGTCATGCCCAACGCCCCGGCCCTGGTTCTGGAAGGAGCTTCCGCCCTGGCTCGGGGACCGGGAGCCACCGATCATGACATGGCGCTGGCCCTGGCGCTCTTTCGGGCCGTTGGCAAGGCCATCGAGGTTGACGAGAGCATGCTGGACGCGGTTACCGGGTTGAGCGGCAGCGGTCCCGGATATATCCTGCTGGTTCTGGAGGGCCTCATCGATGCCGGGGTGCTCATGGGACTCCCCCGTCAGGTGGCCCGCGAACTCGTTTTGCAGACTGCGGTCGGGACCGCCAGAATGGCTCAGGAGATGGGAAAGCACCCGGCGGAACTGAAGGACCTCATCACCTCTCCGGGCGGCACCACGATCAGGGGACTGCGCGTTCTCGAGGAGCGAGGGGTGCGCGGTGCGCTCCTCAACGCCGTCGAGGCCGCCACCCTGCGCTCCATGGAACTGGGGAAGAGAAAGTAGGCAGTAGGCAGTAGGCAGTAAGCAGTAGGGCAGTAAGGAGTAAGCAACGAGAGCCAGGAACCAGTAGGCAGCAGTGAGAGAAAGCGATAGGGAGGAAGGGAGTTGGGGTGTGGAGAAAGCGGGATACGGGGGATACCGGGACTTAAAGGTATTTAAGCTCGCATACCAACTTGCACTGGAAATTCACGAGCTGACGAAGGTATTTCCGAAAGAAGAAAAATATGCCCTGGTCGACCAAATCAGGCGTTCGTCCAGAAGCGTCGCCACCAACCTTGCCGAGGCATGGAAAAAGAGGCGTTACGAGAAGGCTTTCATCAGCAAACTCATAGATTGTGCGGGGGAAGCGGGCGAAACCCAGGTCTGGCTGGATTTTTCCCGCGACTTCAATTACATCGACAGTGAAAAGCACGCATATTTTCATGGAAAATATGAGGAAGTGGGCCGCATGCTGCACGGTATGATTGAAAAAGCGACAAGTTCTCCCCATGACCCTGCTCCTAAGTGGTTTACGCTGCTTGCTGGTCCTCGGCTATTACTCCTTACTCCCTACTTCTTACTCCTTACTCCTTACTGCTTACTGCTTACTGCTTACTGCTTACTGCCTGCTCGTCAGATAGCGCTGCAGGTACTCTTCGACCCTGACTTTCCGCATCGTGTTTCGGGAGCTCATGTAGCGGATCTTCCCGAAGACCGGTCGCTGAGGGAACCAGGGCCGATCGTAGCGGCCCAGGACCCAGAAGATGCCGGTGTAGGAATTGGGATCGCGGCCGTCCAGGGCGTATTTGTTGTTCAGTTCGATCATGACGGCCAGCGCTTCCTGAGGCGATGACGACCACTCCAGAATCTTCTTTCCCCACAGCATCCTCAGGTAATTGTGCAGGCGCCCTTCCTGAAGCAGCTGCGTCTGGGCCGCGTTCCAAAGCGGATCATGGGTCTTTGCGGCTTCAAATTCGGCGCGCGAATACACATAGGGACGAACATCACCGGCATGGTCCAGGAGGTCTTTCCGGACCCAGTCGGGAAGCGATTCAAACCGGTCGTAGTCTGCCCTCTTGGAACACATGTTGAACCCAAGCTCGCGCCAGGTGATCAGCTGATCGAGAAAGGCTTCGGCGCCTTCACTCATTCCCCACCAACCGACCCGTTTCCCGGTCGCATTCACACTCAGGCGTTCGGGGCCCCACTCTTCGCGTTCAACGAGCTCGGCCAGCACCTGGTGAACCGCCAGGTGGCCGAAGTGAAGATAGGGCGAGAGGCCACTGGAACCGTCGTCGTCCGGATGGTTGCGCACCAGGTGATAAGGATGGAGCTTCTCTCTGACAAAAACCCGGAGGGCCTCCCGGGCAGCCTTGCGACCACCGTGCATCGTTACGGCCTCGACCCGGTGATCGATCGGCAGGGCGTTCAAGACCTCGGGAGATGCGTTCAAGACCTCGGATGAAGCCGGCGCCCAGCGGTCGGTGATGGCCCGCGGGAGAGCGGTTAAAACCGGCAGGGTCAAGCCGGCAAGCGGGTCTTCCGCCGGCATTTGGTCGAGGTGGTCGGGCAGGTTCTTCTGCAGGAACCTTCTGAAGGAAAAAGCCGTTGCATGAACCTGGCCCGCCGCTCTCAGGGGAAGCAGGCCATTGGAATCGACCGCTTCAAGCCTCACCCTCAAGAGCCTGGCTGCGGCTGCGACCATCCCGGGCAGGAAAAAGGCGGGGTAGTCATCGCCGACAACCACACAGGCGCTCGACCCGAGCGCTTCCAGAAGACCCTTTCCCTCGTCCTTCCGCTTTTCGACAAAGGGAAAATAGAACACGGGGGACCCGTCGAAATCGCTCAGGTTGTCTCTCATGCCTTGGAGAATGAAGGCATGAAGCCGGTCGCTCGCCCAGGGATAATCGCAGCGCAAGGCTTCCAGGATGACGAGGGGTTTTTGCAGCTCTTTCGCCCATTCGACCGCCCTTTGCAGGCTGAAGTTCCAGTTTTTCCTGCGAAAAGCGGTCATCCAGTAGAGCACGAAGGCCCCCCCGGCATTGACCGGCATTGCGTTGGCTTCGGATATGCGTACGGGCGGGACTCGATGCAAGCTCAACCCCCTTCTTTGGGAGTAAGCAGTAGGGAGTAGGCAGTATGCAGCAATAGCCTTCCCTGCGCTAACCAGCAATCACTCGCCACTGCCCCCAAGTCTTTCTTGCTCGTCACTTGTCACTGCTCCTTAAGTCACTGCCCTAAAGTTACTTGGGTACGAGTTTGATCTCAAAAAGCTTAGGCCACAACTTCCCGGTGACGAAGAGGCGGTCGCCCCCCCTGTCGTAGGCAATGCCGTTCAGAGCCTCCGCCTCCTGCACGGGCCCGAGGGCCCTTCGCAGCATCGACAGATCGATCCACCCAAGCACCTTGCCGTTCTCCGGCGAGACTCTGGCGATCGTGTCCTTCCCCCAAATGTTGGCGAATATCTCGCCCTTGATGAACTCCAATTCATTCAGATTGCGGACGGGAACACCCTGGTCGAGCACTTCGATGCGTCTGATTTCTTCAAACGATTCAGGATCGAGAAAGCGCAGCACGGCCGTGCCGTCGCTCATGATCAGGGACTTGCCGTCCTCGGTGATCCCCCACCCCTCGGTATCATAGTGGAAATCACCGACTTTAAGGAAGCTGTCCCGATCATAAACAAAGCCGATTCCGGACCTCCAGGTCAGCTGAATCAGCCTCTTCCGCCACAGGGTCAGGCCCTCTCCGAAATAGCCTCCGGCCAGGGTGTACTCCTTCAGCACCCTGCCCGTTTCAAGATCGAGCTTGCGCAGGGACGAGTTCCCACGGTGCGCTCCGGTGCTCTCGTACAGAAAGCCGTCGGAAAAAACGAGGCCCTGAGTAAAGGCTTGGGGATCATGGGGATAAGTCTTGACGATCGCGATGCCGAATTCAGCCGCTCTGCCGGGCCAGGGCTTCGGCCTGCCGAACTTTGCCGCTTCCCGCAGGCGGCGGTTCCGACGCTGCCCAGCCCTGCCATCCACAACTCAGGAGTATAAGGCAGGCAACAACAATGATGAGCAATACCGATCCGACTATTACCCACAACAACCCTTGGCTCTCGGCTCCTGGCTCTCGGCTCTTACTCCTATTGGCGCTCGGCTCTTACTCCTTACTCCTACTCCCTACTCCCTACTCCCAGTGCCCGCTCTCAATCCGCCGCGCCCCGCCCGACGCTGTAGTAGCGGAAGCCCTTCTCCCGCATCATCTCGGCCGGGTAAACATTCCGAAGGTCGATGAAGATCGGCTCTTTCAACAAAGCCTTGATCCGATCGAGATCGAGGGCGCGGTATTCGTTCCATTCGGTCATGAGGACCACGGCGTCGGCGCCTTCGCATGCTTCATAGGCGCTGGCACAGTACTTGACATCCGGGAGCACCTTGGACGCCTCACGGCGCCGCCGCCGGGTCATGGGCGCGGACCACGGCCCCGTGTTCCAGAAGGGTCGAAATGATGGTGAGCGCCGGGGCATCCCGGATGTCGTCGGTTTCGGGCTTGAAGGCAAGGCCGAGCACGGCGATGGTCTTGCCCGCTTCGCTGCCGCCCAGGGCGATCCGGATCTTTCTGGCCATACGTGCCTTCTGAGCGGCGTTGACCTCGATCACCGCCTCCACGATCCGGCAGGCAACCCCGTGTTCCTGGGCAATGCGCAGCAGGGCGTGGGTGTCCTTGGGAAAACACGACCCCCCGTAACCCGGCCCCGCGTGCAGAAACTTCTTGCCGATCCGCCCGTCGAGGCCGATTCCCCGCGCCACATCCTGCACGTTCGCCCCGATTTCCTCGCAGATATTCGCCAGTTCGTTGATGAAGCTGATCTTGGTGGCGAGAAAGGCGTTGGCCGCATATTTGATCAGTTCGGAGGTCTCGATGCCGGTAATCACAAACGGCGTCTCGAGGAGGTAAAGCGGCCGGTACAGGGCTTTGAGCACCTCTTCCGCCCTCGCCGAATCGACCCCGATGACCACCCGGTCCGGGTGCATGAAATCGCGAATGGCCGCCCCTTCCCGCAGAAACTCGGGATTGCTGGCCACATCGAAGGCGGCTTGCGGGTTCGCTGCGGAGATGATGCGCGCAACCTGGCGGGCGGTGCCGACCGGTACCGTGCTTTTGTTGACGACCACGGTGTAGTCCTGCAGGTAGGGAGCCAGCTGCTGAGCGGCCTCATACACGTAGCTGAGATCGGCGTAGCCGTCGCCGCGCCGGGAAGCGGGAGTCCCGACGGCAATGAAAATCACCTGGGCCTCCGGGACCCCGGGGCTGAAATCCGTGGAAAAGACGAGACGGCCCGCCTTGACGTTTTTCTGGACCAAAAACTCGAGGCTCGGTTCATAGATCGGGATGTCGCCCTTCTTGAGGACGTCGATTTTCACTTCGTCCTTGTCGATGCACATGACGTCATGGCCGAACTCCGCGAAGCATGCCCCGCTTACCAGTCCAACATAGCCGGTTCCAATAATAGCGATTTTCATATTGCCATCTTCCCCTCGTGAAAGTTGTCAATCCTGTCGAAGGCGACTCTATCAGCTATTTCCTTCCCGTACAAGACTGCACACACACCCGATAAAGGTCACGATAGACCTTTGCTTTCCGGCCTTAATAGTGGATAATAATAAGAATTGCGATCAAACATAAAACATCACTCGAGGATAGACTATTGAGGAATTTTTCACGACCGAAATACCACGACCAAAAGCGTCATGCCCCGAGAAGGTCGTTAGTGGGTCCCTTGAGCGGCGCGGACCTCTCCTTTTCGATCCGCATCCATCGGAGCCTCCGCCCGGTGCTCGATCGCATCAAGATTCCGCATCCTCAGCCCTTCATCCCCGATCCCTTCCAGCTGGAGGCCCTGGAGGCCCTGGACCGGGCGGATGTGCTGGTGACGGCGCCGACCGGTTCCGGCAAGACCTACATCGCCCTCAAGGCCATCGAACGGACCCTGCAAAAAGGCGGCAAGAGCTGGTACGCTTCCCCCCTGAAGGCCCTTTCCAACTCGAAATACGAGGAATTCTCCGAGCTCTTCGGCGCCGACAAGGTGGGCATCCTCACCGGCGACCGGAAGGAAAACCTCCAGGCGCCGGTCATTGTCGGCACGACGGAAATCCTCCGCAACCAACTTTACGACACGATGCACCGCGGCGAAGACCTCGAAGAAGACCTCATCGTCCTCGATGAAGCCCATTTTCTTGGCGATGAAGACCGGGGAGTGGTCTGGGAGGAAGTCTTCATCTACCTGCCCGCACGGGTCAAGCTGCTGCTGCTCTCCGCCACCATCCGGAATGCGCAGGAAATCTGTTCCTGGCTGGAGTGGCTTCGCTCCAGCCCCTGCACCTGGGTTGCCGCCTACGATCGGCCGGTCCCGCTTTATCCCCTGTTTCTGTTCCCCAACGGGGAACTGAGCCCCCTCAGCACGCGCCGCGGCCTCGTTGCCAAGGTCCGAACGGTTGACAGCAAGTCGTTCCCCAAAAACGATTTCCCGAACATCCCGAGAGTCCTGCAAACCCTGCGGCAGGCCAATCTGCTCCCGGCGATTTTTTTCCTCAAATCGCGGGCCGATTGCGAAAGGGCCATTCTGCTCTGCCACCCGGCCCCCGACGGCGACGGCGCGAAGAGTGCGGCGGTGTTCAAAGAACGGCTGAGCGAGCTTCTGGAGGACTTCCCCTTCCTGCGGCGGCACCAGCATCTCTCGGTCCTCAAATACGCGCGGGTGGGAGCCCACCACGGAGGGCAGCTGCCTCACTGGAAGCTTTTCCTCGAACGGCTCATGCAGGAAGGATACCTCGAAGCCATCTTCTCCACTTCAACCGTGGCCGCCGGCGTGAACTACCCGGCGCGCACCGTGGTGGTCTGCCAGAGCGACCGCTTCAACGGTCGGGAATTCACCGGGCTCTCGGCCACCGACCTGCTGCAAATGACCGGGCGCGCCGGCCGCCGGGGTATGGACGAGATCGGGTTCGTCCTGGTCCTGCCCGGGCCCCACCAGGACCCCCAGCTCCTCCACGATCTCCTCAAATCGCCGCCGGACAGCATCAACAGCCAAATCCGGATCAACTTCTCGATGGCGCTCAATCTGCTCCTTTCGCACCGGCCGGACGAAATTGCGACCCTTTTTTCCTCCTCCTTCGCCACCTTTCAGAACCTCGCGCGGGAATCTCACCTCAGCGACGAGTTCCTGGCGGCAAAGAAGGCCTTCGACCAGTGGCTGCCGCAGACCGCCTGCGGCTCCCTGGAACAGCTGGCGGAAATTCGCCCCCAGTACGGCTTCCTGAAAGAACAAACGCGAAAAGCCCGAAAACTGTGGAAGCGGCAGGCATCCGTGCACTCGTTTTACGACCTTCTGGTGCCCGGCCGGACCTTCTCCAGCGGGCGCGGGACCCCCTACGTCGTGGTCTCCCCCCCCAGCGGGAGCAGCAGAACGTGGAAGCCGTCCGCCTTGCCTTCCCCCTGCGCTTCCGCAGAGGCCGCGTCCGCACCTACATGGTTGACTTTCAGCGCATCCGCGCCCTTGGCGAAAAGCTCGACAGCCTCCCTTCGACCAAGACATCGCGGGGAATGGGAAACTCTCGGTTTCTCAGGTGAACGCCAACCGGCATCAAGCGGAAAAAGAGGGACCGGATAAGGAAAATTGGCTTCCGCTCGAGGTGGCCGCCCGCGACCTGACCGGACTGGTGGCGACCAAAGCCGCCCTGCCCTGCGATTCGTGCACCCTTTTCGGTCCCTGTCAAAAGATGACCGCGCACCCCTTTTCGGAAGCCGTGCAGCAGTATTTTGCCCGTCAATCGCAGATGAATACCATCCAGGAGCAGCTCTGGCGATCGTTCCTGCAGCACTACCGGATTCTCCAGGAGGAAGGCTATGTGAACGAGGAAGGCCGTCTGACCGAGGATGGCCTGTGGACCTCGAAGCTGCGGCTCGACCAGCCCCTGCTGATCTCCGAAGGCATTCGCAAAGCTGTCTTTCCCTTCGAACAGCCCGAGCTTCTGGCGGCGCTCATCGCGCCCTTTGTCATGGACCGGGAGCGGCCCGGGGACATTCAGCTGTCCACGCTGGTGTGGAAATACCCCGACGTAGCCAAGCCCTTTTTCCGCATGCTTCAGGGTCTGCAGCGTCTGCGCGAGCGCCTGCAGGCGGATGGGTTTTCGACCCCGCCGCTGCCGTTCTGGACGGTTGTGACGGTGTATTACTGGGCGCGCGGGGAATCCTGGGACAAGGTGCGGGAAATCTCCGGGATGGATGAAGGGGACCTCGCCATGGTGGTTTTGCGGACGGCCGATCATCTCCGCCAGATCGAAGCGCTTACCGAAACCCACCCGCGCCTTGCCGCTTCAGCCCGCCAGGCAATTGAAAGAATCATGCGCGAACCGGTGCTGATGGAATCTTAAGAGCGGTGACGAGTGACAAGTAACGAGTTGACGGTGCTAGACTGCTTACTGCAGGGCGGTTGCAGTGCCTACTCCTTACGTGAGCTTATGACGGTGTGTCAGAACGTACTATGAACTGCTTACTTCTGTAACGGGTGGCCGGGGGTTACTCCCTACTAAAAAAAGGCGCCCCGGATGAACCGGGGCGCCTTTGCATTAAAGTTCCTGTAGAAGTTACCTAGAAACTAGGCACTTTTCTTCTCAGGCGGCTTCGTTGTGAAAAGAATGATACATCCAAGGGCGCACAGAGCCGCTGCGCAAAGGAACGGCGCGTAGTACGTTCCCGTCATATCCTTGAGATAGCCGCCGACCCATGGCCCGGCAAAGCCCGCAAGCCCCCACGCCGAAAACAGAAGGCCGTAGTTGCTCCCCTGCGCCGTCGGCCCGTAGAACTGGAGGCAGGTGGCCGGGAACAAGGTGAACATGGCCCCGTAGTTCCAGCCGATGAGGATGGCAATGAGCCGACAACCCGGCGACGCTGCCGCCGAGCTGAAAAATCGCGAGCATCGCAATCGTCTGCAGGAGAAACGTCACCGCGAAGTAAACACGAATACCGATCTTGTCGACAAAAAAGCCGGAAAGGATTCTCGTCGCCGCATTGGCAAAAGCAAGAGAACTTACGGCGCCGGCAGCCGCCATAGCCGTCAGACCCGCATCCCTTCCAAAACCGGCAAGGTGACCGATGACCATCAAGCCCGCAAAGGAACCGCAGAAGTAGGCCGCATACAGCAGCCAGAACTTGGAATCACTTTTGCTTTCCTCATGCGTCCAGTCACGGCTCACCTTGGGACCAGCCGCACCCGCGGGAGGCGCCGGCGGATTCCAGCCTGCGGGCTTCCATCCTGCCGGCGGGACCTTCAGCATCAACCCGGCTCCAATCGCCATGATCCCCATGGCCACCCCGCAGTACCAGAACACATACCGCCAGCCCATGCCCGGGGCCTCAATGATATAGGTCGCCAGAGGCCCCATGAGGAACGAACCGAGACCGAGGCCCACCACGGCAAACCCTGTCGCCAGGGCGCGCCGGTCGGGCCACCACTTGGGCGCCGTCGCAATGGGTGGCAGGTAAATAATGCCGCCTCCAAAACCGGCAATAACACCATAGGTAATATAAAGCTGAAACTTTGACTGAATAAACCCGGAGAGCACAAACCCGATAGCGAGAATGACACCGCCCGCCATAACCACCTTGCTCGGGCCGATCTTATCGCTGATACGGCCTGCGGGAAACGTCACCAACCCGAAGATCAGACAGCAGATCGCGAAGGCCATGGCGATCTCCGCACGGCTCCACCCGAATTCCGCATTAAGAGGCTTAATGAACACGCTCCACGCATAGAGAAGCATACCGCACGTGGTACTGCCTATCAAACCGCACAGTAAAGGAATCCACCTTGGTTGAGTAGCTTGAATTTCTTCCGCCATTATTTGACCCTCCCTTCAATAAATGAAAAAACAAATAATAAGACGTAATAATAACTCCCGATCTCCATTCATTGCGTACGATACGATAGTGTAAGGCATCACATCGTTTCGCAATGACGCCCCTTGCCGTTAAAAAAATGCTTGATTCTATGACCTTTTCCTCCCCTCCTTTCTTCAGGTGACAGGTGATAAGAAATCGATTGTTGAGCGTCTTTTTGACAGCAACTGTCGTGGATGCCGTCAAGGACATTCAGCGTTGCCACACAACAGTATTTCCGTGCCCTCACTCAGTGGAAGCGGAACCGGGCACAAGGCCTGCGACGAGAAAAATTTTGTTAAAAAAAGGATTGGAGAAAAGTATTCCTAAAGCATCAACTGGTGAGCAGCATTACGAGCAGCACATGAACTTATCAAGACACGAGAGCAGATCCACGCGATCCGGAACGCAGACAGCGTGATGCTTTAGCGAAGAGGACCCTGCAACTTTGCCATCCTGCAACGCGCTCAGGATGGACCCGAGATGAACACCCAAAATGAACAAACTTGTCAGTGAGATTAATAGAGAATGTTACTGTGAAACGGTTCAGCCTTCCCCACCCCTTACGAAATTGGCCTTTCTCACCCCCCTTTCTGCGTGAAATAATTCCCAAATTTCCCAAACACGATCGTTATTGAAGCCCATCCCTAGTATTGCGCGCGATGATTGCACAATTGTTGAATCATGTCAACGCCTATTACGCACGGCCAGCTATTAATTGCGACCGGGCAATGCCCTCTCCTCGGGTGAAAAGAACCTTTGCAAGAGGATCACATGGATTTCTCGAAGGGCTGCAGATGAAGGTGCCGGATATCGTCTTTCAGAAAAAACCGGCTCTCCTGGACCTTCTTCAGCAGGTGCCCGGTGGTGAAGATGGCTTTATTTGCGGCCTCGAAGCTGCTCAGGCTCTTCACCGCCGCAAGGGTGACCACCGTGTCGAGGCAAATGGCGTACTCGATCTGGTGATTTTCAGTGACCGCAATGAGGTCGATCGGCCGGTCCAAAATGCGCGGGGGCATGAAGTCGGCCACGATGCGATGCCCGGTTTTCAGGAAGAGCCCGTAGAGGTGACACTGCAAAGTACGCCGCACCGAGTGGTCGCTCCTGAACGGCTTGGGCAATTGCAGCCAGGCTTTTTCGAGGTCCTTTTTCCAGATTTCCATCAACTGTCCAAAATCTTCCTGCATACTCGCTCCTCAGTTCCTTCGAAGGACCCGACCGGCTGTTGAAAAAGTGTCGGAAAGACCTGATTTGTCTTTCAGGTGAACCACAGCCTGCCGGGCGGTATCGAAACGGTTCCGTTTTCAAAGGTATTATAGGTACTTCTCCAAGATCTGCATGTCAAAGAAAATTCTCCGCTCCGGCCCCCGGTTCTCCGTTCCTTCTCATCGGTTCTTCCTCTTCCGCAGCGCTTCCGCCATATTCTCCCCATTCCCCATCCCCGCGTCTCGTCCTCCGCGTCTCCCCATCTCCCCGTCTCCGCGTCTCCCCGTTCGACCCGGGGCGCTCTGTGGGCATGAGGGTCACCGGGGAAAGGGAAGGCCGGGTGATGTCGGCTTTCCGGAATGGGTATCGCCGGCAAATCAGGATTCGTATCTTGTATTTCATTGGCGAATTTCTTTAACATAACAAGGTTGAAATTCGCGGCGGCACCGAATTCCAGGCCGTGATTGGCTCCCTTCTTGGTTTTCGCTGTAACCGAGTTGGCGGAGCTTTGTGCCGCTCCACATCCCCCGTAATCCCTGTGATCCGGCGCGAATCCTTTGCACATCTCCGAGAACTCTCGGCGACACCCTGACTGCGCCTTTTCCTTGTTTGTTGCGCCCTTCCCGGTCATGGCCGTTCTCCCGCATGCGGCAAGCTGCTGCACAGGGGTCTCCTGGGGTTGGGGAAATTCACATACGAACGTGAACCTTTGAACCTATCGTCAAAAATCTATATTGCGGGACACCGCGGTCTGGCCGGCTCCGCCCTGCTCCGATCTCTCACGGCCAAGGGCTACACCAGCCTCATAACCCGCACCCACGCCGAGCTCGACCTTGAGCACCCGGCGGCGGTGGAGCGCTTCTTTGCCGACGAGCGCCCTCAGTACGTTCTGCTGGCCGCGGCAAAGGTGGGAGGCATCCACGCCAATTTCACCTATCCGGTCGACTTTCTCCTGCGAAACCTGCGCATCGAGACCAACGTCATCGAAGCATCCTGGCGGTATGGCGTCCAGGGCCTGCTCTTCCTCGGGAGTTCCTGCATCTACCCCAAACTGGCGCCCCAGCCGCTGAAAGAGGACTATGTTTTGACCGGGCCGCTGGAAGCCACCAACGAACCTTACGCCATCGCCAAGATTGCCGGGATCGAGCTTTGCGAGGCCTATAACCGCCAGTACGGCACCCGGTTTTTGAGCGTCATGCCGACCAACCTCTACGGGTTGAACGACAACTACGATCTTGAAAGCTCGCACGTGCTTCCCGCCCTGATCCGCAAATTCCACCTGGCCAAACTCGCCGGCCGGGGAGACCGGGCTGGAATCGAGCGGGATGAAGCCGCCCACGGCCGCATCCCGGCCGATTTTTTCAGCGCCGTCACCGGGACCGAGAAACCGGCCGAAACCTCATCGCCGCCCCGGCCGCCGGCGCCCCCGGCCGGCAATCCGGCCCCGTCGTACGGCTCTGGGGAACCGGCTCCCCGCGCCGTGAATTTCTCTTTGCCGACGACCTTGCCGACGCCTGCGTGTTCCTCATGAATCGCCTGGACGACCTCTTCGGCGACAATGCCCTTCTCGAACTCCGGTCCGCCGCACCCATGACTCCCGGCTCATCACCCGGCACGGGTCACTCGTCACGCGTCCCTGGTCAATGCTCCTACGCCTCCCATCACCTCATCAATGTCGGCCGCGGCGAGGACCTCACCATCAGCGAACTGGCCAGGGTGGTGGCCGCAATCGTCGGTTACGAAGGGCCGGTGGCATGGGACCCGACCAAGCCCGACGGGACCCCGCGGAAATTGTTGGATGTGAGCCGCATAACGAATCTCGGCTGGAAGCCGAGAACCTCGCTGGAAGAAGGCATTCGCCTCGCCTACCGGGATTACCGGGCGAGAAGCAGGGAGTAGGGAGTAAGGAGTAGGGAGTGGGTAACAAACTGGCAAAGGGTATTGAACAAAGGAGCAGCATGACCGACGGAAAAGTCGCACTGGTTACGGGAATTACCGGCCAGGATGGAGCTTACCTGGCGGATTTCCTGATCGAAAAGGGATACACGGTTCACGGGATCAAGCGCCGGGCTTCCCTTCTCAACACGCAGCGGGTGGACCATCTCTATGAGGACCCGCACGTCGAGAACCGGCGTTTCGTTCTCCATTACGGAGACCTCACCGACGCCACCAACCTGATCCGCATCATCCAGGAAGTCCAACCGGACGAAGTCTACAACCTGGCCGCCCAGAGCCACGTCAAGGTTTCCTTTGAAACCCCCGAGTACACCGCCAACGCGGATGCCCTCGGCACCCTGCGCCTGCTCGAGGCGATCAGGATTTTGCAGCTTCAGGAGAAGACCCGGTTCTACCAGGCATCGACCTCGGAACTCTACGGCCAGGTGCAGGAGACCCCGCAGACGGAGCGCACCCCCTTCTATCCCCGCTCCCCATACGGTGTGGCCAAATTGTACGGCTTCTGGATCACGGTCAACTATCGCGAAGCATACGGCCTGTTTGCCTGCAACGGCATTCTTTTCAACCATGAATCTCCGCTTCGCGGGGAAACCTTCGTCACCCGAAAAATCACCCGCGCGGCGGCCAGGATCGCTCTCGGGCTGCAGGACAAGCTCTACCTCGGGAACCTCAACGCCTGCCGCGACTGGGGCCACGCCCGGGACTACGTCGCCGCCCAGTGGCTGATGCTGCAGCAGGAAACGCCCGAGGACTATGTGATCGCCACGGGCGAACAGCATTCCGTCAGGGAGTTTTGTGCCAGGGCCTTCGGGCAGGTCGGGATCGAGCTGGAATGGCGCGGGAGCGGTGTCGCCGAGCAGGGCATCGTCGCCGCCCTCCACCCGTCGCCGCTCCTCGATGAGTGCGCACAACACACCCGGGTGCGGCTCCCGCAGCCCGGGAAAGTGGTCATTCATGTGGATCCCGCATACTTCCGGCCGACGGAAGTGGAGACCCTGCTGGGGGACCCCCGGAAAGCGTTCGAAAAACTCGGCTGGCGCCCTCAGATCACCTTCCGCCAATTGGTCGAGGAGATGGTTGCGAACGATCTCAAGGAAGCCACCCGCGAATACATCTGCCAGCGCAACGGCTTTCCCGTGCAGGCCAGCTGCGAAGAGCGCATGTAACCTCATGACCCCGCCCACGGACCCCATGACATCATCTTATGCAGCGGACCGGGACGAGGACTGGGACCTTGTCATCCGGACCGCAAGCCGGCTGGTTTGAACTGCGGGGCACAAGATATGATCGAGAAGGCCCAAACGATGAGCGTGGCTATTGAAGATTTTGGCAATGACTGGGAGTTTTACCTGGAAAGGTGGCACATATAGCTCGGATGAAGCAGAAGATAAAGCCGCTTTCGGCCTTCTGCAGAAAGTCGGGAATAGAACTTCTGATTATTTCCGGATCACGGGCTGCAGGTCTTACCACGCCATCGAGTGATATCGACCTGGCAGTCCAGTTCAAAAATGGGTTGGAAGCATCTAAACTGGATCTTCTCTATGAGCTTGACACAATTCTTCACCCCGAACCGGTTGATCTTGTCATTCTGACTCCGGATACAACCCCTTTGCTTCGATATGAAATCTTCTTCAGGGGGCGAGTGCTGCTCGAAGAGGCCGAAGGCTTATTTGAACTGGGCAAACTGAAAGCCTGGAAACTTTATTCTCATAGAACCCTCCGCTCAAAATGGTCTGAAAGTAAGTTCCTTCGCGAAGTGCGCCCCCGAGAAGCTTGAGTCGGGTATTCTGGAAGTGATCGCTCGAGGCAGCAAGTCCCATCCCCTACCCCTCCCGAAGCTTTTCTCGGGCCTTGCGGCACAGAGGATAGACAAAGACCTCTTTGGGGGATGCACCGTGGCGCTTATGCCCCCGGTCCATGCGTCCCCGCCCGGTGGTTTGCCCCAGATGAATCCAGTTGGCCGCCCGGTAGCAGGTACCCCTAAACCGGGTCGAGTCCACCAGTGTCTCCATGAGAACCGGTCGGACCGCGTAGCGGGCTTCCCAATCAATTCCCACCTGACGCACCACCCTGGCAAGGGTTGCACTGGCAAGATTGGGTATCCTCACCCAAGGAAGAATCAGAAAACGGCTGTTCTGGACAATCTGCTGCAAGCCCCGCAGGCGCTCCGAATCATTCCAGCCAATCCATCGATCGCGTGGCATCATCCTCCAGGCGGGGCTGGAGAGCTGGATGCAGCCCACCCGCTGAGGCTTGGGATGGCTTATCCGAACGAAATAGCGCAGGTGGGCTCCAAAAGGGACCGTGCAGCCGAGGTAATGATACCGGCCAACCCATTCGCGCCACTGACGGCGGTCTTCTTGTGTCTCGACAAGCTCGAGTTCCGCAGGCCCCAGATCGCAGAGATTCCCCTCAAGGACTGCTGCAATTGCCTCGGAGTCCTCCTGCGAGACGGTGTGGTTGCCTCTGGACCTACAACCAGTCCCCCTCCTGGCGGGCAGCCGCACAAGACCCTTGGTCGCCAACTCTTCGAGAAACAGCCGACACTCATGAGCCTTGAGAAAGCCATTGGGACGTCGCCAGTCCAGCAACTCACAGACCGTGTGCGCCAGTTCGGTGCGGCTCAACCCACCGCAATCCCGGGCGGTGCCTTGAATCAGTTCCAGCTCTGCCGCACTCACCTGAACACCACAAAAGCGGATATCCCTTTTTCCCTCCATCGGACATCACCTCCTTTGGATCTTGCCATACCCCAGAAAAAATGGAATAACCAGCAGAAAGAGGCACTATCCTATCGCGTCTTCTCAATTGCGGATTTATCGTCATTCTTCAACAAACAGGGTCTGCGCCCAAGGGAGTATGGAGTAGGGAGTAGGAACAAGGAAACAAGGAAGGGAAGAACACAGGGCGGGGGCAAGTTGGAAGTAAGCAGTCGGGAGTGGGGAATTCATGTTTGACATGATGACTTTATCATGTTAAACTCGACGCACTATGAAAACCAACATTACCGTAGTCACAGAGCGAGGTCAGGTGTCCGTTCCCGCCGAAATCCGCAGGCGCCTCAAGGTGACCCCGGGAACCAGGCTCAAGTGGGTGCCCCTCAGTGAAGATGAGTGCAAGATCGTCGTTGTTCCCGAAGAGCCCGGGCCTGGCGCCAAGTCCATGCTGGGATACGCCAGGCTCTTTCGTGAAACTCGTCCTACCCATCAATGGCTGAAGGAACTGCGGGAGGGGGAGGAAGGCTAGCCAAAGATATTTGAAGAAAGTGTAAGAATCTAGTGGCGTGGGTGGTTGATACCTGCCTGATCATCGATGTTCTGGACGATGACCCTCAGTTCGGGCCGTCCTCTGCCGATCTCCTCGATGATAGATCCCCGGAAGGCCTGCTTCTCTGTCCTGTGAGCTTCATTGAATTGGCGCCAGCCTTTGGCGGTGAATTGGAAAGGCAGCAGCACTTTCTTCGGCAGATCAATGTGAATTGCACGGGGGACTGGACCTGGGCCGACACCTGGGCCGCCTTTTTCGGCTGGAATCGCTACATCACGCTCAAAAGGTCGGGCAGGGCGCCTCGAAAACCTATAGCCGATTTGTTGATCGGCGCCTTTGCCATGCGGTTCGACGGCCTGCTCACGAGAAATGCCGGGGATTTTGCCGCATTTTTTCCTGATTTGACGATTGTCCAGCGGGGAGCGGGGAAGTAGGCAGCAAGAAGTAAGCAGGGCGCGAGCAGAGGGCTTAAGAGACGGTTTGTGGTGAGGGGTTCGAGGGGTAGGCAAAATGACTGACATTGAACGGATTGTGGCCATCCTAATCGACATGTGCCGCCGGGAGCGATCCGTTGTAGCCGCATATCTATTTGGATCGGCAGCTTCCCGAAAGATGCACCCGGCAAGCGACATTGATGTGGCCGTCCTGGTAGAATTCGGTCACGAAGAATCTTTTCCCTTGCTGGCTTTTGCCGCGTCGGTCGAACGGGAATGTGGGCGACCAGTTGACCTCGTGCTCCTCAACCGGGCCGGTGAAGTCCTGAAACACCAGATCAGACGCTACGGCCGTCTTATTTTCGAGAGAAATTCCAGCAAGAGAAAGGCGTTTGAAATTAAAGGACGGAAGCTTTACGAGGACTTCCTTTATCTGCACAGAAATTATTCTGGTTCGGTCTTGTACGGTAATACCGAGCGAGCGGGAAAAATCAGGAGGGTAGCGGGAATTGGTTGACCGCATTCTGCTGGAACGCATTCTCGCTGACATTATCACGAACGTTGCGCTGTTGCGACATGCCACCGACATCACCTGGGATAGTCTACCAAACTGACCTGCGCGCTCGTCGCTTCATCGAGCGAACTCTTCATATTCTTGTGGAAGCGCTGTATTGACGCGGCACAGCATATTATTGCCGACGAACATTTCCGAGAACCCACGAGTTATCGGGACGCTTTCCTGGTGCTCGCCGAACACGGGATTATTCGTCGCGGCGATTTAGCAAGGTTCGAACAGATGGCCTCCTTTCGAAACCTGATTGTCCACTACTACGAACGACTTGACGATGCCCTCGTCTTTGGGGTTTTCAAGCGCAACCTTAATGATTTTGATGTTTTTGTGGGAAGCATCCGTGAATATCTCCAAGGGTCAATCGGATAGGGGCGGCGTGGTGAAGGGTGGTTTGAAGATATTCCGGGATGGGCCTTGCCATGTCCGATGGATGTGCATCCTTTGAGGTCCCACCACGTGCTGCCCCGGCGCCGGGCGGACGGCCTGCGGCCCTTTCTGGTCTTCAGGGAGCGGTTCGAGGAGCAGTTCAGGTTTTGCTTTTGTTTTCTTGCTCGTCACTGGTCACTCGTGACTGCCCTTAAGTCACTGCTTTTAGCTTTCTTGACTTGTCACTCGTCACTCGTCACCGCCCCTAAGGGCTGATGCTCCAGCAGGATGCACCTGGCATCCGGAGCTCTCTTTTGCCGATCTCATCCCCATGATGGTCGACGCCGACCTCCAGGCTCTAAAGGTTTGCTCGTGACGCAAGACACCTCCCCTCCCCTTTTGGAATCCTCTGAAGAGCACTGGGACCTAGTCATCAGTCCCAAAGCAGGCTGGTTCGACCTGCACCTGGCCGACCTCTGGCGATACCGCGATTTGGTCACCCTTTTCGTGTGGCGAGACTTTGTAGCCGTCTACAAGCAGACAATCCTGGGGCCGCTCTGGCACATCATCCAGCCCATAGTCACCACGATTACATTTACCATATTTTTCGGCAAAATCGCCCAGTTGCCGACCGACGGGTTGCCGCCGTTCCTCTTCTACATGTCCGGCACGGTGCTGTGGGGCTATTTTTCCTGTGCCTCACCGGCACATCCAACACCTTTGTGGGAAATGCCGGGCTTTTCGGCAAGGTCTATTTCCCGCGTTTGGCCGTGCCCGTCTCCATCGTGGTGTCGAGGCTCATATCCTTCGGGATCCAGTTCGGTATTCTTCTGGCCTTTATGGCTTATTTCGGCATTATCGGGCGCCGACATTCACCCGAACCTGTGGCTCCTGCTGACGCCCGTCCTCCTGATCATTATGGCGGCCCTCGGCCTGGGCGGGGGCATCGTCATCTCGTCGCTCACAACCCGCTACCGGGACTTGCAGCAACTTGTGGGATTCGGCGTCCAGCTCCTCATGTACGCCACGCCGGTCATTTATCCCCTCAATGCCGTGCCTGAGAATTATCGCTGGATCATCCTGGTCAACCCCATGACGCCGCTCATCGAGGCCTTCCGGTACGCCTCTCTCGGCGCCGGCGGTTTCAACCCTCTGCACCTGCTGTACAGCGTAGCCGTCACCGTGGTCATCCTGTTCCTCGGCATCCTCCTCTTCAACCACGTCGAAAGAACCTTCATGGACACGGTTTGACTTCGATGGCAATTTGCGTAACAGGGTTTCTGGTAACGACTCAATTGCACATGGGAATCTCAGTTCGAAACCTTGGTTTGATAAACGACTCGGCGCCCGGGAGTTAACAATGAAAAGAGATTTCTACGTTTACATTGAAAGAGATGAAGATGGTTTCTTTGTCGGTGAGGTGCCGCAGCTGAGAGCCTGCTATGCTCAGGGGCGAACACTTGAGGAGCTTTCCAATAACATTTTGGAAGTCATCCAACTCTGTCTGGAAGATGAAGAAAGCACAGGACCGCTGCCGGAATTCTTTGGTGTCCAAAAAGTGACTGTTGATGACGCGACTTCCAATCCTTAGCGGGCAGCAGGTCATGTACTGCGTTGGAGAAGGCCGGTTTCGTGATTTTGCGACAAAAGGGCAGCCATGTTCGGCTCAAACATCCCGATGGTAGGGTCGTAACTGTTCCTCTGCACGGGGGAATTGATCTGGGTCGAGGGCTCCTTAGGAAGATTCTTAGAGATTCAGAGCTGAGCGTCGACGAATTGATAGAATTCCTGAATTGAGATCGCGACCAGCTTTTACACGGCTTATGGTCTCTTTAACTCGTCACTGGTCACTGGTCAGTGGATTTTGCAGAGCCTGATCGGGAAATGATTGTCTCTTATCTCGGAGATGCCGGTCGATTTGTGGCTGCAATGGCTGAATATATCGGATCAAACTGCAGCGCATGACGCTCGCTTGGTCGCGACAATTCTGGACAACCAGGGAGCACGTTTTGGCTGCCGCCCGAATTCATTTGCACAGAGCACTTTACGGAACCTTTGAACGATAACGATAAACATATTTAGTACTGCTTCACCGGTTTTCGGCACTCGTAGAGCTTCTCATAGTTTTTGCCGACAACTCCCGGCACACATCGGATAATCGGTCGCAAGAGCAAGCACGATGGGTGAATAATACAAGTTCCAGAAATTGGCAGCTGTACCAGTCGGCCTTGGAATACATTGATCGGACCTATGAATTGACATAGCAACTGCCCGATCCAGAACGGTACAATCAAAAGATTTTAAACCGCACGAAAGGATAAGCCTTTTAGCGGCCCCGTCTCTTTTCGGACCGCGAGCTACAGGTTTTGCCACGCCATCGAGTGATGAGGAAGTGACGAGTCAGTTATGATTTCAGGGAAAGATGCACATTTCGACCGGATCACCTACGATGGCCGCGAGCTGGCCTACTATTGGGACGAGCACGATTTCGGCCAATCCCGTGATGTCCAAGAGGTACATGACATGACCTTCCGGATATCTAGAAAGAAATACGTTGCGGTGGACTACCAGCTCTATAAGGAGATTCGAAGGAAAGCAAGACTTCTAACATTACCGAAAGCCAGTTGAGCAACGATTGGCTCGAAGATAAGGTCGCGATGTGAGAGGCTAAGCGCCATGCGGATCGCACGGTCCAGCTGCAAGTGAGGTGGGGGACAGCCATACATCGGCGTTGAGGATTTCACACCAGACGACTCATTTGTACAGAAATTATTGGAGACTGGAACCAGGAACCATTTTGATGCACTACGACATCGCAGCGAAAATACTGATGGAAAAATGCCGTGAGCAGATCCTGCGGCGGCTATTTGGGCTATCTATTGTGGAAAGCAGCCTGCTTGAGGAATTGCCGCAGGAGACCGTGAGCGTCAAGCGGAGCGATTTTGCCGTCATGGTCACGGAGGAATCAGGAGCCCGTCGCCTGGTGCTTCTCGAGATTCAAACCCGGTGGGACCGGCAGCTCCCGCTGCGCCTTCTGGACTATCGAAGCCGCTACCTGCTGAAATATGACGTCGACGCAACCTCATGCGTCCTGCTCTTGAGGCCGTCAGGCGAGGCCCTGTCCCGTTATGAGGACAGCGAGGTCACTTACGCTTATCGTCTTATCCGGCTTTATGAAATGGACGCTCGGGAGATTATCGAAGAGAACATCTTGTGCCTGATGCCGTTTGTTCCTATCATGCAACACGGGGAGGATTTGGTGGAGCAGGCTGATTCCCTGCTTTACCAGAGTGCGTTGCCAAGAGAGGATAAAGCGGATATGCTGACAGTGATGACGATTTTTTCCGGTCTTATATCCGACAAGCTTCCCCGGATGCTCGTCGCCAGGAGGAGAGACATCATGATCGAATCCGCAGCCTATGATGTGATCAAACAGGAAGGAGTCAGCGAAGGACTCCAGCAGGGCAAGATTCAAGAAGCTCAGGAGGCGATACTGGATAACCTCGAAGCACGCTTTGAGATAGTACCCGAGTCCATGGCGAAGGAAGTCCAGGGAATCGCAGAACTCGGAGTACTGAAGGCGCTTCACCGAGGCAGTGTCAAGGTTGCAACGTTAGACGAGTTCAAGGCGCTGCTCAAGAAAGCCAGGGCCTAAAGCTTTCACTCGTCACTGCTTTTGGGTCTTTGCTTTTGGTTTTTTAACTCGTCACTATTCACTCGTCACTCGTCACTGCTCCTAAGTCACTAGTCACTCGTCACTTGTCACTGCTTCTAAGGAAATCCGGGCGCTAATTTCCTGCCGCCTGCAACGGTCCGAAGAATCTCTCCGGGCTGCCGAAATCATGTTGGGAAGTCAGACCATGAGCCATTTATGCAAGCATGACCTGGAGTAAGCATATGCAGACAGCACGACAACCGGCATTAAGAATAACCCCCGCCATCCGAAAAGAGATTGTTGAGATCATCGACAATCGCATACGGGAGGTCCATGTCACAAAAGAAGACTTCTCCGAGCTCAAGGCAATTGTGAGGGACATAGGGGTAAAGGTCGGAGAGCTCACCGAAGCCCAGAAGCGAACCGAATCGAGGATGGAAGAGCTCACCGAAGCCCAGATGCGAACCGAATCGAGGATGGAAGAGCTCACCGAAGCCCAGAAGCGAACCGAATCGAGGATGGAAGAGCTCACCGAAGCCCAGAAGCGAACCGAATCGAGGATGGAAGAGCTCACCGAAGCCCAGAAGCGAACCGAATCAAGGATGGAAGAGCTCACCGAAGCCCAGAAGCGAACCGAATCAAGGATGGAAGAGCTCACCGAAGCCCAGAAGCGAACCGAGATTACCGTTGAAAAACTTGCGAAAGGATTGGATGCTACCCGCACCGAAATGGGAGGACTCTCCCGCAGTGTCAGCTACTCCCTTGAAAATGAAGCATACCGCCAGTTGCCACCCTTCCTCAAAGAACGTTACAACATAGACGTAACAGATAAGATGGTCCGACTGGAGATGGAAGGTGAAGAGATCAATATCTTTGCCCATGGCAGAAGAGATGGAAAGGACATCCTCATTGTCGGGGAAACGGAACTGAAACTCTCCAGTATGGGCAAACTCCGGCAACTGGAGAAGAAGGTGTCCCTCATAAAGAAGCACTACCCCGGTGATTGTATCCCTCTCCTCATCACTCACTTTGCAAGGCCGGCCGTATTGGATGCAGCCAAGGAAAAGGGGATCGTTGTCGTTCAGAGTTTTGAATGGTAAGCCCTGATCCAATCAACCGAGATCCTTTTACTGCTCAGAATTTCGGATCTCATATGAAATACCTGCAGATCCAAACCTATTTATATGAAAATGACCGTTCGCCCTGAGGTATCGAAGGGCGAATACCCCGTTCATGCTTCGATACCTCAGCACGAACGGGCGCATTTTCATCCATTCGTTGTGACCCGTCGGGTCATGGGGGTTAGGGAGCGAAGCATCGACATGAAGAAGAATTACACTGCAATGGTTCGCAAGGGGAGCATACCCCATTTGTCCTGAAGGAGGGACGTTCGTAGGTTTCGTCATTCCGGCGGCGCTTTTGTGCCGGAATCCAGCTTCTTGCGTGTGCTGTCCAATTGAAAAACACTGGATTCCGGCTGACCCCGCCCGAGTTCAAGCAGCAGGTGGGGTTTATCGTGTACCCCGCGGGAGGGCGGAGCCGGCGCCACGTGCACCGCAACCTCCCACGGCAGCTGAACGGCACCTCTGATTAAGAACCAACCTACCGGGATCCAAATTGAAGTGTTGATACTCAAAGAGTTGATCGCGTGATGCAGGAAAGACAGCTCCTTTCGATCTTCTGCAGGAAGGCCGGGATAGAGCTCCTGATTCTTTTCGGATCGCGGGCTACAGGTCTTGCCACGCCATCGAGTGATATCGACCTGGCAGTTCAACTTAAAAAGGGATTGGAAGTATCGAAACTGGATCTCATTTATGGGCTTGATGCGATTCTTTGCCCCAAAACGATTGATCTCGTCATTCTCACACCGAATACCGAGCCTTTGCTTAGATATGAAATCTTCTTCAGGGGGCGAGTGCTGTTCGAAGAGCCCGAAGACTTATTTGAACAAGGCAAATTAAAAGCTTGGAAGCTTTATCTGGATACTGCTCATCTCAGGAAACACGAACTCGAACACCTGAAAGCATTCGTAAGGAGGATGAGGCATGTCACCTGAGGTGATCGCGAGGAAGCTTTCAAAGATGTCCCAATACCTGAAGGACTTGGCGCCCTACCGGAACGTAGCCTACAAATACTACATGAGCGACCATTATAAGCTGGAGAGGCTGATTGAACTGCTTATTATGACGGCATCGGATATCGTTTACCACCTGCTTTCCATGAGAGGAGAAGCCCCTCCCGGCTCTTACCGGGCGGCCTTCCTGCGGGCGGGAGAAATGGGAATCCTGAGCGAAGGGCTCAGTGCAAATTTGTCCCTGGGCGCCGGATTGAGAAACATCCTTGTCCATGAATACGAAGAAATCGACCATGAATTATTGTACCGCAGTATCCCCCAGATCATCGACGACCTTACCGGCTTTGTCGAGGAAGTGACGAATCAGTTATGATTCCAGACCAAGGGGAACATTTCGAGCGGATCACCCACGACGGCCGCGAGCTAACCTACATTATCCGGGCCTCTTTTCAAGCGGAGACCACGACGTTCCTGACTCCGCCCGAGTTCAAGCAGCAGGTGCGGTTTATCGTGTACCCCGCGGGAGGAGAGATCCGGCGCCACATGCACCGAAACCTGCCGCGGCAGCTGAACGGCACCTCGGAAGTCGTGCTCATAAAGAAGGGACGCTGTGTGATCGACGTCTACACCGACGAACGGGAACTGGTCGCCTCCCGCGAGCTCCACGAGGGCGATCTCCCGCTCATGGTCGGCGGCGGCCACGGCTTCCGGATGCTGGAAGACACCGTACTGCTGGAAGTCAAGCAGGGCCCGTATATCGGCGTGGACGAAAAGGAGCTGTTCTGATTTGGAAGCCCGAAATCTGAGATTTGCAACTGGATACCAGCCCTCGCAGCTTGACGGGTCTGCTGCAACCCTGGCCTTGGATCGTTCAGAATGCCTGTTTTGAATGATATAATATAGCTCGTGTCCATCCGGAAAGGCCCCGAATTTCTCCTCCCCCTCGATGGGGGAGGCCGGGTGGGGGTGAAAAAGGACGTCATTGCAAGCACTTGATCAACCCCCTCCCCCTGCCCCTCCCACCTAGGGAGGGGTTTCCGGATGGGCACTAGCTCGACGCGGTCGTTGACAAACTTGCCTGGAAGCATGATATCCTGCCGTCAGAGGTGCAGGAAGTCCTCACGGGTAGATGCCGGATCTTTAAGAAGGAATCTGGAAAGGTCGAAGGTGAAGACCTCTACAATGCTCTCGGAAGGACAGAAAGCGGGCGATACGTATCGGTCTTTTTCATAAGGGAAATGAGCGACAAAGTGCTCATTGTTACAGCCCGGGACATGACCCGACGTGAAAGAAAACGCTATGAACAAAAGTGATCTGAAGGAAAACATGACCATCGAAGAAGCTTCCGACTATTGGGACGAGCACGATTTCGGCCAATTCCGTGATGTCCAAGAGGTACACAACATGACCTTCCGAATATCCAGGAAGAAATACGTTGCGGTGGACTACCGGCTCTATAAGGAAATTCGAAGAAAAGCAAGACTTCTCAACATCACCGAAAACCAGTTGATCAACGATTGGCTCAAAGAAAAGGTGGCGATGTGAGAGGCTAACCTGAAGCTTTGTTTCTTGGCTTTTTGACTCGTCACTATTCACTCGTTACTCGTCACTGCTCCTAAGTCACTTGTCACTGCCCTTAGGATTTGATCATTTGAATTTTGAATTTGTTCCGAATTTCGTGCTTCGGATTTCGGATTTGCTCTTTTTTGTCTTCTCTGCCTTTTGGGCGTGTAAGGTTGGAGGAAATCAATGCTTCTGGAATACATAAACGAAGCGATGCAAGAGGCGGTTTACGACAAACTCGACGACGACAGTTTCTATGGCAAAATCCCACAGTGTCCGGGTGTGATCGCGTTTGCGGAAACACTCTATAAGTGCGAACAAGTGTTGAGAGCATCCCTGGAAGGCTGGCTGATTGTAAAGATCCGACATGGAGATACCTTGCCGGTGATCAAGAGAATCAATCTTAACGTGAAAATACCAAAGCATCACAGAGCCTCTCTTCATGGGTAAATGGAATCCATGTACAAGAAGGGAGTTTATGAGAAAGCGGTACTCGTCACCCGTCATTCGTCACCCGTCACTACTCCTAAGTCATTGGTCTCAGGAATCTTGCAGAGTAAGGGAGAAAAGATGGAAAGGATTATAGCCCTGCACATTGAACGCCTGCCTGAAGGGGTTTATCTCGCCACATCCGATGAGGTGCCCGGGTTGGTAGCCCAAGGGCGCACCGTCTCAGAAACGCTTGAAATAGCGCGAGATGTCGCACGCAAGATCATTGAAGCGCGAGAAGAGCGCGAAGGTCTATTGGGATTACGACCTGTGACGGAACGATTTGATTACCCTTTGATTGTTGGGAGCTGAAATGGCTCGACTGGCAGGATTCAGTTATCGGGAGGTCGCGAAGCGCCTTAGGGGCTTCGGCTTCTCATTCGATCGCCAGGCTGCTGGGAGCCACGAGATTTGGTTCAATGAATCCACTGGGCGATACACCACGATCCCCAATCACCCTGGAGACTTACCCGAGGGCACCCTCCGAGCTATTCTAAAACAAGCGGGCGTATCCCCCGAAGAGTTTCTAGGAAAATGACGCCAGTCTCTCTTAAGTCACCCGTCACTGCGCTTGGGTTTTTGGGTACTGGTTTTTGCTTTTGTTTTCTTGCTCGTCACTTGTCACGGCTCTTGAGCGGCTTTTGAGTTAATCCATGACGACCATGACCCCGGATGACTTGCATCCGCACTTACGAGCCCGAATGGAGCAACGTGGTGTCACGCAGTCCGAAATTGAGCTGACTATGGACAATGGTTGGGAAGCGAGCGATGCCAAACAGGGCATGTTGGGGAAAGTGATGGTTTTCGAGTATAATGCTGAATGGGAAGGTCACTGGTTCCTGGAAAAAGAGGTGGCAGTGTATTATAAGGGCAGCGGCTGGCAGGGTCATTCTGTTGACGGTCAAAGCAAGGTATGGCCAATCATTTCCAAGGAGCTAACGGATGAAGATCGAATATGATCTCGAACGGGATCTTTTGTATATCTGGTTCGGAATACCAGGAGAGAAGGCCTTTCGCACTCAGACGATAACTCCTGGAGTTATGGCTGATTTTGGAAGAGATGACCGTTTGATTGGTATTGAAGTGCTGGATGCTACAGAGGTGTTGCGGAGCAAAGTAGCATTTGAAGTGACGCTAACCTCTTCCTCCGCTCAAGCAGCCGTAAATGCATAGGATCATGACGCCCCCCGCCTTGAATCTTTGGGGTCTTACTCGTCACTTGTCACTATCCTTAGGACTCTTAAGCCATTACGACTAGCGAGTGAGTTCTCACGGCTCTTAAGGCTTTTAGATGTCAAACAAAACTGAAACATCGACTGCATCTTACTCACCAGCTCAAGACGTGGACTGGGACCTCATCATCCGGCCCAAAGTCGGCTGGTTCGACCTCCACCTGGCCGACCTCTGGCGATACCGCGATTTGGTCACCCTTTTCGTAGTCGAAAGAACCTTCATAGATACGGTTTAAAAGTGCAAAGTGCGGAAGAGTCAGTGCGAGGTGCAGGATGCGGGGTGCAAGGTGAATAGTACAGACAACGAAATCCTGCTTGCAGTGTGATGCGATGGCTAATACTTTTGAAGAATTGCGTATTTGGCAGGATTCGAGAATGCTCGTCAAAGAAATCTACTCCTGGTCCTCTGGTGGGTCACTGATCAGTCGAGATTTCGGTTTTCGGGATCAGATACAGAGGGCCGCCATTTCGATTATGAATAATATAGCCGAGGGGTTCACGCGGGGAAGCAATCCGGACTTCGCCAGGTTTCTTGACATGGCAAGAGGATCGTGCGGAGAAGTCTGCAGCATGCTCTACGCAGCAGAAGATCTCAACTACATTTCGGGGAAAACGCTTCAAAGCTCAGGGAAATGACCTCGCTCCTAATAAGGGGGATTTCATCACTCACCGCTCACCTCCGAAAGTCAAGCAAATGAGTTCTTATGCACCCCGCACCCCGCACCCCGCACCCCGCACCCCGCACCCCGCACCTCGCACCTCGCACCTCTGAGGGGTGTCGTGAGGAACTCCAAGAGGTTTTGGAGGAGTGGATTATTCTGAAAATCAGAGACAAGGATATTATTCCTTCGATTGGTGATTTGGAAATCAAAATACGTGAAGAGGCAGCAGCCTGAACATGCTTGCCAACATCTCCCGACGCGAGCTAATCAGAAAATTCAGAACATTTGGCTTTGAAGGTCCTTTCTCGGGAGGAAAGCATCAATTCATGGTCAAAGCCCACAAGAAAATAAGAATACCAAACCCTCATGTCACGTTTAACGGCTTTTACAAGGAATGAATTACAATGACCAAACCGCTGAGAATAGAAATTGGACGAGAGGAAATAATTGCGGCTGTCAAGCGGATGAAAAAGAAAGAAAGGGATGCTTTTTTGGAAGACCTTCTCGCTGCTACCTCTCCTGAGTATTTAAGGAGCATTGAAGAGGCACGTAATGATTACAGGGCAGGAAGGATAAGGACCCACTATGAGGTCTTCCATTGAACTACAGGATCATCTACACCAACAGGGCACTGAGAGACATAGGGAGGCTTGATGCAGGCGTCAAGGATCGCATCGGCAAGGCCTTGGAGAAGTTTGCAGAAGATCCTTTGGGCCACTCAGAGAAGCTGACAAACGCGGAGTTGGGGACTTATCGTTTCAGAATTGGCCCTTACCGGGCCGTTTTTGACCTGGTTGGAAATGATATCGTGGTGTTGCGAGTCGGTCATCGAAGTCGGATTTACAGGAAATAGCGAGATATTAAAGAGGCTGTCCGCTGAGCCGAACTCTCTATGAAGTAGGGCTCTCACCAGTTCTGCTTTCGGAACTCTTTAACTGGCTCAATGGCCGCCAATGATCCCCTGACGACGGAATCCCGTTTGGGTCATTTGATCATTTGAATTTTGAATTTGTTTCGAATTTCGATATTCGGATTTCGGATTTGGCACGCCGCACTCCGCACTTCGCACTGTGCACCGTGAACTTCGCACAAGGTCTTTAAATGTCTGACATCGTCATTCGCGTAGAAAACCTTTCGAAATCCTACCGCCTGGGCACGATAGGCAGCGGGACCCTGCGGGGGGATCTCGATCGCTGGTGGGCGAAACTGCGCGGCAAACCCGATCCCACCATGCCCGTGGACCACATCCCTCGCACTTCGCGCCAGATTCCGACGGATTGGAGATCAACTGAATGGCTCTGACCGTGCTGTTTTCGAGGCATGCAAGAAGAAGGATGCAACTCTATGCGATAGACGAAGTGGATGTGGTTGAGACCATCCGGTCCTTTCAATGCGAGCTTGTACCCGAGCCCGGCAAAAACGAGGTTGTCAACAAGGACCTCTCGGCGAAGTATGGATATCCGCTGAAGGTGGTTTTTTTCCGTGAACAGGATATAGTTTCCGTGGTCACGAGCTATCCCCTGAAGAGAGGGAGAAAGAATGAAGATTCACTACGACAAAGAAGTTGACGCAGCCTACATCACGCTCTCCGATTTGCGACCGACGGGTGTCATTGAGATAGCCGAAGGCGTTAACCTGGATGTTACGGAGAGCGAGGAGATTGTGGGCATTGAGATCTTGAATGTTACTCACAAATTCCCTTTGAAGTCTCTTTTTGTTTGTGAGTACGAGCCAGACCTTTTTGCGGGCACAGCCTCCCCTTCGGTAATTTGATCCTCCTTTTTCGGATTTTTACTTTTGAACTCGTCACTTGTCACTCGTTACTCGTCACTGCCCTTAGATGTCTGACATCGTCATCCGCGTCGAAAACCTATCCAAATCCTAACGCCAGGGCCGCACCTTGGCGGATTGTTACTGTCTATTTTGACCGCACGCAAAAGGACAAATTATGAGAGTGCATTTTGATGAAAAAGCGGATGCCATTTATATACGCCTTGATGAATCTAAGATTATTGAGTCCCAAGAAGTTGAAGCGGGAGTGATTTTAGATTTCAATGAGCATAATCAAGTTGTAGGGGTTGAGATCTTAAGAGTAAAGACACGTGTTCCCAGCGCAAACCTGAGACAGATGCTATTTGAGGTGGCATGAAGTGAGCGATGCCTCAGTCTAGTTCGAAGCTATGGCATGAGCATCACCAATTTTCACGTGTCATCTGTCACTATTCACTCGTCACTTGTCACTGCTTTTAAAAGATGTCTGACATCGTCATCAAAGTCGAAAACCTATCCAAATCCTATCGCCTGGGTACAATCGGCAGCGGCACCTTGCGTGAGGACTTGGATCGCTGGTGGGCCAAACTGCGCGGCAGACCCGACCCAACGATCCCAGTTGACCGCCTCCCCCCGCACCTCGCACTCCGCACCTCGCGCCTAATAACCCCGCACCTCGCACCTCGCACCCCGCACAGGATTCCATCTGGGCCTTGCGCAATGTCTGCTTCGAAGCAAAACAGGGTTTTTGCTTTTGTTTTTTTGCTCGTCACTCGTCACTTGTCACGGCTTTTAAATGAGACGCGCCTTAATCACAGGAATCACCGGCCAGGACGGCTCCTATCTCGCTGAATTGCTCCTCTCCAAGGGGTACGAGGTACACGGCATCGTCCGCCGCACCGCCATTGAAGATCCCGAACACCGGCTCTGGCGGCTGAAGCACCTCCTCGACGATCTGGTGCTGCACTCGGGTTCCATGGAGAGCTTCGCCAGCATCTTCAAAGTCGTCGACACCGTCCAACCCGACGAATGCTATCACCTTGCCGCCCAGAGCTTTGTCAGCTACTCATTCGAAGACGAGTTCTCGACCATCAACACCAACATCAACGGCACCCACTTCATCCTGGCGGCGATCAAGGAACGCGCCCCCGACTGCCGATTCTACTTTGCCGCGTCGAGCGAAATGTTCGGAAACGCCAAGGAAGCCCCGCAGAATGAGAACACCCCCTTCTACCCGCGCTCGCCCTATGGCATCTCCAAGGTGGCCGGATTTCACCTGACGAGAAATTACCGCGAAGCCTACAACATGTTCGCGCTGAGCGGCATCCTGTTCAACCATGAGTCGCCGCGAAGAGGCCTGGAGTTCGTTACCCGGAAGATCACCAAAGCCGTCGCCCGAATCAAGCTCGGCATGCCCGGAAAGGTGAGGCTCGGCAACCTGCAGGCCAGGCGCGACTGGGGCTATGCCGGCGATTACGTGAGAGCCATGTGGCTGATGCTCCAGCAGGATGCACCGGACGATTACGTCATCGCCACCGGCGAAACCCATTCGGTTGAGGAGTTCGCCGATACTGCTTTCCGCCACGCCGGGCTCGACTGGCGGGACCATGTTCTGATCGACGAGAGACTCTACCGACCGGCGGAAGTTTTCGACCTTCGGGGCAACCCCGGCAAGGCGAGGGAGAAGTTCGACTGGCATCCGGAGCACTCTTTTGCCGACCTCATCCCCATGATGGTCGACGCCGACCTCCAGGCCCTGAAGGCTTGCTCATGACGCAATACACTCCCTTTGCAGACCGACGGTTTGCCGCCGTTCAGTTACTTCAGTGAGTGTCATTAAGCCACCTCATTTCAAACCATGAAGAGAAGCCAACTCATCAAGCACATCAAAAGTAATGGAGCAATCCTCTTGAGAGAGGGACGTCGCCCTAGCATATACAAAAGGGGGTTGTTAAAAACAGAGGTGCCAAGGCATAATGAAATAGTAGATGAATTGGCAAGAAAGATTTGTAGGGATTTGGAAATCCCCTTTGTGAGGTGATCACATGAAGTACCGAGTTATGATCAAGAAATCTGGGGATTGGTGGATTGGCTGGCTGATTGATTTGCCCGGTGTTAACGCTCAGGAAAAGACAAAGAAGAGTTTGCTGCAATCTTTGCGAATTGGTGCTGAAGATATGCTCACCACCGAAGTACCCTTTGACCCTGAGAGTGAAATGACTACCCTTGATGTCCCAGATCCAGTCTGGGCTTAAGCCAGGCGGAATCCACACCCCTTCAACCACGAACGAAGAGCGTTTAACTAAGAGGTGACAAAGATGCCCGGAGGAAGAGTAGTCAGTAGCCGCGAGCTGGAGAGAATCATTTCAAAGAGCATCCAGGGTCTGAATGAAAAGGACAAACTGGAGATCCTTAATTTCATCGAATTTTTGAAGATTAAGGAGGATCGCTCTTTTATCGAATATGTGAACAGAAGGACCAAAGAAGCAGTAGATGCAAAGAAACGTGGAGAGCGGTTCACTTCTCTTCAAGAGTTACAGCAAGAATATGTTTAGCGAATTCAGGTTAGAACTTTCACCAGCCGCCAAAAAAGACTTGAGAAAGCTACCGCGTTCAGTACAGAAAGAAATCACTTTCACGCATCTGCCAAAAATTCAAGCGGACCCCTTTTCGAGTAGCGAGCCGTTGCTTGGGGCATTGAAGGGTGAACGTTCATACCACTTCGGTCGAAACCCTGAGTATAGAATCATATTCTTCATCGAAGGCGCTGTGATTACAGTCACGATCATGGGTACGAGAGAAGGCGTCTACAGACGAGCTAAGAGAAGGAAGAATTAACCAAGATCGACAGTGACTCGTCACGATTCACTCGTCACGGCTCTTGAATTTGTTTCGAATTTCGATATTCAGGTTTCGGATTTCTGCTTTGCGGCTCTTCACGGCTTCAATAAACTCGGTTTGATCCCCTGACGACGGAATCCTGTTTGGGTCATTTGATCATTTGAATTTTGAATTTGTTTCGGATTTCGATATTCGGATTTCGGATTTCAGCTTTTTGGCTCTTCACTCGTCACGGCCTTTAACTTGTCACGATTTACGATTTACGATTCACGGCTTTTAGGCCTTTCCAGGGAATGAATTACAATGAGCAAACCGCTGAGAATAGAAATTGGACGAGAGGAAATAATTGCGGCTGTCAAGCGGATGAAAAAGAAGGAAAGGGATGCTTTTTTGGAAGACCTTCTCGCTGCCACCTCTCCTGAGTATTTAAGGAGCATTGAAGAGGCACGTAATGATTACAGGGCAGGAAGGATAAAGACCCACCATGAGGTCTTCCATTGAACTACAGGATCATCTACACCAACAGGGCACTGAGAGACATAGGGAGGCTTGATGCAGGCGTCAAGGATCGCATCGGCAAGGCCTTGGAGAAGTTTGCAGAAGATCCTTTGGGCCACTCAGAGAAGCTGACAAACGCGGAGTTGGGGACTTATCGTTTCAGAATTGGCCCTTACCGGGCCGTTTTTGACCTGGTTGGAAATGATATCGTGGTCTTGCGAGTCGGTCATCGAAGTCGGATTTACAGGAAATAGCGAGACATTAAAGAGGCTGTCCGCTGAGCCGAACTCTCTATGAAGTAGGGCTCTCACCAGTTCTGCCTTCGGAACTCTTTAACTGGCTCAATGGCCGCCAATGATCCCCTGACGACGGAATCCTGTTTTGGTGATTTGATCATTTGAATTTTGAATTTGTTTCGAATTTCGATATTCGGATTTCGGATTTGGCACGCCGCACTCCGCACTTCGCACTGTGCACCGTGAACTTCGCACAAGGTCTTTAAATGTCTGACATCGTCATTCGCGTCGAAAACCTATCCAAATCCTACCGCCTGGGCACAATCGGCAGCGGCACCTTGCGCGGGGATTTGGATCGCTGGTGGGCCAAATTTCGTGGCAGACCCGACCCCACCATCCCCGTCGACCGCTTTCCCCGCACCTCGCACTGACCGCAATGTGGCAACTTATGCAAACTTTGGCGCTCAACACCCCGTGCGTTTCGGACATGGACAGGCCACCTATGATAGCCGGGAAGAGACCGAACCAAGCGAGTTGAAACCAGATGTACATCGATGACTTCATTTGGCTGCCCGACATAGTCGAAAAGCTTGCCACAAAGCATAACGTGACGGAGAACGAGGTGGAAGAGATTTTCTTCAACCGTCCGCACTTCCGTTTTCTGGAAACGGGCTATCGACCAGGGGAGGATGTCTATGGTGTTTTGGGGCAGACAGACGGAGGTCGATACCTTATCGTTTTCTTCATTTATAAACCGGACCACTTGGCGCTCATCTTGAGCGCTCGAGACATGGACGAGAAGGAGCGTAGAAGATATGAGCGACGATAAGAGGATAGCGGAGACGAGCATCTCCAGATCCAGGAACCTCGAAGGAGTCGCCGAGTACTGGGAAGAACACAGCGTGGCGGATCACTGGGACGAGACCCGAGACGCGTCCTTTGAGGTGCGAGCGACTCGCAGAAGGCGTGTCACCATTGACGCCGAAGTTTACCACCGAATAGAGACTCTGGCTCATCGGCGTGGCATATCGCCTGAAACCCTGGTGAATCTTTTGTTGGCGGATCGGGTTAGACGAGGCAGCGGTGCCCAACGATCGGCTCAGCGTGGACCGCTTGAAACTCCGCCAGGATAGATGCTGCGTAGAATACAGAATCATTACGCCCCCCGGCTTGAATTTTGAGGTCTTACTCGTCACTCGTCACTTGTCACTGCCCTTAAGTCACTCGTCACTGCTTTTGGGTCTTTGCTTTGGGTTTTTTAACTTGTCACTATTCACTCGTCACTTGTCACTGCCCTTAAGTCACTGTCGCCTTTAAATGAGACGCGCCTTAATCACCGGAATCACCGGCCAGGACGGCTCCTATCTCGCTGAATTGCTCCTCTCCAAGGGGTACGAGGTACACGGCATCGTCCGCCGCACCGCCATTGAAGATCCCGAACACCGACTCTGGCGGCTGAAGCACCTCCTTGATGACCTGGTTCTTCACTCCGGTTCATTGGAGAGCTTTGCCAGCATCTTCAAAGTCGTCGACACCGTCCAACCCGACGAATGCTATCACCTTGCCGCCCAGAGCTTTGTCAGCTATTCATTCGAAGACGAGTTTTCGACCATTAACACCAACATCAACGGCACCCACTTCATCCTGGCGGCCATCAAGGAACGAGCCCCCGACTGCCGATTCTACTTTGCCGCCTCGAGCGAGATGTTCGGAAACGCCAAGGAAGCCCCGCAGAATGAGAACACCCCCTTTTACCCGCGCTCGCCTTACGGCATCTCCAAGGTGGCCGGATTTCACCTGACGAGAAATTACCGCGAAGCCTACAACCTGTTCGCGCTCAGCGGCATCCTGTTCAACCACGAGTCGCCGCGAAGAGGACTGGAGTTTGTTACCCGGAAGATCACCAGAGCCGTCGCCCGAATCAAGCTCGGGCATGCCAGGGCAGGTGAAGCTTGGCAACCTGCAGGCGAGACGAGACTGGGGCTATGCCGGCGATTACGTTAAAGCCATGTGGCTGATGCTCCAGCAGGATGAGCCGGACGATTACGTCATCGCCACCGGCGAAACCCATTCGGTTGAGGAATTCGTCGATGCCGCTTTCGGCCACGCCGGGCTCGACTGGCGGGATCACGTTCTCATCGATCGAGAGACTCTACCGACCGGCGGAAGTTTTCGACCTTCGAGGCAACCCGGGCAAGGCGAGGGAGAAGTTCGGCTGGGAACCCGAGCTGACTTTTGCCGATCTCATCCCCATGATGGTCGACGCCGACATCCAGGCTCTGAAGGTTTGCTCATGAC
>CAWJQV010000041.1:0-19845 GCA_963844985.1 uncultured delta proteobacterium
GGATATGCCGCTCGAATCGAGTACAGTGATGAAGACGCTTGCTTTATCGGACACATTGCGGGAATTAGAGACGTCATTGGTTTTCATGCCGAGTCCGTAAAGGAGTTGCGAACAGCCTTTGAAGAGGCGGTGGACGACTATCTCGCAACATGTGAAAAGCTTGGCCGGGCGCCGCAAAAGCCTTATTCGGGGAAGCTCATGTTACGGGTCCCTCCTGAAGTGCATGCCCATGCCGCAATGATGGCTGAAGCCCATGGAATGAGTCTCAACCAATGGGCGGCTGAGATTCTTTCGAAAACTTCCTGAACCGGGCAACGGCGAACGGGGTCGGGGACGCGAACGGGTCCACTGGGACCTGGAGTGGGAACTGAAGCAGCAGGGTTTCGACTGCTGCTACGACAAGCGGCTCTATGACCGGTTTTCAAGTTTCTTTAGAAAGAACTAATTATGGAGAGGCCATCATGAGGCGATCATCGCGCATTTCCTGTCCAATGAGCGTGCTGCGGGCGGTTCCGTTCTTTATCCTGGTCACCTTGGTGACGGGGTGTGCGGCGACGCCCGTCGGAGTGCGCCATCTGGATCCCAAGGAGGTACAGCGGACCCTTACCGCCAACATTCTGTCAAGTGAGGAATTCAGTGCCCCGACGATGCAGATTCTGAATCGAGCCGGCCTCCTGGAGCGGTTCCAAAAGGAACCGACCGAGGTCCTGGCATCGCTGCACCAGAGTCTGCCTGCGGCAAGCGAGTCCGACCGATTTTTTGCCCTCGCCGAGCTGTCCTTTGCCTATGCATCCCAAAAAGGACCGAAGACCTACTACCTCGCCTCCGCCATCTATGCTTACGCTTTTCTGTTCCCGGCCGACGAGCGAACCGCGCCGGGCCGCTCCGATCCTCGCTTGCGCCTGGCAATGGACCTCTACAACCGGGGCCTTGCCGAGGCGCTTTCCGGCGCCGACAAAGAACGTGTCCAGATTGACCAGCTCAACTATTCCCTTCCGTTCGGTGAAATCACCATCACCACTGAGCCGGGTTATTTCCATTGGGGGAGTTATCGATTGGTAGACTTCGTCCAGGCGGCCAAGCTCGATGTTCGGGGAATGCGGAACCGCTACCGGTGGCCCGGAATCGGGGCTCCGCGTGGCGAGCGTATTGAACCTATCGAGGGCTGGAAGATACCCGCTTATTTGCGGGTGCCGCCCAACATCAAGGTCGCGGTCACGGCCTTTCTGCGACTGGAGGATGTTGAAGGGGGTCTGCGGAGCGGGCTTATGCAGGGGCGGCTGGAACTGTACTCCTCGGAAGATGCCACCTCCGTTACCATCAACGGCCGCACGGTACCGCTCGAATATGAAGAGAGCTCGGCCCTGGCCTATACCCTCGAGGGTTCGCACATGTATGACCTCGAGTTGACGGCGCTTTTTTCCGGCGACTTCAGGGTCATCAAGGACAAGGCCAGTGCGCCGGACGGGTTGTTTTACATGGAGCCCTACCGGCCGGGCCGCATCCCGGTGGTGCTGGTCCATGGGACGGCTTCGAGCCCCGCCCGATGGGCCGAACTCTTGAACGAACTGCAAAATGACCCAAGGCTGCGGGGGCGCTATCAGTTCTGGGCCTTCACTTATAATACCGGGAACCCCATCCTTTATTCGGCCGGCCTCCTGGCCGACGGCCTCAAAAAGGCGGCGGCTGAACTGGATCCGGAGGGGAAAGACCCCGCACTCAACCGGATGGTGGTCATCGGTCACAGTAGGGGGGGCTCCTGACCAAACTCACCGTCGTGGACAGCGGAACGCTCTTCTGGGATAATGGGTTTTCGGTTCCCATCGAACAGGTTGAGGTTTCCGCTGAAACGAGGGAGCTGCTGCGGCGGAGCCTTTTCTTCAAACCGCTGCCCGGTGTGAAGCGCGTGATTTTTGTCTCCACACCCCACGGCGGGAGCTTTGTCTCCGGGGGTTGGATTGGACACCTCGCCCGGCATGCTCATTTCCCTCCCTTTTCAGATCCTGTCTCCCCTGGGCGAAGTGTTGGCCCTCAACCCTCAGGCGGTGAAAGTGCGCTCTCTCAAGAAGAATATCCCCGAAAAGCACCGATCAGATGGATCCCAATAGTCAGTTTATCAAAACCCTGTCGTCGCTGCCCATTGCCGACGGTGTGCATGCCCATTCGGTCATTGCTGTGAAAAACCCGGAAAAGCCCAGGACAAAGTGGAACGACGGGGTCGTCGACTACAGCAGTGCCCACATCGAGGGGGTCGATTCGGAGCTGGTGGTTGAATCGGGCCATTCAGCCCAGTCGGAACCTCAGGCCATAGAAGAAGTGCGCCGTATCCTCTCGACATTGGAAAAGAAAGGGTCCTGATCACCGTTTACAGGGCGCCTGTTTTCGCGGAATGGATCGACTGAATACCCATCCCGATGAGGCCTAATTGAGCCGGCGCCAGAACACGACACAGCTGAGTGAGGAGAGAGGCTTGCAGCCTTGGATAATTTTGGCGGTGTTGGCACTGATTGCCGGTCCCTTAACGGATGCCTCTGCGTCGGCTAACCTGTCGAACGACGTCAATACCTTGGATGGCACGAGCTGGTCTTTGTCGGGCCACTACAAGCAACCGCTTCTGCCCGGCAGCCGGGTGACGATGTATTTCGAAGATGGCAGGGTCCACGGCACCGATGGCTGCAACCGGTCTCGAATCGAGTACAGTGATGAAGACGCTTGCTTTATCGGACACATTGCGGGAATTAGAGACGTCATTGGTTTTCATGCCGAGTCCGTAAAGGAGTTGCGAACAGCCTTTGAAGAGGCGGTGGACGACTATCTCGCAACATGTGAAAAGCTTGGCCGGGCGCCGCAAAAGCCTTATTCGGGGAAGCTCATGTTACGGGTCCCTCCTGAAGTGCATGCCCATGCCGCAATGATGGCTGAAGCCCATGGAATGAGTCTCAACCAATGGGCGGCTGAGATTCTTTCGAAAACTTCCTGAACCGGGCAACGGCGAACGGGGTCGGGGACGCGAACGGGTCCACTGGGACCTGGAGTGGGAACTGAAGCAGCAGGGTTTCGACTGCTGCTACGACAAGCGGCTCTATGACCGGTTTTCAAGTTTCTTTAGAAAGAACTAATTATGGAGAGGCCATCATGAGGCGATCATCGCGCATTTCCTGTCCAATGAGCGTGCTGCGGGCGGTTCCGTTCTTTATCCTGGTCATCTTGGTGACGGGGTGTGCGACGCCCGTCGGAGTGCGCCATCTGGATCCCAAGGAAGTGCAGCGGACTCTTACCGCCAATATCCTGTCAAGTGAGGAATTCAGTGCCCCGACGATGCAGATCCTGAATCGAGCCGGCCTCCTGGAGCGGTTTCAAAAGGAACCGACTGAGGTCCTGGCATCGCTGCACCAGAGTCTGCCTGCGGCAAGCGAGTCCGACCGATTTTTTGCCCTCGCCGAGCTGTCCTTTGCCTATGCATCCCAAAAAGGACCGAAGACCTACTACCTCGCCTCCGCCATCTATGCTTACGCTTTTCTGTTCCCGGCCGACGAGCGAACCGCGCCGGGCCGCTCCGATCCTCGCTTGCGCCTGGCAATGGACCTCTACAACCGGAGCCTGGCCGAGGCGCTTTCCGGCGCCGACAAAGAGACTGTCCAGATCGACCAGCTCAACTATTCCCTTCCGTTCGGTGAAATCACCATCACCACTGAGCCGGGTGATTTCCTTTGGGGAAATTATCGATTGGTAGACTTCGTCCAGGCGGCCAAGCTCGATGTTCGGGGAATGCGGAACCGCTACCGATGGCCCGGAATCGGGGCTCCCCTGGCGGCAAGTCTTGAACCTATCGAGGGCTGGAAGATACCCGCTTACTTGCGGGTGCCGCCCAACATCAAGGTCGCGGTCACGGCCTTTCTGCGGCTGGAGGATGTTGAAGGGGGTCTGCGGAGCGGCCGCATGCAGGGGCGGCTGGAACTGTACTCCTCGGAAGATGCCACCTCCGTCACCATCAACGGCCGCACGGTACCGCTCGAATATGAAGAGAGCTCGGCCCTGGCCTACACCCTCGAGGGTTCGCACATGTATGACCTCGAGTTGACGGCGCTTTTTTCCGGCGACTTCCGGATCATCAAGGACAAGGCCAGTGCGCCGGACGGGTTGTTTTACATGGAGCCCTACCGGCCGGGCCGCATCCCGGTGGTGCTGGTCCATGGGACGGCTTCGAGCCCCGCCCGATGGGCCGAACTCTTGAACGAACTGCAAAACGACCCAAGGCTGCGGGGGCGCTATCAGTTCTGGGCCTTCACTTACAATACCGGGAACCCCATCGTTTATTCGGCCGGCCTCCTGGCCGACGGCCTCAAAAAGGCGGCGGCTGAACTGGATCCGGAGGGGAAAGACCCCGCACTCAACCGGATGGTGGTCATCGGTCACAGTCAGGGGGGGCTCCTGACCAAACTCACCGTCGTGGACAGCGGAACGCTCTTCTGGGATAATGCGTTTTCGGTTCCCATCGAACAGGTTGAGGTTTCCGCTGAAACGCGGGAGCTGCTGCGGCGGAGCCTTTTCTTCAAACCGCTGCCCAGTGTGAAGCGCGTGATTTTTGTCTCCACACCCCACGGCGGGAGCTTTGTCTCCGGGGGCTGGATCGGACGCCTCACCGGCATGCTCATTTCCCTCCCTTTTCAGATCCTGTCTCCCCTGGGCGAAGTGTTGGCCTTTAACCCTCAGGCGGTGAAAATGCGCTCCCTCAAGAATATCCCGAAAAGCACCGATCAGATGGATCCCAATAGTCAGTTTATCAAAACCCTGTCGTCGCTGCCCATTGCTGACGGCGTGCATGCCCATTCGGTCATTGCCGTGAAAAACCCGGAAAAACCCAGGACAAAGTGGAACGACGGGGTCGTCGACTACAGCAGCGCCCACATCGAGGGGGTCGATTCGGAGCTGGTGGTTGAATCGGGCCATTCAGCCCAGTCGGAACCTCAGGCCATAGAAGAAGTGCGCCGCATCCTCTTCGAGCATCTGGAAAAGCAGGGGCCCTGATCACCGTTCGCACGGCGCCCGTTTTCGCGGAATGGATCGACTGAATACCAATCCCGGTGAGGCCTAATTGAGCCGGCGCCAGAACACGACACAGCTGAGTGAGGAGAGAGGTATGCAGCCTTGGATAATTTTGGCGGTGTTGGCACTGTTTGCCGGTCCCATAACGGATGCCTCTGCGTCGGCTAACCTGTCGAACGATGCCAACACCTTGGATGGCACGAGCTGGTCTCTGTCAGGCCTCGACAAGCAACCGCTTCTGCCCGGCAGCCAGGTGACGATTCATTTCGAAAATGGCAGGGTCCACGGCACCGATGGCTGCAACCGGTACAGCGCTTCCTATACCGCCGGGGATGGCCGGTTCAAAGTCGGCGAAGAGATCGTCACCACAAATATGGCCTGCCCGGAACCGGTCATGCAGCAGGCGGCGGCGTTCATGCGCGCGCTGAGCGAAGCGAGCGGGTACCGGCGCGAGACCCGAAGCTTGGTCCTGCTGGCTGCGGACGGCAAGGAGATGGCGGTTTTTGAGGCGCAGAGCAGCGAACTTGGCGGAACGTCGTGGCTCGTGACGGGCTACAACAACGGCAAACAAGCCGTGGTCAGTGTCGTCGCGGCATCGGAGCTGACGGCCGTCTTCCAGAGCGACGGCACACTCGGCGGTTCGGCCGGCTGCAACACCTACACCGCCAGGTATGAGACATCCGGCAAGGGCATCGCCATCGGTCCGGCGGCGACCACGTTCAAGAGGTGTGCTCATCCGGCCGGCGTCATGGAACAGGAAGCGCAGTATCTGAAGGCGCTGGAAACGGCTGCCACTTATCGCCTGGACGGGAGCCGACTGGAGCTTCGCACCGCCGCGGGGGCGTTGGCCGCCGTTTTCGCGGCAAGGGCCGACCGGGCAGGCATGAACAGCGTGCCCGGCCGGGAGGGAGCGTTTCCTGCCGTACTGCGCTGCGGCAGCCGAGACATTGCCGTCGAATACGCGAAGGACAGGCTTCGGCTGACACTCGGCGGGGAGACCTTCGACATGGGCCCCGTGGCGGCCGCGTCAGGGGCGAAATATGCGGCGGTTGACGATCCGACGACGACCTTTTGGTCCAAGGGCGACCGGGGGATGCTGGTTCTTCGAGGACAGCCCCTGCCCGAATGCACGCCGGTGAAAACCGACCCGGAAGCGTTCCGTGCGTGGGGCAACGAACCTGCCTGGCAGCTCGAGATCACCGACACCATGATGACGTTGTCGGCCGACTACGGGCAAACGCGGATCGAAGCGCCGACGCCGACTGCCGAGACCGGGGCCGCCTTCAGGCGATATGTGACCGGAACCGGCAGCCATGAGGTGACGGTGACCATCTTCGATCGACCCTGTGCCGACACAATGACGGGCATGCCCTATCCGTACGGGGTCGCCGTCGTCTTGGACGGCAAGCAGATGAACGGGTGCGGCGGGGACCCCGCCAGCCCTGCTGCAGGGTGCCGAATGGGTGGTGGAGGATCTCAACCGGACCGGCATCATCGATCGTTCGAGAGCGACGCTCAACTTCGGGACGGATGGGCGCATCTCGGGCCGCGCGTCCTGCAACACCTATACGGGGGGCTACACCTTGACGGGTGAGGGGCTCATCGTTACCAAGGTCGCTACGACGAGAATGGCGTGTGCTCCGGCGCTGATGCGCCAGGAAGCCTTATTTCTCGATCTCTTGAGCAGCCTGCAACGGTTTACGCTGAGTCCCGATGGTGCGCTCATTCTGCACACCGGCGACGGGCGTACCATCACGGCACGGCGCGGCTAGCCCTGCCGGGGCGGTGGCATGAGATCCCGGCTCAGGGTCCGGAGACGCAGTCCGCGCTCGCCCGACATTTGCAGCGGACCCGCCGCGGACGGCGCACCGCTGAAAGGCAAAGTCATGAGTGAGAATAGGAACTCATCATGGAAAAGGACGAGCGCATCCCCTTATTGGAAGAAATATTGGACCAATGGAAAGAGGAAATCGGGAAGGATTATCCGGGTTATAAAAACCACGTCTATCGCATGATTCATTTCTGTTTTGCTTTGCACCCGTGCAATAATGAAGCTGAGTCCGCCGCCATTTATGAAGTGGTAACGCGTTGTCGGATAGGGTCCGGATCGTCGGGTCGGTCCGGACCAGGCGACACGGTCGACCCGTGGGAAGCAGTGACCAGCATAGTGCCGGCGAGCAGCGGGCAGCGAGTAAAATCTTGAGCTTACATAAGGGAGGGAAACCACATGTCCAAATCAGAAGATGCAAAGAAATCCGAGAAGAAGAAGCCTCAGAAAACCGCTAAAGAAAAGAAGCTGGCCAAACAGGAAAAGAAGAAGAAGAAATAGGGTGAAGGTTTGAATGGATTTCGGAAAGGTGATGTTACTCGACCACTCCACCGGGCCTGTGCTCATGGCTGACTCTGGGTTCCATCCGGCGCGCGCCCTGCCGTGGAGCTGTCTGTTTCCTGCTTCCCGGTTTTGGCGACAACGAGGTAAAAAAACGCTTCGTCTCTGAATTCCATGATCTCAAAGCCATGCGCTTCAAGCAATTGCCTTGCTTCGGCTTCGGAGGGCAGCAAATCCAGATGAAATGGTGCGCTTTTCTTCAGTTCGACGATAAAATCTCTGCCCAGAGGATGGCTGATGACCAATCTGCCTTTTGGCCGCAACAGACGATAGAGGTTGTCCAGGCTTCTCGATTTATCCATGATATTGGAAAAACAACCGTTGATAAAGGCAATATCCAGACTGTTTTCCGGCAGCGGCAGTTCGCCGATATCAGACAGATGAGTCAACACGCCCGGGAACTTATGCTTTACGCACTCAAGCATCTTTTCCGCAAGGTCACAAGCGTGGATCTCGGAAGGATGATGCTTCAAAATAAAGGAGATGAGAATCCCGGTGCCGGTTCCTACATCCAGGACTTTATCTCCGGGTTGAATACCGCTCGCTCTTACCGTGGCCTTCAGACGCTCGGGCACCCCCCGCGGCAGGGGAGGTTCGAAAAGGTCTACGTTGTCGTTGAAGTACCTTCGCTGTAGCTCGTTGGTTTCTTTGATCTGATCGAGAGTAAAGTGTTCGGCCATCGCGAATCCTCAATATTTATCTTTCGCTGAACCTGGATGCCGTCTTTCTGCCTGCACTCACGCGCCTTTCCTTGAACCTAAACGATAACTGAGGCGAAAACAACCGGGAATATGAGGCCGGGAGCCAGGGTGTGGTGCGGGTCCGGTTCGCTTGAGCCGCTACGTGGTGTTAACGAAAAAAACTAACATGGGAATCAGGCTGGGGAGGAAGCGCCTGCTGCGTGCGATGGCGCCTGCGCGCTTTGGGGCAGGCGGCTCAGATCAGGGGGGATCATTCCGGTGGACCGCCATGACCCGGGGTGTCACGACGAACAATGAAAGTCATCCGAGCCATGTCCTCGTCATTCCGGCGGAAGCCAGAATCGAGAAAAACACCCGTTATCCCGGCTTCCGTCGGGATAACGGGTGGACCTTCATAGGAAACCGGAATCCGGGAGAATTGCGTGGTTCCCCGATTCCGCCGGCATGGCCGACGGATTTCGGGCTCCTGTTGTTGTGCCGTGTCCTTGACAATCCCGGCGAGGCGTCTTTTGGCTCGCCGGAACAGGATGGTGGCTGCGATGTAGAGGAGAAGAAACACCACAAAGTAATTGGCCTCGAGACCGAGCCAGGGGACCGGGACGGTGATGTCGATGAAGCGTTCCTGCATCCACGCCAGGGCGAAAAATACCGGCCAGAGGGAGGCCGCCGAGAGGCCGAAGCGGTTGAAGAAAACGTGTCCGTAGGTGTCGTTTGCCTCCTTGTTGAGAGACTTGTAGCTGGACTTGTCGCCCATTTCCATGGCGCTGGCGGTGAGGCGGTTAAGGGTCGCAAGACGGCCGTCGAGATCTTCGAGGTGGTTCCGGTTGGCGCGAAAGACCACGGCCAGCGTGGCTTGTCCCACCAGGACCGACAGCAGAGCCAGGAGGAAGGTGCCGATGAAGTAGTCCACCAGGGGATTGCCGGTCACCTGGTAAAAGCTGATCAAAACGATGTCAAAAGATTCCAGCATGATCATTCACCTGTTCCGAATCGAGAGGGTGTGCCCGGGCCGCCGGTCGCCGGACCGGGCACGGATGAGCTTCTTATATGGGTACCCACGCCTGACCGAAAAAGCCTTTGCTGAAGTAGCCGATCCCGACATAGAGGGCCAAAATGATGAACAGGCGTTTCAGCCAGATGTCCGGAATGTACTTCTGGGTTCGCGGGCCGATCATGGAGCCGATGAAAACTCCCGCCAGCTGGATGCCGACCAGCCCCCAATCCATGCCCGCCCCGGCGAGCTGGATATAGGTGGTGATGCTGGTGATCATGCTGATGAACACCGCCAGGGCCGAAGTGCCGGCCACGATGTACATGGGCAGTCCCACGAAAGTTGTCAAATAGGGTACATACAGAAAGCCGCCGCCGACCCCGATGAAGGCCGAGATGGCCGCAATGACCAAACCGCCGAGGAATGCCAGAATGGGGTTGAAGCTGAACTCGGAGCCGAAGAAGGTGAAGGTCGATTTGGTGAGTCCCCAATCCTTGGCGCAGACGCCCAGAGCACAGGTGTCTCCCTTTTCCTTCACGGCCTGTTCGAAGGCCTGGGTTGCCGCCTTGGCCGCCTTCTTGCTGGCCTGGCCCCGGGGGGTGGTTTCGTAAAAGAGGAAACCCCGCCACCACCAGAACGAAGAAGCCAAACCAGCCCTGATACTGGCTGAAGGTGACCTTGCCGCCGGTGAGGGAGGCTGCGGTGAAGGCGCCGACGATGGAACCGGCGCCGAGGGCGAGGCCGAGCGGCCAGGACATGCGCTTGGATTTCAAATAGTTGATGACGCTCAATACGGCCGAAAGACCCACCAGCCACTGGTTCGAGGTGCGGATACTGTCGGTGAGCGTCTTATTCAGGGCCGGAGAGGTGTCCTTGAAAGTCCGGGCATAGTCCCCGAGCCCGTACACGCTCATGTGACCCACGCCCGCCATAATGCCGCCGAAAGCGCCGACGGTAGAGAAGATCCACCCCACCCAAATGGCCCAGAAAATGGCCAGGATATAGTTCACCTGGGGCGCACCGGGAATACCGAAAACACCTTTCGGAGCGTTGGGGTCGATTTGTCCTTTCCCCTTACCCATTGGAGCATCTTTGATTGCTGCGCCGATTTTCCCCGCCAGGCCCAGGTCACTCCCTACCACCGGGGGTTTTTCCGCCGCCGCCTGCGCGGGTGCGCTTGCCGGCGCCTGGGCACCGGCCGGCAAAGCCGGCAGGAGAGGGGAGACGGCCAGGGCAATCACGACCATCACACCGAGGGTCCATTTCATCCTTACTTTCATCGAACTACCTCCTTAAACTTGGGCAAAAAACACGGTGATTATTATTGAAACACCCTCAAACAGCACGCAAATTCCCGGGTCCGGGTCCATCCGCAAGGCCCTTTATGGTTCCTTTTGTTTGACTGCTTGCCGGAAACCCGAACCAAACCCAAGAACACCAATTCTCAAATCTTGCACCGTCCACCCGGTCCGAAGCGTTCACATCGCGAATAGCTTTAGAGCAAGCTTCATGCCAGTTGGCTGGAAAATAGTGGCTAGTGGCTCAGTGATCGAGTGGCCTTATTCAAGAAGTCATGCCGGCTCACCCGTCGTCATTCCCGCACAGGCGGAATCCATGGAAATAGCCCGAGGGGTATCCGGCTCTCTATCTAGTTCCCATCCGGAAACCCCTCCCTTGGCGGGAGGGGCAGGGGAGGGGGTTGGTCAAGTGTCGGCAATCACATCCCTTTTCACCCCCACCCAGCCTCCCCCATCGAGGGGGAGGAGAAATTCGGGGCCTTTCCGGATGGCAACTATCTAAAGCCTGCGGCGACATGCTTCGCGGAGGTGACGACGGTTGTGCTCTTAAACCTTTGACAATTCATGTAAATAAGCTTGCGTTGATGCGCCGGGTCGTTCGGGTTAACTGGCGACATCAAACGGGGTTGGTGCAATAAAAAAAGTGCAGTGCCAATGAATTATTGCGCTTAGAGCCCAAAAAACACCCCCCTTCCCATGAAATCCCTCCAATTTTGGTAATGATTCAGCGTGGTACGAAAATTGCCTAAGAAAGAATCCGTCCGGAAACCCAACCGTCGCGTTAAACAACCGGGGTGCTCTGCGCCCGCCTGCAGGGGCAAGGATTTCAGCACTCTTCGGGAGGGAATGAGACCCCATCCCGGCAGTCTGAATTCAAGCACGGGGGGGTCCGGATCAAGACAGGTACAGCTCGGGTTTTCCATCCCGATCTGAGTGCGGAGACGGCCGGATGGCGCTTATTTTGGTGGTCGATGATGAGCAGGATGCATGCACCATGGTGCATCGCATCCTTTCAGCCAAGGGGCACGAGGTGGTGACCTTCACGGATGGGCGGAGGGCACTCTCGTGGCTTGAGCGCCACAGGCCCGACCTCACCGTGCTGGACCTCAAATTGCCCGGCATGGACGGGATGGTCTTGCTCAGGCTCATTCGCAAGCAAGACCCGGGTGCCAAAGCGGTCATTCTCACGGCCTACCCCTCTGCCGAAAGCGCCCGTGAAGCCCTGGGTCTCGGGGCGGCGAAGTACCTGATCAAGCCGATAGAGATCGACGAACTGGAAACAAATGTGGAGGATGTGTTGAGTTCGAATTCCGGACCGATTACACTTCGCAACGAGGGGTTGGGAAGGTAGGCCCCGGCGAGGGCGATCAGTTGCCGGACGGCGACCGACGGAGACTCAGTCAAGGAACAAACGAAAACGACAGGAATAGATGTATGAAAAGAGATGTCTACAGTCTGTGTTTCATGTGTTCGGTGCGTTGCCCGATCAAGGTCACCACGGAGAACGGCCAGGTCCGCTGGATTGAAGGGAGTCCGCACGTTCCGGGAATAGAGGGGAGCCTCTGCCCGCGGGGTGCTGCGGGAATTGCCCTCCTGAACGACTCCGAGCGCCTCCAGACCCCTCTGCTGCGAACCGGACCGCGGGGTTCGGGCAGTTGGAGGAAAGCGACCTGGGATGAAGCTCTCGACTTCGTGGCGGACAAGCTCAAGGCGATCATTGCAGAGCATGGGGCCCACAGCGTCCTGTTGGGAGAGCGGACCAATCTGAGCACTCATGTGAGCAAAGCCTTCATGCGTGCCATCCAGTCCCCCAATCACTTCACTCACGATGCCCTCTGCAAAGGCTCGGTGAACACGGCGTGCCGCTCTCTTTTCGGCCACACCGACGCCCAGGTCGGCGCCGACCTCAAGAACAGCAGGCACATCATCCTCTACGGGCGCAACCTCTTTGAGGCCATCGAGGTCAAGGCGGTGAATGCCTTGCTGGAGGCCATGGAGAAGGGCGCCAAGGTGACCTATATCGATCCCCGGGTAAGCGTCACCGCCACCAAGGCCGACCGCTACTGGATGATTCGGCCGGGCGCCGACCTTGCCCTCAATTACGCCCTGATTCATGTCGTTCTCAAAGAACGCCTTTACGATGCCGCCTTTGTCGATCGCTGGGTCCTGGGGCTTGCTCAGCTCGAAGATTTCGTACGCCCTTACACGCCCGAATGGGCGGAGGCCGAAACGGGGATTCCCGCGGAAGAGATGGTCGCGCTGGTCAGGGAAGTCAGCCGCGACAAGCCTGCGGTCATTTTTCATATGGGTTACCGCGGGGCCAGCCACACCAACGAGATCTATCTGCGCCGCTCGATCCTGATGCTCAATGCCTTGATGGGCAGCATCGAAGCCCCGGGCGGGTTGTTCTTCAAGAAGGGCCCCGGCGAAGTAGGCCGAAAGCCGATCCGCAAGCTCACGGAGCAGGACCTTCCGAAACCGGCCATGCCCCGCTTCGACAAAGTGGGCACGGCGGAGCTTCCTCTCCCCGACCCCAACCACGGCGTGGCGCAGATGCTGCCCCATGCGATTTTGAATGAAGATCCCTACCCGATCAAGGCGTTCATTGCCAATCGGTTCGACCCGCTGATGTCGATCCCCGACTCCAACCTCACCAGGCAGGCCCTGGATAAGCTGGAACTCATCGTTTCCATCGATATCAACTTCAGCGATATCGCCTGGTACTCGGATGTGGTGCTGCCGGAATCCATCTACCTGGAACGCACCGACTGCGTGCAGCAGGCCGACGGCCTGAAACCGCAGCTGTTTTTGCGCTCGCAGGCGGTGGCGCCGCGCTACGACACCAAACCGGCTTCCATAATTCTGAAGCGGATTGCCGGGCGTATGGGTATTGGCAGGATACTTTCCCTTTGAAACCATGGAAGAGCTGGTCGAATGGCAATTGGAGGGCACCGGATTCACGCTGGAGGATTTTGCCGCCAGGGGCTTCGTCTCTTATGCCAACCAGCAGATGTTCTGGGAGCGGAAGGAGGGGCTCAAGTTCAAGACGCCCTCGGGAAAGATCGAGTTTGTTTCATCCCTGCTGGAGGGCGCCGGGTTCGCCTCATTCCCGGCCTACGAGCCGCTGCCGCGCCCCGAAGCGGAGAATTTCCGTCTCACGGTGGGTCGCTGTGCCATTCACACACATGTCTCAACCCAGAACAACCCCTATCTCAAGGAAATCACCCCGGAGAACGTGCTGTGGATCAACTCGACTCGCGCAGCCCAGTTGGGGATCAGCAACGGCATGCGCGTTGAGGTGACGTCCCCCCGGGGCGCCGGCTTCATCCGCGCATTCGTGACCGATTATATCCATCCCGAGGCGGTGTTCATGCTCCACGGCTTCGGCCATGAGGCCCGGATGGCGACGCGGTGCTTCCACCAGGGATTGTCGGACAGTCTTCTGGCGGCGAACGTGTCGGATAGAATCGGCGGCAGTCCCGCGCTCCATGATACCTTTGTTTCCGTAAAGGCCGCGTAGTCCTTCGCGGTCAGCGTTTGGAGAATGTGAGATGAGCGTATATTACTTGTTTCAGGATGCCGGAAAATGCATCGGGTGTCATTCGTGTGAAGTGGCCTGCAAGAGCAACAAAGGGCTCCCGGTCGGTCCCAGGCTGTGCCAGGTTATTACCGTCGGGCCCAAAATGGTGGGCGACCTGCCTCGTGCGGCCTACACCTTCATGCCCTGCTTCCACTGCGAGAATCCCTGGTGCGTGGCCGCCTGCCCGACCGGGGCCATGCAGAAGAGGGAAAAGGACGGCATCGTGTTTGTCGAAGAAAGCCTCTGTGTGGGGTGCAAGAGCTGCATGTCCGCCTGTCCCTGGGGGGCGCCGCAGTGGAGCGCGGAAGCCCGGAAAGTGGTCAAGTGCGACTACTGCAAGGACCGGGTCGACGCCGGGCTGAAGCCCGCGTGCGCAACCATTTGCACCTCTCACTGCCTGCATTTCGGCAAGCCGGAGGAAATCCCCCCGGTCAGGCGCGAACGTTACGCCAAGGCCATGGCGACTTTCGAATAGCATCATCGCATGAAAGAAAGACCTTATGACGACTCCACACTGTGAGGTTGCCGGCGCCGTCCGGGAGCTGGCCGAGACTCTGGCGTCCGGGAGGCTGACGGAGCCTCGCTGCCGCCGCCGGGCCGAAGAGCTTCTCCAACTCCTTGAGGACGTGTCCTCGGGCCGGGGTGGCTCCGGGCACTACGAGGCCATGCGCAAGCTTGCCCGGGAGCTCGTTGAGGATAGTGCGGACGGCGGCTGCGTGGAAACCGGCGAGACAATGTCCCGGTTGCTGGAGCAGCACCGGGAGGTTTTTACCAGCCACATAGAGACGTGTATCTGCCCCAGCGGCGACTGTGTCAGGCTTGCTCCGGCTCCCTGTCAGATCGCCTGCCCGGCGGGAATCGACGTGCCGAGTTACCTGACTTTGATCGGCCTGGGGAGGGATGCCGAGGCGGTCGACCTGATCCGGGAAAGCAACCCTTTCCCGTGGGTATGCGGCCTGGTGTGCACCAATCCTTGTGAACTGATGTGCGTGCGGGGACGTATCGATGAATCCGTCTCCATCAAATTCCTCAAAGGCTTTGCCGCGGAACGGGCCATGTCGGAGGGGACTTATCGCAATCCGACGAAGGCTCCCGACAACGGCCGCAAAGTGGCGATCATCGGCGCCGGCCCCGCAGGCTTGACCGCGGCCTACTTTCTCGCGCTCAAGGGATATGGCGTGACGGTGATCGAAGCCCTGCCGGTGGCGGGGGGGATGATGATGGTGGGGATTCCCCGCTATCGGCTCCCGCGGGAAGTCATCGACCGGGAAGTTGCCATGATTACGGACCTGGGGGTGGAGATACGGCTCAATACCCGCCTCGGCGTCGACGTGACCGTAGACCAATTGCGGGCCGAAGGATTCGAGGCTTTTCTCTTCGCCATCGGGGCGCACGGCAGCTTGAAGCTGATGATTCCAGGGGAGGACAAGTATCCGCAGGTCATCAACGCGGTCGGTTTCCTGCGCCGCGTGGCCCTCGGCGACCGGCGCTCCCCCGGAAAGAGGGTGGCCGTCGTCGGCGGCGGCAATGTGGCTATCGATGCCGCTCGCTCCTGTATTCGACTGGGTTGTGAGCAGGTTGTGCTGGTCTACCGCAGGTCCCGCTCGGAAATGCCCGCTCATGTGGAAGAAATTCACCAGGCGGAAGAGGAGGGCGTGACGCTCCGTTTTCTTACCGTTCCCAAGGAAGTCGTGGGAGTCGACGGAAAAGTGACCGGCCTGCTCTGCCTCAGAGCCGAACTGGGGCAGCCCGACGAGCGGGGCCGGAGGCGTCCGGTCCCGGTCGAGGGCAGTGACCATCTCCTGGAGGTGGATGCGGTGATTCCGGCCATCGGTCAAACGGTCGAGACCGAAAGCCTGGTTCCTGTTGAGGAGCTCAAATGGTCCAAGCGGCAGACGATCATGGCCAACAATATTACCATGGAGACCTCGGTTGCCGGGTTGTTTGCGGCCGGCGACGCGGTTTCCGGACCGGCGACGGTAGTGGAAGCCATAGGGGGAGGGAAAAGGGCCGCTGAGGCTTTGGACCGCCACCTGCAGGGCATACCCGCAGCCGGAAATGCCGCCGGTGCCGGTGCGGCGCCGCCGCCTGGAATGCATCGAAGTCCCGGCCCCCACCAAAATGGTCCTCAAACGCCCGGAAATGCCGCTGCTCAACACCGATCGCCGGCGAATCACCTTTCAGCAGGTGGAACTGGGCTACCCTGAGAATGCCGTGCGGGAAGAAGCCAGAAGATGCCTCCGGTGCGACATATGCCGCCGCTGCGGTCGCTGCGTGGAAATCTGCCGCGACCTGATGGGCGTGAATGCCCTGCAGTTGGGTTATCTGGATTTCGATCACCCGGTTGCCAGCGACCTCAGAGTCACCGCGGAAAGATGCATTGCCTGCGGGGCCTGTGCTGCCAACTGCCCCAATGAAGCCATGGTCATGCAGGATCAGGAAGGGGAGAGATCTCTGTCGCTGTGCGGAACCACTTTGAACCGTCTCGGTCTTGAGCGATGTGAAGCGTGCGGCGTGGTGGTGGGAACAGCGAGATATCGCAATTTCATCTCCGAGCGTGTGAGCAAAGCCGGTCTGCCGATGGAGGGACGGACGCTCTGTGTCGATTGCGCAAGGCGGCACCGGGCGGCCCGCCAATCCGATAACCTGCCGCCCGGCTAGCAGGGTCGGGAGAAACAAGTTGCCGGTTATGGCTGGCTAAGGTTCCCCCTTTGAAAGGGGGGAATCGGCTGGCTGAGATTATGGGAGGGAAGAAATGCCGTTTCGCCGAGGGCAGAAGATAGAGATATACCGGAAGTCGGATGATGAAAGCTGGCAGGAGTACATGAACAAATACATCGGCATGCACGGAATCATCACCGATCCGGATATCTCCAAGAATGACCCGGAAGCACTGATCGAGGTCAGCCTGGATGAGAAGGGGACGCATCGCTTTCCCCAGGATTGCCTCCGTCCTCTGGAAGACTGAGGCACATCGGTCTAAACGAGGGCAGCCTTTTCGGTGAAAGGGCCGGCATCTGGACAGCCCTTCAGGTCATTACCGTTCCTATAGGGATTGCGGAATGGTGATGCTCAACCGCTCCTTTCTGGAATCGAAAAGCCTCCGGTTCTTCTTCCTGGCCTCTTTCGCCTCCTCCAAGAAATACTGGAGCAGAAGAAGGTTCTTCTTTCTTGAGCAGGCCCTGCTTTTTCTTCCGCTGCCAGCTTCGCCAGCAGTGCCAGCAGTCCGAAAAGATAGAGACTCAAGGTGGTGATTCTGCGGAGCAGGAATTGTTGTTCCGACGCTTTCTTCCCATAAACCATCGCCGCCAGAAGCAGCATCCTCCTGATGGTGTTGGCGTTGGCTCGGGCAAGCCTGGACGCTTTCTTCAGAGTCTTGTCCTTGAACTGCAACGGCCATTGACTTCTGCGGAACAGGCTCGTCAAGAAGAAGCGGATGACGGAAGATCTTCTTTTCCTTCATCTCCCTGGTGTGTTTGCTCAAAGTCCGCAGCGCGGAAAGAGCGGGATAAATCGAGTGGATTTCCGTGGTGCCTTCAAATACGGTGGCGACTCGAAAGTCCCGCAGGCGCTTTTCGTATGGGATTGGTGGCCAGATAGGCGGAGCCTCCCGCCACCTGGAAGGCATCGTAGAGGGTTTCCCAGGCGCGGGTGGTGCCGAAAAGTTTGCAATGAGAGGTTTCTGCGGCCAGGTTGCTCGTCGGGGCCCGCTGCAGCAGGGCAGCCGTGAAATCGTTAATGGCGGCACAGGTGAAGCGGTTGACTTCGGCCTTGGCGAGTTTTTCCCGGATCAAAGGAAAATTCCTTATGGGAACGCCAAACTGGACCCGCGATGACGCCCGTTTGCGCATGTCTTCCAGCGACTGGCGCATCATGCCCGCCGATGCAGCGCCAAGGGCAAGTCTGCCGAAGTTGAGGATGGTCATGGCAATCTTGAAGCCATCCCCCGGTTTTCCCAGGAGATTTTCCGCAGGAACCTTCACCTCCCGAAATTGAATCGCCGCGGTAGAGCTGGCTTTGAGGCCCATCTTCGGCATGTCCTTGCCGATCTTCACCCCGGTCCATCCCGTTTCCACGATGAAGGCCCCCATGAATCCCGGGCGGGTCGGGTCCATTTGGGCGAATACGGTGAGCGCCCCCGCGTAATTGGCATTGGTGATATAGGTTTTTTGTCCGTTCAGCAGGTAGTGTTGACCGTCGGGCGACCGTTCCGCTCTGGTTTCGATGTGCTGGGCGTCGGAGCCGATTCTCGGTTCGGTGAGGGCGTAGGAGAAGATCATCTTTCCGGACGCGGCGGGGATGAGATACTTCTGCTTCTGAGCCTCATCACCGAAGAGTTCGATGCCCTTCACCCCGATGGCCAGATGGGCGAGGGAAGCGAGAGCGGCGGCCATGTCCAGGCGCCACCATTCCTTCGACCACCCGCATGTATTCCCGGGTGTCGAAGCCAAGACCGCCATAGGCGACCGGGATCGAAAGTCCAAACAGACCGATCCCGGCCATCTCCTGCAGCATCTCCGGAGGGAGACGTCCCTCCGCTTCAAGGGCCTCCGGAGGGAATTCCTGCAGGAGCTGCCGGTAACCTTCAATGACCCGATCAGCCTTTTCCGAGTGAGGGAAGGGCGCAAAGGAGTCAAACAGGTCCTTGGGAAATGCCCCTTCGTAGATTCTCTGCATCAAGGATTCACCGATCATTGTGCATTACCTCCGATGCTTGTGAATGGTTTTGACGAATTGAGAATCGTCCAAAAAACAATTCGTAATCATAAAGGTGTTTTATCATTGTGCGACTCCTCACCATGAGGCCGTCTCGGAGGCCGCTTCCCGAGGCCTGACCGGGCTTTGAGTCGCAACAGTCCGGGGCTCTTGTGAAAGTACATGTGCGGTGAGTCAACGCCAAGATCGATAAAGACCCTCTCAAGGTCATCGAAGAGGACGGGTTGGATGGGGTAGGTGTAGGCTTTCTCGGCCTCGCGGAGTTCCTTCCAGGCCGTTTCCGCGTCGCTGCCGCCGCTGAAAACGTTCTGTTTGGCCTGCTCGCACAAGAACATGGCACAGGAAATGGGCCTGACTCGCCAGATGCAGCCGCTCTCACCGAGATATACGCACCGTCCGGTTTGGTTCGTCTGTTCAAGCTTGTGAAAAAGGGTTTCGAGTTCTTCCGGAGTCGAAAGCAGAAAGGTTATGACCTGGTCGGCAAAGAAGGTAAAAATGCTTTCGAAGCCGCAGCAGGCGCTCAGCTTGCTCTCATAGCAGGTGGTCCGGCAAAAAGTCCCAAAAAACTGTTCCTGAAAATCATCCAGGGTCCTGCGGAACTGGAGATAGGACTCCAGGCTTTCCTTCAGTTTTTCCAGTTCCCCATAGGGCAAGCCGCGGCAGGCTTTCTCGATGGCTCTAAAGCTATGCCACTGGTCGCGCTGGTATTCGCTCACACGGTCAAATTCATACCAACCTTCATGACTACAGCCACCGCCACAATGGGTGAAAATGGCGACCGCGTGCAGTCTTGGCCCTTTGCGGACCCCGATCACTGGCCTGAACATGTTTTATCCTAACCTTGCGACCCGGCGGGGCTCAACAAAGCATAAATCGCCTTGCCCCCTTCCGGCAGAAGAACAAAAGGGAGACTCATATAAACCCTGTCTTGGAGTGCCTGTCAAGACGGATCGGGGAATAAGACAGGACGACTCTGTCCCGGAGGAAGACCAAGGACGCCACCGAGAGGAGGCTCGCGAACGGCGGGGCCATCACGCTCAGTACATGGGATAAGCATAAGAAATCTCAGCCGGCGATCATTTCCGGGCAGGCCGCGCCGCAGGCACCTTTGGGCCGGGGCGTCA
>CAWJQV010000042.1:0-39410 GCA_963844985.1 uncultured delta proteobacterium
GGGGGTCACCTCCACCAGTTCATCGTCGCTGATGTATTCCATGGCCTGTTCGAGGGTAAACTGACGCGGCGGAATGAGGCGCAAGGCTTCGTCGGAGCCCGAGGCCCTGATGTTGGTGAGTTTCTTTTCCTTGGTGATGTTGACCCAGAGGTCTTCCGAACGCGAGTTTTCGCCGACGATCATGCCCGTGTAGACCGGATCGCCGGGGTTGACAAAAATGGTCCCGCGCGGCTGCAGGTGAAAGATCGCGTAAGTCACCGCTTTCCCCTCGCGGTCGGAGACCATAACCCCGTTCGGCCGCCCGGCAATCTCGCCGGCATGCGGCTCTGTGGCCAATCAGCATGGTGTTGAGAATCCCGGTACCGCGGGTATCGGTCAGAAACTGGCTGCGAAAGCCGATCAAGCCCCGCGAAGTGATTTCAAATTCGAGGCGCACGCGCCCGAAGCCGTTGTTGATCATCTTGGTCAGCTGGCCGCGCCGGCCGCTCAGCATTTCCGTAACAATCCCGACGAATTTTTCCGGGACATCGATCACGGCCAGTTCCATGGGTTCGCACACCTGCCCGTCGAGGTTTCGGGTGATGATCGTGGGGTTCGAAAGCGAGAGCTCGAAGCCCTCTCTGCGCATCGTTTCCACCAGCACCGCCAACTGCAGCTCGCCGCGGGCACTCACCCGGAAAGAATCCCGGTTTTCCGCCTGCTCCACCCGGATGCTCACGTTGTAGAGGAGCTCCTTGTCCAGGCGCTCCTTGATGTGGCGCGAGGTCAGGAACCTCCCGTCCTTGCCCGCCAGGGAAGAAGTGTTGACCGAAAAGACCATGGACATGGTCGGCTCTTCCACGGTGATGACCGGCAAGGCACGCGGGTCCGCCAGGTCGCCCAGAGTGTCCCCGATAAAGATGTCGTCCACTCCCGCCACGGCTGCAATATCGCCCGCTTCGACCGCGTCCCGTTCCACCCGTTCAAGTCCTTCGTAGGTGTAGACGACACTGAGGGTGGCTCGGCGCGGGACCCCGTCCGCCTTGATGAGCGCCACTCCCTGACCATAGCGCAGCGTGCCGTTGACGACCTTACCGACCCCGATTCTGCCGACGTAGTCGCTGTGGTGGAGGTTGGTGACCAAAAATTGGAGCGGCGCTTCAGGATCATAGGCGGGAGCGGGAATGGAGGTGAGGATGGCTTCGAACAGCGGCAGCAGGCCCCTCCCCTGCCCTTCCGGGTCGGTGAGGGCGATTCCGGCCTTGGCGTTCGTGTAGAGCACCGGAAACTCCAGTTGCTCTTCCGTGGCATCGAGATCGATGAAGAGATCGTAGACCTCGTCCAGGACCTCCTGGATGCGCCGGTCGGGCCGGTCGATCTTATTGATCACCACGATGGGGGGCAGTCCGCGCGCCAGGGCCTTGCCGAGCACGAAGCGGGTCTGCGGAAGGGGGCCTTCGGTGGCATCGACCAGGAGCATCACCCCGTCGACCATGTTGAGCGTGCGCTCGACCTCACCGCCGAAATCGGCGTGCCCGGGGGTGTCGACGATGTTGATCTTGACCCCTTTGTAGACAATGGCCGTGTTCTTGGCCATGATCGTGATGCCTTTTTCCCTTTCGAGATCAAGGCTGTCCATGACCCGTTCGGCAACTTGGGCGTTTTCCCGAAAGACCCCGCTCTGCCAGAGCATGGCGTCCACCAGCGTCGTCTTGCCGTGATCGACGTGGGCAATAATGGCTAAATTGCGCAGGTCCTGACGTAAATGCATAACCGTCCTCTCTTTAATGGGCGTGCTCCCCTGTAATCACGGGCCCTCACACCGGAGTCAAAAGCGCGTGAGTGTCACCTGAAGAAGAGGGGACAGTCAAGAATCGTGATGAAACACCTTATCGGAAATACTCGATTTTTCCATTCTCATCCTTCCGATAGGCTTGCCGACAGGAGAGACACTCAGGTGCACCAAAACCCGGGTCAATCATGATTTCGCAGATCATCTCACTCCCATCCGCATTCCAATCGACGCACAGCGCGGTAAATCCCTTTTCCTTGAGCAACTCCCAATGGTTCAATCCGACTTTGGGCATTATCTTTCTCCTTTTCTCAATGATGGAAGAGGCTTCCTTGTTTGTGTCCATGACCATCAACGAAAACACTCCGGCCTCACCCCAACCGATTACCCGGTATTGGGCGGAGTGCGAAACTTTATTAGATAACCAAACTCTCCGTTGCCGACAATGGAGCAAAAGCCGGCGGGCGCCGTTACTTGAAAAATTCCGGCCTGTGGTTCGCGGTCAGCGGTCCCTGTGAAAATGGATTTTCATGCTTGATTGTCGGCCTCCGCTCCCGAAGGTCCGTGATCAGTGCCTCCTTTCAGAAAAAAGCCTCAAGGGGTGCTGACGCCGGGTCGCGGGGACGGACCCACGGAGCGAGTTCCTGATGTTTCTTGACTTACAAAGAGAATTTCCCGATATTGCGTGCGATAAATAGGCTTTTTTCTTCCCGAACTCTTAAAAGGATTCATCTATGAAGCGCAGGATGTTGATGAAGATCGGGGGCAAGGCATTTGATGACCGGAAGGGTTTCATGGAACTGGCCGGCGCCATCAAGGAGAATCACGCCGTGGATTTTATCATCGTCCATGGGGGCGGGGCTGAGATTTCGCAGGCCCTGCAGGCGGCCGGGCGGCCCACGCACTTCGTCGACGGTATTCGGGTGACTCGGGCGGAGGATGTTGCCATTGTCGAAAGGGTGCTTACAGACGTCAATGCGAGGATCGCCGGGTATCTGGAGGAAGGCGGCGTTTCCTGCGGGCGGCTCTCGGGAAAGACCGACTCTTTGCTGCTCGTGGAGCCCTTGAAGCGGGGCGGGCAGGATTTCGGCTTCGTCGGAGAAATCAAGAAGGTCAACCCGGCCCCGATTATGTCAAGCCTCGCCAATCAGCAGGTTCCCGTGGTTTCGCCCGTATCCGTCGGCGAGGACGGCGGCACCTACAACGTCAACGCGGACAGTGCCGCTGCGGCCCTGGCAATTGCCTCAGAGTGTACGGACCTGCTCTTCTTCACCGATGTTCCCGGCGTTCAGATCGACGGAGAACTGCGCCCCCTCCTTTCTATGGAGGACGCGCAGCGATTCATTGCCGAAGGAAAAATCAAGGGCGGTATGATTGCCAAACTGGAATCGGCCTTCGAGGCCCTGAACGGGAAGGTCCCGCGGGTTCATATCCTCAAATGGCAGGGACCGGAGACCCTGCAGGCCCTGGTGAACGAGAAACCTTTTGAGAGAACAACACTGCATGTGTGAGTCTTGAGAAAACTCGACTGATATGGCTTTCGCCTCAACCACCTGGAAAGCGGACCACCTCCGGCCCCATCGTCATGAAACCTCTTGCGGGAAGACGGAAAGATGCTAGGGACGGCTGTCAACACGGGGGCAATCCTGGTCGGCAGCTTCATCGGGGCTTCCATCGGTTCGCGATTGCCGGAAAAGATCCGCACTACCGTGCTTCAGGTATTGGGTCTCGTCATTATCCTGATCGGCCTGCAGATGGCTCTCCAGACCAAGAACGTCCTGGTCGTTCTGGGAGCCCTCATCAGCGGTGGGTTGCTCGGCGAAGTCCTGGACATCACCGATGGTCTGGAGAAGTTCGGCAGCTTCCTGCAGGCAAACCTGGCCAAAGAGCAGAGCTCCCGCTTCGGCGAAGGGTTCGTCACCGCCAGCCTGGTTTTCTGCGTGGGGCCCATGGCCATCCTCGGCTCCCTTCAGGACGGCCTCCTGGGCGACTATCGGCTGTTGGCGGTGAAAGCCATGCTGGACGGCTTTATCTCCATAGCCTTCGCGGCCAGCCTCGGTTGGGGAGTCGCCTTGTCCGCCTTGAGCGTCATGCTTTACCAGGGGAGCATTTCGCTTTTCGCGAGCACCCTCTCACAGGTGCTCACCGATCCCATGATCACGGAGATGACCGCAACGGGCGGTTTGATCATCGTCGGCATCGGGATCAAGCTTCTCGAAATCAAGGATATCCGCCTCGCCAACCTCCTGCCCGCCCTGGCCATTGCCCCTCTGATCATGGCCATCCTGCCCCTTGTACAGCCCTATCTTTAGGGGCCATCCGGGAGCAGCCGGTACTCCTCATTTAAGCCACGGATAAAGAAAAGGAGGGCGGGTTGGAAAACCCGCCCTCCTTTTGTGCGTGATGGCGCTTGCCCGTCCTTTCTAATATTCCAATATCTTGTTGTGAACTCCAAAGATGTACGCGATTAACGCCGCCCTGGTCCACATGCCGTTGCGTTCCTGCCGCCAGTACATGGCCCTCAAATCCACATCGATGGCGACGTCGATCTCATCTCTTCTGGGGAAAGGATGCATCACGATGGCATGGGGTTTGACCTTGGCCATTTGTTCCAGTCCCAGCCTGAACTTCGAGGTGTCGATCTTCGCCGATTCATCGGCAACTTTATCGTGCTCGTCCTGAATTCGGGTCATGTAAATAGCGTCGGCCTCGGGGAGCATCTTATCGAGGCTTTCCGTTTCAATGAGGTAAGGGATCTTGTGGGCTTCCAGGAAATCGAGCAGATCCTGCTCCATCTGGAAGGGCTTGGGGGCCGTATAGATGATCTTGACATCCTGGAAATTCTTCATCAGGAGGCTCAGAGACCTGACCGTGCGCCCGCGTCTGAGGTCCCCGCACATGAGGATGGTCTTGCCGTCGAGTCCGCCGTGGTCTTCAAAGGACCGCTGCAGGGTATAGATGTCGAGGATCGCCTGTGTCGGGTGCTGATCGCTCCCCGAACCCCCGTTGATGACCGGGACCGGACGATTGCTGTAGGTATTCATCAGCCAGGCCGCCCTCTCCGCCATGTCCTTTTGACCCGTCCGCATGATGATCAGGTCGGTGTAGGAGGAAAACGTCCTCAAGCTGTCATCGAAGGTCTCGCCCTTAACCTCGGAGGAAACCCGGGGGTCCCGAATTTCGGATGTTCTCATGCCCAGAATGTGGCACGCACTCATGAACGAGAGAAAAGTTCTCGACGAGGGCTGTGAAAAGAAGAGCATCGCCCGCTTGTGGGGCAGCAGATTTTGCATGTAAAGAGCCCCGGCCTTGCTCTTCGACTTGCCTCGAAGCTCGTTGGTGATCTCGTAGATTTCTTCGAGGATCTCGCGGTCCAACTGCTGTGAGATGATCATGTCGAAAAGATGCCCATTCCGTTTGAAATGCTTGATCTTTTCATCAGCGGAACGTTTTTGAAACTCGGCGAATTTTTGGTCCAAGACGTTCATCTACACCCCCTTATTCGGTTGCATCGCATTATTAACGGGCTTCTCACCATCCTTCCATCGCAACCCTAAATTACCAAATCTTCAGCCTTCTGTCACAAAAGATGAGTCGATCGGCGGAGTGCAAGCAGTTAGGCCGTCCAAAAGCAACTTGCACTTTTTTTACCTTACTTGAAACCACGAAGGACACGAAGAATACTTCGTGACTTCGTGCTCTTCGTGGTCAAAGAGGGTCCCTGATCTCAACAATCTAGGTTGCAGCCGCCCGCCGCTTCAGCCAGTGACCGCCGATATAGGCCTGTCCGAGCGATATGCAGGCGTCGTTGGCAGGAACTTCCAGATGGCTCAAGACCTCAAAACCCCTCTTTTCGAGTTCCCTTTCGAGGCGTTCGAGCAGATAGACGTTCTGAAAAACACCCCCGCTCAGAGCGATCCGCTCAAGCCCCGTCTCGACGCCCGCCTTTTCGGCTATCCGGGAGAGCAGGGCCACGAGGCCGTTGTGAAATCGGGCGGCAATGATACCCGGAGGGCTGCCCGCGCCTGACATCCTCGACCACTTCCCGGATCATGGGGAAAGGGTCAACGATCCAGCCGGCCTCATCCCTTGCGATGTCACCGGTGTAGCTTCCCTCCTCCGGTTCGATGGCCTGTTCGAGCTCGATGGCCGCCTGCCCCTCGTAGGTCACCACGTCGCGCACCCCGGCAAGGGCGGAAACGGCATCGAAGAGCCTGCCGCAGGACGAGGTCAGCGGGCTGTTCAGGCTGCGATCGAGCATTGCCAGAACTATTTTGACATTTTTGGATTGCCACCGGCCAAGGACATCGGCGAAAGTCCGTTCCGCATTTTGGGGGTCCAGGCTCCAGAGGTAGCTCACGGCTGTTCTCCACGGTTCTTTGATGGCTTTGTCGCCCCCCGGAAGCGGCACGTGGCGGAAATGCCCGAGCCGATCGAAGCGGTCGCCGTCGACGCGGAGGATCTCGCCGCCCCAGATGGTGCCGTCCGAACCGTAGCCGGTGCCGTCAAGGGCAAGGCCGAGGACGGGTCCCGAGAGCCTTCGTTCCGCCATGACGGAGGCGATGTGGGCATGGTGATGTTGCACCGCCAGCAGCGGCAGGCCTTCCTGGCGGAGCGCCCACTGGGTGCTTAGGTAATCCGGGTGGAGGTCGTGCACGATGGCCTGCGGTTCCGTTTCCAGAATACGCTTGAAATGGGACACGATCAGCTCGAAGGACTGGAGTGTCTCCAGATTTTCCAGATCGCCGATGTGCTGACTCAGGAAGGCTTCGTTATTTCGGACGAGGCATATCGTATTCTTCAATTCGGCGCCGACCCCCAGGACGGGGGGCATACTTTCGGCCAGGAACACCGGGACCGGCACATAACCGCGAGCGCGCCGAATGGGGTAAGGCTTTTCACGAAACACCCGGGTCACGGAATCATCGCAGCGCAGGTAGATGTCCCGGTCATGGAGCAGAAAGAAATCGGCGATGCTGCCGAGCAGCCTTCTTGCCGATTCATTGGCCATCACGATGGGTTCGTCACTCTGGTTCCCACTGGTCATGATCAGGGCGTCATAAGGGCTGTCGGCGAAGAGCAGGTAATGGAGGGGCGTATAGGGCAGAAACGCCCCGAGAAAGCGGTTTCCCGGGGCGACACCGGGAGCGATCGGAGGACCGGCACTCCGCTGGAGGCGCTCGAGCAGGACGATCGGACGGTGCAGGCTCAGGAGCAGCGCCTCCTCGCCGGCACCCACACGGCAGTGGCGCCTGACCGCGTCGAGGTTGGCAAACATCACCGCAAAGGGTTTTTCTTCCCGGATCTTTCGGCTCCGCAGCCGGCTCACCGCCTGCTCGTCAAGCGCGTGCACCGCCAGGTGAAATCCCCCCAGTCCCTTCACGGCCAGAATGGCGCCTTGATCGAGGAACCGGATGGCTTCCCTCATGGCGTCATCCTTCTCCGCCAGCCTGCTCCCGTCGGGGCTCTCGAGCCACACCCGGGGCCCGCATTCCCAGCAGGCGTTGGGCTGAGCGTGGAAGCGGCGATTCATCGGGTCTTCGTACTCGCTCAGGCATGACGGGCACATGGGAAATTGGGCCATGGTGGTCTTGTCCCGGTCGTACGGAATGTCCTTTATGATCGTATAGCGGGGTCCGCAATTGGTGCAATTGATGAATGGATAGCGGTAGCGGCGATCTTCCGGATTCGAAAATTCCCGCAGGCAGTCTTCACAGGTGCACACATCGGGAGAAATGAGGGTCGAACGGGACTTTCCCGCCACGCTCTTGACGATGGTGAAACCTCGATGGGCTCGAAGGGCTGCTCCGAAACCTCGACGGCCACGATCTTCGAAAGAGGGGGGGCCTTGACCCCAAGATCTCGGAGGAAACCTGCAACCTCACCCGCCGCGCCGGCAATCACGATCTCCACGCCGTCGGCCTGGTTTGAAACCCAACCACCCAGCCCGTACTGATGGGCCAACTGGAAAATGAACGGTCGAAACCCCACCCCTTGGACGATTCCTCGGACACGCACCAGAACGCGACGGTCATCAAGGTTTTGCCCCGCACTCGATGCCTTATCCAACGCTGCCAACCATAATTTCATCCTGCTGTTTGGTCATAGGATTCTTTGCACGATTTTCTCAAAAATACAGATTCCCGGTCCGATGAGGTCATCGGGAAAATCATAATCCGGATGATGGAGCGGGGCATGGTCCTCTCCGGCGCCCATGCAAAACAGGGCTCCAGGATATTTTACCAGGAACTCCCCGAAATCCTCCGACCATCGAAATGGCCCGTCGGGTTCGCAAACCCCCAGACCACATTCCCTTGCCGCTGCTTTGACAATTTCCACGGCATCCGGATCATTGATGGTGGTCGAGAACTTATCCTGCCATGAGATGTCGAGCCCCAGTCCGCTGTCGCCCACCGCTCGCCGGGCGAGTTCCTCCGCCTCTCCGGCCAACCGGTCGAGATGTTCGTCATGGTCCGAGCGCAGAGTTGCCATGATCTCTGCACTTCCGGGCGTGGTGCCAAAGGCGATTTCTCCCAGTCGGGCATAGATAACCGTAACTAAGCTAAGACTATTCAGTGAGGCAGACAATCGGGTCAGCCCCTGAAGGATTTCGATAAACGCACGGTTTGGGCTTAAGGCCATTTCCGGGTAGGCGGCATGGGCACCGGCCCCCGAGAGTCTGATGATCATCCCGCGCGAGGCGCAGGCGAACACTCCCGAACGGACCAAAACCTGCCCCCGGGGATAGCCCGGCAGGTTATGCAGGGCAAAGATGTAATCCGGTCTGAGCTCCGCGAATCGCCCGTCGTTAATGACTTCCAGCGCTCCCGCTCCAGTCTCTTCGGCAGCCTGAAACAGCAAGACCAGCCTTCCTTTACCGAGCCCCGTCTGCTGCAGCCGCAGGGCCAGTCCCGCCAGTATGGCCATGTGGCCGTCGTGCCCGCACTGGTGCGACGTTTCCGGGTTTCTTGAGCAGTGGGCAAGATCCCTCGTCTCTTGAATCGGCAGGGCGTCCAGGTCGCTGCGCAAAACCAGCGTGGGACCGGGCTTTTCGCCATGGTAGATGACCGCCAGCCCCGCTCCCCCTCCCAGACCGCTCAATATGGCGCTGGGGCGGGAACTTGCCAGGAAATCACGGATTATGCCGGCAGTTCCCTGCTCTTGGCCGGAAAGCTCCGCATTCTCGTGGAGCCGCCTTCTCAGCGCGACAACCTTCGATAGATCAAGCTCTTTCATTTCCATGAGGCCTCATGGACCGGGAGAGGAAACCTCGCTACAAGCGGTAAAAATCCTGCAGGCAGCAGCACTCGACAAGGTTGTCTTTGCTCTGGCGGAGTCCCCGCACGATGGCTTCCGCCGCGGAAAGGGTCGTAATAAACGGCACCTGGTATTTGATGGCCGCCCAGCCGATGGCATATTCATCGGTTCGCGCGCGCTGGCCCAGCGGGGTCTTGATGATCAGCTTGATGTTGCCGTTCTTGATGGCATCGACGACGTTCGGCCGCCCCTCGCTGACTTTCAAAATGGATGCCACGGGGATCCCGCGGTTGGCGATGTACTCGGCGGTCCGCTGAGTGGCCACCAGATGGTAGCCGAGCTTCGAGAGGCTCTCCGCAATGGGGAGAATCCTGGGTTTGTCGTTGTCGTTGACACTCAGAAAGATCGTGCCCGACAGGGGCACCGTGATGCCGGTGGCTTCAAGAGCCTTCAGCACCGCCTTGCCGAAAGTGGGCGAGATCCCCATCACTTCCCCGGTGGAGCGCATCTCGGGCCGCAGGTAGATGTCCGCTTTTTCGAACCGGTCGAACGGGAACACCGATTCTTTGACGGCGACGTAAGGCAGCTGGTATTTGAAGCGGTACCCGAGATCTTCCAGCGACTTGCCGGCCATGACTTCGACCGCCGCCTTGGCGATCGGCACCCCCGTCGCTTTGCTGACGAAGGGGACCGTTCGCGACGCCCGCGGGTTCACCTCGATGACATATAAGGTATCGAAGAGAATGGCAAACTGGATGTTGATCAGCCCTTTGACTTTCAGGGCGGCGGCGAGCAGGCCGGTGCATTCCTTGATGTCCTCGTGCTGCTCGCGGCTGAGCAGATAAGGCGGCAGCACCGCCATGCTGTCACCGGAGTGGACCCCCGCCTCTTCGATTTGCTGCATCACGCCGCAGATTTCCGTGCGCTTGCCGTCCGAGATGGCATCGACATCGAATTCGTACGCATCCTCGAGAAAACGGTCGAGCAACACCGGGTGTTCTTCGGAGGCGCTGACGGCATAGCGCATATAATGTTCCAGAGAGGACGCGTCGTAAACGATTTCCATCGCCCGCCCCCCGAGCACATAAGACGGTCGCACCATGAGCGGGAACCCGATTCGGGCGCCCACCTCGAGGGCTTCAACCACCGAGGTCGCGGTGCCGTACTGAGGATGAGTGATGTCGAGTGAATTGAGCAACGCGCCGAACCGGTCACGGTCTTCGGCGAGATCGATGGAATCGGGTGAGGTCCCCCAGATGGGCACTCCGGCCTTTTCCAGGGCAAGGGCGAGTTTGAGCGGCGTCTGGCCGCCGAACTGGACAATGACCCCGTCCGGTTTTTCCAGCTCGATGACGTTGAGGACATCCTCGTAGGTCAGGGGTTCAAAGTAGAGCTTATCGGCGACGTCATAATCGGTGCTCACCGTTTCGGGATTGCAGTTGATCATGATGGCCTCGATGCCGAGAGCTTTCAGGGCCAGGACGCCGTGGACGCAGCAGTAGTCGAATTCGATGCCCTGGCCGATGCGATTGGGGCCGCCGCCGAGGACCACGACCTTCTTGCGGTCGGAAGGAATCGATTCGTTTTCCTCGTCATACGTGGAGTAGTAGTAGGGAGTGAAGGATTCGAACTCGGCGGCACAGGTGTCCACGATCTTGTAGGACGGCAGGATGCCTCGCTGCTTGCGCAGACTGCGAACCTGCGCCTCCTGCTGTCCGGTCAACAACCCCAGGTGCCGATCGGAAAAGCCCAATCGCTTGGCCTTGCGCAGGGTCTCCGTGGAAAGAGTGCTCCGTTCGGCGTATTCGTTGGCAACCACGGATTCGAACCGAACCAGTTGGGTCAAGTTTTCGAGAAACCAGATGTCAATGCCGGACAGCCTGGAAATTTCTTCCGGCGATATCCCGGATGACAAAGCATGCCAGATTTTGAGAATACGGTCCGGGGTGCCCGAACGCAGATCATCGAGGAGGGCCACGCGGGACATCCGGCGATACGGGTCGGTTTCCCGGGCGTGAAATCCGGACCACCCGTTTTCCAACGACCGGAGGGTTTTGTTGAGGGCTTCCTTGAAGGTTCGCCCGATGCCCATGGCCTCGCCGATGGATTTCATCTGCGACCCGAGAGTGGTGTCGTTGCCGGGAAACTTTTCAAAATCCCAGCGCGGAATTTTAACCACCACGTAATCGATGGCCGGTTCAAAACAGGCCGGTGTTTTTCGGGTGATATCGTTGGGAATTTCGTGCAGGTAGTACCCGACGGCCAACTTGGCGGCGATCTTGGCGATGGGAAACCCGGTGGCCTTGGAAGCCAGGGCGGAACTGCGGGAAACCCGCGGGTTCATTTCGATCACCACCATTTCGCCGGTTTCGGGGTTGAGCGCAAACTGGATGTTCGCACCGCCCGTTTCCACGCCGATGCGGGCCACGATTTTTTTGGCGGCATCCCGCATGTTCTGGTATTCGACATCGGTCAGGGTTTGAGCCGGGGCGACGGTGATGCTGTCTCCGGTGTGAATGCCCATCGGGTCGAAATTCTCGATCGAACACACGACCACGAAATTGTCGGCGGCATCCCGCATGACTTCCAGCTCGTACTCCTTCCAGCCGAGCACGCCCTGTTCGATGAGGACCTCGGTCACGGGGCTCGCTTTCAATCCCCAGCGCGCCGCCTGGGCGAACTCCTCGCGATTGTAGACGACGCTCCCGCCGATGCCCCCCAGCGTGTAGGCCGGCCGGATGATCAGCGGAAACCCGATCTGCTCCGCCAGGGCCTCGGCCTCTTCGAGAGTGCGTACGCATCCCCCTTCGGGCACCTTCATGCCGATTTCGCACATGGCGTTGCGAAAGAGTTCCCGGTCCTCGGCCAGCTGGATCGTTTCGAGACGAGCCCCGATCAGCTCCACGCCATATTCTTCGAGGACGCCGCTCTTGGCCAGTTCCACCGCCAGGTTGAGGCTGGTTTGGCCGCCCAGCGTCGGCAGCAGGGCGTCGGGGCGTTCTTTTTCGATAATGGCCTTGATCATTTCGGCATGGAGCGGTTCGATGTAGGTCCGGTCGGAAAATTCGGGGTCGGTCATGATGGTGGCCGGATTGCTGTTGACCAGGATGACGATAAACCCTTCTTCGCGCAGGGCCTTGCAGGCCTGGGTCCCGGAGTAGTCGAACTCGCAGGCCTGGCCGATGACGATCGGGCCGGACCCGATGACGAGAATGCGTTTGATGTCTTTTCGCTTAGGCATGGAACCTCTTCATATCCTCTAAAAATTGTTCGAAGAGATACCGGCTGTCGTGAGGGCCGGGGGCGGCTTCGGGGTGGTACTGGACCGAAAAGGCGGGGAGCCGCCGGTGGCGAATCCCCTCGAGAGTACCATCGTTCAAGTTGATGTGGGTGACCTCGATCTCGTTTTTGGGCAGGCTTTCCGTGTTCACGATGAACCCGTGGTTCTGCGACGTGATCTCCACCGCACCGGTCGGCAGGTATTGCACGGGGTGGTTGGCCCCGTGATGGCCGAATTTCAGTTTGGTGGTCGTGCCGCCGAGGGCCAGCCCCAAAATCTGATGCCCCAGGCAGATGCCGAAGACAGGTTTTTTCCCCAGGAGAAACTGTACGTTGCGAACCCCGTATTCAACGGGTTCGGGGTCGCCCGGGCCGTTGGACAGAAAGATGCCGTGCGGGTCCCACTCCAAAACTTCTTCGGCCGGCGTGTGGGCAGGGAACACCCGGATTTTGCACTGGTGATTGTAGAGCGCTCGCAGGATGGAAAATTTTACCCCGAAATCATACACCGCCACCCGGTAATGAGTTTCCTGCGGCGGCAGGCCTGCCGTGTCGAGCGGCCAATCATAATGGGCCCCGGAGGTGATTTCCTGCACAATGTCGCGTCCGACCAACTGCCGGCCGCTCTGCACCTTCTCCACCGACGCCTCCAAGGATTCGTTCGAGGTGGTGATCATCCCCATCTGGGCGCCGTGGTCGCGGAGGTGCCGCGTCAGGGCCCGGGTGTCGATGTCGTGAATGCCGACAACCCCGTGGTGGCTCAGATAATCGTCCAGGGAGCGGTGGGCCTGCCAGTGGCTGACCACGGGGCTGTATTCCCTGATGATAAAGCCGGAGGCAAATATGCGGCGCGATTCGAAATCCTTCGGATTTACCCCGTAGTTGCCGATCTGGGGATAGGTCATCACCACCAGCTGAAAATGATAGGAGGGGTCCGTCAGGATTTCCTGGTAGCCGGTCATGGCCGTATTGAAGACCACTTCACCGATCGTGGTCCCCACGCTGCCCAGCGAAAGACCCTCGAAATGGGTGCCGTCGGACAAGATCAAACGTGCTCTCATGATAACTTTATCCTGGTTGTTTTGAAATTTTGCCGAAGCCTTAATCCCGCTTGAAGCGACTGTAATCCGGCCGCCGATAAACGCTCTCACCCCCGCCGTCGATGGCGAGCAGGGCGCGGACCTTGAGCGGCAGCCCAAAGAGTTGGATGAACCCGTGGGCGTCCTGCTGGTCGTAAACATCCTCTTCTCCGAAAGAGGCGTAATCTTCCCGGTAGAGGCTGAACGGGCTCCAACGTCCGGCGACAATGACGTTTCCCTTGTACAATTTCAGGCGTATGGAGCCGCTGACAAATTCCTGGGTCACCTTTACAAAAGCGTCCAAGGCCTGTCGCAGCCGCATGAACCACATTCCGTTGTAGACCAGACCGGCATATTTTACCGCAACGAAGTCCTTGTAGTGCATCGTGTACTTGTCCAGGCACATGCTTTCGAGGGCCTGGTGTGCCTTCATGATCACCGTGCCGGCCGGGGTTTCATAGACGCCGCGACTCTTCATGCCGACCAGCCGGTTTTCGACCATATCCACCCGGCCGATGCCGTGCTTTCCGCCAATCCTGTTCAGCCGGGTAAAAAGCTCCGTCGCCGACAGCGGGATCCCATCCAGACTGACCGGATTGCCCTTTTCAAAACCGACGGTGATGTATTCCGCCTCATCCGGCGCGTCCTCTGGAGCCACCGTCAACTGGAACATGTCTTTTTCCGGCTCGTTCCAGGGATCCTCCAACGGTCCGCCTTCATGGGAAAGGTGGAAGATGTTGCGGTCGCGGCTGTAGATACTCTTTTCGGTGTGGGAGATGGGAATATCATTTTCGGATGCATAGCGGATCGCGTCTTCCCGGCTGCGGATTTCCCACTCACGCCACGGGGCGATGACTTTCAGCTTCGGATTCAGTGCCATGACCGTCAATTCAAACCGGACCTGATCGTTCCCTTTGCCCGTGCAGCCGTGAGCCACGGCTTCCGCGCCCTCTGCTTCGGCAATTTCCACCATTTTCTTGGCGATCAGCGGGCGGGACATGGAGGTGCCGAGGAGATATTCACGCTCATAGACAGCGCCGGCCTGCATGGTGGGAAACACGTAATCCCGGAGGAACTCCTCCCGCAAGTCGAGCACAATCAGTTTGCTCGCTCCCGACCGGATCGCCTTTTCCTCCAATCCGGTCAGTTCTTCTTCCTGGCCGAGATCGGCGGTGAAACAGATGACCTCGCAGCCATAATTGTTCTTAAGCCACGGGACGATTACCGAAGTGTCCAACCCCCCGCTGTAAGCCAAAACGACCTTTTCGACGTTATCCTTTCCCAAGAGCAGCTCCTTTCACAAACAAAAAAACCCCGGCAATTCTGCCGAGGTTCTTATGCGAGGACATGTAACAATTGCATCATATGCCACACAAAAAACACCCGGCCCTTGACCAACGACGACGGAGACGACGGGTGTTCAAACGGACTGCAAGATCGATTTTCGAGTTCATGACTGCGACCACCAATGACATCCTTTCTTTATGTTGCGCCTTCACATGCCAAAAATCTTCGATGATGTCAAGTGCGAAAATGGCACATAAAAATGCGGGACGAAAAATTCCTTCGTGGCTTTCGTTTCCTTGAGCCGCACAAAAAGCCTCCTCCTGCTGTTCCCGGCTTTTCTCCAATCAGCGGGCATCGGTCCCTGATCACCGTTTTCCGTGCGATGACGGTCAGGGGTTGGCGCGTCGTCAGGCGGCTCCGTTTGCGGTGAGCACTGCGAGCGTGGCGCGGGCAATCTCCAGTTCCTCGTTGGTGGGAATGATGAGGATCTTCACCCGGCTTTCCGGTTTGTGGATTTCTCCTTGCGGCGTGGTTCAACGCCAGGTTCTTGCCCGGGTCGAGCACAACCCCCAAGCCCTCCATGCCCTCACACACGCGGGCACGAACCGTTGCCGAGTTTTCCCCGATGCCCGCAGTGAAGACAATGGCATCCACCCCTCCCATCGCCGCCAGATACGACCCGATGTACTTGCGAATGCGGTAGCAGAAGACATCCAGGCACTCTTCCGCCTGCTTGTGGCCTTCGCCGATCTTCTTCTCGAGATCGCGCACATCATTGCTGCCGATACCCGCCAAGCCGAGGATGCCGCTCTTCTTGTTGAGCATCTCGTTGACTTCGGCGGCGCTCATGTTCTTGCGGTCCATCAGGAAGAAGATGATGGCCGGGTCCATATCCCCGCAACGGGTGCCCATCATCAGGCCTTCCAGGGGCGTGAAGCCCATGCTGGTGTCAACGCACCGGCCGCCATCGACGGCGCTGATGCTGCACCCGTTGCCCAGGTGGCAGGTGATGATCTTCAGGTCCTTGATGTCTCGGTCGAAGAAGACGGGCCGCCTCGCGCGACACGTACTTGTGACTGGTGCCGTGGAACCCATAGCGGCGCACGCCATCCGTCCGGTAAAGTTCGATGGGCAGGCCATAAAGATAGGCTCGGGAAGGCATGGTGGTGTGAAACGCCGTGTCGAAGACCCCCACTTGGGGCACCCCCGGGAAGACCTCCTCACAGGCCTTGACGCCCGCCAGGTTCGGGGGGTTGTGGAGCGGCGCAAGAGAAAAACATTCCTCGATCACCGCTTTGACCTGATCGTCGATCAGCACCGGCGCGGTGATCCTCTCGCCGCCGTGGACGATCCGGTGGCCAATCGCCATAATCTCGGACAGGGATTTCATCACGCCCACATCTTCATGAGTCAAATAGGAGGTGATCAGGCCGACCGCCCGGTTCGTATCCGTGACGTCGGTTTCCACCCGGATCGGGTCGGCGCCGGGGCGTTTGTAGGTGAAGAAAGTCCCGGGCAAGCCGATCCGTTCCACCAGACCCTCCTGCCAAAACCGTGAAGTCATCACTTTTCATACACGTGAATTTGACTGATGAACTGCCCGCGTTGATCACTAGAACATTCATGGCAACGGCTTTCTGCTGGTGCTTCTTCGATCAGGGTTGGTCAAGGGTACCATCTCAATCTCAGTCTTTGACAACGCCCTATGGGCATAGGAATAACTATTCCCTGCCTGCCGACTTACTCTTTGCATCCTCTGCTTCTTACCGATTTGTGTGCTGAGCTGTCAATACTTCAACCGAGAATTCGTCTTGTGTTATTGACTTCGAACCCATTGATTTCTAAAATTGATTTTTTTAGACAGCTGAGCCTCTTGCAGAACTATTTCCATTCGTGGTTCGATACCTCACCACGAACGGAAATTCAACACCTTACGCATGCAAAAGTCCGTTCGCCCTGAGGTCCGCTGCTTTTGAGGTGCTGATCCTATCCGGTGGACCACGCGGCATCCCACGCTCGAGCCACTGACCACTGAGTACTGTTTTCACAGGAATGAATCCGAACAAGGATCACCAGGGAGGAAACCAACATGAGCAAGGTCATGATCATTGGTGCTGGAGGCGTCGGGGGAGTCGTAACGCACAAATGCGCCCAAGTCCCGGAAGTTTTTTCCGAGATTATGCTGGCGAGCCGCACCCTCGAGAAATGTGAAACGATTAAGAACCAGCTCTCTCGCCCCATTCAGACCGCCCGGGTGGACGCGGACAACACCGCTGAACTCGTGGCCCTCATCCGCAGGTTTTCGCCGGAACTGATCATCAACGTGGCCCTGCCCTATCAGGACCTCACCATCATGGACGCCTGCCTGGAGACCGGGGTCCACTATCTGGACACCGCCAACTACGAACCCCCCGACGAGGCCAAATTCTGTTACAAGTGGCAGTGGGATTACCAGGATCGATTCAAGGAAAAAGGCATCATGGCCCTGCTGGGCTGCGGGTTCGATCCCGGCATGGTCAACATCTACTGCGCCCACGCCTGGAAACATCACTTCGATGAAATCCACACCATCGACATCATGGACTGCAATGCCGGGGACCACGGCCATCCCTTCGCCACCAATTTCAACCCCGAAATCAACATTCGCGAAGTGACCGCGCGGGGCAAATACTATGAAAACGGGCAATGGATCGAAACCGACCCGCTCTCCATCCACAAATCCTTCGACTTTCCCGAAATCGGACCTCGCGAGATGTATCTGATGTACCACGAGGAAATGGAATCCCTGGCCATCAATATTCCCGGGATCAAGCGGATGACCTTCTGGATGACCTTTTCCCAGGAATACCTGACTCACCTCCGAGTCCTGCAGAATGTGGGTATTACCCGCATCGACCCGGTCTCCTTTCAGGGCTGCGAAATCATCCCCATCCAGTTTCTCAAAGCGCTTCTGCCCGAGCCGTCCTCACTGGGTGCGAATTACCGTGGCAAAACCTGCATCGGTTGTCTGGTGGAAGGGATTAAGGGCGGCAAGCCCAAGAAATATTTCGTTTACAACGTTTGCGATCATGCCGAATCCTACAAGGAAGTCAAGGCGCAGGCCATTTCTTACACCACCGGCGTACCGGCCATGGTCGGGGCCATGATGATGCTCACCGGCGCCTGGAAGGGAACGGGCGTGTTCAACGTGGAACAATTCGATCCGGACCCGTTCATGCGGAAGGTGGCCCAGTATGGCTTGCCCTGGGTTGAGAAGATTCTTTGATAAGCGAATTGCGGGCGGGCATAAAGCCCGCCCCTAAGGTTGATTAGCTCAATGGAGGGTTTTGCGGATAAAGCCTAGTTGGGCATCGGCACCTGATACTTGCCGGCCCTGCCTATCCACTTGGTTTCCGTGTATTTTTTGTCATAACCCTGGTCATACAGCCATTGGAGCACGGAGGTGTCGATGCCTTTCTCCGGAGGGCAGCCCTTGGGGATGACGCCGTCTTCCTCATAGAGCTTCATATACAGTTTCCAGGTGTCGGGAACATAGTTTTTCACACAGTCAGGCGCACCATCAAAAAAGGTTTTCCCCCAGCCGCTTGGCGGGGCGTTGGTGATGGGGGCCCCTTCCGGGATATCCATACAGACGGGCTTCCCATCGCCCACTCCAAAGGCTCCCCCATTGTGGCTCAGGGTCATCATGACCGCTCCCTGATTGTTGATCTCCACGTCTTCCACCGGCCAATCCAGGCCCTTGGCAATGATCTTGTTCGCTTCGTCAGGATACTTCTTCCACCAGTCAATGGCCTCAAAATAAGCCCGCATCAACTCTCTGACCGCTTCCGGCTTCTCTTTGAGAAATTTCTCGTTCACTGCCAGCGATTCCGAAATGAGCCCTCGCTCCCAGGTTCGGTCATCGAGGCTGGTCTTGATCACGTGGGAACCCGGCTTCTTAAGAGACTGAATGGTGAACGGAAGGGCATTACAGTCGATATCGAGATTGCCGCTGAGGAACGCGGCGGCAGATTCCTGCGGCAGGACTGATATGTGCTTCATTGACTTAAAGGGAATCCCGGCGCGCTTCAGAGTCTGGAGCATCCACATGTGGTCAATGTAGCCGTAGTCGGCTCCCCAGGTCTTTCCGGGAAAGTCTTGAACAGACTTGATATCCTTGGTCACGACCATGGCATCGAGTCCGTAGGAGAGGGCCGGGATGGCGATGATCTTGATCGGAACATCCGAACACACGGCCATCGACGTGCTGTCCAGCGTATTCAGAATCACTTGCACCTGCCCGCTGGCGATAGCGGCGTTCTTCTCGGCAACGCCTTCGATGATCTGAACGTCGAGATCAATGTTTCTCGCCAACTTCTTTTCCTTCACGATGTACCAGGCTGAATACGGTGAAAAAGAGATAATGGCTACAGCCATCTTTATCGGGCTGGCGGGATAAGCCACACCGGGCTTGTCCGCTTCGCCGGGAGCAGCCCTGACTCCGGTTGCCCCGCCGGCAATCAGCCCAAGGGAAAGGAACACCACCGTCACACCCCAACTCAATCGCACCCACCACTTCTTCTTTTCCTTCATGTTCACTCCCTTCGTGCAAGAATGTTGCATTTTGACTGCTTTGCTGCCACCGGTGAGAGCCACTCTCTCATCCCGCGGATTATCCTAACTGACCCTCCCGTGAATCTCCTCCCGCATCATGGCGAACAACCTGGTCTCCAACTCTACATAACCCGGAAGGAGCATCATCTCCTCCTTGCGAGGATACCGTTTTCCACCTTTGAACTCCACTGGAATATCAGCCTTTATTCTTCCCGGCTGCCGGGTGAAGAAGATGATCCGGTCGGCGAGGTAGATGGCTTCACCGATATCGTGGGTTACGGTCACCACGGTTTTCTTCTCCCGCTCGATGATTTCGATCATCATTTCCTGCATTTCCCAGCGAACCTGGGCATCGAGCGCCCCGAAGGGCTCGTCCATGAGCAACAGCTTTGGGTTCTGGGCCAGGGTCCGGGCAATGGCCACGCGCTGCTTCATGCCGCCCGACATCTCTTTCGGAAGGGTGTTCTCAAACTTCTCAAGGTGAACCAGTTTGAGCATCTTCCTCGCCTTCTCCTCGCGTTCTTCCTTGCCGACCCCGTTGATTTTGAGGCCATAGGCGACATTTTCAAGGCCGGTGAGCCAGGGAAATGAGGTGTAGGCCTGGAAGATCATCCCGCGCTCCGGCCCCGGCCCTCTGACCGTTTCCCCGAAGCAGGTGATTCTCCCGAAGCTGGGATACTCAAGCCCGGCAATGAGCCTCAAAGTCACCGTCTTCCCGCAACCGGAAGGTCCAATAAATGCGGTGATCTGATTTTCATTGAGATCCAGCGAAACGTTGTCGACTGCCGTGAACTTCCCACCAAAATACTGCTTGGTCACCTGATCGACTCGAACGGGAATGGCGGAGAGATCCTCCTCCACCATGTTCTCACCAGGATCTGGATTCATCGTTTCCTTCATCTAAACTACCCCCTTTGAGCCACAGCCCACCGGAACAAATACGTTCTGGCAAGGCGGAAAGCCACATCGGTCAGCACTCCAAGAATACCGATGGTGAGAATCCCGGCCATGATTATATCGACGTGGAGAAATCGTCCGGCCCGCATCATGACGGCCCCGATGCCTTCGTTCGCGCCGACGATCTCAGCGATCACCAGATAGGTCCAGCCCACCGCAATCATGTTGCGCATGGAATCCATAATGGCCGGAGCGGCAGCTCTGGTGACCACTCCCAGGACCACTTCCTTACGGCTGGCTCCCATGGTGAGAGCCGCTTCGACAAGCTCGGGGAGCACGGCTTCGGTATTGTCCAGGACCAACGCCAGCAAGAAGAAGAGCACACCAATCCACAACACCCCCATCTTTGCCAGGTCAGTAGGTCCGAACCACACCAAAAGCAGAGGGATAAAAGAGGTCGCAGGCAGATATCGCCAACCGGAGGCCGTCGGATTGACCAGGGCACGCAAACTGGCGAAACATCCCATGCCGATGCCCAATGGTACGGCGATGATACAGGCAGCAAAAAAGCTCACGAAAATTCGATAGCAGCTGACCAGCACATCACGAGTGTAGCCCTTATCGAGAAAAAGATAGAAAAGGGTTTGGAAGACGTCTTCAACAGTGGGGAGAAACCGGGCCTTCTCCGCCGGGAGAAAGTAATGACCGGTTTCCCATAATCCGAAAAACATCAACGCACCCACTATCCCGAGGATACTGATCCTTCGTTGCGGGAGTCTTGCCCGCAAGCTCCAGAAGGTTGTCGGGGGCGGGTGGAAGCGGGGAGCAGTGGGCGTACTGATTTGATTCTCTGCGGCCATGGGCGGTTTTTCTTCCGTCGGGGCACTTTCTCTATGTACGGCAATCGCTGCTGCACCGAGATTCTCAATAACCTCGCATCCGCTTTCTTTACTTGGTTCGTTGGTGCTCATACCGTCTCCTTCTTTAACATTCCATCGCTTTCCGCAGAATTCTTCGCCGGGTTTATATAGCCGTTTTTTTGCGCTATCGGCAACGCATTTGAGCGTCGAGATCTCTTCGAGCGGGCGGGCAGCACTATGGGCCAATACGTCCAATCCAGCGATTCGAGTTATATTTTTCACGGAAACCGCCAGCCGCGAGATCTTCAAGCAGGCTGGGATCAATGGCTTCTTTAGGGTCGACGACGCGGGTCGCTATGCCGACTTGCAGGTAGATGTCGTTAAACAGCTTCCATGTGTCGTAGATGTATCCGGCAACACAATCCGGAGTTCCTCCGAACAGGAACCTACCCCACCCGCTGGCCTCAGGTCTCGGCTGCGGAGCTTCTTTCGGGATGCTCATACAGAAGGGCTTCCCATCCTTAATGCCGAATGCGCCCAGATTCTGATCGATGTTCAGCAACATGGAACCGTTCATGGTCTGTTTCACGTCATCCAGCCACCATCCCAACCCTCTTGCAACAATTTTGTCCCCCTCCTCGGGATTCTCCTTCCACCAGTTCACGGCCTCAAACCAGGCGCGCAGTAGTTCCTTGGCAACTTTGGGTTTCTCGGTGAGCCACTTTTCGTTGTACACGATCGCCTCGCCGATGAGCCCCCGCTCCCAGGTCTTATCGGTGAAGCTGGTCTTCAGGACATAAGAGCCGGGCCTTCGTTGTGACTGCAGTGAAAAAGGAAGGTTATTGACATCGATGTCCGTTTGTTCCGTTAGGAAGAGGCTGGGGCTGTCTTGGGGCAGGGCCACAACCAATTTGAGGGCATCAAAGGGAATCCCGGCCCGTTTCAGGGTCAAGAGCATCCACATGTGCTGAATATAGCCAAAGTCCGTGCCATATTTTTTGCCGGGAAAGTCCCTCTCCGAATGGATATCTTTGGTCACGACCATCTCATCCAGGCCATAGGACATCGCCGGCACAGCAACCATCTTGATGGGGACACCTGCCGCTCGCGCCGCGATAATCGAATCCATGGTGTTGAGCATGGCCTGGATTTCCCCCTTCGTTATCAGCGCATTTTTTTCCCGGATATCCTCGACTACGCGGACATCCAGCTCAATGTCCTTGGCCATCTTCTTCTCTTTGACGATGTACCAGGCAGAGTAGAAGGGCAGAGAAATAATTGCGACGGTCACCTTCTCGACCGCCGCCGCAGGAGCCGCACACCCGAGGAACGGTATAGCAAAAAATATGCTCAGGGCGAGTGTCCAGGATAACCACTTGAGATGTTTCTTCACTTTTATCCTCCTCGCTTGTGTCAAAGTCTTATTGGATCGGTTCCCGGCATGCTTCGAGCGATGAGTCCGAAACATGCAAAGTTCCATGATGCCAAGATATCAATAGCCTGAAATCTGTTTTGGGAAGTAGTCCTCGCACGTCCCTTCGCGGTACACGTCCAGCGTGGTGCAGTGCAAGGCACCCCCAAAAGGGATCACATGTTCATAGGGGATCGGAACTACCTCGACACCCAGCTTGTCCAGTTGGTCGATATAAGCTGTCTCGTGCTCTTCCACACAAATCGTGTTCGGCCCAAGTGAGACGGTGTTCATCGAAATCCATGAGGTATCGTTGTACGGCCCGAACAACCGGACCCCGGCTTTGTGCACGTACACCGGCTTCGCCGCGGGAACCAGTTCCCAATCGTTCATCTTGAACAGCTTCCAAAAGTCTTCCGTGATCGGCGGCAACTCCGGGTTGTAGATGGCCAGTCCCGGTCGCACCGGCAGCATGTTGACATCGATGTGCCAAGGGTGAAGACTGTTGTCAAACAGCACCGGATGGATGCGAATTCCCTTGGCTCCGAAATAGCGCTTCAACCAGTCCATGCCGCTGCGGTTGGTCAACGATGAGCACTGCCAAAAAATATCCTTCCCAAACCGTGCCGCATCCGCTGCATCCCAAAGGGGCTCTTTCTCCGTCAGGTGAAACTGCCAATTGTGCAGCCGTTTGCGCTTCTCTTCCTCGCTCCACACTTTCTCGAAATTGTAGTAGTAGTTCCTCTCATAGGATTCATCGGTAAGCCGCGGTTTCGGCGCTGCCGTCCACAGAAACTCCGGGTCCTCTTTGAAGTAACGCTCGAAGAGCGGGCGAAGATTCAGGTATTCGTACCAGCGCGAGCGGCGTGACGTGGTAGCCTCCATGATTTCGTTCCCTACCGGCAAAAACACGTCACGAACGTTGTTGACTCCGTGCTGGTTAAGATTCGTCCAATCGGGCGTTGCGACCGCCCGCCGATCAAGCATGGCCGGATGAATCTCAGGGCGGTCCACGACGATCCCACGCTTTTCCAATATCGAAACGAAATTGTCCATTTGCTCATTGGCCGCATCCACCATCTCCCGGGGGAACGGTCCAAACGAACCCAGCGGATACCCGCCTTCCGGGTGGTCATACCACCAGGCCGGCTCAGGGGCGGGTATATTGGTCCCCTCCGGCCTGCCAACGATCACTCGCTTCAGCGGGTCCCACTCATTCCAAGAGTTGACCATTTTTGCCATTAGTGCGATCTCCTTTCTGTGGCTAAAGTTCCACCCAAAACAGCCATCCGCTAAACCGACCATCGGGCCGGTCTGATTCCTGACGACAACCATCCAAACAGTCCTTTCACGATCGGGGCCGCAAATATCCTGGAGATCAAAAAAGTGCCGGTGCTGGGCTCAATAACCGTGATATTGCGGTTCAAGGCGATCGGTTTGGGGGTGATCACTGCATCACTGTCCGTGCTCTTGATGGTAGTTTCGAAATCGATTAACATCGCTTTTCCAAATCCCACGGTAAGAGACAGCGTGCTGATATGGGGACCGGTTTTGAAGGTCTTTGGACCTTGCCCCCGATTTTACGCTCTAGCTTAACGTGTACGGGATATCGAGAAAATCGTAAATAGTGCATAGGGTGTAAATATGCTCGTAAAGTGTAGTAGCTTTGATGTCATTCAGAGGCAAACGAGGCATTGAGAGGAAAATAAACATGGTCCAACTCCAAACAACCCAGCTCAATCTACCTCCCGGCATGATTCATCTCGGTATCGGCCAGCCCAGTCCTTCGCTGCTGCCCCTCGAGATCATGCGAAAAGCAGCTGAACATCGCTTGTCTCAACCCGATGCAACCCTTCTGGCCTATGGCGCCGAACAGGGAGATGTTCATTTTCGAACAACCCTGGCTGGATTCCTCAGCGATCACTACGCTGAGGATGTCGATCCCCATCACCTTATCATCACCGGCAGTGCCTCACAGGGCCTGGATCTCATCGCCACCCTGTTCACCCAAGCGGGCGACACGATATTTGTCGAGGAACCGAGCTATTTCCTGGCATTGCGGATTTTTGCCGATCACAGGCTGAAGGTTGTCGGTATCCCGATGGATGCAAACGGCCTGGATGTGGATGCCCTGGAGGAGGAACTGGCTGCACGCCGGCCGGTTTTCCTGTACACCATACCCACTCATCATAATCCAGCTACGGTCACCCTCTCCCGGTCACGGCGGGAACAATTGCTCCGGCTCAGCCGAAAGCACGATTTCATCATCGTGGCTGACGAAGTCTACCACCTCCTGAGCTACTCGGAACCTCCGCCCAGGCCGCTGGCCTGCTGCAGCGATCAGGGCAACGTCCTTTCCCTCGGGTCCTTTTCAAAGATTCTGGCGCCCGGACTTCGCCTTGGATGGATCCAGGGAACTCCCGGACTACTGGAGAAACTAATTGGGTGCGGACTCGTGGACAGCGGCGGCGGGCTGAATCCGTTCACCTCAGGAATCGTTAAGAGTGTCATCGAAATGGGACTGCTCAACGAATACCTGAGTCACCTGCAAAGTGTGTATGCCCACCGCATGGGTGTGCTCCAGTCCGCCATCGGGGGGGAGTTTCCCGCAAGCATTACGTTTTCAAGACCCAAGGGCGGGTTCTTCATCTGGCTGAGGCTGCCGGACGCCGTGGACGCGGAAGTGATCCTGACTGAAGCCTGGAAACAAAACGTAGCATTCACAATGGGATCACGGTTTTCCAGCTGTGGGGCATTGAAGAATTATATGCGGCTCAGCTTCGCGCTCTTCGCCGATGAAGACCTGAAGACCGGTGCGCAGACGGTTGGGCCGGGTTCTGAAAGAACACATCCCACGGTTATAGATGAGCCTCTTGCAAAACTACTCCCATTCGTGGTTCGACACCTCACCACGAACGGAAATTCAACACCTTACAGCTGCAAAAGCCCCGTTCGCCCTGAGCGAAGCTTGTCCTGAGGTATCGAAGGGGGTGAAAAGGACTTTTGCAGGAGGCTCAGATGTTGACCAGGATCGCTTCACAGCTTTGCTTCGACCCCCAAACCCAGTTCTTGGGCGGTCTCAAGGACACGGGCTGCGGCTGCCAGATCCTGCACGGCGTTGCCAACCGATTTAAAAAAGGTGATCTCTTCGTCTGACGACCTGCCCGCCTTCTTCCCGGCGGCAATTTCTCCCAGCTCTGCATAAATGTGGCCTCGTGTGATCAGCCCCTGTGAGATAGGAATGATGAGATCGCCGGCTTCCGCCAGACAGGAAGAGATCGAATCAACCACAACTGTTGCCCGCATGACGGTTTCCGGGGGGATTTCCCTCGAGCTCGGCTTAAAGGAACCGACGCCATTGATATGGACACCCGCTTTGAGCTCAATATCCGAAAAAACGGGGCGTCCGGAAGTCGTTGCGGTGCAAATGATGTCCGCTTCCGATAGCACGTCGGTCGACTCTGCGACATCTATTCCAAAACCCATTCGGTCGCTCATCTCCACCGCAAAGGCGGCCGCCCTTGACGCATCCGGATCCATTACGTAAGCCTGCTTGATGGCACGCACGGCCGCTATTCCCTCCAACTGGGTGCGGCCTTGCCTCCCGGCGCCAAAGACAGCCACCGTATCAGCCTGCCTGCGCGCCAGCAGGTCCGTCGCCAGTCCTGATGCCGCCCCCGTGCGCAGGGCGGTGAGATATTCCCCATCCATAACCGCCAGAGGCCTGCCGGTATTGCCGTCGAAGACAGCCACCAGGGCATGGATCAGCGGCAATCCCCTGGAGGGGTTATTCCCGAAGACAGAAACCACTTTTATCCCGATCTTTTGAATCCCGGGAAGGTAAACCGGCATGAAAAGCGCGGTGGCATTCTGTTGAGCGATGTCGATATGCTCGCGAGGAGGGACCGCTGCGCTACCGGCAGAAAGCTGCATGAAAGCTTCCCTCACGGCTTCAATGGCCTGATCCATGTTCAGCGATTTTCGAACATCTTCGGCGGAGAGAAATCGAATGGTCTGGGAACTCATCTTCGATCCTTATCTTTTCACTCTAAGGCGTTGTCCGACCTGTACTGCGGCCACCGACCACTCAACGCCGTCTCATGGGAAAAACTTCGCAAGGTCTCCAATTGAATCAATAACGTAATCCGGCTGGACCTTTCCCTCCAGGTCACTCGTTTGGAATTCACCGGCTTTGACCAGAACCGACTTGATTCCGGCTGCCTTCGCCCCCGCGATATCGGTGTCCACACGGTCGCCAACCATCAATACACTGCTTCTCGGAAGGTGCATGGTCAAAAGCGACATGTCGTAGATGCCTTTGCTCGGTTTTCCAATGTAGGTCGCCTTGATCCCGGCCGCATCCTCGAGCATCCTGCCATACGCCCCCACGGTAAGCTCTACTTCCCCCATGCCGTGGTCCACCTTTTCGGGAATCATCACGATCAATTTCGACCCTTCGAGCAGCAGCTTCAGTGCCTTGTTCATGTTCCGGAAGTTAAACTCCTCACGGTAATCTCCGAGGACAATATATTCGGGCTGCCGATCATCGTGGTGGAAGTCCCCGAACTCTTCCAAGCCTTTGCCCTTCAGCATCACCCAGCATGAGCGCGGCTTTAATGTCTTCAGATACTTCGCCGTCGCGAAGGAAGCCGTTATGACCTCGTTCTCCTCAACGTCAAACCCCATTCGATTGAGCTTGGCAGCGCAGTCCTGCCGACTCTTGAGCGTACTGTTGGTCAGGATTCTGATGACGATTCCCTTTTCTCGCAGGAACTCGAACAAATCGATGGCTCCGGGGTATACTGCTCCCTGAAATTCGAGCACGCCACTGATGTCAAATATGACGCCTTTGAAGTCCGTCTTCATAAGGCCGGTTTCCTATGTCTTGAAATAAGAGATGACGGAGGATTGCCGGCAGCACTCGACGCAAGCAGGCAACCGGTTGGGGTGCGCTTGGATTTTCCCGTTTCCATGAAATGGGGTTAAGGGGGTGCTTGAAGAAAACCCATTTGGAAAGTCCCCTAAAGTCCCCCTTTGCGGAGGGGGGCTTTAGGGAATGCCTTAATGGGTTATGGACTCCCGCCCGGAGGTGTTAGAAAGTCCGAGACACGGTAAAAACGACTTTCGGACCGGTAAAGTCGCCAAAAAAGCCCTTGGTGCCGGAAGTGTTCATGTAGCTCAAATCAAGCTTGAACCAGCCGGGAATGTTGTTATAAACACTGGCTCGATAATACATGTAATCGTATCCGTTGCCGCCGTCCTGGCCCATACCGTTCCCGGAAAGGGTATCGCCTTGCACGTATTGGTAACCAATTTCTCCGCCCAAACCGAAGTTCCAGGGCAGCGCCAAATCAAGCAGACCATTGACATAATTACCGGTGCCGTCATGATAAAAGAAATTGGGCGACCAGTTCCACCCGACTCCCATGGTGGGAACGACAGGCCACTGGACCGGCATCGTGTAGAAAACGCCCAGGTGTGTTTCAAAATAGCCAGGGTTTTTGGGAACATCGTTCCAACCCGGATAACTGTAGTAGAGCGCTCCGACATCTATTTTGAAATCATCAAAAAAAGTCTTGGCAAACCCGCCCTTGTAATCAAGTTCCATCGAAGTCCCAATGCCTAGATCGACATTCGACCCCCAGACGCCCAGGTAAAACCCCAGGGGATGAACGTAATCCAGCCCGCCCTGGATAGCAGGGTTGTTGTTGGTTTGACTGACCCCACGAAACATATAGTTCGTGGTGAAGGCGACATTTCCGGTAATGTTCTTGGGCGAATACCACGGCTCGGGTGCAGCCGGGGCCCCTTCCTTCGTGACGAGGGGTTCTGGTTCGCCCTCACCGGCAAAAGCAACGCCGCTCGCCACAAACATCATCAGTGCTGCCAAAACCATTGCCATCAGTTTTTTCATCTCTTTCCCCTTGTGTTGAATCAATCAACTTGTTTCTTCCTCGCCTCTCGTCATTGACTGTCCATGCCCCTTTGGAACAGCCCGACAGGGTTTTGAAAAACCCTCTCCCGACGTCACCTCTGCGATCGTCGGGGCCCACGACGCTCTGACCCTGTCCTTCCTGGTGCTTTCCTATCGCAAAAGAGCCTTTGCGTCAAACCGTTAAAATTGCTCTTTCAAGCACTAATTACCCTCACCGTGTCTTCTCAACACGAATAGGCAAATCAGCTTGTCTGAAACTTCCGGATTCCCGCTGGAAACTGGAGGGAATGACAAGCAGTCGCTGCGTGTGTCATTCCTGCGCATGCGGGAATTCAGAATTGTCGGCCTTAAGTTATTGAGATGTTACCCCTCGTTAAGGCTTCTCTTGCACCTTCGGCATACATACAAGGGCATCATGCCGAGCCCCACCGCGGCAACTCCCTTGAGCATAAAGCAAATACCTTGCCAAAGGGTTTATCTCTCGTGAATCGCCTGACACAACGTATGTCCATGGCAGCGCAGGAAGGGGGAGAATCGATAATTCCATGCATTTTTGTGCCCCCTGGTGCAGCATCGGCCCATAACAGACATTTTTGTGCCACAATTAGCAAAAAACAACCCAAGCTTCCAGGTGCCGGAATCCTCATGCTCAAAACAAAAAATGGGTCAATTCCCTTTCGGGAAGAGACCCATTCTCCTCTCTGACTCTTTTCACCCTTTGAGCAAGCCGAGAGCCATCACGCTGTTACCGTTCCTTTTAGTAGCCGGGGACCTGTTTGGGGAAGTAGTCCTCGCACTTGCCTTCACGATAGACGTCGAGCGTGGTGCAGTGCAGGGCCCCGCCGAAGGGGATCACCTTCTCGTAGGGAATCGGCACGACTTCAAACCCGAGTTTGTCCAGCTGCTCGCAGTAGGCCGTCTCGCCGGCTTCCACACAGACCGTCTTCGGGTCGATGGAGAAGGTGTTCATGGAGATCCACGATTTGCCTTCGTAAAGCCCGGTCAGGTACACCTTGTTCTTGTGCACGCGGGTCGGCCTCGCCGCGGGAATGAGTTCCCAGTCGTTCTTCTTGAACAGCTCGAACACTTCCTTTGTCCGCGGGCTCCAATCCGGATTGTAGATGCAAAGCCCCGGGCGAAGCGGCACGAAATTCACGTCGATGTGCCACGGATGATAGTTGTTCGGGTAGTCCGGGTTCGTCGGGCTGTCGAAGACGATCGGGTGCATCCGCATCCCCAGCGAGTCGTACATCCGCTTCAGCCAATCAAAACCCTTCTTGTTGGTGACACAGGAAATCTGATGGAAAGCATCCTTCCCGAACCGCATGGTGTCTGCCGAATCCCAGAGTACTTCCTTCTCCGTAAGTTGGAACTCGGAGTTATACAGCCGCTGCCTCTTTTGATCATCGGTCCAGACGTTCTCGAAATCAAAATAGTAGTTTCTCACATAGGACTCATCCGTCAGCATCGGCATGGGCGCCGCAAAATGCACCGCCTCGGGGTCCTCCTCGAAGTAGCGCTCGAAGATCGGGCGGAGGTTGTAGCGCTCATAGATACGGGAACGACGGCAGGTGGTGGCCTCGATGATGTAGTTGCCATGAATCGTCGTGACGTCGCGGACGTTGTTGACCCCGTGGGCGTTCAACTGTACCCAACCCAGGGGCGAGGGGAGCGGCTTGTTCATCATGAAGGGCTGAATGTCAATCCGTTCGACAACGGCGCCGCGCTTCTCAATCTGCGCCACAAAATAGTTCATTTGCTCGTTGGCCGCAGCCACCATGTCCTGCGGGAAGGGGCCCCACTGCCCCAACGGAAAGCCACCCAAGGGCAGATCATACCACCAGGCCGGCTCCGGCGCGGGGACATTCGTGCCCTCCGGCCGTCCGATGATGACTCTCTTCAAGGGGTCCCACTCGTTCCAACAGTTTACGATCTTTGGCATTGCTTTCTCCTTTTCTTGAATCAATCATCGTTTTGCCAATAATACACCTATCATCTATCCCTGCCGGGCGCCTGGGCAAGTTTGTGCTTCTTCACGAACTCACCAAGGACATCCGTGAGATCGGGGTGGCCGATCTCCTGCAGGTCGTAGTACACGCGCGTGTTGGGTTTTTTGATCTTCATGATGCGGTTGAGGTCGATCGGGGTCCCGATGACCACGGCATCACACTTGGTCTTGTTGATGGTCGCTTCGAGGTCCTTCACCATCTCCGCGCCATACCCGTTGGCGGGAAGGAGCGTGCCGATATTGGGATATTGCTTGTAGAGGTCGATGAGCCTGCCCACCAGGTAGGGCCTGGGGTCCACCAGTTCGGCCGCCCCGAACTTCAAGGCCGCCACCACCCCGGCCCCGATCTTCATGTCCCCGTGGGTCAGGGTCGGACCGTCTTCCACCACCAGCACCCGTTTGCCCTTGACCACCGACGGGTCGTCGATGGCGATGGGCGAGGCCCCGTCGACCACCATGGCCTTCGGGTTCACCGCGGCGATGTTTTTGCGCACGGTGTCGATTTCCTCGGGCGTGGCGCTGTCGATCTTGTTGATCACGACCACATCGGCAAGCCGCAGGGTGATCGCCCCCGGATAGTAGGTCATCTCATGCCCGGCGCGGAGCGGGTCGGCAACGGTCACCAGCAGGTCCGGCTTGAAGAACGGGAAGTCGTTGTTGCCCCCGTCCCAGAGCACCACGTCACAGCCCTTGGGGTCTTTTTCCATGGCCCGCAGGATGGCCTCGTAGTCCACGCCGGAATAGATCACATTCCCGCGGGTCACGTGGGGCTCGTACTCTTCCATCTCTTCCACGGTGCACTTGTTCTTCACCAGATCGGAGAGTTCCGCAAAGCGCATCACCTTCTGTTCCGCAATGTTGCCGTAGGGCATCGGGTGGCGGGCTGCCACGACCTTGAGGCCCTTGGCCATGAGGATTTCGATGATCCGGCGCGAGGTCTGGCTCTTGCCCGGCCCCGGTGCGCACCGCACCCACCGCGATGACCGGCTTGGTGCTCTTCACCTGGGTGTCCTTGGGGCCGAGCAGCACGTAGTTGGCGCCGGCCGCCTCCGCGATGGCCCCGACCGTCATCACATGCTGGTAGGGAACGTCGCTGTAGGAAAACACACAGTCATCGACCTTGAGCTCTTTGATCAACCGGCCCAGGTCCTCTTCGGCATAGATGGGAATGCCGTCGGGGTAGAGTTTCCCCGCGAGCTCGGCCGGGTACTTTCGGCCTTCGATGTCGGGGATCTGGGCGGCCGTGAAGGCCACCACATTGTAATTCTTGTTCCCCCGGTAGTACATGTTGAAGTTGTGGAAGTCTCTTCCTGCCGCACCGATGATGATCACATTCTTCCTTGCCATTACCTTCTCCGTTTTGTCGGTTTTGAATATGTTTTCTGCGTCCGTGGACACGAATTACTTGACGACTTCGGTTCCCGCCTTGCCGGCAACCGCCTTCTCGATATCTTCAAGCTGACAGATGATGCCCCGGTTTCCGGTCTTCTCGACAAAGCCCAGCATCGCCTCGACTTTCGGCCCCATCGAGCCGGCGGGGAAATGCCCCTCATTTACATACCGCTTCATCTCCGCCAACCGTGACCTTTCCCAGAAGCCTCTGGTCGGGCTTCCCCCAGTTGACGGCGGCACCCTTGATGTCCGAGGCGATGACGAAGACGTCGGCCTTGATGTCCTGGGCCAGCTTGGAGCTCGCCAGGTCCTTGTCGATCACCGCTTCCACCCCGCGGAACCCTGGTCCCTCGCGAACCACCGGGATGCCGCCGCCGCCCACGCAGATCACGATATAATCCATGTCGACGAGCTGTTTGATCTCCCGATGCTGAATGATCTCCACGGGCTTGGGGGAGGCCACCACCCGCCGGTACCCCTTGTCGGTCTTGACCATCTTGTAGGAAGGCCGCAGGGCGGCTTCCTCTTCCGTGTAAAAAGGGCCGATCGGCTTGGTCGGGTTCTGGAACAGCGGATCGTTCCGGTCCAGCACGACATAGGTGATCAGGGTGAGAAAGAAGCGGTCCCCGAGCCCTCTTTCGTTCAAGGCCGTATCCAGGGAGGATTCGATCATGTAGCCGATCTGGCCCTCGGTCATGGCCCCGATGACATCCAGCGGCATCGTCGGGACTTCCCTGCAACTCTCCATCTGCAGGAGCAGGTTCCCCACCTGGGGGCCGTTGCCGTGAGTGATCACAATTCGGTAGTCCCGGCACAGCTCGGCAACCATCCCCATGGGGAATTTCAGGTTCTCGATCTGCTGCTCGGCGCTGCCCGACTGCCCCTTCTGAATCAGCGCATTGCCGCCAAAGGCAATCAACAAGACGGGTTTTTGGCTCATGGTCTTCCTCATTTACTGTTGAACTGTTGCTTTGTGGAACCGTTTAATCGTCTGCTGGACGTAATTGTCTACTGTCAACCTCAATTCCTCAATTCCTCGATTCCTCGATTCCTCGATTTCAATCAATTCCCGTTCCTCGATTCCTCAGCTCCCCAGGGTGGCCACCATCACCGCTTTGATCGTGTGAACCCGGTTCTCGGCTTCGTCGAAGACCAGCGACGCGTCCGATTCGAACACCTCATCGTTCACTTCCATGGCTTCGAGGCCATACGTCTGGTAGATCTCTTCGCCGATCTTGGTGTCCCGGTTGTGGAAAGAGGGCAGGCAGTGGAGAAACTTGACGTCCGGGTTGCCGGTCTTTGCCATGACCGCCTTGTTCACCTGGTAGGGCTTCAACAGCGCAATCCGCTCCTTCCAGACCTCCGGGGGCTCGCCCATGGAGACCCAGACGTCGGTGCAGATGAAATCGCAGTCCTTGACCCCCTTGGCCACATCGTCGGTGAGCGTCAGCTTGGCACCGGTCTCCTTGGCAATGGCTTTGGCCGTTGCCACCAGCTTCGGATCGGGCTGGAGGGCTTTGGGGGATACGGCCCGGAAATCCATGCCCATCTTGGCGGCGGCCACCAGATAGGAATTGCCCATGTTGAACCGGGCATCGCCCAGGTAGGCGAACTTCATGCGGCTCAGGGGCTTGTCGCAGTGTTCCATCATGGTCATGAGATCGGCCAGGATCTGGGTCGGGTGGAACTCGTTGGTGAGCCCGTTCCAGACCGGCACCCCGGCGTATTTGGCCAGTTCCTCGACAATCGTCTGCGCGAAGCCCCGGTACTCGATCCCGTCATACATCCGGCCCAAGACCCGGGCGGTATCGCGGATCGACTCCTTGGAGCCCATCTGGGAGCCGGTCGGTTCGAGGTAGGTCACGTGGGCGCCCTGGTCATATGATGCGGTCTCGAAGGCGCAGCGGGTGCGAGTCGAGGCCTTCTCGAAGATGAGCACGATGTTCTTGCCCTTCAGCCGCTGCTGCTCGGTCCTAGCATAGCGGGCTTTTTTCAGGTCCAAAGAGAGATCGAGCAAAAACCTGAGCTCTTGCGGCGTGAAATCCAACTCTTTCAAAAAACTTCGGTTTCTCAAATTAAATGCCATGGCTGCCCCCTAAGCAGGATTTATTAAAACGGATGCCGTTCCATTCCACTTACCCGAACTATTTGCTGCACCGTGTTGAGTGAAAGATTAGAAAAAGGCGCCGGCAAGATCAATCGTACAAAGAGTGTAATTGCTCTACTCAAAATGCAGTAGATTTGGTCTCAGTGACAAAAAGAAAGACATGGCATCCACAACAGGTTGATATCGCCCAGAACCTGGAGCCGGCAGAGCGGTCGAGTTTAGATGTAAAGGATATCAGAATTATTGCGATAAGCAGCAACAGTGCAACGAAATGAAGGAAGCCCAAAAGGGAATATCATTCCTGTCAAGACTCCTCCGCCATCGGCCAAACATGGATTCAGGCAAAATGATGCGACCCGTCGGACTGACGACAGACTGAATTCCCCTCTTTGAACTACTAATCGAGGGCTGCGCTCAGGAGCTCAAGCACGCATCGGGCTGCCAGGTGTTCGGTAATGGCGCTCTGTCCGCCCAACACAGGACTTACTTCGACAACATCGAAACCAATAATGGTCCCCGCTTCGGCAATCAACTGAACGATGTCGGAGAACTCATGGAAAAAAAGCCCTCCCGGTTCGATCGTGCCGGTACCCGGCGCCACCGACGGGTCGAAGAAGTCTATATCGACACTGAGGTAGTAGTTGCCGGCTCTGAACGAGAGGGGAAATTGCCTGCTGCTGCAATTGGGCCCGCAATTCCCTGGCGGTAATGATGGTCGCACCGCGCTCCTCCAGCCAGGTAAATTCCTCCATCGAATTGACCAGACCGCGCACACCGAGCAGAGTGGTGGAACCGGCCAGACCCGATTCGACGACATGCACTACCGGGCTGCCGTGGGTTCTCCGGTTCTCGGAGAGATCGCAGTCCAGGTGGGTGTCGAAATGGACATAGTGGAAGTCCTTGCCTTCAAAGGCTGCTATGACTGCATGGGTGATGGAGTGGTCTCCTCCGACCACAGCCGGCACTGCTCCCGCCTGCAGGATGGAACGAACCGTCCGGGTAATGGAACTCCAGTTTTTCTGCTGATTTACCGGTTCGATCTCCACATCTCCCGCATCGGCGACGACTTTCCCGGAAAGAACCCATTTTCGCCGGTCCGCGTCATAATACCGCTCTTCCTGCGGCTGATAGTTGTACAGCATGGATGCGTCCCTGATGGCCCGCGGCCCGAAACGAGCTCCTGGACGGTAAGTGGTACCCTCATCGTAGGGGACCCCTAAGAATACGGCATCCGCCTTCTGTCCTGCCTGCCAAAGAGGATACCCTGCAAATGTGGCAATTCCGGAAAAAGGCCAGCCTCCCTTTGGTAAGGAAAAGGGAGACGGGGGAAACGGCTGGTCCATAGCACCCTCTCAGGATTCATAATTTTATTTTGATTGTTTTGGTGATGTTTTCGACATCCTCTTGAGAAACTCCCAAACAACTCAGTATTGCCTTGGCCAGGAGGCTTCGACCACCGTTCCCGAGCGCTCTCCGGGCTTGATGAGAAATGCCCCGCCTGAGTCTTCGACGCGTTCTCTCATGCTGGCAAGCCCAAACCCTTCTCTGGGGGCCCTTCGGGATCCTCTGACCGGCAAGGTAAAGCCAATGCCGTCATCCTCGATGGAAAGCCGGATGACATCCCCCGCCTTTTTCAACGATACCCGAACCAGGTTGGCATGACTGTGCCTGGCAACGTTTTGCAAAGATTCCTGCAAGACTCTGTAAATTACAATCTTTAAATCATCGGGCACATCATTTTCGGCAGTGTCCACCCGAACCACCGCCCTGATGCCAAACAGGGTCTGAAACTCCCGGCACCACCAGGAAATGGCGGCGCTGATGCCAATGTCATCCAAAACCGGGGGACGCAGGTTATTGCAGATGGTTGTGATCTCATCAGCCACCGATTGGATGGCACGGACGGCGGTCTGCAGTGACCCCTTCGCCTCCGGCCGCGAACCGGCGTCTATCTGGCTGATGGCCGTCTCGACACCGATGTGGATGGCGCCCAGCAGTTGGCCAATGCTGTCGTGGAGTTCCCGGGATATCCGTTTTCTTTCGGTTTCCTGAGCATTCAGGAGCTTGGAAGCGAGAGTTCTGAGATCCTTCTCCGATTTTTGAAGGGCTTTTCGAATCCGTATCCGCTCCGTGATATCCGTGACAAAGCCTTCAAACGCCAGAACTTCCCCTTGCTCGGAATAGACCCCTATGGATTGCTCCCAAACCCATTTCACTTCTCCCGACGCCGTAATGATGCGATATTCCTCCTGGATCCTCTCCCTGCTGTCGAGACCCTTTCTGGTCGCAGAGCGAAGACGCTCCAGATCCTCCGGGTGAACGATGGAGGTATAATAGTTCGGCTCTTTTTTAGTGAGGTCCGAAGCGGTGTATCCGGTCAATTCCCGGCATCCTTCGCTCACAAAATCGATCGTCCAGTTGCTATCGTTGAGTAGCCGAAAGACCATCCCGGGCAGATTGCTCATGAGGGTCGAAAGCTGGCGCTCGCTCTCATGCAAAGCCTGAATGGCAGCCTGGCCGGAAATCGCAAGCTCGTTCGCCCGGGAAATCGCCGATCGGAGCTCCCTCAGCTCTTTCAGCGGGTCCTTCGGTTTGCCCTTTTTACCCTTCCTTATTGAGTCCACTTCAGCCTTCCTCATTCAGCACTTTTCACATTCAGGCCTGTGATGAGCCGCGATTGTTGGTCAGCTTGCCCTCAATCACCAACGATTTTGTTCTCTCTTTACTGGATGCGGCCTCAATGGTAAATAGTACAATTGATGTAGATCGCTGCGGAAAATGTAGTGATTTTGGCATCATTGGCATCAGGGGGAGTTCTGCGGACGGAAATCGCACGCTCAGCCACGAATTATGGGCTTGAAAAGGCTGATTTGGTCGGCATTGTGGCGGCGATTTTGGCGGTATCCCGCAGCTGGAATGCGCTGCGCTTCAGACTCAAAAAGCAAGACGTGCTTCGAGGGCGGCTATGAAAGCCAAATACAGGATTGTCATTGCCGATGATCACACCCTCTTTCGACAAGGGCTGCGAGCCCTCCTGGCCATGCACCCCGAGTTTGAGGTAGTCGGCGAGGCGGAAGACGGACGTTCCGCGGTGAAGTGCGTTGCCGATCACCAGCCGGACCTTGTCTTAATGGATTTGTCAATGCCCAGAATGAACGGCCCCGAAGCAATTCACGAGATTAAGAAGACGTTCCCTAAGATAAAGGTCCTGGTGGTTACGGTGCATCGAACCGAAGAATATGTGGTTGCGTCGCTCCGCTCCGGAGCCAACGGGTATATTCTTAAATACGCCTCACACGAAGAACTGATCCTGGCCATCACCAGCGTCTTGAAAGGTGAGAACTACCTGAGCCCCAAGATCTCAGGAACGGTCATTGAAGGGTATCTGAGGGGGGAAGGGGTTAAGCAGGAAAAGACCTCCTGGGAGAGCCTCACCTCAAGGGAACGAGAAATTTTGAAGTTGATAGCCGAAGGTCACCGGAACAAAGCGATCGCCGACCACCTGTGCTTGAGCCTGGTGACCGTGAGAACGCACCGCGCCAATATCATGCGGAAGTTGAGTGCTCACAATGTCTCGGACCTGACGGCCCTGGCCATGCAAAGAGGCTTGATCACCGAGTGATGATATAAAGAAAAGAAGCGAGGCCCTTTCAGATTTGCAGGATCATCCCGACTTCGTCGCACTTGAAATACTTGGGACACCAACTGCACTCACCCCAGACCTTTACCGGCAATTCATCCCTTTCCTTAGGTTCGAAGCCGAGAGCTCGAAAAAACTCCTCCGCCATGGTAAAGGCAAATAGCCTCTTTATACCGAGCACTTTGGCCTCTTCCTGCATATACTCGATAATGCTTCTTCCAATTCCGCACTTTTGATATTGCGGATGAATGGCCAGAGACCTCACCTCCGCCAGATCCTCCCAAAGCACGTGCAAGCTGCCACAGGCGACGATCGCGGGAGGAGATTCCACGTTCTCCCGCCCGGAGGTTTCTTCGGCAGGACTGATCGCCACAACGAAATCCCGGATGTTTTCATAGATATACTGCGGGCCCCGTGGCAGAAGAAAATGCGAATCACCAATCATGTTGAGGAGCTTGAGGATTTCGGTGACATCGGAAATACAGGCCTTCCTGATGAGGAACTCTCGCTCCTCGTCAAGACCGTCCCCTCCTCGAAAGCTGGGCTTCCGGTTGTTAAGTCGCTCTTCTGACGGGGAGTTATCAGCGTACCTCATGCTTCATTGCCTCTTTTTGATCGCTCGCGCGCTGCCCCCTCGGCCTCAAGTTCAAACATTAGGAACTTGGAAAACCACACCCAATGGGACCGCCTGCCCGGCCCATCGTGACTGTCAACTTAACAGACGCTCTCCGTGGTGTCAAAGCTCAACCCGCACTTCTCATCCCGGTGCGGCTTTGAACAGATGATGCAGCCGCCGGCGTATGCATTAATGAACATTGGCCATGACCGGGTCAAGATAACCTACGCAATGAATAGCGGAAAGTTGGAACAAAAAACTCCGGGCTGGATCATGTTGATCAGCCCGGAATCGTAATAGATCCCCCAAAGGATCCCCCTGAACAATTCAAAGAGCATGCTGTAAGGGCACAGCTCCGTTCACGAATGATAGTCCTCCGCGACATGGCGGCCTTCCAGAAGAATGGTCAGTTCCCTCATCTCTTCTCTTTCTTCGAGTGTTAGTGTTTCGGCAACCGCCGCGGCCTTTTCCCGTTCTTTAAGCAAGCAATTCATGACACCCTCCATGCATCTTTATATTCAATCATTTCTAATGTTTCAGCCAAAGTCATCGTTTATTCCCATCGTCGTGGTAGGAATTTAAGGCGCAAAACAAGCGTGTCAAGGACGGCCGGCGAGATGCCATGGGCATGGATAGAAAAAGTTGGCTTCCACGCTCATTCTTCTGGACAAACGAAAATCCATTCTTATAATCGCAGCCACTCTCTCAAAGAGGCGGCTTTCGGGGAGGAAAGAGGAGGATAGCAACAGTTGCGACTGCTCCTGCATCGCCTCTTTGAGAGTTTACTATATTTCGTTCTCAAGTATTTGACCTCCTTATGCTCTGTTCCGAACCTGCCCTCCACCATAAAAAACCTAATACTTTTAAGCATCCTTATTATATCGGGAAAGGCTCGCTCGGGGGAGGCACGGAACACCGAGAACTTCGCTCACAGGAGATTCGCGGCATACGCCGAACATCTTGCAGACTCCCCTTCCGACTGGCGAATCTGATCGATATCAAGAACGAAAAACCTCTCAATTCCTACTTCCAAGCACCTCATTTAGCTGCGTTCTCAGCGGTGATCTGGTCTTCAGGGTATAACGAAATTCTTTTTGACCAAAACGTTGCAGAAGGTCAAGGGGGATACAGATCCGGAAATAATAACCGGAACGGTCGAGGAAAAGGTAAGATGCTGCTGCGGACTTTTTGCTCATTCCCAATCCTCCAATTCGGATGAAGGATTGAAAATGAGGTCTCATGCATAACTATACGTAGTTATTGCATATTTTTGGTGGA
>CAWJQV010000043.1:0-20397 GCA_963844985.1 uncultured delta proteobacterium
ACCGGCGCACGCCGTCGGTCCGGTAAAGCTCGACGGGTAGACCGTAGAGATAGGCTCGGGAAGGCATCGTGGTGTGAAACGCCGTGTCGAAGACCCCCACCTGGGGCACGCCCGGGAAGACCCGCTCACAGGCCTTGACGCCCGCCAGGTTCGGGGGGTTGTGGAGCGGAGCAAGCGAAAAACAATCCTCGATCACCTTTTCGACCTGATCGTCGATCAACACCGGCGCGGTGATCTTCTCGCCGCCGTGGACGATCCGGTGGCCAATGGCCATAATCTCGGACAGGGCTTTCATCGCGCCGACATTTTCATCAATCAAACAGGAAGTGATCAGGCTGACGGCGCGGTTCGTATCCGTGACGTCGGTTTCCACCCGGATCGGGTCGGCGCCACGGCGCTTGTACGTAAAATAAGTTCCGGGCAAGCCGATCCGCTCCACCAGGCCCCCCGCCAAAACCGTGAAGTCATCACTTTTCATACAGGTGAATTTGACTGACGAACTACCCGCGTTGATCACTAGAACATTCATGGCAACGGCCTTCTGCTGGTGCTTCTTCGATCAGGGTTGGTCAAGGGTACCATCTCCATGTCAGTCTTTGACAGCGCCCTATGGGCATAGGAATGACTATTCCCTGCCTGCCCACTTACTCTTTGCGTCCTCTGCTTCTTACCGATTTGTGTGCCAAGCTGTCAATACATCAACCGAGAATTCGTCTTGCGTTATTGACTTCGAACCCATTGATTTCTAGAATTATTTTTTTTAGACAGCTGAGCCTCTTGCAGAACTATTTCCATTCGTGGTTCGATAACTCACCACGAACGAAAATTCAGCACCTTACGCATGCAGAAGTCCGTTCGCCCGGAGGTATCGAAGGGTGAAAAGGACTTTTGCAGGAGGCTCAGCTGATAACGGCAATGATCCGGCGGCCACAACGGAGCAAGAACGCGGCAATCCCATCCGCTCTTTGCCACCTGCTGACCACTGGTCACTGGCCTCTGACCGCTGAGTAATGTTTTTACAGGAATGAATCTGAACAAGGATCGCCAGGGAGGAAACCAACATGAGCAAGGTCATGATCATCGGTGCCGGAGGTGTGGGGGGAGTCGTAACCCACAAATGCGCCCAAGTCCCGGAAGTATTTTCCGAAATTATGCTGGCGAGCCGCACTCTCGAGAAATGTGAAACGATTAAGAACCAGCTCTCTCGCCCGATTCAAACCGCCCAGGTGGACGCGGACAACACCGCTGAGCTGGTGGCCCTCATCCGCCAGTTCTCGCCGGAGCTGATCATCAATGTAGCCCTGCCCTATCAGGACCTCACCATCATGGACGCCTGCCTGGAAACCGGGGTCCACTATCTGGACACCGCCAACTACGAACCCCCCGACGAGGCCAAATTCTGTTACAAGTGGCAGTGGGATTACCAGGATCGATTCAAGGAGAAAGGAATCATGGCCCTGCTGGGCTGCGGGTTCGACCCCGGCATGGTCAACATCTACTGCGCCCACGCGTGGAAACATCACTTCGATGAAATCCACACCATCGACATCATGGACTGCAATGCCGGCGACCACGGCCATCCCTTCGCCACCAACTTCAACCCGGAAATCAACATTCGAGAAGTGACCGCGCGGGGCAAATACTATGAAAACGGGCAGTGGATCGAAACCGACCCGCTCTCCATCCACAAGTCCTTCGACTTTCCCGAAATCGGCCCGCGCGAGATGTATCTGATGTACCACGAGGAAATGGAATCCCTGGCCAGGAATATTCCCGGGATCAAGCGGATGACCTTCTGGATGACCTTTTCCCAGGAATACCTGACTCACCTCAGAGTCCTGCAAAATGTGGGTATTACCCGTATCGACCCGGTCACCTTTCAGGGTTGCGAGATCATCCCCATTCAATTTCTGAAGGCGCTCCTGCCGGAACCATCCTCGCTGGGTGCGAATTACCGTGGCAAAACCTGCATCGGTTGTCTGGTGGAAGGGATCAAGGGCGGCAAGCCCAAGAAATATTTCGTTTACAACGTTTGCGATCATGCCGAATCCTACAAGGAAGTCAAGGCGCAGGCCATTTCTTATACCACCGGCGTGCCTGCCATGGTCGGGGCCATGATGATGGTCACCGGCGTTTGGACGGGCAAGGGCGTTTTCAACGTGGAACAATTCGATCCCGACCCGTTCATGCGGAAGGTGGCCCAGTATGGCTTGCCCTGGGTTGAGAAGATTCTTTGAGATGGGCGATTAGCGAAGGCTCTCATGGAAGACGAAGCGCATAGCATCAGTCCTTCAGACTACTCCAAGCTGATTTTCGAATACAGCGGCCGCAAGGTGGAACCGGAGGTGGCTCAGGATCTTTGGCCGAAGATCCTTAAGCACAAGTGGGCGCTGTCGGAAAAACTCGGGCGGGATGTGGGCATCAAGGTGGCCTGTCTGGACCTCGTTCAGAATAAGGCAAGCCATTTCGCTTTTGAGAAAGAGTTGATCGACGGGCACGATTATCGCGTAACCACGGGGACGTTTTTGGAGATTCTCCCCTTGGTCAATTCAACGCTTACCGATGAGATCATTCAGGAACACGACAAGGACTGCGCTCAATACACGCGATATTGAGCATGAATGATTTGCCGGCTCATCCCCAGACGAGATGGCGGATCTTGAAGGCAAGATTCCCTGTCGAAGGTCGAGGAAAATTAACGGAATGAGCATCAATGATGATCGGCAGAATACGTCTCGGTTTCCCTTTCCCCATTCTCGGCTGTTGGAGTTTTTGTGCAAAGCGCCTCCGTTTGACGCCCTTGAGACCAAAGAACTGACAGGATTGATCTCACGGATGGATCTCGCCTTTTTCCCCCGTGGACAGCGCATCATCAGCAAGGGCGACCCTCCTTACAAACATTTGTATATTATCCAACAGGGGTCAGTAAAAGTCTCACTGATCGACGAACACGGCGAAGAGCTGCTGGTGGACGAACGTGGTGAAACCGACTACTTCGGTGCCACCAGCATCCTGCAGGGCAAACCGCCCATGTTCGACATAACCGCGCAGCAAGACCTTATTGCCCTGATGCTGCCGGCCGAGGATCTGCGGCAACTTGCCGCCACCCACCCGGAGTTTCAACGTTATTTCAGTTTGTCTCTGGCTCGAACCATAGAAGCCGTCCGGCATTCCGTCGTTTCTCAGCGGTCCCAGCTGATCGGGCAAGGCACCCTCAACCTGGATGTCTTCCTGGGCCACAAGAAAGTGGCCGACCTGATGAGCCGGGAGGTGCTCACCTGCTCCCCGGAGGTATCCGCGCGAACGGCAGCGAGCCTCATGGCTCAGCAACGGGTCAGTTCCATCGTGGTAACCGGAACCGACCTCTCGCTGCTCGGTATTGTGACCGACAACGACCTGCGTTCCAAGGTGGTGGCAACCGGCCTCGACCCGGAAGCGGCGGTGGACGAAATCATGAGTCGGCCGGTGCGTGCTATCGCCCATGACGCCTATGCCTTTGATGCCCTCCTGGCCATGAGTCACTATGGGGTCAGACTCTTGGTGGTGGTCGACGACAACCGCCTGGTCGGCATTATCAGCGAACACGATCTCCAGATGGAGACCGGGAGTTCCCCCGTCCAGATCATCGGCGCCATCGAACGCAGCACTTCGTTGAGCAGCCTCATCGGCTTGACTCCCAAAGTCGATCGCGTTCTGGAAATGCTGCTACGCCAAGGGGGCCCGGTCAAGAAACTGGTAGCGCTGGTCACGGAACTCAATGACCGCATAACTCTTCAGACCCTCAAGCTGGTCGAGCAGCAGATCGCGTCGGAAGGGTTTGGAACGGCGCCTGCCCCTTTCAGTTGGATTGCCCTGGGAAGCGAGGGGCGCAGGGAACAGACTCTCCACACTGACCAGGATAGCGCCCTGTTTTATGCCGAGATCTCACCCGCCGATGAAACCGAACTCAAAGCCTGGTTTTTGAGGTTCTCGGAGCGAGTCGTGGACTGTCTGGCACGCACCGGCATACCCGTGTGTCCGGGCGGCGTCCTGGCCTGCAATCCCCAGTGGTGCCGGCCGGAACAGCAGTGGCAGGCGACGTTTCTCGAGTGGATCACCGATCCCAATCCGCATGCCTTGCTGATCGCATCGATATTCTTCGATTTTCGGCCACTTTATGCCGGCACTGATTTTCCCGACGCCCTCGACGCGGAACTGCTGTCGGCCATCCGACAGAATCGCCTTTTTCTCCGGTTCATGGCCAAGAATGCCCTTTCCAACAGGCCTCCGCTGAGTCTGCTCAAAAGATTTGTGGTCGAGAAATCCGGCGCGCACATGAATAGGTTCGATCTTAAAATGAAGGGGCTGACGCCAATAGTGGACGCGGCCCGTGTACTCAGTTTGGATTTGGGCATTAGAACTCGCAATACCTTTGATCGGCTGGAGGCAATCGAGGAAAAGGGGGTTTTGGACACGGATTTTCACGCTGATCTGCGGGAAGCCTATGAATTCCTTGTCTATCTCCAGATCAGCCGACACCTCGAGGCCCTGGCAAAGGGAGAGGGGCCGGATAATTTTGTGGACCCTGAAAGCCTGAACAATCTGCAGAGAAAAATGCTGAAGGAAAGCTTTGCCGTGGTCAGACGACTGCAGGAAATCATTGAATTCCGCTTCCGGACCCAGATGGTGGAGATTTAATGCCCACGATGTTGCTGGCGCGCCTGCGCAATCGCTGGATTCGAAACCGCTTTTGCGGAAAGCATCTTGACCCCACCGCGCGCGCTAACCTGGCAGCCCTCGATCACCTGAACTCCAAAGATAGAGCCAAGAATCAGCGATACGTGGTTTTTGACCTGGAGACCACCGGCCTCGACCTGAACCAAGACCGGGTGCTCAGCGTCGCGGCATTCCGGGTGATCGATGGCCGACTCCCTCTTGGAGACACTTTCTGCACCCTGGTAAACCCGGGCCAGGGCATCCCCTCCTCTTCCATAAAAATTCACGGCATTGTACCGGATATGGTGGCTGACGCGCCGGACTTCGGAGAAGTCTTTGATCAATTTCTCCATTATCTGGGAACCGACATCCTGGTTGGCTACCATGTGCGTTTCGACCTGCATTTTCTCAACACCCAGATGAAGCGGACTTATGGTTTTCCACTCCAGAATCTGGTTTTGGACGTCCAGCAGATGAGCCGAAAAAATGTCTTTCCATCTCATCTGGGCTCATACGTGCTCAGGTTTAGAGGCAATCCAAGTCTGGATGACACGGCCAGGCATTTTGGCATCGAAATACACGAACGGCACACAGCCGTCGGTGACGCGCTGGCCACTGCAATGATATTCCAGAGGATCCTTGCAGACATCGAGAAAACGGGGCCGGGGCGCCTGCGAAACCTTTTGTCTGCAAGGGCAGGCCTTTAACGCTAAGCATCAGACAGGGGGAGAGTCGACCGTGACCCAGTCTCAAACCACCCAATTGAATCTGCCTCCCGGCATGATTCATCTCGGCATCGGCCAGCCCAGCCCTTCGCTGCTGCCTCTCGAGATCATGCGAAAAGCAGCCGAGCATCGCTTGTCTCAACCCGATGCATCCCTTCTGGCCTATGGCGCCGAACAGGGAGACATCCATTTCCGAACCACTCTGGCTGGATTTCTCGGCGATCACTACGCTGAGCATGTCGACCCCCAGCATCTTCTCGTGACCGGCAGTGCCTCACAGGGCCTGGATCTCATCGCCAGCCTGTTCACCCGGGCGGGCGACACGATATTTGTCGAGGAACCGAGCTATTTCCTGGCATTGCGGATCTTTGCCGATCACCGGCTTAACGTCGTCGGTATCTCGATGGATGCAGACGGCCTCGATGTCGATGCTCTTGAAACGGCCCTGGCTAAACACCGGCCGGTATTCCTGTACACCATACCCACGCATCATAATCCCGCCACTGTCACCCTCTCCCGGTCACGGCGAGAGCAATTGCTTCGGCTCAGTCGCAAGCACGACTTCATCATCGTGGCCGATGAGGTATATCAACTTTTGAGCTATGCTGAACCGCCGCCCAAGCCGCTGGCATGTAGTGAAGATGAAGGCTGTGTCCTCTCCCTGGGGTCCTTTTCCAAGATCCTTGCGCCCGGACTTCGCCTGGGGTGGATTCAGGGGAGTCCCGAAGTGCTGGAAAAACTGATTGGGTGCGGACTCGTGGACAGCGGCGGCGGGCTCAATCCGTTCACCTCAGGAATCGTTAAGGGTGTCATCGAAATGGGACTGCTCAACGAGTACCTGAGTCACCTGCAAAGCGTGTATGCACACCGCATGGGTGTGCTCCAGTCCGCCATTCGCGAGGAGTTTCCCGCAAGCATCACGTTTTCCGAACCCAAGGGCGGGTTCTTCATCTGGCTGAGGCTGCCGGACGAGGTGGACGCGGAAGTGGTCCTGACTGAAGCCTGGAAACAGAATGTCGCGTTTACGCCGGGGAAACGGTTCTCGAGCCGTGGGGCCCTGAAGAATTATATGCGCCTCAGCTTCGCGCTGTTCGCCGATGAAGACCTGAAAACCGGGGTGCAGAGGCTGGGCCGGGTCCTGAAAGAACACCTCCCACGGTGATAGAGGTTGACCTGGATGGCATCACAGCTTTACTTCGATCCCCAAATTGAGTTCCCGGGCAGTCTCAAGGACGCGCGCGGCGGCGGCGAGATCTTGCACAGCGTTGCCAACGGATTTGAAAATCGTGATTTCCGCCTCTGAAGACCTGCCCGCCTTCTTCCCCGCGGCAATTTCTCCGATCTCCGCGTAAATATGGTTTTCAGTGATCAACCCCCGCTGGATCGGCATGATGAGGTCCCCGGCTTCAGCCAAGCAGGAAGCCATGGAATCAACCACAACTTTTGCCCGCACGATGGTTTCGGGAGGGATTTCACACACATTTGGCTTGAAAGAACCAACGCCGTTGATGTGGACCCCGGCTTTGAGCTCAGCATCGGGAAAAACCGGATCGGCAGAAGTCGTTGCCGTGCAGATTATGTCCACTTCCGCCAGCACCTCGGTCGATACGGCGACATCTATCTTGAGGCCGAGCTGATCCCTCATCTCCACGGCAAATGCCGTTGCCCTCGCCGCATCGGAATCAATGATATAGGCCTGTTGGATTTCCCTTACGGCCGCTACTCCCTCCAGCTGCGTACGGCCTTGTCTTCCAGCGCCAAAGACAGCCACGGTCTGCGCCTGCCTCCGTGCCAGCAGGTCCGTCGCCAGACCGGATGCCGCCCCTGTGCGCAGGGCGGTGAGATATTCCCCATCCATAACCGCCAGAGGCCTGCCGGTGTTGCCGTCGAAAACAGCCACCAGGGCATGAATCAACGGCAATCCTCTGGTGGGATTATTCCCAAAGACAGAAACCACTTTTATCCCGATTGCTTCCGCGCTGGGGAAGTATACCGGCATGAAAAGCGCGGTGGCATTCTGCCGAGCAATGTCGATAGGCACTCGCAGGGGGACCGTTGCGTTCCCTCAGACAGCTCAATGAAAGCCTCCCTCATGGCTTCAATTGCCCGGCTCATGGTCAGCGATTTCCTCACGTCTTCACCGGAGAGAAAGCGTATGGTTTGCGAACTCATCGTCGATCCTTGCCTTTTCAATCTGCGCTATTGTCTATCCTGTGTTGCGGCCACCGACCACCTAATTCAGCGCCACAGAATAAAGTGACCTCTATCCCGGAAAGTCATTCCCGCATGCTCTAAACGGGAATCCAGTACGGAAGCCTGGATGTCCGCCTTCGCGGGCATGCCAGATGGAGATGGGACACTCATTGATGAGGAGCTGCACTCAACGCCGTTTCACGGGAAAAACTTCGCGAGGTCTCCTATTGAATCAATAACGTAATCCGGCTGGACCTCTCCCTCCAGGTCACTCATTTGGAATTCACCGGCTTTGACCAAAACCGACTTGATTCCGGCGGCCTTCGCCCCCGCGATGTCGGTGTCCACGCGGTCGCCAACCATCATCACGCTGCTTCTTGGAAGATTCATGGAAAGAAGCGACATGTCGTAGATGCCTTTGCTCGGTTTCCCGATGTAGGTCGCCTTGATCCCGGCCGCATCTTCCAGCATCCTGCCATAGGCCCCCACGGTAAGCTCTACCTCCCCCATGCCGTGGTCCACCTTTTCGGGAATCATCACGATCAATTTCGACCCTTCGAGCAGCAGCTTGAGTGCCTTGTTCATGTTCCGGAAGTTAAACTCCTCACGGTAATCTCCGAGGACAATATATTCGGGCTGCTGATCATCGTGGTGGAAGTTTCCGAACTCTTCCAAGCCTTTGCCCTTCAGCATCACCCAGCATGATCGTGGCTTCAACGTCATCAGATACTGCGCCGTCGCGAAGGAAGCGGTCACGACCTCGTTCTCCTCAACGTCAAACCCCATTCTATTGAGCTTGGTAGCGCAGTCCTGCCGACTCTTGAGCGTGCTGTTGGTCAGGATTCTGATGACGATTCCCTTTTTTCGCAGGAACTCGAACAAGTCGATGGCTCCAGGGTATACTGCTCCCTGAAATTCGAGCACGCCATTGATGTCAAATATGACGCCTTTGAAGTCCGCCTTCATAGGGCCGGTTTCCTATGTCTTGAAATAAGAGATGACGGAGGCTCGCCGACAGCACTCGGCGCAAGCAGGCAGCCGGTTGAGGTGCGCTTGGATTTCCCCGCTTCCATGAAAGGGGTTAAGGGGGTGCTTGAAGAAAACCCATTTGGAAGGTCCCCTAAAGTCCCCCTTCGCCGAGGGGGGCTTTAGGGAATGCCTCAACGGGTTATGGACTCCCGCCCGGAGGTACTAAAAAGTCCGAGATACGGTAAAAACAACTTTCGGACCGGTCAGGTCACCGAAAAAGCCCTTGGTGCCGGAAGTGTTCATGTAGCTCAAGTCAAGCTTGAACCAGCCGGGAATGTTATTATAAATACTGGCTCGATAATACATGTAATCGTATCCGTTGCCGCCGTCCTGGCCATTACCGTTGCCGGAAAACGTATCGCCTTGTACGTACTGGTAACCAATTTCTCCGCCCAAACCGAAGTTCCAGGGTAGCGCAAAATCAAGCAGACCATTGACATAATTACCGGTGCCGTCATCATAAAAGAAACTGGGCGACCAGTTCCACCCGACTCCCATGGTGGGAACGACGGGCCACTGGACCGGCATCGTGTAGAAAACGCCCAGGTGTGTTTCAAAATAGCCCGGGTTTTTGGGAACATCATTCCAACCCGGATAGCTGTAATAGAGCGCTCCGACATCAATTTTGAAATCGCCAAAGGTCTGAGCGTACCCGCCTTTGTAGTCAATTTCCACCGAAGTCCCAATGCCTAGATCGACATTCGACCCCCAGACGCCCAGGTAAAATCCCAGGGGATGAACGTAATCCAGCCCACCCTGGATAGCCGGGTTGTCGTTGGTTTGACTGACCCCACGAAACATATAGTTCGTCGTGAAGGCCACATTTCCGGTGATATTCTTGGGAGAATACCACGGCTCAGGTGCCGCCGGAGCCCTTCCTTGGCGACGAGGGTTCCGGTTCCCCTCACCGGCAAGAGCAACGCCACTCGCCACAAACATCATCATTCCTGCCAAAACCATTGCCATCAGTTTCTTCATCTCTTTCCCCCTTCTGCTGAATCGACGATTTGTTTCTTCCTCGCCTCTCGCCATTGACTGCTCCTGCCCCTTTGGAACAGCCCGACAGGGTTTTGAAAAACCTTCTCCCCACGTCACCCCTGCGACCGTCGGGGTCCAGGATACTCTGACCCTGCCGTTTCTGGTGCTTTCCTACCCCAAAAGAGCCTTCCCGTCAAACTGTTAAATTCGATCTTTCAAGCACTTAATTACCCTCACCAAGGCTTCGCATGCATCCTCTGCCGTTCCCATCGTCGTCATGATGACGATAACGTGACAACTCCGGTATGGATAAAGCAAATACCTTGCCAAAAGGTTTATCCCTCGGTAGTCACTTGACATAACACAAGTTCGTTTCGGTGAAGGAAGGCCAGGAGCCGATAGTTTCGTGCATTTTTGTGCCCCCTGGTGAAGCACCGGCCCATTGCAAACATTTTTGTTCAAAAACCAGAGAAGAAATGCCGGTTCCCGGCTGAATCCGGAATCCTCGGACTTTTAAGCAAAAATGGGTCAATTCCCTTTCGGGAAGAGACCCATTCTCCTCTCTGACTTTTTTCACCCTTGATGCAAGCCGAGAACCATCACCTGTTGCCGTTCCTTTTAGTAGCCGGGGACCTGTTTGGGGAAGTAGTCCTCGCACTTGCCTTCACGATAGACGTCCAGCGTGGTGCAGTGCAGGGCGCCGCCGAACGGGATCACTTTCTCGTAAGGAATCGGAACCACTTCGAAACCGAGCTTGCTCAGCTGCTCGCAGTAGGCCGTCTCGCCGGCTTCCACACAGACCGTCTTCGGGTCGATGGAGAAGGTGTTCATGGAGATCCACGATTTGCCTTCGTAAAGACCGGTCAGGTACACCTTGTTCTTGTGCACGCGGACCGGTCTCGCCGCCGGAATGAGCTCCCAGTCGTTCTTCTTGAACAGCTCGAACACTTCCTTGTTCCGCGGGCTCCAATCCGGGTTGTAGATGCAAAGCCCGGGGCGCAGCGGCACGAAATTCACGTCGATGTGCCACGGATGGTAGTTGTTCGGGTAGTCCGGGTTCGTCGGGCTGTCGAACACGATCGGGTGCATTCTCATGCCCAGCGACTCGTACATGCGCTTCAGCCAATCAAAACCCTTCTTGTTGGTGACACAGGAAATCTGATGGAAAGCGTCCTTCCCGAACCGCATGGTGTCGGCCGAATCCCAGAGCACTTCCTTTTCCGTAAGTTGGAACTCGGAGTTGTACAGCCGCTGCCTCTTTTGATCATCGGTCCAGACGTTCTCGAAATCAAAGTAGTAGTTCCGGACGTAGGACTCATCGGTCAGCATCGGCATGGGTGCCGCAAAATGCACCGCCTCGGGGTCCTCCTCGAAGTAGCGCTCGAAGATCGGGCGGAGGTTGTAGCGCTCATAAACACGGGAGCGGCGGCAGGTGGTGGCCTCGATGATGTAGTTGCCGTGAATCGTGGTGACGTCGCGGACGTTGTTGACCCCGTGGGCGTTCAGCTGCACCCAGCCCAGCGGCGAGGGGAGCGGTTTGTTCATCATGAAGGGCTGAATGTCGATCCGCTCGACAACGGCGCCGCGCTTCTCGATCTGAGCCACGAAATAGTTCATCTGCTCGTTGGCCGCAGCCACCATGTCCTGCGGGAAGGGGCCCCACTGACCCAGCGGAAACCCGCCCATGGGCAGGTCATACCACCAGGCCGGCTCCGGCGCGGGAACATTCGTGCCCTCCGGCCGCCCAATGATTACTCGCTTGAGAGGGTCCCACTCGTTCCAACAATTTACGATCTTTGCCATTGCTTTCTCCTTTTCTTGAATCAATCAATGTTCTGCCAATAACACACCTATCATCTATCCCTGCCGAGCGCCTAGGCGAGTTTGTGTTTTTTCACGAACTCACCGAGGACGTCCGTGAGATCGGGATGGCCGATCTCCTGCAGGTCGTAGTACACGCGCGTGTTGGGTTTGTTGATCTTCATGATGCGATTGAGGTCGATCGGGGTCCCGATGACCACGGCATCACACTTGGTCTTGTTGATGGTCGCTTCGAGGTCCTTCACCATCTCCGCGCCATACCCGTTGGCGGGAAGGAGGGTGCCGATATTGGGATATTGCTTGTAGAGATCAATGAGCCTGCCCACCAGGTAGGGCCTGGGGTCCACCAGTTCGGCCGCCCCGAACTTCAAGGCCGCCACCACCCCGGCCCCGATCTTCATGTCCCCGTGGGTCAGGGTCGGGCCGTCTTCCACCACCAGCACCCGCTTGCCCTTGACTACTGACGGGTCGTCGATGGCGATGGGCGAGGCCCCGTCGACCACCACCGCCTTCGGGTTCACCGCGGCGATGTTCTTGCGCACGATGTCGATTTCCTCGGGCGTGGCGCTGTCGATCTTGTTGATCACGACCACATCGGCCAGCCGCAGGGTGATCGCCCCCGGGTAGTAGGTCATCTCATGGCCGGCGCGGAGCGGGTCGGCAACCGTTACCAAAAGGTCCGGCTTGAAGAACGGGAAGTCGTTGTTGCCGCCGTCCCAGAGCACCACGTCACAGCCCTTGGGGTCTTTTTCCATGGCCCGCAGGATCGCCTCGTAGTCCACCCCGGAATAGATCACGTTGCCGCGGGTCACGTGGGGTTCGTACTCTTCCATCTCTTCCACGGTGCACTTGTTCTTCACCAGGTCGGAGAGTTCCGCAAAGCGCATCACCTTCTGTTCCGCAATGTTGCCGTAGGGCATCGGGTGGCGGGCCGCCACCACCTTGAGGCCCCTGGCCATGAGGATCTCGATGATCCGGCGCGAGGTCTGGCTCTTGCCCGCCCCGGTGCGCACGGCACCCACCGCGATGACCGGCTTGGTGCTCTTCACCTGGGTGTCCTTGGGGCCGAGGAGCACATAGTTGGCGCCGGCCGCCTCCACGATGGCCCCGACCGTCATCACGTGCTGGTAGGGAACGTCGCTGTAGGAGAACACACAGTCATCCACCTTGAGCTCTTTGATCAACCGGCCCAGGTCCTCTTCGGCATAGATGGGAATGCCGTCGGGGTAGAGTTCCCCGGCGAGCTCCGCCGGGTACTTGCGGCCTTCGATATCGGGAATCTGGGCGGCCGTGAACGCCACCACGTTGTAATTCTTGTTTCCCCGGTAGTACATGTTGAAGTTGTGGAAGTCTCTTCCCGCCGCACCAATGATGATCACGTTCTTCTTTGCCATGTTGTTCTCCGTTTCTTAGTACAGCTCCACATAAATGGGTGTCCAACAGCTACCCGTCATGCCCGCGAAGGCAGGCATCCAGACTTTTCTTCTGGATTCCCGCCAGAAGCACGCGGGAATGACGTCGTGGGATTATGGACAGTTTATTCTGCGGCGCTGTGCTCAGGTTTTGAATATGCGATCTGCGCCCTCGGACGCGATCTACTTTACAATCTCGGTTCCCGCCTTGCCGACCACCGCCTTCTCGATATCTTCGAGGTGGCAGATGATGCCCCGGTTTCCGGTCTTCTCGACAAAGCCCAGCATCGCCTCGACCTTGGGCCCCATGGAGCCGGCCGGGAAATGCCCTTCGTTTACATACCGCTTCATCTCCTCCAGAGTGACCTTTCCCAGAAGCCTCTGGTCGGGTTTCCCCCAGTTGACGGCCGCCCCCTTGATGTCCGAGGCGATGACGAAGACGTCCGCCTTGATGTCCTGGGCCAGCTTGGAGCTCGCCAGGTCCTTGTCGATCACCGCTTCCACGCCGCGGAACCCCGGCCCCTCCCGAACCACCGGGATGCCGCCGCCGCCGACGCAGATCACGATGTAGTCCATGTCGACGAGCTGCTTGATCTCCCGGTGCTGAATGATCTCCACGGGCTTGGGGGAAGCCACCACCCGCCGGTACCCCTTGTCGGTCTTGACCATCTTGTAGGAGGGCCGAAGAGCCGCTTCCTCTTCCGTGTAGAAAGGGCCCGATCGGCTTGGTCGGGTTCTGGAACAGGGGATCGTTTTGGTCCAGCACCACGTAGGTGATCAGCGTGAGAAAGAAGCGGTCCCCGAGCCCTCTTTCATTCAAGGCCTTATCCAGGGAGGATTCGATCATGTAGCCGATCTGGCCCTCGGTCATGGCCCCGATGACATCCAGGGGCATCGTCGGGACTTCCCTGCAGCTTTCCATCTGCAGGAGCAGGTTTCCCACCTGGGGGCCGTTTCCGTGAGTGATCACGATCCGGTAGTCCCGGCACAGTTCGGCAACCTTCCCCATGGGAAGCTTCAGGTTCTCGATCTGCTGCTCGGCGGTGCCCGACTGCCCCTTCTGGATCAGCGCGTTGCCGCCAAAAGCAATCAACAAGACGGGTTTTTGACTCATGGTCTTCCTCGTGTCTTGAGGTTATGTAAAATCATTGTTTGCACCTGGCCCTATGGATCAAACCGACACATAAGGACGGACGTACCTCGCTGGTGGCGGACTCCAAGTCCCCCTTTACCAAAGGGGGGATTCGTGCGCTCCTCCGCAGGGGAAACGATTCCCGCCGCAAGGCACTAGCTCCCCAGGGTAGCTACCATCACCGCTTTGATCGTGTGAACCCGGTTTTCGGCTTCGTCGAAGACCAGCGAGGCGTTCGATTCGAACACCTCATCGTTCACTTCCATGGCTTCGAGGCCATACGTCTGGTAAATCTCTTCGCCGATCTTGGTCTCCCGGTTGTGGAAAGAGGGCAGGCAGTGGAGAAACTTGACGTCCGGGTTGCCCGTCTTTTCCATGACCGCCTGGTTCACCTGGTAGGGCTTCAGACAGCGCAATCCGCTCCTTCCAGACCTCCGGGGGCTCGCCCATGGAGACCCAGACATCGGTGCAGATGAAATCGCAGTCCTTTACCCCCTTGGCCACATCTTCGGTGAGCGTCAACTTGGCGCCGGTCTCCTTGGCAATGGCTTTAGCCGTCGCCACCAGCTTCGCATCGGGCTGGAGGGCTTTGGGGGATACGGCGCGGAAGTCCATGCCCATCTTGGCGGCGGCCACCAGATAGGAATTGCCCATGTTGAAGCGGGCATCGCCCAGGTAGGCGAACTTCATCCGGCTCAGGGGCTTGTCGCAGTGTTCCATCATGGTCATGAGATCGGCCAGGATCTGGGTCGGATGGAATTCGTTGGTGAGTCCGTTCCAGACCGGCACGCCGGCGTACTTGGCCAATTCCTCGACAATCGTCTGAGCAAAACCGCGGTACTCGATCCCGTCGTACATCCGGCCCAATACTCGGGCGGTATCGCGAATGGACTCCTTGGAGCCCATCTGGGACCCGGTCGGTTCGAGGTAAGTCACGTGGGCGCCCTGGTCATAGGATGCGGTTTCGAAGGCACAGCGGGTGCGGGTCGAGGCCTTTTCAAAGATGAGCACGATGTTCTTGCCCTTGAGCCGCTGCTGCTCGGTCCCCGCATAGCGGGCCTTCTTCAGGTCCAACGAAAGGTCCAGCAAAAACCTGAGCTCTTGCGGGGTAAAGTCCAATTCCTTCAGAAAACTCCGGTTTCTCAAATTAAACGCCATGGCTGCCCTCCTGACAGGATTTTTTCCCAAAACCGCCTCTTCGCTTCATCGTTTGCCTGTTGCACCGTGTTGAGAGGGAGATTAGAAGAAGACAGCTGCAAGATCAATCGTACAAAGAGTGTAATTGCAGTACTCAAAATGCAGTAGATTTGATGTCAGTGAGGACCAAGAGGGCTATGCGGCCGCAAACGATCAAGGCCAACGGTTGCCCGCTCACCTTCTCACCCTCACTTCGATAAGAGCATTTGTCGACGAAATCACGGCGATGTTTGGCGGCAACAGCCTGGATGGACTTAGAGCACGGGGGTTCGTGTGCTCATGAACCCCCGGGGAACGACGGACCTACGCGTACCGACCGAAGCCACCAACATGAGGAGGCGAGATAAGCTTTTGGCAAGGACTTTCGCCCCAATGCACTATTCTTTCCGATGACCGGAAATGTTTGCAGCAAGCGAGTTCAAGACCTTTCTTGCAACGGATCGCAGGAAGGCGGAGTGAGCCACTAGAGAGGCAACACTCGGGGAAACCCCATAGTAGAGACGCGTGAAGCTCCTTCCCCAGGGAGTTGTCATCAACGACTCGTCTCTCCATCTGCGGAAGAACTCCACTTCCGGCATGTGAGAACCACCGTAAGCGGCAGTGGCGATGAAACATTTCCCATGCTCGATCTTGGGGACGATGAGCATGGGTCTGGCAAAGAGGCTGAGTCCTCCCTTGATTCTGATCTCGAGCAATGCCAGAAAGGCCTCTTTCTTTTCCAGTCCCTGGCGGCAAACACGCAAGGGCACGGCCGCGGGCGCCGTAGAGGGATCGGCAGGGCACAGCCACCGTACCAGCCTTCGATTGCCGGGCCACAAGGCGTTTTCATCTTCTGCCGGGAGGTTTCGCTCGGTTACTTCGCCTTCGCCACCCTTGATCAACTCCCAGTTCGATTCAATATAGTCTTTCCACAGCGGGGTTTCTTCGACGGTCGGGGGAGGATCCTGATCCGCCGGATACTGCATACCGAAGCACCCTTTGGGGCCATGCCCCTCATACACGGGAGGGTCGAGGATCGACATGGGGTCTGCAACCGACGGCTTCGGACCAAAAAACCACAAGCTGACGGACTGTGGCCGCTCGCCGGTTCCCTCTACCGGAGCTTTGCTTTCGAGAACCCATTTGACGAGAATATTCCCTAACTCCACCTGCACCTCAGCCGGCGGATAAGCAGGCAAAGGAGGAACCCCCTCCTCGATGCTCACGGGGTTCGGTCGGTCGAGGTCAATTCCATAAAGAACCTTTGATTCAACGGTTGCGAATTCCATTATCTCCTCCTCTGGTTGAGTTTCAACACTCCCTGAAGTCCTTCCGGGAAATGCGCAAACCACTGATGCCGTTGCTGTTCCGCAAGCCTTTGTCGGCACGGGAAAGGCCACCGCCTAAGGATAACATCGTTTCGCATTTCCTGAAAACACCTATTCGCTTGCCGTGAAGCTCGGGGAGCACACCAAGATAAGGTATCGGGAGAAAGAGTTGCTGAACCGTTTGACGATTTTTGTTGCATGGACCAGTCCTGCCACAGCAAAGCTGCGACCAAATAACCCAGCACTCTGCCCACAGCAATCAAAGCCGCAGAAATGAGCTTCGAGATCCTCTGGCCAAGGGGCTCGATCCGCCCCTAGGGGTTGTCGAACCCATTCCACAAAACCATGGTGCACCTGGTATCCTCAAAAGAAATTTTACATATTTGAGTTCAGAATGCAGGGGAGGGGTTTATCCCCTCCCGACATGTGCCAAAGTCATTGCTTATTTCGGGCGGGCCTAAAGCCCGCCCCTCGACAGGTGGGTTTCAGGATGGAAACGAGCTAGGCCAGACCTGCCAGAACCAGTTCATCCGCCACGGCCACACCCACCACCTCGTGCTTGGGAGGATGGCTTTCCTGGGTCATTAAGCTGACAACCACCATGACCACCAGAGACACCACTGGAGGAATCAAAGTGTCCAGTCCGGCCCATTCCTCCGGGATAGTGTAAAAAAGAACCAAGCGGAGTAGAGAACCTATGACGATGGATGCCAGAGCCCCGGGGGCATTGGCCTTCTTCCAATAGATGCCCAACACCAGAGGTACCAGACATCCGGCGAAAACCACATCGAAGGCGAGAATCAACAGAATCCCGGGTTCGGGCTTCACGTGCGCCAGCCAGATGCCGGCAGCAACCACCGGGATGGCCATGAGTCGGCTGATGAGAAGCAGCTTTGCATCGGACATGGCCTTGTCGGTCTTGCCGAACTCCAGCCCCTTGCTCCGGGCATAAACCCGCAGAATGTTCTTCTGCAGGATGTTTCGACCCAAAACCGTGGACACCCCGAGAATGCCGCCGTTGGCGGTGGATGCTCCCGCAGCCATGATGCCGCCCATGATCGCCAACCCGACGATAAAGGGAACACTCTCCATCGCAATGGTGGGCAGAATCATTCTGGGGTCATCAAACACAGGAACCAGCTGGCGCCCCATCAAGCCCATTAAACAGCAGGCAACGCCGACGGCCATGGTCCACGCGGCCCCGTAGTAGCAGCCCAATTGGGCGGTTCTGGGACTCTTGGCCGAAAAGACGCGTTCCATGAAGTCGAGAGCGACAATGTCACCCAACGCCAGGGCTGCAATGGCGGCCCAGTTCACCAGGGCACCGTTACCCATGCTGGTCAGGCCGCTGAAGTCCAGGTAATTGGCGGGAATAGCCTCCGCGAAGAAATTCCAGCCATGAGTATAAATAAGATAGATGCAAGCTCCGATGAGGCCGATCGCAGAGGGATATTCCTGCACCATGTCCGTCGCGGCACACGAGTAAAGTCCGCCGGAAATGGTGTAGGCCGCGACAACGAGGGATATGAGAATCATCGCCCACGTGTAGTCCATCTTGAGGACCACGGAGACAATCCATCCGGCCCCGGCGAAGTTGCCAGCCACCAGGATGATAAAACTGAACGCCATGAGCAAAGAAACCAATACTTCAACGACATATCCGTATCGCCTCATGTAGAAATCGGGCAGAGTGAGCAGGTTCATTTGGTTGAGGGGTTTGGCAAAGAACAGTGCCGTGAAAATGAGGCACAGGCCCAACCCGAGGGACAGACTGAAGCCGGCCCAAAAACCACCCGAGTACGAAAGTGCCGCCCCGCCCATGGTGCTGTTCGAATCAAGCGCCTGAGCAAAAAGCATGGTCCCGATAAAGAAAAAGGGAAGGCTCTTACCGCATACGATATAGCGCTTCCCGCTTCTCTGGACCAGCCAACCCATGGCCATGCCGATAGCAGTGAACCCGAAAATATAAACAATAAGACCCCAAGCCATAGGTGAAAATGTCATGATGTGTGTCTCCTTATCTAAGGATTAGTCCTCCTACCATCCAAGCCACCTTCCTACGCTTTCAATCATTTCCCGTCTCCAGGAGGTAAGGGGCCACAGTCATAGGTCGGATTGCCCATGGATATGGCCAATGCAGTCGCCTCGAACGATCGATGGCGGGTGAAACAAGACCCTCAAAGCCGCCGGCAATCGATCCTCAGCTCAGGTTAAGAATCAATAGCCGGGGACCTGTTTGGGGAAGTAGTCCTCGCACTTGCCTTCACGATAGACGTCCAGCGTGGTGCAGTGCAGGGCACCGCCGAACGGGATCACTTTCTCGTAAGGAATCGGAACCACTTCGAAACCGAGCTTGCTCAGCTGCTCGCAGTAGGCCGTCTCGCCGGCTTCCACACAGACCGTCTTCGGGTCGATGGAGAAGGTGTTCATGGAGATCCACGATTTGCCTTCGTAAAGACCGGTCAGGTACACCTTGTTCTTGTGCACGCGGACCGGTCTCGCCGCCGGAATGAGCTCCCAGTCGTTCTTCTTGAACAGCTCGAACACTTCCTTGTTCCGCGGGCTCCAATCCGGGTTGTAGATGCAAAGCCCGGGGCGAAGCGGCACGAAATTCACGTCGATGTGCCACGGATGGTAGTTGTTCGGGTAGTCCGGGTTCGTCGGGCTGTCGAACACGATCGGGTGCATTCTCATGCCCAGCGACTCGTACATGCGCTTCAGCCAATCAAAACCCTTCTTGTTGGTGACACAGGAAATCTGATGGAAAGCGTCCTTCCCGAACCGCATGGTGTCGGCCGAATCCCAGAGCACTTCCTTCTCCGTAAGTTGGAACTCGGAGTTGTACAGCCGCTGCCTCTTTTGATCATCGGTCCAGACGTTCTCGAAATCAAAGTAGTAATTCCGGACGTAGGACTCATCGGTCAGCATCGGCATGGGTGCCGCAAAATGCACCGCCTCGGGGTCCTCCTCGAAGTAGCGCTCGAAGATCGGGCGGAGGTTGTAGCGCTCATAAACACGGGAGCGGCGGCAGGTGGTGGCCTCGATGATGTAGTTGCCGTGAATCGTCGTGACGTCGCGGACGTTGTTGACCCCGTGGGCGTTCAGCTGCACCCAGCCCAGCGGCGAGGGGAGCGGTTTGTTCATCATGAAGGGCTGAATGTCGATCCGCTCGACAACGGCGCCGCGCTTCTCGATCTGGGCCACGAAATAGTTCATCTGCTCGTTGGCCGCAGCCACCATGTCCTGCGGGAAGGGGCCCCACTGACCCAGCGGAAACCCGCCCATGGGCAGGTCATACCACCAGGCCGGCTCCGGCGCGGGAACATTCGTGCCCTCCGGCCGCCCAATGATTACTCGCTTGAGAGGGTCCCACTCGTTCCAACAATTTACGATCTTTGCCATTGCTTTCTCCTTTTTTTACTAGTCCCACCCAAAAAATGACCCCTATCTGCTTCCTCTTGCCAAACGTGTGGACAAGTTTGCGCTTTGTTTTACGAGCACGCCTTAATAATCTCAAATGCCGGGACTGGGGATCTCCCGGCGGATCTTTCAACCTGATCAAAAGGTCGCGCGATTTAAGCCTTGTCGGAGCTTGTAGCAAAATCTACGAGAAACTGTCCAGTACATCAATACTACAAAGGGATTAAATGCCTGGCGCAAATGATGTATCTTGCCTCGGGTCAAAGCATGCGTGCCGTTGCTCGATCTTCATCGACCAGCAGTCTTCCTCTGCAAACCCACCTGTCACAGTGGGCCGGTTTTATGCCCGCACGAAATCAGAAATGACTTCGACATCGTTCGGGAAAGAATAACCTCCTCCTTTGCTGTCGGAACTCAAATAGGTGGAGTTCACGGATGAACGCCAGCTAATCGAGTGCCGCGCTCAAAAGCTCAAGCACGCATCTGGC
>CAWJQV010000044.1:0-206774 GCA_963844985.1 uncultured delta proteobacterium
GTTGTAGGGTCCCGATGTGGGATGGGGAAAGGGTAGCAGAAGAATCTGGAAAGGTTTTCCATAGAGGGTGACAGGCCCGTATGCGAAACGTTTTCCTCACCCTAGGGATACCCTGAGTACCGCGGGGCACGTGGAACCCCGTGGGAATCCGGGAGGACCATCTTCCAAGGCTAAATACTACTCAGCGACCGATAGTGAACTAGTACCGTGAGGGAAAGGTGAAAAGTACCCCGGGAGGGGAGTGAAATAGTACCTGAAACCGTCTGCCTACAAGCAGTGGGAGGAGGGTGATAGGTCCTTCGGGATTTATCTCTCTGACCGCGTGCCTTTTGCATAATGAGTCAGCGAGTTACTCTCTGTGGCAAGGTTAAGCCGATTGAGGTGGAGCCGTAGCGAAAGCGAGTCTGAACAGGGCGCCATAGTTGCAGGGAGTAGACCCGAAACCAGGTGATCTATCCATGGCCAGGGTGAAGTCTCGGTAACACGAGATGAAGGCCCGAACCGAAGAGGGTTGAAAACCTCTCGGATGAGCTGTGGATAGGAGTGAAAGGCTAATCAAACCTGGAAATAGCTGGTACTCCCCGAAATGCATTGAGGTGCAGCCTCGAGGTGAGAATGACGGGGGTAGAGCTCTGGATGGGCTAGGGGTCTTACCGGATTACCAAACCCAACCAAACTGCGAATACCGTCATATCGTCCTCGGGAGTGAGACTGCGGGAGATAAGTTCCGTAGTCGAGAGGGAAAGAGCCCAGACCGTCAGCTAAGGTCCCCAAATAGGTGCTAAGTGGTAAAGGATGTGGGGACGCACAGACAACCAGGAGGTTGGCTTAGAAGCAGCCATCCTTTAAAGAAAGCGTAATAGCTCACTGGTCTAGTGTGCCTGCGCCGAAAATTCAACGGGTCTTAAGCATCTTACCGAAGCTGCGGCAACGGGGGGCGGATATCAGAAGTCAGAAGTCGGAGAAAAGAGCGAGAGTCAGCCGATGGCAATCTATGGCTATGGCGATTTAGAGGTGTATCAGGAAGGTTTTGCTTTGGCGGTGCGGTTGCACCGGCGGACGGAAGGCTTTCCGGAAGCCGAGCGCTATGGAATAGTGAGTCAAATCCGGCGCAGTTCCAAGAGCGTGTGTGCTCTGATTGCGGAGGGATTTGGTCGCAAGGAATCGTCTGCTGAGTTTCGGCGCTATTTGAGAATGGCCCATGGGTCGGTACAGGAAACCAAGGTGTGGTTGGAGTTTTCGCAGACTTTGGGGTATCTGGGCGATCAGGAAGGCCGGAGTCTTTGGCAGGAGTATGATCGTCTCGGCAGGCGTTTGTACAGTTTGCTGGAGAAGTGGCAGTAACACCGATTTCCGATTTCCGATATCCGACCCCCGTTGGGTAGGGGAGCATTGCACGAGCCTGTGAAGGTTGACCGAGAGGACAGCTGGAGGTTGTGCAAGGGATTATGCTGACATGAGTAACGATAAAGCGGGTGAGAATCCCGCTCGCCGTAAGCCTAAGGTTTCCTGGGTAAAGGTCGTCTGCCCAGGGTAAGTCGGTCCCTAAGGTGAGGCCGTGAGGCGTAGCTGATGGGAAACAGGTTAATATTCCTGTACCACCGGGAAAGCGTTTGAGCGATGGGGGGACGCAGGAGGGTAGGCCATCCGGGTGTTGGAAGTCCCGGTACAAGCTGGTAGGCGGGGGGTTTAGGCAAATCCGGACCCCTGATAACGCCGAGAAGTGATGTGGAGGGCGAAAGCCCGCAAACTGGTTGATCCCACACTGCCAAGAAAAGCCTCGTAGCGAGTTTTTCAGGTGACCGTACCGCAAACCGACACAGGTAGGCGAGGAGAGAATCCTCAGGCGCGTGAGAGAACCCTGGTTAAGGAACTCGGCAAAATGACACCGTAACTTCGGGAGAAGGTGTGCCCTCATTAGGTGAAGATACTTGCTATTGGAGTCGAGGGGGGTTGCAGAGAAGAGGCGGTAGCGACTGTTTACTAAAAACACAGGACTCTGCTAAGTCGCAAGACGACGTATAGGGTCTGACGCCTGCCCGGTGCCGGAAGGTTAAGGGGTGGTGTTATTGGCTTTCGGGCCGAGAAGCGCTGAACCGAAGCCCCGGTAAACGGCGGCCGTAACTATAACGGTCCTAAGGTAGCGAAATTCCTTGTCGGGTAAGTTCCGACCTGCACGAATGGCGTAACGACTTCCGCGCTGTCTCAACCAGGGGCTCAGTGAAATTGCAGTCTCGGTGCAGATACCGAGTACCCGCGGCTAGACGGAAAGACCCCGTGCACCTTTACTATAGCTTGGCATTGGATTTTGGGCGTGTATGTGTAGGATAGGTGGGAGGCGATGAAGTGGGGGCGCCAGCTCTCATGGAGCCACCCTTGAAATACCACCCTTATGCGTTTAGAGTTCTAACCCGGATGAGTTATCCTCATCGGGGACAGTGCCTGGTGGGTAGTTTGACTGGGGCGGTCGCCTCCCAAAGAGTAACGGAGGCGCGCGAAGGTTCCCTCAGGCTGATTGGAAACCAGCCGTAGAGTGTAAAGGCAGAAGGGAGCCTGACTGTGAGAGAGACATCTCGATCAGGGACGAAAGTCGGTCTTAGTGATCCGGCGGTTCCGCATGGAAGGGCCGTCGCTCAACGGATAAAAGGTACGCCGGGGATAACAGGCTGATCTCCCCCAAGAGTTCACATCGACGGGGAGGTTTGGCACCTCGATGTCGGCTCATCGCATCCTGGGGCTGGAGCAGGTCCCAAGGGTTCGGCTGTTCGCCGATTAAAGCGGTACGTGAGCTGGGTTTAAAACGTCGTGAGACAGTTTGGTCCCTATCTACCGTGGGCGCAGGAATTTTGAGGGGATCTGTCCCTAGTACGAGAGGACCGGGATGGACGAACCTCTGGTGTACCAGTTGTCACGCCAGTGGCAGCGCTGGGTAGCTAAGTTCGGAAGGGATAACCGCTGAAAGCATCTAAGCGGGAAACCCACCCCAAGATGAGAGTTCCCCTCCGGAGCGATCCGGGCTGAAGGCCCCTTGTAGACCACAAGGTTGATAGGTCGGGTGTGCAAGCACAGCAATGTGTTCAGCTAACCGATACTAATGGGCCGTGCGGCTTGACCATTCTTAAAAAAAGGCAATTGATCGAAACCGGGAAACTGCGAAACCCCTATTCGGTGACCGAAATCAGAAGTCGGATATGGGAAGTCGGAGCGAAGGATTACCGACCTCCGAGTTCCGCTCTCCGACCTCCGTTTTTGGGCCGGTGGCTTTAGCGAGGAGGCCACACCCGTTCCCATCCCGAACACGGTCGTTAAGCTCCTCAGCGCCGATGGTACTGCGCGGGTGACTGCGTGGCAGAGTAGGTCGCCGCCGACCCAATCCCTAAATGAGCCGGGTGGACTAACCCTCCCCCGGCTCTTTTTGTTTCTCTTGGTGCCCTTCCTCCGTCAGTCTGGCACTGTCAATTTGACAAGGCTTCCCGCACATTATGACCTGCTTGGGGGGTAAAGCCGAGGCCGTGTCGAGCGAAGCGCCAGGTGCTAAGAACACCACGAACATCGTGATCGGGGAAGGTGCTCCACAACCGCGATCCCCGCCGTCCGCGCCTCCCTGCCCTCAATGAGCACTCTCGTCGGCGCGGGCTATCGCTCCCAGAAATTGGAGGAATGCGTTCAACTCCTGGCGAAGCTGTTCCCACAAACCCGGGAGATTTTCAACAAGATGCTCTATGCGGATGTATTTAAATCCTGCTTTGGAAAGTGTGACCTTGCCACTTGCTTTAACCATGCCGCGGTCGCCAATAAAAACCATCTCACTGATCCCAAAGGTAAATATTACTTTATACATGCTCACATATTTCATGCCAAAACCCAATAAATACTTAATCCTAATCACATTAACTGTTTTCCGTCGAGGAAGATAAGTCTGAAAGGGATACACTTGGTGGAGCCGGCCTTGGAGGTTTTTTACCCGGTGGCCGACAGGGTGCTGCATGAGAGCGAGATTATCCGCTACAGGAGAGCTCCGCGCCCCGGCAAATACTCAGGCCGTCACTCGCGAAAAGCCTCTTCCCGTTTTTTGTAAATGGCCGGAAGGCTGGCTACAATGATCGCGAGGGCCCCGAGGGCAAGCAGCGCGGCACTGATCGGGCGCGTGATGAAGACCGTGGGATCGCCGCGCGAGAGCAGCAAGGCCCGGCGCATGTATTCCTCCATCATCGGGCCGAGGATATAGGCGAGCAACATGGGCGCCGGCTCGCAATCCAGTTTCACGAAAATGTATCCGAGCACGCCGAAGAAGGCCATGGCATGGACGTCGAACACGGTGTTGTTCAGGCTGAATACGCCGATGCCGCAGAAGACGAGGATTGCCGGGTAGAGCATCTGGTAGGGCACGCTGACAAGGCGAACCCACATACCGATCATGGGGAGGTTGAGGATGACGAGGAAGAGATTGCCGATCCACATGGATACGATGATACCCCAGAAGAGCTTCGGTTGTTCGGTGATCACCGACGGTCCGGGCTGAATGCCCTGGATGATCATCGCCCCGATCATGAGCGCCATCACGGGGTTCGAGGGGATGCCGAGCGTGAGCATGGGGATGAACGAGGTCTGAGCCCCGGCATTGTTGGCCGATTCCGGAGCGGCAACGCCCTCGATCGCACCTCTGCCGAATTCCTTGGAGTTTTTCGATACCTTCTTTTCTATGGCATACGCTGCGAAGGACCCCAGGATGGATCCGCTGCCGGGCAGAATGCCGAGGGCCGAACCGATGGCCGTTCCCCGCAGAATAGGCCCGATCATGCGTTTCCAGTCCTCCCTGGTCGGCATCAGGTTGGCGACCTTTTCCACCACCGTCGAACGCTCTTCCTCGTTCTCCAGATTGCGGGTGATCTCCGCAAGACCGAACATGCCCATGGCAACCACAACGAACCCAACCCCGTCGGCGAGTTGTAGGCAACCGAACGTGAACCGCTGGATTCCGGAATTGACATCCGTGCCGATCAGTCCCAGAAGCAGTCCCAGGACGACCATCCCCATGGCGTGAAGGAGCGACCCTCTTGCCAGGACAATCGAGGCGAGGAGACCCAGCACCATGAGGGAGAAGAATTCCGCGGGACCGAACTTGAGGGCGACTGCGGCCAAAGGCGGGGCAAAAAGCGCGAGGATGACCGTTGCCACGGTACCCGCGAAAAACGAGCCGACGGCGGCAGTGGTCAAGGCCACCCCGGCGCGACCCTGACGCGCCATCTGGTAGCCGTCCAGGGCCGTGACCACGGAGGCCGCTTCACCGGGTACATTGACCAGGATGGAGGTGGTCGAACCGCCGTACTGGGAGCCGTAGTAAATGCCCGCAAGCATGATCAGGGCGGAGACCGGCGGCAGGGTGAAGGTCACCGGCAGCAGCATGGCGATGGTCGCCGTGGGCCCGAGTCCGGGTAGCACGCCGATCAGGGTTCCTAGAAAGACGCCGGCCAAGCAATAGAGCAGGTTAAGCGGCGTCAGTGAGGTCGAAAGGCCTAATCCAAGGTTGGCAAGTAGCTCCATAACGCCTCATTAAAAAACCATCACGTCAGTTTCCCCACCACGAGCCCAAAATCGGCAGGGGCACTCCCAGGCCTTTGAGGAATATCAGGATACAAAATATGGTTATCCCGACGGCCTCGACAAGTGAGGTCTTCCAGCTGAAGCGGATGCTCGCGCAGGCGCTGACGATCACCAGAAGCGGCAGTGCAATGATCACCCCGGCGCCGCGCACGATCATCCCGAACAGGAGCGTCGAGGCAACGATCAGGACGAGCCCTCTCCAGGCGATAACACCGATGGGGCTGCCCGATTTGACAAACGAACGAACGATCGAGATGATCCCGATGATCATCAGCAGGACGCTCAGAATGGTCGGGAAATAGGCCGGTCCCATCTTCACTGCGGTGCCCATGTCGTAGTCCCTGCTGATGATTAAGGCTGCGAGACCGACCAGGATGTAAATGAATCCGGTCCAGAAATCTTTTCCGTTGTGTGCGACGGGGTTCAAACCCTCCTCCTTACCCGGCCGTTCGCCGAACCATCAGAAACCGCCGGGGTGTGTCAGTCGGCATACACCCCTGCTTTCGTGATGATGGGCCCCCACTTGTCGATTTCGGCCTTGAGGTGCTCACGCAACGCTTCCGGTGTGGCGCGGTCCTGAGGCACGGCTTCGGCCCCCAGTTCGGCGTAGCGCTGCTGGAGGTTTGGGTCCTTCAAGGCTTCCTGCAGGGCCTTTGAAAGCTTGTCGATAATGGGTTTCGGCGTGCCCTTCGGTGCGTACAGAGCGTGCCAGACGGTCACCCTGAAGCCTGGAAGGCCGGCTTCCTGCATGGTGGGAACCTCGGGCATGGAAGGGAGCCTCTTATCGGTCGTCACGGCATAGACCTGGATCTTGCCGGCCTTGATGTGGCTGGTTGTATTGGTGCTCTGGTCGATCATAAAGTCCACCTGGCCTCCGAGGAGGTCATTCATGGCCGGGCCGGTGCCTTTGTACGGAATGGTGGTGAGGTCCGTTTCGATCGCGGTCATGAACAGAAGGCCGGCGAGGTGCGAGGCGGAACCCACCCCCGCGTTGGCCAGGTTGACCTTGTCCTTGTTGGCCTTGACATAGGTGATCAATTCGCTGAGGTTTTTGGGCGGGAAATCTTTCCGCGCCACCACCGTCATCGCGCCGTCATTGATCAGGCCAATGGGTTCGAAGTCGGTGATCGGGTTGTAGGTCAGCTTGCGATAAAGGGCGGGAGCGGTGGCATGGCCAATATGGTGCACGAAAAGCGTGTACCCGTCCGGAGGAGCTTGAGCCACGCGGGCAGCGCCGATGGTCCCGCCGGCGCCGGCCACGTTTTCCACAATGACCTGGGTTTTGAGTGAGGCGCTCATGGTCTGGGCGAGCAGTCGGGCAACCGTATCGGACGGACCGCCGGCCGAGAACGGCACAACCACGGTAACGACCTTGGAGGGATATGTCTCGGCATTGGCTTGTGGTCCGCCGAGAAGCAGTAAAGCACAAAACAGCATCGGCAAAATTCTGAACATCATGGTTGACCTCTCCCTGGCAGAAGGTTTTGTAAGGATTGGATTTTATCTCGCCCATCACTTTACAGGATCTCGTGAATAATAAAAGCAAAACTTGTCACGGACGGGTTTCCTTGCCGAATGTCGGGGGAGTCCTCCAGGCGGAGATTTACGCAGCCTGGAAACGATCGCCGCCGCATCGCCTGTCGGCATTTTCCCGTGCCGTGAAGAGCGTACCCCGTCGGGAACTTCCCGAGGCATGGTCATGTCGAAAGAGGGAGGGTGCGGTTTCCGAGCCGCACCCTCTCATTCAATTCATTCCAGAACATGGATGTTCTTCTTTTTGCAGATCGACTTAAGGACGTTCGGCCAGACGCTGGTGCTCACTTCGCCGATGTGAGCGGTTCTCAGCAGATACATGAAAGTACGCGACTGACCGATGCCGCCTCCAATGCTCAAGGGGATCTCGTCCTTGAGGATGGCCTGGTGGTAGGGCAGCGCAAGAAAATGCTCCTGCCCGGCCAGTTCGAGCTGCTGGACCATGGTCTCTTTGGTCACACGGATACCCATGGAGGTCAGTTCATGACGGCGCCTGGTCACCGGATTCCAGACCAGGATGTCGCCGTTCAGGCCATGGTATTGCTTTCCGTTTCGGGTGATGGTTGGAGTGATCCAGTCATCGTAATCCGCCGCCCGCATCTCATGGGGATAACCGTCTTCCAGGACGGAGCCGATGCCGATGATGAAAATCGCCGGATGCACCTCCTGGATCATTTTCGTTTCCCGCTGTTTGCGGGTGAAGTCGGGATAACGTTCCAGGATTTCCTCGGCGTGATAGAATTCAAGTGTTTTCGGTATGTCCGGGTACTTATCGGTATCGAGCCGGGGAAAGTCCTTCTTGACCATCCGACCTGCCTCATAAATGACGGACCAGATCCGCTCGACAACATCCCGCAGAAAATCCAGGTTACGCATGTCTTCGGTGATAGCCCGCTCCCAATCCCACTGATCGACATAGGCGCTATGGTCGTGGTCCAGGAAATAGTCCTTGCGAACGGCCCTCATATCCGTGCAAATCCCTTCGCCCACCTCGCAGCCGAACTGCTTCAAGGCCATCCGTTTCCATTTCGTTGCCGCCTGAACCACCTGGGCCTCGATCGTCTTTTCAAGACCGAGTCCGCAAGGAAACTCGATGGGTGTGCGTGAGCCGTCCCGGTCGAGGTAATCGTTGACACCGCTGTCCTTGGTTACGATGAGTGGAACTTGAACCATGAAGAGGTTGAGTTCCCGGCAGAGGTTCTCTTCGATGAAATTCTTAATCTTGAAGAGCGCCTTCATTCTCTCCTTGGGTCCCAGCAACGCCTCGTAATTGCGAGGAAGAATCTTGTCCACCTCTTCGTAGGTGCTGATGCCCGGTCCTGCCAGATCCGCTTTCTTATCCGCCATCCGATACCTCCTTTGGAAGGAAATCTAACGCGCGGGATTCAATGGGACGCGTCGGCTTGTCCCCATTCCCCACACCATCGATGTTCAGCCCAGCCTTTTGACACGCGCTTCCGCGGGGTTTTACGCCGCAACCCGCGGAAACATCTTGCAGCAGGCAGCATGCATTATGATTGGAATCACGTCCGCTGGAAAGAGAAACATCGTGTTCCCGTTTGAACTTGGTCGCACCTCCTCGGGGTACCTGGGCATCGGCCGGGTTGCAAATCCCCGACCGCCGCCCTTATAATGGCGTGCAAAGATCGGGATCGCCGGGGGAGGTAACTCCCGTGAATCGCAGGACAGGAGGCGTGCCGACCGTGCTGAGAGTTGTCTTTCCTTACATCGAGGTGGGTTTGACTGTCGAGGTTCCTTCCGACGCGGTTTGGGACATCCTTGTCGATACCGCCCGCTGGCCGGAATGGGGGCCGACGGTTCGTGCAGTTGCATGCCCGGATCGTTTTCTCACGCCACGATCCCGGGGCCGAATCAGGACCGTTCTCGGTTTTTCCGTGCCCTTCGTTGTTTTGCGCTTCGAGCCGGGCAAGGCCTGGTCCTGGTCCATCAATGGCATTCCGGCCACCACTCATACGGTTGAAAGGCTCGGACCAAGGCGTTCGCGCCTGTTTTTTGGCGTGCCAATACCCGCTTTTCCCTACCTCGCCGTTTGTCTTGTCGCGATCTGGCGGATAGCGGCGCTTGTCTCGAAAGAAAAGGAACCGGCATGAGTTCGGACCTACCGGGGGGTGCGGAAGCCGGGTCCATTTTTCTCAATTGAATCGATGGGTCATTGCCGGTTAACGTCTTCCTGCCTTTCAAAAGCTGCCTTTTGCCGAATCAGCATCCACTTGCTCAGTCCGCAGACAAAGAGCACAAAGAAGGCCATCGAGGCGTACTCAGCCCAATGGGGCAGGTGCAGCAGTTCGACGACAAAGGGGTCGGTGGCCATCATCTCGCCGCCGACCTTGCCGAGCAGCGCCGCGCCCACCCAGAGGATGATCGGGTAGCGGTCCATCAGTTTGGCCAGCAGGGTGCTCATGAACACCACAAACGGAATGGACAGGATCAGGCCGAAGAGGAGGAGGAACAGGTTGCCGTGGCTGGCGGCGCCTACGGCGAGCATATTGTCGATGCCCATGCTGAGGTCGGCCACGATAATCACCCAGAGGGCCTGCCAGAGGCTGTGGACTTCCTTTTCGTGGCCTTCTTCTTCGGCGCCTTCGGTGAGGAGTTTGACCGCAATCCAGATAATGACGGCGCCGCCGACCAGCTTGACATATCTCATGTTCAGCAGTTGGGCCACCACGAAGGTGCAGGCCACGCGAACCACAACCGCGCCGGCGGAGCCCAGGATGATTCCCAGCTGGCGCTTTTTGCCATGAAGATTCTTGACCGCCATGGCGATGACCACGGCGTTGTCGCCGGCCAGGACCAGATCGATGAGGACGATGCTCCCCACCGCCAGGAAAAACGTCCATGAGAATTCGATGTAGCCAAGCCACCCCAGATCAATCATCAGTCCTCTCCTGCATTCTTACCTGAAAGTTGCCTTGGTCGCCTCCTAATGGGCTCCCAAAAGGGCCAGCAGGACGCCGCCGGCCACCACGCTGGCGATCTGCCCGGCGGTGTTGGCCCCCATGGCGTGCATGAGGAGAAAATTTTCGAAATCCTCTTCCTGACCCACCTTTTGGACCACGCGGGCGGCCATGGGAAAGGCGCTGATGCCGGCTGCCCCGAGCAGCGGATTGAAGCGCCCTTTGCTGAGAAAATTTAAGAACTTCGCAAACAGCAACCCGGCCGCGGTGTCAAGCCCGAACGCCAGGATCCCCAAGGCCAGAATCGCTAGGGTCTGCAGTTGCAGGAAGGTGTCCGCCCGCATGGTCGAGCCCACGGCAAGCCCCAGGAACAGGGTCACGATGTTGGCGATTTCATTGGATGACGCCCCGGTCAACCGCTCCACCACGCCGGACTCCCTCAGCAGATTGCCCAGCATCAACGTGCCGATCAGCGGAGTGGCCATGGGCACCAGCGTGCCGACCACAATGACGACCGCCAGGGGAAAGATGATGCGCGTGCGGCGGCTGATGGTGCGGGAGGTGTACGGCATGCGAATGGCCCGTTCCTTGCGCGAAGTCATGGCTCGCATGATGGGCGGCTGGATGATGGGGACCAGCGACATGTAGCTGTAGGCCGTGACCGCAATGGGCCCGAGCATGTGGGGCGCCAGCAGGTTGCTCACGTAGATGGAAGTAGGGCCGTCGATGGCGCCGATGATGCCGATGGAGGCCGCTTCGTTGAGGTCGAATCCGAGGGCGAGGGCCAGCATCAGGGTGCCGAAGATGCCGAACTGCCCGGCGGCGCCGAGGAGCATCATGCGGGGGTTCTCCAGAAGCGGCCCGAAATCGGTCATGGCGCCGATGCCGATGAATACCAGCAGTGGGAAAAGTTCATTGTCCACGCCGGCGCGCTTGAGCACCTCGAGCATGCCGTCGTCCTGAATCATGGGGGAGAGCGGCAGGTTGGCCAGAATGGCCCCCGCCCCGATGGGCAGGAGCAGCATGGGTTCGTATTCCTTGACCACAGCCAGGTAAATCAGCACACAGCCCACCGCGATCATCAGGAGCGACCCGGGGGTAAGGTTCTGAAGACCTTGCAGAAGTTGCACAAAGGAGACCGTCACGACGCCACCTCCCCGAACCTGACGAGTACGTCGCCATAGCCCACCGATTGCCCGACGCGCACTGGAACCTCGGAAATCACTCCGTCCCGGGGCGAGCGGATGGCGTTCTTCATCTTCATGGCTTCGAGGACGACCACGGTCTGGCCGTGCTTTACTTCATCCCCGACCTGGACCTCCACGGCTTGAATCACTCCCGGCATGGGGGCGGAGACCTCCGCGCGCAAAGCGCCCCCGAGGTCGGGTTTGGGAGGTTGAGCCGGGGATGGGACCTGCCGGGGTCGGCCGAGGGTGTCCGGGTCGGGAGGGCGATAGGAAGCCGTCGGCCGGTCGACCACGGCTTCATCCTCAGCGCTCAGAGGAATTATGGAAGGGCTGATGCGGGCTTCGGCCAAATCTTCGTCCGAAGTGATCTGCACCTCGAAGGCCTGGTCATCGAGGATGGCACGAAACTGGTTGGCGGAAAGTTCCTGGATGTCAATCACATACTCTTTGCCTTTGATATCTATTCGGTATCGTCTCATGAACTCCTCCGTCCGGGCTGCCATGCCGTGTTCTGCAGGGTGCGTCCGACACTCACCCAGCGACTGGGTCGCGTGCCGGGCTGGTACTTGCGCATGGCGGGCGCCGCTTCTTTCCGTCGCACGGCCTGGTGCATGGTGACGGCAATGGTGATGGCGGCGAGAGCCTCGGCATCGAGGCCGGCGGGGTACTGAGGACCGGATGGCTGTTCCATGTCCGGCACCGCCTGGTCAAATCGAAGCAACAGCGTAATCAGCCCTGCCATGACGGCAAGCAGCAGAAATACCAACGCCATGCCATAAACAGTCAGTTGAAGGCCAATGTTGAGTGGTCCCATGAGGGCTCCCTTCTGGTTCTCTTTTATTCATGCCACGTGGCTACACGGGCATCAAACCGTGCTTTTTCGGAGGGTTCTGTTTTACCTTGGTGCGCAGCACTTCCATGGCACGAATCAGTCGCGGGCGGGTTTCCCTGGGTTCGATCACCTCATCGATTTGCCCCACGTTGGCCGCGATATAAGGGTTGAAGAACCGCTTGCGATATTCCTCCACAAACTCGCACTGGAGGGCCCCGGGGTCTTCGCAATGGGCCAGTTCCCGCTTGCGCAGGATACGCACCGCCCCTTCCGCCCCCATGACGGCGATCTGTGCGGAAGGCCAGGCGAAGGAGAGATCGCAGCGCATCTGTCTGGAACTCATGGCGATATAGGCCCCGCCGATGGCTTTGCGGGTAACAATGGAAATCTTGGGCACCGTGGCTTCACAATAGGCATAAATCACCTTGGCGCCGTGGCGGATGATCCCGTAGTGTTCCTGCTCGAGCCCGGGCAGATAGCCCGGGGTGTCCACAAAGGTGATGAGCGGGATATTGAAGGCGTCGCAGATGCGAACAAAGCGGGCGATTTTATCGCTGCAATCAATATCGAGCACCCCGGCCAGGTAGTTCGGTTGATTGGCAACGATGCCCACCGAATAGCCGTCAAGGCGGGCAAAGCCGACGACGGCATTGCGTGCGTAGTAAGGATGCACCTCCAGGAAGCTGCCGTGATCCACGATCGCGTCGATGGCCTCGCGTATGTCGTAAGGCTCGTTTTCATCAGCCGGCACGATGGTGTTGAGGGACTCCTCCATCCGGTCCGGAGAGTCATAGCGCGCCACTTGCGGGGGATCTTCGGCATTGTTCTGGGGCAGGTAGCTGAGCAGCAGCTTCACCAGTTCGATGGCATGATGATCGCTTTCTGCCAGGAATTGAGCCACTCCGCTCTTGCTGTTGTGAACCAGCGTTCCGCCGAGGTCGGCGAAGTTGACCTCCTCGCCCGTGACGGCTTTGATCACATCGGGCCCGGTAATGAACATGTAGCTGATGCCCTGGGCCATGATGACGAAATCGGTCAGTGCCGGGGAATAGACCGACCCCCCCGCGCACGGCCCGAGCATTACGGAAATTTGGGGAATGACGCCGGAGGAGAGGACATTGCGGACGAACACCTCGCCATAGGCGGCGAGGCTGCGAAACCCTTCCTGGATGCGGGCTCCTCCCGAGTCGTTAAGCCCGATCATCGGGATACCGCTTTCCAGGGCCACATCCTGGATGCGGCAGATCTTGTTGGCCTGGACTTCCGAAAACGACCCGCCCACCACCGTGAAATCCTGAGCGAAAACGGCCACACGACGGCCGCTGATCTTACCGAAGCCCGTTACGACGCCGTCTCCGGGAAAACGCTGCTTGTCCATGCCAAACTCGGAGGTGTTGTGGGTTGCCAGGGCCCCGAGTTCCTGAAAAGTCCCTTCGTCCAGCAAAAGGGCCAAACGTTCTCGGGCGGTCATCTTGCCGCGTGCGTGCTGCTGGGCAATGCGCTCCGGGCCGCCGCCCTCCATGGCGCGTTCACGCATCTCGCGGAGTGTTGTCAGGTGATCTGTCATATAGTCTCCTCTTAACAGCGATGACCCTGGGGGTCACCACCAAAGTATGAAAGGGGTTTGGGTCCGTACCGTTTCCCAGTGCAAAAACGCCTGTTGCAAGAGGGCGCCGCGGTTTGCAGCGACCACTTCAACGATCTTGGATCGACGGTCTGAAAGTCTGTTCGTTTCATCACGAAGGACATGAAGTGCACGAGGAGAGATCACTAGAGATATCTTATAAGCAGCAACCCTCCGTGTCCTTGGCGCGCTTCGCTGAGGGAAGCTCCTTGAGTTCGACCCTCTTTCCTAGCCAAGTCCGACCAGGGGCAGCAGGACCCGGAGTCCGATCCATATAACAAGACCGCCGAGAATGTCAAAGAATATCCCCGCCCGGATCATCTTCGTGATGGGCACCATGCCCGAACCGTAGACGATGGCATTGGGTGGCGTGGATACCGGAAGCATGAAGCCCCAACTCGCACCCAGAGTGGCGCCGATGGCGGGAGGGATCGGGTTGACGCCGGCCGCCTGGGCAAGGGAAATCATCACCGGCACCACCATGTTGGCCGAAGCGGTGTTTGATGAAGTCTCGCTCACGATGATGGCAATGAAGATCGCTCCAAAGGTGATGCCCCACATCGAGGTAGCGCCGCTGAGTTCGAGCAGTCCTTTTCCGATGACCTCCGCAAGCTTCAGTTCGAACATCAGATTGCCAAGGGTTATGCCACCACCGAAGAGAAGCAAGGTCCCCCAATCGATCCTGACCGCCTGACGCCAGGATATGGTGAACTCCCTTTCCCTCCAGTCCACCGGGATAAGGAAGAGCAGGGCAGCTCCTATCAGGGCGGCCACCCCTTCCGGGACATGCTTGGCATAGCTCTTGGATATGGGGGCGTCGGTGCCGTAAAGGACGGCCAGAACACCGGGAATCAGCCATAGAGCCACGGTGACCAGGAACGCGAACATGGCGTTCTTCTGTCCCTGGGTCCATTTGCCAAGCTGAAGCCGTTCCTGTGCCACATACTCCTGACTCCCCTCGATATGAGCCAGCTCAGGCTTGTGAAGATAGTACATCAGGAAGAAAAGGAGCAAGAAAAGGAGGAGCAGCAGGGGAACGGCGAATGTCATCCACTGGAAGAACGCAATCTTTACACCGCAGAATTTTTCGATCATGGCGATGCCGATGAGATTCGGAGGAGTCCCCACCGGTGTGCCGATACCACCTGCGGAAGCGCCGTAAGCCGCCATCAGCATCATCCCTGTGCCGAAGCGAAGCCTTGTCGGGTCGACACTCTTGCCGGTTTGCTGCCCAACGATATCGGCCATGGCGTAAACGATTCCCAGAGCTATGGGAAACATCATGGCGGTCGCGGCGGTGTTGCTGATCCACATGGAAAGAAAGCCGCAGATGACGCCAAAGGCGCACAAAATCCTCCCCGTGCTGTTTCCGACCGTCTTCATGGACATGATGGCATAGGCGAATCGCTTGTCCAAGCCGTGAATGGCCATGGCTTCGGCCAGCATGAAACTCCCCAGGAAGAGATAGATGATGGGGTCGGCAAACGGTGCGAAGACCTTTTTGGCATCGGCAATGCCGAAAAGAACACATAGCACGGCTCCCATAAGAGCGCTCATGGGGATCGGAATGGGTTCGGTGATCCACCAGATGCCCACCCATGCAATGATGCCTGCCAGGATATGTGCTTCCGGACTCAGGGACGGCATGGGCGAGAGGTAGAGGATCAGGGCGACCATCGGACCGAAAAAGAGGCCCGTGGTGTTTCTCCACCGTTCGAATCGTTCTTCTTGTGGTGAGAGCGTCTCTTTAACTTCTGCAAAACCCTTACTGCTCCTGGTTTCTTTAGTGGCTTCCGGAACCGCCATGGCTCTTCTCCTTCTGTTAAAATTTCCATGCCGCCTGTGATCAATGACATACCGGTCGATACAAAAAGGCGACCCCGATCATTTCATGCCCGATTTCTCGATATACTTGCAGACCAGGCTGAATACGTCGCTGAGGCGAACGATGCCCACCGCTGTTTTTCCCGAAGTGACAACCAGGTCCAAATAGGGCCCGGAAAGAAGCCTGGAAAGGATTTCCTCGATAGATGCATGTTCATCGATAACTCCGCTTCATGGTAGCGATACATGGCATCCTTTACCGTCATTCGATGGGAGGCTTCATGGAGGTGGGTCAAGATATCCGTCCAAAGCAACGACTCCCGATCGAACACTGTGGAGGTATAGGCTTCCGTGGCATGATCCGCCGGGTGATCGGTTTTATCGGCGTCAGATTTCAGCAGGGATAGGGCGTGCAGGATGCCATGGGCCCTGAGATTACCGACAATCATGTGGTTGTCATCGTAGACGAGCACCACCCGGAGTCGGTAGTCCGCTTCATGAGAGCGCCGGCGCCAGGCCTCGAGCATGACGACCGCATCGAAGATGGTGCGATGCTCCGCCACCCTGGGGCAGTCGGAAATGGGGATCATGATACTGCTTGCATTCATAGGGAATCTCCTTCTCATATGGTACAGGTTACGAACTGCGGTCCTTGATACCAAAGGATTAAGCGACCTCAGCTCCTGAGAGTCATTCCCGCATGCTCGTGGAAGGAATCCAGAAGAATAGCCTGTAGGCCAGCTCCCCGGCCAAATCATGCGGGGATAAGCTTCACGGGCATGAGGGGTCGATTGCGGGCACTCGTTGTATCGGGTTTCTTCCATGGCCGATTTGAAGAGAGAATCGTTGCGATAAACGGCTGTCGACCATAACAGCACCCTCTTCCAGCGACACGGGGTTTGATCGAATTCCGGAATCATCCCCATCCCACAGAGGCCTCGAGAGACAGAGTTCGCCTCCCTGGGCCGGTGCTCCAGTCGGACGGTACTGCTGTCAATGGCCCTTTGCCTGATCGCCCAAAGACTGTGCAGGGTAGTGAGCCCCAATAAGCGCAGGAGAAGATAAGCGACAGCACCAAAAAGGCCAAGGTGAATTTCTGGGTAATGGAGAAATGAAGTCACCATGGCGAACTCTGTCTCGAGGAGGTTGTCGGCTTAACAGTTATTTACCGCCAAATAGCTCTGGCGCAACTGTTTGCGTAAGGTGCCGGAGTGGCTTGTTGAAGCCGGTGCCCCGGGCCGCTGCCGAGGTTTGTTTGCTCACTTCTGCGAGGATTGGGCTTTGTGCCCTCAGGAGTGCTTTGGTTGACGGGCCGAAACGGCCGTCCCCCACACTCTACCATGTGCAATATGTTCTATCCACAATCGCGACAGCCTTATTCTTTGACCGAGAAATAACTTCTTCCCCGGTGGATGGGGATAACCTGCCAGCGGTGGCGCCGTCTTGAGAGTTGGAGTCCCGATAGTCGGGTGAAAACCACTCCCAAAGGTGAAGGATGAAGGACATCGAATGCTGGTGGGGGTTGTCACGGCATTCAACTTTCCCCTGGAGTTGGGAGGGAATAACGCGGTCATCGTCACGCCTCATGCGGACTTTAGCCTCACCGTGCGGGCGAAACTTTTCAGGGCAGTGGGAACTGCCGGCCAGCGCTCCACTGCCACGCGCAGGGTCGTTGTTTAGCGGGACGTTTTTTGACTTGAATTCATCACCAAAATCGCCGACAAGGTGTTCAGCAATTCTCTTTTTGCCTTGAGGTGGGGCGCTCCTAAAAGGGGTGCATGCCACTGCAGGGCCATCATTTGGGGACACGAGTCCGAAGGAGGTGTCATGAAAAAACATTTCGTGCTGTTCCTGGTGTTTCTCATGTTCATAGCGGGTGTCTGGGCGTTAGCCTACGGCAAACAGGCGGCGGCGCAGAAGGCGGCGACACCGGATCCGTCGGCGACCAAAGCGGCCTCTGCAGCGCCGGCCAAGGAAAGCGCCAAAGAAAATAAGGATGCGGCTCCAGGCCCGGTTATCGGCCGGCAGGCAGACCGGTTGCTGCGGCAGATGAGCGACTATCTCAAGGCCGCCAAACAGTTCAGTTTCCATGCCGAGATCTCTTACGACGATCTGCTTCCCTCCGGTCAGAAACTCCAACTCGCGGCCACGGATGAGGTGCTGGTGCGCCGCCCGGACCGCATTTATTCCGAATTCGAGGGGGAAACGGGGGGCAAACGCTTCTGGTATGACGGCAAGACGATCACCTTGTACGATTCCAAACATCATGTTTATGGAACCGAAGAAGCGCCCGCCACGATCGATGCGGTGCTGGACCACCTGATGAAAGTGTTCGGCTTTTCTCCGCCTTTTAGCGACCTGCTCCACAGCGATCCCTACGCTATCTTGACGAAAAACGTCCAGTACGGTTTCTACGCCGGTCTGACTCAGGTCGCGGGGCAGCGCAGCCACCATCTGGCCTTTCAGGAAAAGAAGATCGACTGGCAGGTCTGGATTGAAGACGGGATTCAGTGTGTGCCGCTCAAGCTGGTCATTACTTACAAGACGCTCCCCGGCGCCCCGCAGTTTGTGGCGGTTTTTTCCCACTGGGACCTGACGGCGCCGGCCCCGGACAGCATGTTCGCGGCCAATCTCCCTTCCGGCGCTGACCGGATCACCTTCCACGCCACGGCTGATGCCCAAAAGAAAGCGAAAGGAGGAACACCATGAAGCCTGCACGTTTTCCGAAAACCGTAAAGTTGAGCGGCATGCTGCTGGGCATGCTGCTGCTGACGGGAACCTTCTATTTGTCTGGTGACGCCTTTGGGCGCGGCGGCGGTGGCGGTGGCTTTGGTGGTGGCGGTTTTGGCGGCCATGTCGGCGGCGGCGGTTTTGGCGGTGGCGGCTCGTTCCATGAACAGGGTGGCGGTGAATTTGGCGGTGAACGTTATGGGGGCGGTGGTTTCGGTCGCGGGTCTTTCGGCGGCGGCGGCCTTGGCAGCGTGCACGGTTCGGGCGACGAGCGCGGTGCGGCCCACGACTGGGACGGTGCCAACCGGGGGGTGGTCAACAGCGGTGACGGGCGCAGCGGCGACCGACAGGCTAATGTTCAGGACCGCCAGGACGGCAGGACCCAGCGTCAACAGGGCCGAGACAATGAGGCCAACCAATACCAGCAAAATCGCAATAACGAGATCAACCAGTACCAGAACAATCGGCAGACCTACATCAACAACTATGGTTACCCGGCAGGCTATTACGGCGGCTGGCCGGCAGGCGCCGCCTGGGGTGGTTTTTACTCCGGCCTGGCTTGGGGAGGACTTGCCGGTGTGGCCATTGGAGCGACCTTTGCGAGCGTGCCGGTGAATTCTACTACGGTGATCGTGGAAGGAAATTATAATCCTTATTACTATTCCGGCGGGGTCTACTACGCCCAGCAGGGGTCGCAATACACGGTGGTGCCGCCTCCCCAGGGCGCTATTATCCAGACCCTGCCGCCTTCGTGCGTCAGCATCATGGCCCCCGGCAGCACCTATTCCGACTGCGGAGGCGTATTTTATAAGCCCATCAGTGAGGGGTACAAGGTGGTGATGCCGCCCACGGGGATCATGGTCACGAACCTCCCCGACGGCGCGGTCTCGTCGACGGTCAACAGCAACCGTTATTTCCAGTATGGCGGGGTGTGGTATCAGCCCTTCTACAGCGGAAGCGACGTCATCTACATGACCGTTGCCAACCCCAACGGCTAGTGCTTGATTGCATAAGTCATTGACATAACAGATACAACGTCACCCCGGTGAAGCTTGTCCCCGCAGGCTCCTGCCTAAAGCTTGCAGGGACAAGCTTAAGCGGGGAACCGGGGCCCGGAACCTCTTCATGACTGAAATCCGGCCGTCCTCCGGAAGCCACCCGTCACACGGGTGAACGCCGGTATCAAGACTTTTCTGGATTCCGGACTCCGCCGGAATGACGAAGGCATACCTCTTACCCTCCTTTTCCGAGGGGGGATTTGAATGAAAGCGAATTTAACCATCTCCAACCTCCCTTTACAGTTGGGGCCCTTTGAAATGCCATCCAGAGGCGGGCTGCAAATCTCCCTCCGCCTGCAAGATACGCCTTTCCTTCTGTTGTGACTCAAAATAATCGAAACGAAAATGTTCTTGAAGGCGTACCCACGATGTGGTACTGAAGAGCCTCCAACAGGGGGCTTTCCCGTCCGCCACGCAAGCAACAAGAATTGCCGATCAGCGTCAGCAGGTCCAGAAGCGGCAAATGACACAAATAACACCCTACTTCAGAATCAAACCCACTCGAGTGCAAAGCTTCCGCAGGCTCGATGGTCTGCCGGGTTCTGTCGCGATCAATCGAAGCGGTTCTGCGGATACGGTTCTTCTCATTTGATGATGATTCGGACGAAATGGAGGAGTGTTATGAGGGGTCGCAGTGGAGTGGCTTTGACGGAAAATCGATGATGTTCCAGTTGACGGTGACCGGAGCGGATGGTTCCCGGGCCCAGGACAAGTGTATTGTGAACGTGACGAACGGGAATACACCCCTCGTTGCCGACGCCGGCCCCAACCAGACGGTGGTGAGCGGTCAGCAGGTGGAGCTTGACGGTTCGGGTTCCTACGATGCCGAAGACGGCCGGAGGGAATCTCATGGACAAGAGCAGAGTGGCTGTTACAATTGATGAAAAGCTGTCCGGAGAGGTGTCAAGGTAGGGGGAGGCAAGCAAGCCGGGAAAGAGGCGTTTGAATTCACGTCGTTTGTTGCAGAAGGAGTTTTAGATGAACGAAAAGTGGTGGTGGGTTTTTCGCTTGCCCTGTCTTTTGCTTGCCATGCTGTGCTTTTCCGCCAATGGCCTTCTTGCGGAACCTCCGGCCGTGGGGTCCCAGATTGCCCAGTTTACTCTGCCCGCGCCGGATTCGGAAAAGAGCCAGGCTTATCTGGGTTTGAAGACCAGGGAGCCCTTCACCCTTCCCGCCATCAAGGCCAAGCTGGTGCTCATTGAATTTCTGAGCGCCACCTGAGTTCACTGCTTAGCCAACGCGCCTGTAGTTAACAGGCTCTACAGAGTCATTCAGGACGATCCCTCCCTGGCCAGGGATGTGAAAATGATCGGGATCGCCCTCGGCAGCAATCAGGCCCTGACCGATGCCTTCAAGAAGACGTGCAAAGTGGTGTTTCCCATTTTTTCCGACGAGCAGCTTGACATTGCCTCCGCCGTCGAGGTCCAGGAGACGCCCACTCTGATCCTGGTGTCGAACGGCGGCAAAACGCTGGCCGTGCACAGAGGGGCGATCAAGGACCTGGACGGTTTTCTGAAAGAACTGAGAGCAATCTACAAGACCCAGTAGATGACCCTGAGCGATAGCGACAACAAAGTCGAGGTCCTGGCTAGGAGCGGGATTTTTCGAGATCTGCCCGGAGAGGTGCTGGCTGAGATCGGCAAAGCGGTGCGCCTCGAAGTGGTGCCGCCCCAAACCATCATCTTCAAGGAGGGTGATCCGGGGGACAGCCTGTACATCATCAGTTCAGGCAAGGCGAGGATCTTCAGAAGAGATGAAACCGGGATGGAGATCGACCTTGCCATCCAGGGGCCGGGCGAGGCGTTCGGCGAAATCGCACTGCTCAGCGGCGAACCCAGGTCCGCCTGCGTGCAGGTGCTGGATGAGACTCACCTGCTGGTCCTTTCAAAAGAAGACTTCGATCGCATCCTGCGAGAATTCCCTGCTACCTCCAGAGTTTTTTTCAGGGAAATGCGTCGTCGGCTCATCAAAGACGAGGAGCGACTCGAAATGGAGGTTCGCGAGGCTTACAGGGCTTCCCGCGTCTCCTGGTTCGATTTTGTGGCGGTGCTGGGAGTCAGTGTGCTTCTGGCGGTGATTTTCAACTCTTCCAACCCGAACGGGGTGCCCTTTTTTCCTGCCTTCCCCAGCAACAGCAATATCTCCGTCATCAGCCCGGCGGCGGCGATGAAAGACCTGCAACTGGGCGATGCTCTCATCGTCGACGCCATGCCCGAAAACTTCTACCAAAAGCGTCACATCCAAGGTGCGGTCAATATGCCCCTCGCGCTCTTCGACATCGTTTACGCGATGACCTTTGCCGACGAGAACAAGGAAAGGAAGATTATCGTCTACGGGAACACGATCAGCCGGCCCTATGATGTGGAGCTTGCCGACAGGCTGCTCCTGCGCGGGTTCGACAGGGTGAGCATTCTCGAGGGGGGCCTGGATGCCTGGGAGGCCAAGGGATACCCCATTGCGGAGCAGGCAAAGAAATGATCCCGACATTCCTCAAAGAGATGGTTTCGAGCCGATATTTGGCGTTCTTGTTGAGGGTCCTCCTCGGCTCTTTCTTCCTCTACGCAAGCATGAGCAAGATCCCCTATCCGGCCCAGTTTGCCGAGGCTGTGGCAAACTACCGTCTGGTGCCCTTTTCGTTGCTCAACCTGGGAGCCGTCATCCTGCCGTGGGTGGAATTTGTCTGCGGGCTCTTCCTCATCATCGGGTTCATGTCAAGGGCTTGCACCATCCTGATCGGGCTCATGCTGATCATGTTCAACGTCATGGTCCTCATCAACATGTACTGGGGCGCACCGATCACGTGCGGATGCTATGACACGGTGGGCGAGCCCATCGGTTGGAGAAAAATCTCGGAGAATTTGGTTTTGCTGATTTTTGCCGTGCAGGTCTATTTTTTCGACCGCTTTTTGGTTTTCCGCAGGGACAGGCTGACCTATGGGACGCGGATCAGGGTGGCCTCCCAGGGTCTTCGCTGATAGGGTTAACCCATGCTGACAATATCAAGGTTTGATCTTCTGGTGCGGCTGTCTTCGATTTGCCTGCTGTTGCTGCTCCTCCTTGCCTGCGAATCGAAGGACAGGTATATCGGCGCCTACAGAGCCGAGGCAGATAAGCTGTCGAAGCATACCGAAGTGATCATGGAACTCAAGGTAAACGGAGACGGCGTCTGGAGGATGGGCGACGAAGAGATCCCGTTCTCCTGGTACGTCAAGAACGGAGAACTGAGAATCAACACGAAAGGTGGCGGAGTCGTTGTGGGCAACATTGCAGCGGGTTCCTTCCAGCTTTCGCTTCCGGGCGCAGGGGCCCTGCTCTTCAAGAAGATCCATTAGCCGGGGTGTCCGCTGACGGGCCTGCGGCTTTTCTCTATTCGGATTTGGGCCTCATGGAACAAGACGAACTGGCCATCCTGATCAACCTCTTGACGGACCTTACCCGGAAGGTCGCCAGAGGTGAGCACCAGTTTGTTGACGAACTGCTGGAACTTACCAAAGAGGGTAAGTACCCTGCCGTGATCAGCGAACTGGCTGAGTCCTTCGGTTTGATGTGGGTTCAGGTGGAAGCCCGCGAATTACACCTCGAGAGCATGATCGATGAACTTGCCGGCAAAAACCGGGAACTGGAGGCCACCCTGGCTCGGGTGCGACTCCTGGAGAATGTCAAGGACCAGCTCGCTAAGTTTGTCCCTCACTCGGTCATAGATCTGATCGAAAACAATCCTGACCATCCCGACCTGGAAAAGCGGGAAGAGGACCTTACCGTGCTCTTTCTCGACATTGCCGGATACACCAGGCTGAGCGAAAGGATTGCCTGGGAGAAGGTCAATTATCTTGTCCAAACGTACTTTTCCGGTTTCCTCGATGTCATTCTGGAAAACGAGGGGGACATCAACGAAACGACGGGCGACGGGCTCATGATCATCTTTCGCAGTTCCGACCGGCGTGCCCATGCTGCCAATGCCGTGCGTGCGGCCCTCGGGATACGAGCCAAAACCGCACAGATCAATGAAGCACACCGAGGGTCCTATGAAGCGGTCACGGTCAACATGGGCATCAACTCGGGGACGGCGTCGGTGGGGTCGACGCGCTTCGAGGGCTTTGCCGGCACGCGCTGGACTTATACGGCCTCAGGCCCGGTGACCAATCTTGCGGCCCGCATCAGCGCGCTCGCGGTCGAAGGCGCCATTCTTGCCGGTGAGGAAACTTATAACCGCATTGGCGATCTCTTCCATCTCCATTCGATCGGCCGCCATTCCCTCAAGAATGTCCGCAAACCCATCCGAGTGTACCGGGTGGTCTAGCCGGAGATTCCCGACCAGGAGGCCGTGATTGAGGGCCTTTCATCTTCTCGGCCGTCTTGCAAGGGAACGTGGTTCTTCCTGGCTTTCCGAAAGCCCGTAGTAATCGGCCAGAAAGTCCCAATACGGTTCGTCCATAAAGGAAAGCAAAGTCGCGTTGAGCTCTTTCCGAAGCCGGCTTCCGTTCGGCATGCCGAAAGCAAAGAGGAGTCGTTTCAAGCTGGTCGGATAGACCGAGAGGGCCGGTCGATGAACCGTGGCGGCATAATAATTGAGGGTGGCTTCATCAAACAGGAAGCCATCGATCTGCTTATTCTTGAGGGCTTCAAGGACCTCGCTTTCCTCGGTGAAGAGGGTGTATTTCATGCCCATCTTCTGCAGAAGGCCGGCCGGGACACTGCCCTTGACCGTTCCGAGATGCATGGTCTTGAGGGTGCTCGCATCGAGCATCGTCGTCGTAAGCCTGTTCAGGGTCAGAGAGGAAGCTGAGCGAGGCGATGAAAGCGCTCAGTACAACCGCACAGACAAACATCCAGAAAAGCCCCGCAATCCTTCCGGGAATGGATTTCAGAGCGATACCGAAGCAAACGCCCGCAGCAAGGGTTGATCCCACCCAATAGATGCCGGAACCGATCCCCTGGATGAAACCGCCTCCGAAGTGCTCGGGATTCTTACGGCGTTCTATCAGCCAGAAGATGATACCGGTAAGGAACAGCAGGAAAAACAGGATAACGACGACCTTGAAGGTGCTCCAGGAGATGAAAATCCGCAGCGCCGACAGCCAGGGGTGTTCGATTTTGTCGGGCAGCGTCGCTACAGCCAGGCGGGTGCTTCCCAGGGACGTCGAGAATTCAAAGAGCTTTTCCCGCTCGGCGGTCTGAAAAAGGCAGGCAATGGAAAGGTCGATCGCGCCGCGGCGAAGCGCCCCGATGATGTCTTCGAAAGGCATTTCCACCAGCTCGTAGTCCCATTTGAGCTCGCGTGCCAGTTGGGACCACAAATCAATATTAAATCCGGCCCATTTCCCGGCCTCATTCTTCATGGTGTAAGGAGGGTCGTCGGTTACGGCCACAAGGAGTTTTTCCGTGCGAGGAACGTCTGAGGGGTTGGCGTTGTTGACGGAGCCAGCATCAGCGAGCGCGGGTGGCACCATGAGAATGACCAGGAGCATAATCCACGACTTCTTCATTTTACTCTCCGCGCTTCCAACGTCTCCGGGGCAAAGTGACCCTGTCGCTCCAGGCTCAAGGGTCGTTGTTGAGGGGAGGGTAGGCTACCCCGTTTCAGGGGATGCGGTCAATTCCGGACTCGGGTTTCAGCGGACCATCGGGATGGTCCGCTGGAACAGGGGCATAAGACAACCCGCGATTGCCATGGATCATCGTGAAAAATGAGCTCCAATCCCGCCTTTCATTTCGAGATGCGATATTGGCCTCGACTTACAAGGGTTCGCCTCCCTGCCGCATCGTGTGGGCGGCAGCGGTGCGGGGGATTGATGTTGAATCGGAGCCAAGGTTAAGATATATGCCTTGCGTGTGAGGTAAATACATTCTCCAGGTGGAGGCGTTTGATGGAAGTCGGCAAGGATATGTTTGTCATTATTGAATACCGCGTTCAGCTCGATGATGGCTCCTATGTCAAAGGAGAAAACGGCCCGGTGTCCCTGAATTTCATTGTCGGGTATGAGCAGGTGCTCCCGGCTCTTGAAAAGAACCTGCTTGGTCTGAGCGAAGGAGCAAACGTCCGTTTCGTAATCCCGGCCTCGCAAGCCTTTGGTGAACGCGATGCCTCCCAGGTTTACACCAGGACCTTTGATGAGTTTCCCGAAGGGCGAGCCCTCACCCGGGGGAAGTGGATCGTTGCCACCAATGAGGAAACGCGAGCCCAGTATGGATACTACGTAATGGAAAAAACCGAGGCGACCATAACCCTCGATTTCAACCATCCCCTTGCAGGAAAAGATCTCATCTATGAGGTCAAGGTTGCTGCCGTGCGCCCTGCCCTGAAGGAAGAACTGGAGTACCTGCGTCCCTGCGAGCAGAAAGACGGTTAAGAAAAGCCCTCAGCTGTTTTTGCCGACTCTGTTTTGATACCAGTTGCAGAACTCCAGGGTCGTTTGCGCCCGGGCTTCTTCCTGGAGCAAGCCTTTGCAGAGTTCGAACAGGTCCTTGATGAGTGCCGGCGATTCCTGGTGGGCCTGATGGAGGTGAAGGAATTCCTTTACGAGGGCCCCTGCCTTCAGTGAGGCGGAACTGAAGATCCTCTCCCGCGGATCTTTGGGTTCCTGAAAGGGGTCCCAGTTTTCATAACCGATCCTCAAGATACGCTCCTGCCCGCGTTTTGACATGCCGTCAAAGATGGCTTGCTTCCTCATTTCAGCTTCATTTTGATCATGGGTCATATGCTGACTGCTCCATCGGAAGGATGAGACGGTTGGGTGTGGTCAGGAGTGTTCAATCCCAAAACAGCTTGAGACGGATCTTCTTGAATTCTCTCGTACTGAACAAGATGCGGTAGTCATTAAGATTGATTCCTTGGGCCAGCTTCGCTGCCGCTTTGTGGCAATCGTCAACGCTCCGCCCGTGGATCATGGCATACAGATTGTAAGGCCACACGGGGAACCCCGGCCGATGATAGCAGTGGCTCACTTCCGGATGCGAGGCCAGAATCAATCCATATTCATCGATCCGCTCCGGAGGGCAATTCCACACGACCATGCCGTTGGCGCTAAACCCCACTTCGCGGTGATTGAGAACGGCAGCAAAGCGGCGTATGAAACCATGACTGAGCCAGCGGGTAATAAGGTCCAGGAGTTCTTCTTCGGTCAGTCCCACCTTTTCTCCCCAGTTCAGAAAAGGTCTCTCAACCAGGGGAAGGTCCTCTTGAATGCAGCGCACTACCCTGATGTTCTTATCGCCGGCCTTGAAGGAAGCCGAGGGTTCCAGGTGGGCCGAGTCCGAACGGCCCTCCACGGGATCTCCTTCGGAATCTTCCAACACATCCAGTACCACGGCGAGTTTGTATTTTCGCAGTGCGGGCAGGATCAACGTCGACCATCCTCCTGCCGCTTCGGAAAGGCTCCCGACGATTTCCTGGAGCGACTGACCGGGAGGCACAGCGACGGTGAACCACATATTGTAGGAACCGTGGCGCAGATAATTGTGGCTTACTCCGGGATAGCTGTTGATGGCGGCGGCAGCCCGTTCGAGTTCCGGCTCAGGGACCTGCATTGCCACCAGACTGCTCCGATAACCGAGCGCGCCGGTATTAAAGATTGCGCTGATTTGGCGGAGCAGGTTCTCCCTCTTGAGCCGGCCAAGGCGCTCTCGAACTTCCCCTCCGTCTAAGTCTAAGGCCTTCCGCCAACGCTTCATAAGGCCTCGAAACGATCGGGAAAGAACGCTGGATGCGATCAAGCAACACCCGGTTGATGACGTCCAAATAGCTCGCTCCTGTACTCTCGTTTGTCCAACTCTTGAAACCAATGGCAGGCCAGGGATCCTGCACCAAAGGAGTAGAACTTCCATGCCGCCGTAATATATACTTACCGAAGTGAGGATTACAAGCCAAGGGGCGCGTGAAAATAGCTGAAGGCAAAGAGCCGGCTGACCATTATGACCGACCGGGTCACAACGAAGGTTGAGAAGGTATCTCCTGGAGAAGGCTTCGTCATTCCGGCGGAAGCCGGAATCCGGGAATACCGAGAGGGTGCCGGTTTTCTCCGATAGGACGGAATGTCATACAAAATGCACTTTCCAATTCGATTATTCATTAACGGTCCCGAAGGATTGGTTGCCTTCACCACGAAGCATGAAACTTTGCCCTTGCCCTGGGGACTTGATTCCGATGGTCCGGCCCTCACTTACGGTCCCTATTTCAAGGCGCTTGCCGGATTCCTCTGCCGGGACGATGCTCAACCCCTGCGAATGGCATTGAGCCGGCATCTTGGGCGGCCTGTTTCCCTCGAGGAGATTCGGAGTCTTGAGATCATCAGCCAAAAACACGGCGCCTTCTACCACGTTGCTCAGGCCCGGGTAAAGGTTTCGGAGATACTCTGTTCCTTTGCTGTCAACAGTGCAATCCGTCCCGCCCAGCAGGCTTTCCTCGAATCGGAATTTGTCCTGTTGCGAGAACTTTGGGCACGCTTTCCGCTGGGCTTCGTGCCGCGGGCATACGTTCTGGACGTGGACCCTAAGACCGGCGACGGGGGAGCCTGCCCGGTCATGAAATCCTTCATCGGGGAATGGTTCGAGGGTTTCCATGAATTTCATCTTTCCCGACGAACCGCTGACAACGTTCTTGCCATCAGGGTCTGGGATGATGACACTGCGGAATCGTTCCTCAATGCCCGGGAAACACGGTCATTCTACCATCAGGCTGCTGCCATCCTGACGGCCTATGTCGCCCCGGAGTCATTCAGCCAGATCTATCCCTGGCATCACGCAGCCGGAGACTTTGTATTGAAGCGGAAGCAAACGGGAGTGGACGTGCGGCTGGTAACCGTGAGAGGCTATCTGCCGCTGGTGCCCGTCGGGTCTGATCCTCTGGACCGGTGGATTCCGCTGGTGCATTTTTTTCTCAATATGAGTCTCCGCATGCGGTTGGACCGTCTGGATGGCACCGGAGTGTTGGCGTGGGCCGGGCCGGATTGTCTGCCGGGGGTTGTGTCCGGATTCCTTGAGGCCTGGCAGCAAAAAGCAAAGGAGGACGATGGCCTTCCAACCGCGTCGACAGTGCTGGATGTCCTTCGGAGCTTCACCCCCGAGGAGTGGTTCTCACTGGCCGACCTGATTCTCGTGGACGGTCTTACGGAAGCCGGGGAAATCGAATTCATTCAGCCGCGTTTGGAAGACCATGTGACCTCGCTGTGGACCGTGATCAGGCAATAGACTCAGCGCCGGACTCCGGTGAGGGGTGAAACTGCTGCTGAGAAAGTTTGGTTGAGTACAGGGTCACCCGACGAAGAGATCCCATACGGGCAACCACTTGGGGGGTGACTGCACTTCGTATCTTGCGGCGTCTTCACAAAGAGTCGCAGCGGTGATTTGTCGAGCGCACCTCCGTGCCGCTTCAGGAATGCCTCCACCTCCAACCGGGTGGGGATGCCGGGGCGCGCCCCGTACTGGGTGCAGGAAAGCGCTGCAGCGGCGCAGGCAAAGTGCAGCGCCCGATGAAAACTCTCTCCTCGCGCAATTTCAGCGGCAAGAGCGCCATGCAGGGTGTCGCCGGCGCCGGTGGTATCCAAGGCTTTCACAGGAAAACACGGGATTCTTCCTTCGCCCGCTTCAGTCTTCCAGACCAGGCCCTTCTCTCCCAGGGAAACCACGGCCATGGGAGCCCGCTGATAAAGAGCCCGCAGTGCCCGGACCATGTCCTGTTGTCCAGTGAAATCACGGGCAAATTTCTCTGAAGCTACCAAGTAATCCACAAGCGGTGACAGTTCAACGGTCCCCCGGTGAACCGAACCGGCATCCAGGATGGTGGCGATTCCTTTGTCCTTTGCCGCTTTCGCCAGAGGCAGCGAGATCTGAGGCTCGTGGCCGTCGAACAGGATAGCCTTTGGTGAACAACAGGTGAAATCGACTTGTGGGATCTCCAGAGGCGGCGTCCCTGCCTTGTAGTTGACCACTGCCCGGCTGCCATCGGGCTTGACCAGAATGAAAGAAAGGGGAGTGGGGTGAGTTCCCCGCACCACCAGGTCGGTGTTCACTCCCTCCAGCAGCAATTCCTCCAGATGTTTGGCGCCGAAGGGGTCTTCCCCCAAGTATCCGGCAAAAGCGGAAGTGCCGCCGAGGCGGGCAACAGCCACGGCAGCATTGGCGGCGGGGCCACCACCACCCTGAACCAGGGCGGTCGCCGAACATTTGTCATCCGGTCCCGGGTGGTGCGGGATCGACATGGCCAGATCGAAGGACGCGTGGCCAACACAAAGAACATCAACCGCAAAGCCGCAACCATGTGACATCGGCAACTCCTTGCAAGAAGCAACCCCTTTCCGTGCGAGGCCGTAGGGTGGGTCTTGGCGCCCGGCAGCAAAGTGCCTGTCCCATACCCGGACGGGAGGGAAAGAAATCAATTCCTGGTTATTTTCCCAGGCTCTCTTTTATCATCCGGAAGCAGAGAAGGCGTGACGAACATCCTGCAAAAGAGATATCCGCCCATCAGGAGAAAAAAGCTGTCGCGAACAAAATACCAGGAGGTTAAGGATCTTATCGAGACCTGCAAAAATGAAAACCGCACCCAGGAACAGCCGAACCGCCAAAACCAGCGGCCTCTTGAGGGTCCTTTCCAGATGTTGGTTAACGTCCAGAGGCGCTTGAGAGTCAAAAGTCATTTTCAGCTCGCTCGGGGAATCGGTCCGCTGGTGATCGCCTGAGGCTCCCATGTCCTCTTTTACTTACTTGTGATTTCTTCCCGAGGCAACTGGAATTCACCACTCAGTTTTCGATGGTGTTTTTCTTTCCTTTCGACACAATTTGTCACAGCGGTGACAAATTGTGATAGCCGATTATTGGGGGTCCCTGTCCTTGACGATCCAGTTTGGATCTCTACATCCGGAGTCCATAGGCGTGGGCTTGGCGAGCGGTTGAAATCGTGCCGGAAAGACCCGCTTCGTCATTCCGGTGAAAAGTGGGACCCGGGCTCGGCATGACCTTCCGGCCTATGGATCGCTGCTTAAAGCCTTGCGGAGACACGCTTCTCCGGGGTGACGCCCTGAGATGGTTTTTCAAGGCCTCCGGGAACTGTTCGGAACCCATGGTGAGTTGGATCGAGCGTAAAAGGAACAGGCGGCCCCTGTTGATGAGGGGGAAATGTTCCTCTTAGGTTGATGCAAGTGCGCCGGCGGCGGGGAGGGAGCGGCGGCATCTTTTGCGGGTTTGTTGTGACCAAAGGGGGCACGGGGGTTATATGCTCTGAATTCTCAATAAGGTTTCTCGGAGGACATAGTAGCAGCTTGATCAGGCGAATGCGTGTCAGTATCAAGGCATGACCCTTGCATAAAACTCATGATTGGGTGTTACCCAGGCTCACGTCAAGGGGTCAGGTGCCGGCTTTTCGACGGAGAAGGCCGAGCACGAGATCACTTGAACTTTCCAAGGGGATTGTGTTTGAAGCGGTCATGAAATCGAAATCAGCGAACAGGAAAGAAAGCAACGGTTTCGGCTTTGCCGAAGTGGATTTCTTATTATTCCCAATGGCGGTTTAATCGAAGGGAGGGGGATTTTCATGGAGAAAAGTAGATCATCACTCAAAGGCCTTTATCGACCCGTCACCTTAATGGTGCTGGCAGGTTTCTTCATCTTCTGTGGCTCAGTCTCGGCTCAAGTTCAGTCCGAAGGGGTAGTGAACCAGCTGAGGCCGGAGATTAGGGCCCAGCTCCAGACGCTGCAAAGGGAGATCGTGGAAAAGGGGTACACCTTTACCGTGGGGTACAGTCCCGCTGCGGAATACACCATTCCTGAGCTCTGTGGGCTTGTCGAACCCAAGGATTGGCGCCGCTTCGCCCCGTTTGAACAGACGGAAACCTATCTTGCGACCCTTCCCCGATCCTATGATCTCCGAAGATGTTCCTGGAGGGGATACGACGGTAAGGAACCAACTCTCTTGCGGTAGTTGCTGGGCCTTTGGGACGGTTGGCTCCCCTGGAAATTCTCATCAGCACTATTTGTGGCGACAAGCGTGAAGACCTCTCGGAGCAGTATCTTGTATCCTGCAATGAAAGTGGTTGGAGTTGCAGCGGAGGATGGTTTGCCCATGAATATCACCAGTGGCGCATGTCCCGACGAGCCAAGGGGAAACCGATGCCGGGGCCGTGATCGAGTCGACCTTCCCTTACAAGGCTTCAAACGTGGCATGCAATGGTTCCGCCACCAAGCCCCACCCTTACAAGATCAACAGTTGGGCTTACATCGCCGGATATACGGTGCCGTCGGTTAACGCAATCAAAGCAGGCTATTTACAGCTACGGACCGGTTTCTGCCGCCGTTTGCGTCGGCAGTGCCTTTCAATACTATAAGATCGGGCATCTTCAATGCCAGTGAAACTGCAGCGGTAATGTGAATCATGCGGTGACTCTGGTCGGGTGGAAGATGATCTGGGTACTGACAACGGCACTGGATTCTCAAGAACAGTTGGGGTACAGGATGGGGTGAGAGGGGGCTACATGCGCATCCGCTACGGGGTCTCGAAGGTGGGATACGCGGCCAATTTCATCGATTTTTCGAATTGCGGCACCCCTCCTGCCCCTGGCTTGGATTGTGCCAATGCCGACTCCCCTTGCTTTGGGGACGACTGCTCAGGGAACCACGGTGGGCAAGTCCAATGTCAGCACTTATAAGCTAGGCCCAGCGGCAGCCGAAATCGGTCCCGAGAAGGTTTTTCAGGTAACGACCACCAAAACGGGAGACCTCACAGCCACTCTCAGCGGCATGACGCCTGACCTCGATGTCTTCATTCTCAGTTCGTGCGACCCCAACAGCGCCGTTGCTTACGGGGACACTTCCGCCAAATATGTGAATGCTCCCGCCGGGACCTACTACATTGTCGTCGATGGTAAAGATAGTGCCGGCGGGTCTTTCAGCCTGCAGACCGCCCTGGTGACCGCCACGGCCCTGCCCGACCTCACCGGCGCCTGGACCCAAATCTACTCTTATAACAGCAGCAGGACCGTCTACGGGACGCTGAAAGTGAGCAATATCGGAAGCGCAAATGCCGCCAGCTTCAAAGTGGCATACTACCTATCCACTGACGGGAAAAGCCTCGGTCCGACTCTCGGGAGCCAGACGGCCACGGCCGGCCTGAGTGCCGGCAAGTATCTGTATCTGTATCCGCGGTTCAGCTCGAGTACCTCCCTCAGGGGTAAATACCTCATTGCGGTGATTGATTACGATGCGCAAGATCACCGAAAGCAATGAGCTTAACAACACTGCGGCGGGAGGGAGCATCAAGGCACGCCTGAAATAATGGCCTCGACGGCTTGACGAAAACCTCGGCGGGCAGGAGGTTTAGAAGCTGGGTTTGATCAACCCAGCTTCTTTTTTGGGCAACCGGGGACCGGACGAAAATAGCCTCCGCTTATTTCGATCCCATTTCCAACCACGAAGAGCACGAAGGAGCCGCAAGTTGCCCCTCGTGTTCTTCGTGGTGATACAAAGCACCTTATTCTTTCTTGACAACTCCTAGGGTCCGGTGCGGGTCATCTTCACGGGCTTTCCATCTTGCCAGGCAAAGAAAACTTCCCCTTTATCGACAAAGATCCTCACCCCGGTGTCGGATGTGATTTGGGTGCCATCGATGGTCCATTCGCGCCAACCCATAAATTGTTTCTTACCGCCCCGCGACACCCGGTAAAAATAGAGCGCGTACTTGTCTTCATATTTGATCAAACGATACTCAGCGGGGTTGGTCTCGTACCCGCCTTCATCAAGGCGCCTTTCGAACATGCACTTCCAGCTGCCCATAAGCAGCGGGTCGGGTTCCTTAACGACCTGGCAGAAGACGTCCGGTTTCCCCGTTGCGCCGCCTAAATTCCATGCGACTGAGGACGCCGCCAAGCCGAGCAGGATGGCGACGATCAGCGCGGTGGTGCTCAGTGGTCTCATTGCCGTCTCCATTTGCAAAGTCCTGATGGGGTAATGGGTTCATGGTGATCCAAAGACTGAAGAACCCTATTTCCATTCTTGCCCGGTGATCCTCAGCGCGCGGGCCGTCCTTGCACCGCCACCGAGAGCATCGGGTTCTTGGGATCGTTGGTTTTCACAAACGCCGTTTTCTTTTTAGTATCTGTGCACCCCTTGGGGTTCAAACTGATTCTTACCGTGCCCTCGCCGCCGGGAGGGATTGTCCGGTCAAACCGGACAAGCGCGGTCCCTCAGGCAGGGAGCACTTTGGTGATTTCAAGAACGGCGTCACCTTTGTTTGCAATCTTGAAATCGTGCACGTATTCGTTGCCCTCCGAGACTTCACCGAAGTCGAATTCGGTCTCGGTGATGACGGCAACCGGGGTCCCTTGAGCTGTCGAGGCTTGGGGTGCCGGCTGTTGAGCCACCTTGCTCGACGGTGTCGGTGAATGACTGCAACCGATCAGCCAGCACGACACGAGAAGTGTTGAAAACAGCGTTAATTTTTTGTGCATACGCTTTCCTCCGTGAACCGATAAAGGTTAAAAAAGTTGAAGCCCGCTCATACCGCAATTGCTGTCTGGAGTCAAGAACAGGGCCGCCAATCAAGCCCATGCCCCCCTGTCGAAGATTTCCGGAGCCGCTAACGAGTTTTGAGATGGTGGCGCCGGCGTTTCCCTTTTTGTCCTTCCTCATCCTGGCAATGCAGCGGGCACCGGTTGGCTCCTCGGAACCAAGCGGGTCGATTCCTGCCCGACCAAATCCCTTGCTCCAATCGGAGAGAACCGTCCGATCCTCAAATGCGACGGATTATAACCGATGCGCGCGGAGTGATGAGATTATTTATTTTCATGCTTTTGGTAGTTCTGATCCTTGCCGGAAGAAGCGCTTCCGCTGACGACCCAAAGCGTTCGCCGTCCGAAACGGAAGCAATCAGCCACAACAAGTCAGGAATTCCTGGATAGAACTTTGAAAGTCGAAAACGGATGGTTATCATAGGCTGGAATTATCTTTAGCAGGCTGTTGAAAACCATCTCACAGCGTCACCCGGGCTAAGTTTGTCCTCGCCGGCTTTAAGCGGGGAACCGGGGTTCATAAAACTTTGCAGGCGCGGATTCCGGTTTCAACGGGAATGGCAGGCAGGGTCTTTCCGGCACTTTTCAACAGCCTTCCGGGATAGATAAGCAACTTTAGAAAGGTGAATACCTCGTGGAATTACGAAAATTCTCGATTCCGGAAATCATTTTCGGTCGCGGTAGTCTGCGCTATGTCGGGCGATGTGCCCGTCGCATCGGAGCAGAGAAGGTTTTTCTGGTCAGTGATCCGGGCTTGGAGCAGGCGGGGTGGGTCGATCGTCTGACGGAGACCCTTGAGGAAGAGAAGCTGCGCTGGGTCTACTACAACGATGTGGTGTCCAACCCGCGCGATTCTCAGGTTGAGCGGGGGGCGGCGGTCTATCGGCGGGAACGGGCGGATGTGGTAATAGCGCTTGGGGGTGGCAGTCCCATGGACGCGGCCAAGGGGATTGCCCTGGTTGCGAGCAACGGCGGTCAGATTCGTGACTACGAGGGGGCCAATCGCATTCAGCGTCCCCTTCCCCCCATGGTCTTCATTCCGTCAACGGCGGGCAGCGGTTCCGACATCTCCCAGTACACGATTATCACTGATATGCACCGGAAAGTGAAAATGTCGATTATAAGCCGCACCCTGGTCCCCAACATCTCCATCATCGACCCCTTGGTGCTGCAAACCAAACCTCGCCAACTGATTATCGCGGCAGCTATAGATGCGCTTTGCCATGCCATCGAATCCTACGTGTCCAAAATCGCCTCTCCTTTCACCGAACTTCAGTCGCTTCAGGCAATCAGGCTGATCGTGAAGAATCTGGAGACCGCTGTGGGAACGCGAAGCATGGACAGCCTTGAGCAGTTGAGTTCGGCCAGCACCGCCGCCGGGATGGCCTTCAGTAATGCCGGCCTGGGCGCTGAACATGCCCTTGCCCATTCGCTGGGAGGCATGTTTGACATATTGCACGGATTAGTTCACCCAGTGCTCCTATCCGCGGTCATGCGTTTCAACCTACCTGATTGTCTTGAGAAAATGGCGGACATCGGCGAATTGTTGCTGGGGAGACGGTTGGGTTCGTCAGAAGCGACGGCCCTCACCGGTATCGAAAAGCTTGAAGAGTATTGCCAATCTTTAGAAGTGAGTGTGCATCTTAAAGAAATTGTCCAGGATGCGTCCGAGTTACCCAAGCTCTGTCGGATGGCGGCCAATGACGCATGCCTCCTGACCAACCCACGGTCGGCTACCTGGGAGGATTTGCTGCAGATCTGCGAAGAGGCATGGTGATGAAATCGAAGCCCACCCTGGATGACCTCATTGGTGTCGAACATTCCAAACTCGGTTTTTATCGGGAACTCCAGCAAAAGGTTGCCGAAGTCGAAATATCCAATCTTGAATTGGCAAACAGGCAAAGGCAGATACAGGCAATTCTGGATGGCATTACCGATGTCATGGTCGTGCTCTCCCTGGACCTGGAGATCGTTTCCGTGAACCACGTGTTCCGGGAAGTTTATCAAGTTCCTGAACCGCTGGGGATGCTTTGCCACCAGGTCTTTCGTCGCGCCGAGAAGCCCTGTTCACCGTGCCCGGCATTGACCGCACGGGAAGACAATCGCGTCTGCCGGCATCTGGCGATCTATCCGGTGGACGGGCAGAACCGGCACTTCGAGATCACCGCCTCACCATTGCGGAACCCGGAAGGACAGCCCTCCCTCATCCTCATGATCATGCGCGATGTCACCCATGAAAAGGAACTTCAGGCCAAATACTACCAGGCTCAGCGCATGGCCACCATCGGGGTGCTTGCCGCGGGCGTCGCCCATGAGATCAATAACCCGCTCACCGCGATTTCAGGTTTTGCCGAGGGATTGAAACGGCGCTTGCCCAGGCTGGAGGACAGAATCGATGAGGATCTTAGGGGTGATTTCAGGGAATACCTGGGAATCATTCTAAAAGAGTGTCAACGCTGCCAGGAAATCGTGCAGAATCTACTCACCTTTGGCCGCCGGAACTGTCCCGAGTCTTCTCCCGTCAATCTCAATTCCTTGGTCAAGGACACCCTGAGGCTGCTCCATAATCAACTCAAACAATACCCGAAAGACTTCATTCGTCTGGACCTGGATCCATCACTGCCCTCGGTGCCCGGCAATGAATCGCAGCTCAAACAGGTGATTCTGGACCTTCTCTTCAATGCCTTTGATGCGACTCAAGAAGAGGGTTCGATCACTCTCAGAACCTTTTCGGCAAACCGGCATTGGGTGGTTTTCTCGATCGAGGACAGCGGATGCGGCATTCCCGCCGAGCACCTCGACCGGCTCTTTGAACCTTTCTTCACCACCAAGCCGGTAGGAAAGGGCGTCGGCATCGGACTGTCGATCTGCTACAACATCGTCGATAAACATGGGGGGGAGATCGTAGTCGAAAGCGAGGTGGGCAAAGGTTCCACGTTTACAGTGAAGTTACCGCGGGAGAATGCCGATGGTGGTCTTCAATCCAATCCGAGTCTTAGTGGTTGATGACGAAGAGTCTATCCGTCGTTTGATGGAGAAAGAGCTCGGCAGCATGCGGCGCAGCGTCTGCAGTGCTGATAGCGCCCGCCAGGCCTTTGAGCTGATCGAGCGGCAACAATTTGATGTGATCGTACTCGACATGCGTCTGCCTGACGGGGACGGGATAGACCTTCTGGATAAGTTCAAGCAGGTTATTCAGGATGTGGAGGTGGTCCTGATAACCGGCTATGGCAATGTGGAAAGTGCCGTGGAAGCGATGAAGCTCGGTGCTTATGACTACATCACCAAGCCGTTTAGCCTGGATCGCGTGGAACTGGTGGTTGAAAAAGCCTATCAGCGTGTCTGTTTGCAGAGGCAAAATCGGCTGCTTCGCCATACCCAGACAAGCCTTCCAATCCCTCAATTCGTCGGACGCTCCTCAGGCGTCGAACACATCCAGTACCTCATTGAAAAAGTGGCACCCACCAATGTCCCGGTTCTGATCACCGGAGAAAGCGGCGCCGGCAAGGATGTCGTCGCCAGTGCCATCCACTCGCAAAGTCCAAGGGCAGAGCAGCCGTTGATCATTAAAAACTGCGGCACCCTGCAGAAAGAACTCATGCGCAGCGAGCTCTTTGGCTACCTCAAAGGAGCTTTTACCGGAGCGAACGAAACCAACGACGGTTTGATTGCCCTGGCTCATGAGGGGACCCTGTTTCTGGACGAAATCGGAGAACTGCCCCTCGAGGTCCAGGCGGCGCTCCTGAGGGTTCTTGAAACCAAGACCTACCGAAGGATCGGAGATAAACATGAAAGGCAGGTGGACGTCCGCTTCCTCTTTGCCACCAACCGCAATCTCGTGGAAGAAGCGCGGGCCGGCAACTTCCACGAAGCCCTGTATCATCGACTCAATGTTTTCCAGATTCACATTCCTCCTTTACGGGAGCGAAAAGAAGATATCCCTTTACTGGTCGAATATTTCCTGGGGGTTCTGGGAGCCGGTCCGTCCCCGTGCCGGATCTCCCGAAGCGTCATGCAGTGCCTTATGAATTACAGCTGGCCCGGGAATGTCCGGGAACTGCGCAATGTTATCGAAAGAGGCACGATTTTGGCTGAAAACGGCATCATCACGGAGAACGCTCTGCCTCGTGAACTCACCGAGCAGTGCGATGTCACAACCACGGATGTCCCGTTCATGCCCCTTACCGAACTTGAGAAACGTCACATTCGCCGGGTGATGGCATGTGTCGATGGCAACCGGTCTCAGGCCGCGGGAATCCTCGGCATTGGGCGGAAGACCCTGTATCGCAAGCTGAAGGAATACGACCTCGAATAAGAAAATAGAAAACGGTTCCAATATATATGTTCTGACATAATGTCCCCTTTTGACCCCAGCGCATGAACCTCCCATGTCATTCTGACTCAAACCAACTAACCATTTGATTTTAATACAACAAATACTATCAGTCCGGTTTCTTTTCCTCCTTGGCCGGGGCATCCTCTGTTTCCGAGGGCGTCATCGGGGCCCCTCGGAAATCGCAATGCTCAGTTTAAGTATTTGTAATCTATATAATAATTATGCGATGGCACGAGCTTTGCTTTGAGAATAACGGCACGGAGACAATGCGGTCCGGTCATTTGGCTGGATCATTTTTGAGCCTCGGAAGAATGGTTCTTCAGAGGCGAGCAATGATCATAGCAGCAACCTAAGGAACCAAGAAAGGAGAACCACCATGGCAGTTGGCGAACAAGTTTACGGATTTTTCATTCCCACCGTTACGTTAATGGGTGTTGGGGCCCACAAGGAAATCGGCAAACAGGTGAAGGTGCTGGGCGGCAAGAAGCCCTTCATCTGCACCGACAAAGGGATCACCAAGGCCGGTATCACTCAGCAGATCGTTGACCTGGTCAAAAAGGATGCGGGCGTTGATTGCGTGGTTTTTGACGAAACCGTGCCCAACCCGACCGACACCAATGTTCACGATGGCCTCAAGATTTATCAGGACAAGAAGTGCGATCTGATCATCTCCCTCGGCGGCGGCAGCTCCCACGACTGCGGCAAGGGGATCGGCATCGTTTCCACCAACGGCGGCAACATCCGGGACTATGAGGGCGTTGATAAATCCTCCAAACCGATGCCTCCTTTCATTGCCATCAATACCACCGCCGGCACCGCCAGTGAAATGACCCGTTTCTGCATCATCACCAACACCAGCAACCATGTGAAAATGGCGATCGTCGACTGGCGCGTGACCCCCAACGTGGCCATCAATGATCCTTTGCTGATGGCGGGCATGCCTCCGGCATTGACCGCGGCGACGGGTATGGATGCCCTGACCCACGCCGTGGAAGCCTATGTTTCAATCATTGCCACGCCGGTTACCGATGCCTGCGCCCTGCAGGCGATTCAGTTGATCGCCGGCAACCTGCGGGCGGCCGTGGCCAACGGCGCCGACATGGTCGCTCGCGACAACATGGCCTATGCCGAATACCTGGCGGGTATGGCGTTCAACAATGCCAGCCTGGGCCACGTCCACGCCATGGCTCACCAGTTGGGCGGGTTCTACAACCTTCCTCACGGTGTCTGCAACGCGATCCTCCTTCCCCACGTTGAGCGCTTCAACCTGATTGCCAAGGTGGACCGTTTCGTCGATATCGCCACGGCCATGGGAGAAAACGTGGAAGGCCTTTCGCCTCGCGCCGCGGCCGACCTGGCTCTTGAAGCAATCAAGAAACTCTCCGCCGATGTCGGCATTCCCAGCGGCTTGAAGGAACTGGGAGTCAAAGAGAAAGATCTCAAGACTCATGGCCGAGAATGCTCAGAAGGATGCCTGCGGGTTCACCAATCCCCGCTGTCCCACCCTGGATGACGTCATTCAGATCTACAAGTGGGCGATGTAGGGACCTTTGCACTCTAGGTGAGGTCATTCGCTGAGGGATGACCACAAAATGTGAGAATCCTCTCTGGCACTCCGCGGAAGATAGGTGGACATAGAGGATTCTCCTTTTTATAATGGGCAAGTGTTATCATGCAGAAGGATCGGGTGGCCTTGACCCTGACCATGTCAGTATTCCACGCGTTGAGTTAAGAGCATAAGGGAGGAAGTATGGACAAGATTCTGCGAATCGACATGAGTGCGGAAGGTGGTCCGAAGGTGAGCGAGCAGCCGGTGGGTGATTACGCTGGTCTGGGAGGCAGGGCGCTCACCTCGACTTTGGTGGCGAAAGAAGTCCCGCCGCTTTGCCATGCCCTGGGCGCTGAGAACAAGCTCGTAATCGCACCGGGGATGTTGAGCGGGACGGCGGGAGCGATGTCCGGCCGCCTCTCGGTGGGAACCAAAAGTCCTCTTACCGGGGGAATTAAGGAGTCAAATGCCGGGGGCCAGGCAGCCCAGGTGCTGGCGAGGCTCGGCTATGCGGCGATTGTTTTGGAAGGCAAGCCCAAAGGGAATGACCTCTACAAGGTTTTCATCAACAAGGACGGCGTCAAAATCAGCGTTGACAACAGTCTGAAGATGCTTCCAAACTACGATCTCGTCGACAAAATGAAGGCGGAATACGGTGACAAGATCTGCTGTATTTCAATCGGGACTGCCGGTGAGATGAAAATGTGCGCGGCCTCGATTGCCGTCACCGACATGGAGCTTCGGCCGACTCGCCACGCCGGCCGCGGTGGCGTCGGCGCGGTAATGGGAGCCAAGGGCGTCAAAGTGATTGTTCTCGATGACACCGGGAAGAAAATGCGCCCGCCCAAGGACCCGGACAAGTTCAAAGAAGCCAACAAGAAGTGGGTGGACGGCTTGCGCAATCACCCCGTCACCGGGCAGGCACTGCCGGCTTATGGGACCAACGTTTTAACCAACATCCTGAATGAGGCCGGGGGCTATCCCACGTATAATTTCAAAGAGGGTCGTTACGTCGATGCCCACAAAATCAGCGGCGAGACTCAGGCGGAAACGGAAAATGCCCGCGGCGGTAAAGGGGCGGCGACGCATGGGTGCCATCGCGGGTGCGTGATCCGCTGTTCCGGGACTTATTATGATAAAGACGGCCATTTCGTAAGCAAACAGCCCGAGTACGAAACGGTTTGGTCGCATGGCGGGCATTGTGGCATTTGTGATCTGGATGCCATCGCGAAGATGGATTTCATGGACGACAACTTCGGGCTGGACACCATCGAGATGGGAGTGACCATCGGGGTGGCGATGGAAGCCGGGTTGATCAAATTCGGCGATGCCGAAGGGGCGATCAAGCTCCTGGAAGAAGTCGGAAAGGGGACGCCCCTTGGCCGCATTCTTGGGTCCGGTGCCGGGCACAACCGGGAAAGTCTTTGGCGTTGAGCGGGTTCCGGTGGTGAAGAACCAGGCTTTGCCCGCCTATGATCCCAGGGCCGTCCAGGGGATTGGGGTAACCTATGCCACGACCCCCATGGGAGCCGACCACACGGCGGGTTATGCCATCGCCACGAACATCCTCAAGGTGGGCGGCTTCGTTGATCCTCTGAAGCCTGAGGGCCAGATCGAGCTGTCCCGGAATCTTCAGATTGCCACGGCGGCGGTTGACGCAACCGGGATGTGCCTTTTCATTGCCTTTGCCGTGCTCGATCAGCCCGAGACTTTCCAGGCCCTGATCGACATGATCAATGCCTTCTACGGCTTGAACCTTACCGGGGATGACGTGGTGGCCCTCGGAAAGCAGATTCTGAAGACCGAGCGCGACTTCAACGCCCGTGCCGGGTTTACGCCCCAGGATGACCGTTTGCCCAGGTACTTCAGCACGGAACCGGTGGGGCCTCACAACATCACTTTTCAAGTTACCGACGAAGAACTGGATCAGGTATTCAACTGGTAGCTTTTCGGCAGTAGCTTATCCATCCTGATATGCTCTTAATCCTCCAGTGAGCCCTCTCAAACGGCTCACTGGGGAGAACGGGTTTTGGCCTCGAACACCCTGATGGTGTCGGAATATGGCCCGGAATTAGTTTCTCGGTCATCCAGGCAAAAGCCGGAATCCAGTCTTTTTCTTCACTTCCAGGATGCCCGACCCTTGGTTCCCCGCTTAAAGCTCATGGGGCGAGTTCCACCGGGGTGACGATTTTCTGCAAACCGATCAACTTTGGTTCACGTCCACCTACGGCTATCCTTCCTCGCTTTTATTTCTCTGCCGCCGCGAAGGGCGGCACGCCCACATCCGCCTGCCAATCTCGCGAGTTTGAGGGTCTATTGTAGTCCACCAGAGCATCACCGGCTTGAAGACCGCAACAAACATCAACAGGGTGCGGCCATGCCGGGCTCCGCAAGCCCCGGCTAAGCCCTGCTGTTCGCAACCGGGCCGGCATACAATCGGCGACAACGGAACGGCGATTATGCCATGGAGGAAGATGCTGAGCAATACGGTGAGTACGACGATCGAGATCATCTGCAAATGCGACAAACAGCAAGGCAGTGCCGAGAAGCACTTCGGCCGGAATCGCGTTCGGCCAAAAGTGATTGATCCATTTCCCCGAGAAGGCCGGAACTGCCAGAACAGTCGCCAGGATCAGCTTTCTGCGGTTGGCACCGACCACAAGGACCGCAGAAAACAGCACCAGGGTCAGAACCTATTGCTGCGATGAGGCGCCGTGCTGGAGCGTATCGATGAACGGTGTGGAGACAATCCAGAACACGATCGCCAGGAGCAGTTGTACGGCGGAAAAACGTCGGACGCTGCTTTCCAGTCAGCATATCAGATTGCTCCCCGGGTGTATCGCCTTTGCTTTTGGAGTCGCTCGTCTCCTGCACGCATCCTCCGTTTTTGTTCCTCCGGGGCCGGAGAGAAGAAGATTCCTTCCGAGGTTTGGCCTTGGTTTACTCGACATTGATGCCACGAACGAGAGAGGATCGACGGGTGCGATGCACTTGAAACAGGTGCTCACTTGGTCGGCGCTGCAGCTTCTCCTTCGAGTCCCTCCGAAGGTGATGGCACTTTGGTGCCCTTGTGCTGTTTTCTCCGCTCCCCGATGCGGGCCATAATGATGTAGAAAACCGGCACAAAGGGGATCGCGAGCAGGGTCGAGGCGAGCATGCCGCCGAAGACGACGGTGCCGAGCGACTGCTGGCTGGCCGCGCCGGCGCCGGTTGCGGTCAGCAGCGGAACGACGCCGAGAATGAAAGCAAACGAGGTCATGACGATGGGCCGGAAGCGCCGCCGGGTCGCCTCGACTGCGGCATCCACGATCGACATGCCCTCGCCGCGCAGTTCGCGGGCGAATTCCACGACCAGAATGGCGTTCTTGGCGGCAAGCGCGATCATCAACACGAGGCCGATCTGGGTGTAGAGATCCACTGGAAAGGAGCGGACAATGAGCGCAAGGAGCACGCCGACGAGGGCAATCGGCACCACCAGGATCACCGCCGCAGGATCGAACCAGCTCTCATATTGGGCGGCGAGCACCAGGAAAACGAGGACGATCGAGAGCGCGAAAATGAAGTAGGCCTGATTCCCGACCAGCTTTTCCTGATAAGAGATCGTCGTCCAGTCGTAGCTCATGCCCTGTGGCAGATTGTGGTTCGCCACCTGCTCCATCAAGCTGAGCGCCTGGCCGGAGCTGAAGCCGGGGGCGGATGCCCCGAACACCGGCGCCGCAGGATAGAGGTTGTAGCGGGTGACCAGTTCCGTGCCAAGGGTCGGTTGGACTTTTACCATGGCGCCGAGCGGAACCATCTCCCCGGCTTTATTGGCGACGTAAAGGTCGGCAATATCCTGAGTTGCGCGACGGAAGTCCGCGTCCGCCTGCATCCGCACCTGGAAGCTCTGGTTGAACTTGTTAAAGAGGTTGACATATGATGAACCGAGGTAGGTTTGCAGCGTGTTAAAGACGTCGTTCAGGGGCACGCCAAGGGAGAGCGCCTGGGTGCGGTCGATGTCGAGGAAATACTGGGGGCTGTTGGCGCTGAATGTCGTAAAGACGCCGCGCAGGCTTGATTGTGCGTTGGCGGCGCGGGTCAGTGCGATCGTTGCCTTCTGCAGTTCGCCCAAGCCGAGAGCGCCGCGGTCCTCGACCATCATCTGGAAGCCGCCGGCCTGACCCAGACCTGGAATCGAGGGCGGAATGAGCACAACGATCCGCGCCTCCTGGATGGCCGAAAGCTGCTGGTTCAGATGCGCAATGATCTTGTCCTGCGGGAAATTGGGGCGCTTGCTCCAGTCCTGGTAAATCACGAAGATAGAAGCCATTTTCGAGACGTTTGCCGTGTCGAGGATGGAAAAGCCGCCGATCGTCACCCAGCCTTCCACTCCCGGTGTCTCCTTCACCACCGCTCCGATCTTTCTTGTCACTTGTTCCACCCGGGGCTGCGAAGCCCCATCGGGCAATGCCGCGACGACGATGCAGTAGCCCTGATCCTCGGTTGGCAGGAACCCGGTCGGGTGCCGCGCAAAGAAGTAGCCGGCGACCGCGATGATGGCGACGAATACCACCACCATGATCCCGACATGGTGGGCCATTTTGCTGACCATGCCGATGTAGACATCTTCGACCGCCTGATAGAAGCGGTTGAATCCGCGGTAGAACCAGTTGATCTTCTTGTCCTTGGGCCTCGGCTTGAGATAGAGGGCGCACTGGGCCGGTTTCAGCGTCAGTGCGTTCATGGCGCTGATGACTGCGGTGGCGGCGATGACCAGGGCAAACTGCCGGAATAATTGGCCGGTGATGCCCGGCATGAACGCGGCCGGCAGGAACACCGAGATCAGCACCAGAGTGATGCCGACCACCGGGCCGGTCAGTTCGCTCATCGCCTTGATTGCGGCGTCGTGCGGCGAGAGCCCTTTCTCAATGTAGTGAGAAGCGTTCTCGACAATGACGATGGCGTCGTCAACAACAATGCCGATGGCAAGAATCAGCGCAAACAGCGTCATCAGGTTAACGGTGAAGCCGAGCGCCAACATCGCGGCAAAGGCGCCGATGATCGTGACCGGCACCGTTGTTGCCGGCACCAGCATCGCCCTGAAGTTCTGAAGGAACAGCGCAATCACGATCAGGACCAAGATGCCTGCTTCGAAAAGCGTCTGGTAGACCGCATGGATGGACTGGCTGATGAACAGGGTGGTATCGTAGAGCGCTCGATACTTGAGTCCCTCCGGGAACGTCTTACTCATCTCCGCCATCAGCTTGCGGACCTCCTCCGCAACGTCCAGTGCGTTGGCGCCCGGCAGTGAATAGATGGCAAGGTGGCCGGCCTTGAGACCGCTTATGTTGGAGAACTGGGAGTAGATCTGTTGGCTCAGTTCGACACGGGCGACATCCTTGACGCGGACAATCTGGGCACTACCGCTTTCCTGGCCGAAGTGCGACTTGATGATAATGTCCTCGAATTCACTGGCCGAAGAAAGGCGACCCAGTGTCGTCAGCGTGAACTGAAACACCTGGTCGGACGGCACCGGCGGGCCTCCGAGTTGGCCGGCGGCGACCTGGGTATTCTGGTTCTTCACCGCGTTCAGCACCTCGAGCGTGGTCAGCCCGTAGGCCTGCATCTTGTTGGGGTCGAGCCAGATGCGCATGGCGTAGGCGCCGGCCCCGAGGACGTTGACCTGGCCGATCCCGGGCAGGCGGGCGAGCGGCTGCTGGAGATTGATGATGGCGTAGTTGCTGAGGAACTTCCCGTCGTAGCGGTCGTCATCGGAAAAGAGGCTCACGAACATGAGGATATTCGTCGACACCTTCTTGACGATGATGCCCTGACTCTGTACTTCCGGTGGAAGCTGTGCGGTGGCGCCATTGACCGCGTTCTGCACCAGCGACAGCGAGGTGTTCAGGTCGGTGCCGACATTGAACGACACCGTCAAGCGTGTAGCTGCCGTCGCTGCCGCTGGTCGATTGCATATAGATCGACCCTTCGACGCCGTTGACCGCCTGCTCGATCGGGATGCCGACGGTATTGGCAACAACGTCGGCGCTGCCGCCCGGGTAATTGGTCGTCACCTGGATCGTCGGCGGCACGATCTCCGGGTACTGTGCCACCGGCAGGCTGTTCAGGGCGACGGCGCCGAGGAGGATCGTAATGATTGCGATGACGTTGGCAAAAATCGGCCGGTTGATGAAGAAGGTTGAGATCATGCCGCGCCTCCGGTACCGGCTTGATGCGGCCGATTTCGAAACTGCGCTGCCTGCTGACGTCGCAGCAGCAGGTTTTCCGGCTTCTTCCGGCGTCACCTCGCGTCCGGGAATAGCTCTGAGCAGGCCGTCGATGATGACCCGTTCATTGCCGGTCAGACCGGATTTGATCACCCGCATCTCGCCGACCTGTTCGCCGATTTCGACCTGTCTGCGTTCGACCACGTTCTTTTCCTTGACCACCAACACGTAGTTGCCCTGCTGGTCGAAGGCGACCGCTTGCGCCGGAACCAGGAGCGCATCCTTGGTCTCCTGGAAGGGCGCCTGCACGCGGGCAAACAGGCCCGGAAGGATCTCTCCCTTCGGGTTCGGAAGGATTCCCCGCAGCTGCAGGGTTCCGGTCTGCGGATTGGCGGTGATCGCAGCGAAATCAACCACTCCCTGGTGGGGATGCCCTTTCTCAGTCGGCAAGGCCCATAAAAAACTGCTGCCTTTCAGCCTTTTGGTCTGTGCCCGAGCGCCTTGTTGCTCCCCGTTCGCCAATCACCCGCAGCAGATCGCGCTCGTTGATCGTGAAGTAGACGTAAAGGGGGTCGATTTGGTTGATTTCGGCCAAAACCGTATCCTGGCCGCCCGCCCGCCGACGAGGTTCCCGACATCGATCAGGTGGCGCCCCATCTGTCCGTCGAACGGTGCGGTGACGGTAGTGTAGCTGAGATTCAGTTTCGCCAGCACCACTTGCGCCTGGGCGTTCTCCAGGGCCGCCGCCGAGGAATCCCGGGTATACTTCCATTGATCGACGAGGGTCTCCGGCGCCGCCTTCTGTTTGAACAGCCTGAGATAGCGCTCATACTCGGTGACGGCGTTGTCGAGTTTCGCCTTTGCCGCCGCAACCTCAGCCTGGGCCTGCAGCAACTGGGCTTTGTACTGTTCCTGCTGGATGGTGAAAAGGAGAGCTCCCTTTTTCACCAGAGCACCGTCGGTGAAATGGATCTTTTCGATATATCCCTGGACCCGCGCCACCAGTTTCACGGTATTGAACGCCGCAGTGTTGCCGGTGAATTCAAGATTTTCGGTAACCGTGCGCACCTCCGGTTTGGCCACCGTCACCTTCGGCGGCGGGGGCGCAACGTATTGGTTCTTGTTGTCACCGCAGCCGGTCGCTATCGATAGCATCAGCGCCATCGCCAGCATGAACCGACAAACGTGGAGCGGTCTCCTGCCCTCGATGCGGATCGATGCCTGGTGATCTCTCGTCATTTTCTCCTCCATCCCGCGCCAACTTGGTATTCCGGCATGCGTCGAAAACATACGCTTTTCCTCCTACCAGTCGGGTGTCTGCAACATGAGGTCCCGCTTATCCAGGGTCGGCGCTTGGACGGCTGCCGGCGTCAGAAGTCTGCCCCAGTCGGTACGTCTTTCCATGGTGTCCCTGATTTCGGCCGGAATGAAATCATGCCCCTCCCGGATCTCCCAGCCGCCTCCAAGCGCCCGATAGATGGCGATCAGGCTCTGCGGCACGGCGCCCTGACTATCGGCCAGGCTATTCTGGTATCTGAGTAGATTCTGCTGAGCCGTGAGCACCGTAGTAAAATCCGTCATGCCCTCGGTGTACTGAATCATTGCCAGATCGACGCTTTGCTTGGCCGCCTCGGCGGCCTCGGTGAGCGAGCCGACTTGTCCTTGGGCATTGAGGAAGGCGACCAGACCGTTTTCCACCTCCTGTTGCGCCTGGAGCACCGATGTTCTGGTAACTGACGAGCGCCTCCTGGAACTTGGCGTCCTGCAACCTGACCTGGTTCGTGATCTGGCCGTAATTGAGCACATTCCACTGGAACGCGGGCCCGATGGAGCCGGTCCTGCTTTTCCATGAGGTCAGGTCGCCAAGCTGAGATTGACCGGTGTCACTGGCGAGGAATCCGAAATTGCCCGACAGGGAAAACGCCGGATAAAGGTCCGCCTTGGCGACCCCGATTTGAGCACACTGGGCCACCGCCAGGTATTCGGCCCTCCGAATATCGGGGCGCCGGCGCAGAAGGTCGGCGGGAATGCCCACCGCAACCTGAGACGGCACTTTGGGAATCCCGGAAGCGCCGGACAGCACATCATCCAGGTGGCTTGGCGGAAGCCCCAGCAGAGTGCACAGGGCGTTTTTTGCCTGCCGCAGTTGGGTGTCCAATTGGAAAACGGTTGCCTCGGTGTTTTTCAGCTCGGCTATGGCTTGCTGCACGTCACGATCACTGGTGACGCCGCCCTGAAAACGGGCCTGGGCAATCTTCAGACTTTCCTTCTGGATTTCCACGTTTTCTCGAGCAATTTGAACAAGCTCTTCGAGTGTGCGAATCAGCACATAGGTGTTTGACACATCTCCGGTCAGGGTCACCAGCGCGTTGTCATACGAGGCGATGGAACTGACCAGATTGGCGTCGGCGGATTCGATGGCACGCCGATACTTGCCCCAGAAGTCGAGCTCCCAGCTCGCCCCGACACCTACTTGGGCCTGCATGTAAGAAAGGTCGATCCCAGATGCCTGCCCCGAGCTGGGGTGAAGTTTCGCTGATCCTATTAAAATTGGCTGACCCGAGGGTCTGCTGCGCTTGTGGAAAGAATTCCCCAATGGCGATGCCAAGCTGTGCCCGTCGCCTCAAAAACGCGGACGCCGGCGATTTGTAGCGGCAGGTTCTGCTGGTAGGCGGTTTGAATGAGATTTTCCAGCACCGGGTCGTTGAAGGCTTTCCACCATTCCCGGTAAACTGCGGGTGAGGTCTCAACGCGATGGTCGTCGGCCTCGAGCCACTGGTCCGAAAGCTTGGTGGAGGGGCGGAGAAAATCCGGTCCGACCATCGTGCATCCGGTGAGCAGGGTGATCGTCAAGAAGAAGAGCATGCCGCAGATCTTATCGATCGCCGAAAACGGTTGAGAGTTGAAACCGCTTTGGCATTGCAGACATTCGCCATATGTTATTTTCTCCCCCCAAAAGACTGACCCGAGGCGGTTTCTCTGCGGGTGCAAAGAGCTGAACTATCCATATTCACTGCGGATGGAAAAGGCGAGCGAGATCAAGTCCGCAACGCTACCTATACCTCAACCGTGTGCAAATGCGGAAGAGGAAATTTCGCTATCCCCCGCCCTGCCTCTCAATGAACGGCTGCCATGATCTCAAGTCAAAAACAACAGCTTCGGTATGGGCTGCCTCAGCTTTTATGTTGACTCCCCTCGAAATGTGAAAGTATATATTACAGTTTGGGGTGTGCCGCTGATTTTGTTTGTTACTCTCACGGTTTTCGAGAAGAAGTGATGGAGAAATGCCTCTACGGGGTTGAAAAACCCGGTCGTTACCTGGCCTCGGAAGTCAACGCTTTCAGGAAGGGTTTTGATGAAGCCCGCGTGCGCTTTGTTCTGGCATTTCCTGATGTTTACGAAGTGGGGATGAGCCACCTTGGTTTAAAGCTTTTGTATGACATCTTGAATCGGATCGACGGGGTGATGGCGGACCGGGTTTACGCCCCGTGGGTCGATCTTGAGAAGAATCTCAGGGACATGGCAGAGCCGCTCCCGGGACTGGAGACGAAGCGCCCGCTTCGGGATTTTGATTTTGTGGGGTTCAGCCTCCAGTATGAACTGAGCTACACCAACATCCTCACCATGCTTGATCTGGGAGGAATTCCGCTGCGGTCGGAAGAGCGCGGCATCGAGGATCCCTGGGTCATCGCCGGCGGTCCCTGTGCCTTCAATCCGGAACCTGTCGCCGAATTCTTTGATTTCATCGTCTTGGGTGAAGCCGAGGAGGTGCTCCCTGAAATTATTGAAGCTTATAGGGAGTGGCAAGGGTGCAAGGGGCAGAGGAGGGATTTCCTCGATACGGTAAGAACGATCGACGGGATTTATGTACCTTCTTTCTTTCAATGTTTCTTACCAGCCTGACGGCATTATCAAAGCCATCGAGCCTCGCTACCCGGATTACACCGGGGTGACCAAACGCCTCATCCCCGATCTGGACAGTGGTTCCCCGATCCCCGTAAGACCTCTCGTCCCCATGTTGGACATTGTTCACAATCGTTTGGGGCTGGAGATCGCGCGCGGGTGTACGGGAGGCTGCCGATTCTGCCAGGCGGGCTACATCTATCGACCCGTGCGTGAACGCCATCCACGGGTGATCATGGAGCGAGCCGCAGAGGCCTTGGCCAACAGCGGATTTGAGGAAATATCGCTGCTTTCCCTCAGCAGTGGCGACTACTGTCAGATGCAGCCGCTCCTCACCGCCTTGATGGAGCATTTCCTGCCTCGGAAAATTTCCGTGTCCTTCCCCTCGATGCGGGTCGGGACCCTTACCCCCGAACTCATGGCGCTGATTCGGCAAGTTCGCAAGACCGGTTTTACTCTCGCTCCCGAGGCCGGGAGTGAACGGTTGCGCCGTGTTATCAATAAGCGAATCCTTGGGGAAGATTTGCTCGTGGCAGCCGAGAATGCTTTCGATCTGGGGTGGCGCCTGCTCAAGCTTTACTTCATGATCGGGCTTCCCAGTGAAAACCAAACCGATCTGGACGCACTGGTAAGGCTCTGTTTGGATGTCTGGCAAAGGGCAAAATCTTCTCGATCTTCAGTTAACGTATCCCTTTCCACCTTCGTTCCCAAACCCCAAACCCCTTTTCAGTGGGCCCCCCAGATCAGCGGAGACCTTATCGAAAGCCATTTGAGCGAACTGAAAGCCCGCCTGAGGCGCCCCGGACTCCGTGTCAAATGGCATCACCCTGCACACAGCCTGCTCGAAGCAGCATTTGCCCGAGGTGATCGCCGCCTCGGCAAGGTCCTGGTGCGTGCTTGGGAGTTGGGGGCGCGTTTTGACGGGTGGACCGAAGCTTTCCGTAACGACCTGTGGCAACAGGCATTTTCTGATGTCGGCCTGGAAGCCTCGTTTTACGCCAACCGAGATCGCTCATTGGCAGAAACTCTTCCCTGGGACCATCTGTCGGCAGGCATACCGAAAGATTTCCTCCGGAACGAGTATCAGCGTGCCCTGGAAGGAGAATCTACCGAAGATTGCCGCTCCGGGCATTGTGTTCAATGCGGGGTCTGTGATCACCAGACCGTTCGACCTCTCCTGCACAAGGAACTCGAGGAAGAGCTTCACGCGCCGCAGGAAGTGGTCGACACAGGACGAATCATGTCACCTGTACTGGTTTCGCTATAGCAAGACCGGTGCCGGGCGATTCTATGGACAACTGGAGGTTTCCCACGGTTTCAGCCGGGCGATCCGCCGGGCGGGATTGCCGGCAATCATGACCAAAGGCTTCCACCCGCATGTCAAGCTCTCCTTTGTGGAAGCTTTGCCTCTGGGGTTGGAGAGCCTCGTGGAAGAAGCCTATCTCAGCCTCTCGCAAAGGCTGGAAGTGGATGAAATACAGTCTCGATTGAACGAACAATTGCCCGTTGGCTTGCAGATCGAAGCGGTGACATCCGTCGGAAAACCCTTCTCGCCCCCGGAACAAAGACGGGTGACCTATGCCGTCTCCGAATTGATCCCCTGGCGCGTACGCCGTGTTTTGCAGAGCTGGCCCAAACGGTTGACGGAAACACTGCACAAGAAAACCAAGAAAGGGCAGGCGAGTGCGACTTTGGGTGAAATCATCCTTGACGTGCGGCCACTGAACGAGTCCTCCTTGGAGCTGGACCTCCAGGAGGGACCACAGATGAAATTCAGACCTATGGCCATTTTGCACCACCTTTTGGAGGAACCTCTGGCGGCACTCTTCGGATGCCGCATATGTAAAATAGCGAGTGTGCCCTTCGCTGGACTGGAGGAAGAAGGACATGTCCTCAGAGCTTATCATAAATGCTGATTTCTACGAAACTCGGGTAGCCCTTGTTGAGAACGGACAGGTGGCGGAGTTCTACGTTGAACGGACTTCCGATCGCGGAATCGGAGGAAACATTTATAAGGCCAGAGTGGTTCGGGTGCTCCCCGGAATGCAGGCAGCCTTCGTGGATATCAATCTGGAGAAGGCTGCTTTTCTTTATGTGAGTGATGTCCAACACCCGGTGACCGATCTGGAACAACTCTTCATGAACTCGTGTGAAGTTGAAAACGGGGAAGAAAAACCTGAAGACACGGATGAGTCCCTCCCGGAAAAACTCAAAGAGGTTCTCGACCTGCAGCCAAACTACAGTGACGTCCCGATTCAGGACCGTCTTCAGGAAGGCCAGGAAATCCTGGTTCAGGTGGCCAAGGAACCCATCGGGCACAAGGGGGCTCGCATCACTACCCACATCGCTCTGCCCGGGCGCCTTCTCGTGCTCATGCCGACGATGGACCACATTGGCGTTTCGAGGCGGATCGAAAACGAGAAAGAACGGAAACGTCTGCGAGATCTCATGTGCGCTGTTAAACCCGCGCATTGCGGTGCCATTGTTCGAACCGCAGCAGAGGGCATCGAACCTGAAAAACTTGAGGCTGAGGTGGATTTTCTGCTGAAACTCTGGCAGAGCATTCAGCGGCGCTCCGAGCATGCCTCCGCGCCAAGCCTGGTTTACCAGGAACTTGATATTACACTCCGTGCCGTTCGCGACCTCTTCACCAAAGAAGTGGACCGCCTCGTCATCGACTCGGAAAGTGAGTATCGCAAGGTGCTGAGTTTTACCGAAACCTTCCTTCCTTCCCTTCAGACAGCGGTTGAACTCTATGACGGAGACGAACCCATATTTGATGCCTACGGCATTGAAATGGAAATTCAACGGGCGCTCAGCAAGAAGATCTGGTTGAAGTCGGGCGGCTACATCGTCATTGAGATCACCGAAGCCCTGACCGCTGTCGATGTCAACACCGGTCGCTACGTGGGCAAGCGCAATCTGGAGGAGACTATCCTCAAGACCAATCTCGAAGCGGTCAAGGAAATCGCCTATCAGCTGCGCCTGAGAAACATCGGTGGAATCATCATCATCGATTTTATCGATATGGAAAAGGAGGGCAACCGCGAAAAGGTGTTCAATGCCCTCAAAGAGGCCACGCGCAAGGACAAGAGCAAGACGAACATACTCCAGATGTCGGAACTGGGGCTCATCGAAATGACGCGCAAGCGGACCAAGGAAAGCATTGGACGACTGCTTTGCGAATCGTGTTTCTATTGTGAGGGAGAGGGTTACCTCAAATCAAAGCAGACGGTGTGTTACGAGATCTTGAGAGAACTGGAGCGGGAGCGGCGCGACATGTATGGGCGCAACGTCATGGTAATGGTTCATCCCGATGTCGCAGCCCGCTTTTACGATGAAGAACGCGGCCCTCTTGAAAGGGCTGAAGAGCGCTTGCAGGCAAAGCTCATGATAAAGGGAGAGCCCAGTCTTCACCTGGAACAATATGAGATTGCTCCCCTGGAATCCTGATTGCAGATTGTGGCAGGGGCATGAAGGAGGTTGTCGGCTCAGGGTATGCTCAGACCTGGAGTTCGGCGAGAGAGAGGAAGACGCCAATAATGAACTGGGATGTTTCGAAAAGGCTTTATGAAGAAGCCTGTCAAGTGATACCGGGCGGCGTGAACAGTCCGGTGCGCTCCGGGCGTTCCGTGGGAGTGAGCCCCATTTTCGTCAGGTCCGCCGAGGGATGTTGCCTGATGGATGAGGACGGAAACCGATATGTGGACTATGTCGGCTCCTGGGGGCCTCTGATTGTCGGTCATGCCCATCCGAAGGTCGTTGCGGCGGTGCAGAGCGCAGCCCGGAGAGGGACCTCTTACGGGGTCCCGACGCAGCTTGAAGTGACAATGGCGCGCAAGGTGGCGGAAATGGTCCCTTCCATTGACATGGTGCGCATGGTCAATTCAGGGACGGAAGCGACCATGAGTGCCATCCGCCTGGCTCGAGGCTACACCGGACGCAAGAAACTCATTAAGTTTGACGGCTGCTATCACGGTCACGGCGATAGTCTGCTCGTCAAAGCCGGTTCGGGATTGGCTACTTTGGGGATTCCCGGGAGCCCGGGGGTCCCGGAGGAAATTGCTCAGCACACCCTTTCGTTGCCGTACAATGACCTGGAGGCGGTGAGGCAGGTGATGGAAAGCCTGGGAGGGGACGCGGCAGCGATTATCGTGGAACCGGTGGCGGCAAACATGGGGGTGGTCCTGCCGAAAGATGAATTCCTTAAAGGCTTGAGGGCGTTGTGCGATCAATACGGCACTTTGTTGATCTTCGATGAGGTGATAACCGGGTTTCGTCTGGCTCGCGGGGGAGCCCAGGAGGTCTTTGGGGTGCTGCCGGATTTGACCTGCCTCGGCAAGATTATTGGCGGGGGTCTGCCGGTTGGAGCCTATGGCGGGAAAAGCGACATCATGAAGCACATGGCGCCTCTTGGAGAGGTCTACCAGGCCGGGACACTGTCCGGGAACCCACTGGCTATGAGTGCGGGATTGGCTACCCTGGAACTGCTGGAACAGGCTGGTTTCTACGAAGCACTCGAGGAAAAAGCCGCATATCTGTCGAAAGGTCTGATGGAAGCGGCCCAAGCCAGCGGCGTCGACGTCGTCTTGAATCGGATCGGTTCAATTGGCTGCGGCTTTTTCACCTCCGAACCGGTTAGCGACTTCTCTGGCGCCCTGAAATCCGATACCCGCGCTTATGCGCTCTATTTCCAGGAAATGCTCAAGCGCGGGATTTACCTTGCCCCCTCGCAGTTTGAGGCATTTTTCATAAGCGCTGCTCATACCAGAGAAGACTTGGACCGTACCGTTCAAGCGGCAGCGGAAGCGCTGCAAGTGGTTAAAGAGAAGGGCATTGGATCTTCCGGAAAAAAGCGTTGACTCAACAGGAGTACTGTGCTAGGAACTCTGTGAACCTTTGCACGAAGTAGCTTATGAAAGAAGATACCAGAAAATATTTGCGGCAGCTGGCGATGGCCAGCACGGTCGGGTTTCAGGTGGTGTTTGCCATCTTCATCGGGTTGGGTTTCGGCGTCTGGCTGGACACGATGTTTGGCACACGCCCGAAGCTCTCCCTGGTTTTCTTGGTGTTGGGGGTGGCTGCCGGCTTTCTTAACTACTATCGGTTTGCCCGCAGGCAGCAGGAAGAGGATTCCCGGGATTCGAAGAAATAGTGGAGAATCTTCTTGTAGATGAAGAGAAGCTGCTGCGGCGGATCGAGGTCGTGAATGTTATCCTTATGGGCCTGTTGCCGCTGGGAGCGTGGGTGTTGCTCTCGGCGAAGATGGCTCTGGGGGTTTTTCTCGGTGCGGCCATTGTGACATCCAGCTTTCGGGTGCTCAAATGGCAGTTGAACAAAGCCTTCAGGACACCGGGAAAGCTTCCCCAAAAGGGGCGGGTTTTCGCAAGCTACTACCTGCGCTACTTGGCGACCCTGTTTTTGGTTTTTGTAGTCATGTATTACGGTTGGGCCGATCCTATTGCGTTTCTGGTAGGATTGTCGGTGGTCGTTATGAGTATTATGGTTGGTGGGGGTTTGGAGGTTTTGGTCTCGCTTGCAAGAAAGGGGGAAAGTTAGAATATGGAGCATCCGATTCTATTCTTGAATATCCTGTTTGAGAAGTTAGGCCTGCCGGTCGTCGGTGCGGACCATGCTCACAGTTTTCTGGAGTTCATGCTGCAGCCTCATGTTACCTACGCCTGGGTGGCCATGCTCTTCCTGCTGGTCAGTGCCAGGCTGGCAGTCAAGCGTCTGGAAATGGTTCCCAAAGGTGGGCAGAACTTTTTTGAGTTGGTGATCACGGGTATAGAGGATTTCATGATCGGGGTCACCGGTGAAGAAGGCCGTTTTGTTTTCCCTCTGATTGCTACTCTGGGGTTCTTTATTTTGACGTGTAACTATATGGGAATGATTCCCGGGTTCTTCTCACCCACGGCCAGTCTCAATACCACCGGAGCTTGTGCGGTCATTGTGGTGGTCTTCACCCACGTCATCGGGATCAGATTCCACGGAATAAAGTATATCAAGCATTTTATGGGCCCCGTCTGGTGGTTGGTGCCTCTCATTTTCCCGATCGAAATCATTGGTCACCTCGCCCGTGTTCTCAGCCTCTCCATCCGTCTTTTCGGGAATGTGTTCGGAGAGGAACTGGTCCTGGGGATCCTCTTCTTTCTGGTCGGGCTCTATCTGGCTCCGCTGCCCATGATGTTCCTGGGTCTTTTTACGGGGTTTATTCAAGCATTCATATTCTGTCTGCTGTCTATGATGTACTTTGCGGGCGCCATAGAACACGCTCACTAGAGTCGGCGGTTAGGGCTGAAGGAAGGCCGCGAATATAGTCTTTGTTGGGAGTGATTTGTTTTTCAATCAAAAAGGAGGTTGTTTCATGTCAAAGAAGATTGGGTTGTTGACAACACTGTTCGTGATGAGCTTAACGACTGCCGTTCTCGCGGCTGACCCGGCCGGCTCCATTGAAAAAGCGGAAGGCATGAGTTTCTTCGTCTATTCCGCGATTGCTGCCGGTTTGGCGATTGCCATCGCTGCCCACGGTTGCGGTATCGGCCAGGGCATGGCAGTGAGAGGCGCCGTCGAAGGTATTGCCCGCAACCCGGATAGTTCAGGCAAAGTGACCGTGACCATGCTGATCGGTCTGGCGATGATCGAATCACTCGCCATTTACGCCCTCGTTATCTCGTTGATTCTGATCTACGCTAACCCGGTGAGCACGATGATTCAGAAGTTTGTGGGTCTGGCCGGTTAGTCAGAGGCACTTGCAGGACATTATCTGCATCCAATCAACACAGGGGTGAGGAAAGCAGCGAAGAATCCCGCCTCTGTGTTGATCCGGGAGTGCCTCTCTGAGGACAGGCTTTTTTTTGGTAAATTAATGTGAAGAATATCACATAATTATCTTCCCTTCCCGCGAAGGGCGGCATTCCAGTCTGCAAATCTACTTGAGCAAGAAGAGCTGAGGTCCGGGGATGAAATTCGCCAAGATTCCGATGGCTACAATTAGCCGGCTTTCGATTTACTCGCGCACTCTGCAGGAACTTCTGGAGGAAGAAGTTGATGTCATCTCATCGGAACGCCTGGCCAAACAATGTGCCGTGAACCCTGCTCAGATCCGAAAGGATTTGGCCTACTTCGGTGAGTTCGGAGTCAGAGGGGTTGGTTATAGGGTCGGCGACCTGCTCAATCAGATCAAAGAAATTCTTGGCCTCAACCGGTCCTGGAATTTGGGCATGGTGGGCGTTGGAAACTTGGGGTCGGCCTTGATCAGGCATGCGAATTTCATCAGGCATGGATATGTGTTCACGGCTGCCTTCGATGTTGATCCTCAAAAGGTCGGCAGGCGACTGCCCAACGGCATCGTGATCAAACATCTGGAAGAGGTCGATGAAGTGGTTAAAGAGCGCGATGTGCACGTGGGGGTCATCACCACTCCCTCCAGTGCGGCGCAGAGTGTGGCCAACCAACTAGTGTTGGCTGGAATCAACGGCATTCTCAATTTTGCTCCGATCCAGATTCAGGTTCCCAACTGCTGTCATGTAGAAAATGTTGATTTCACCATAAAATTGGATTCTATCGCCTACCATCTCTCTTCAAGTGCCTGATTCCCGGCAAATAGAAGTCAGCCGCGGGAGCCAAAAGCTAAGTGCGGCTCTTGAAGACTGAAGCGACCATAATGAAAGAACGTCATTCCCGTGTGCTTTTGGTGGGAATCCGCAAGAAAAGCCCCAATGGCTGCTCCCTGCTCGAAGCCTGCGGGGACAATCTTCTCGGGCAAGGTGGGTGATAGTGGACACCCATTTATGTGGAGCTGTATTAACCAACACTTCCGGTTGATTGCTCCAGGATCTGCTTCAAAAATCTTCCCGTGTGCGAAATTTCATTCTCGGCTATTTGTTCGGGGGTACCGGCCGCCACCAGATAGCCTCCCTGGTCACCGCCTTCAGGGCCCAAATCAACCACGTAATCTGCCGTTTTGATAACCTCCGGGTGATGTTCGATCATGATGACCGTATGGCCCTGATCCACCAGCCTTTGCAGCACGTGGAGCAGCCTTTGGATATCGGCAAAATGCAGGCCGGTTGTGGGCTCATCCAGGATATACAAAGCAGTGCCGGGGTTTCTGCGGCTGAGTTCAAGAGCCAGCTTCACCCGTTGCGCCTCGCCGCCGGAAAGGGTTGTCGCTGATTGTCCGAGATGCAGGTAGCCCAATCCCACTTCAATCAGAACACCGAGTTTGCGGGCAATGGCCGGAATGTTTCCGAATAGCCCGAACGCTTCAGCAACGGTCATATCCAGGATTCTGCGATGGAATGGCCCTTAAACTGGATGTGCAGGGTCTCGCGGTTGTATCGTTTGCCCTCGCAATCCGGACAGGTAACTGAGACATCAGGCAGGAAGAACATATCGATATTCTTGGTACCTTCGCCCCGGCACGATTCACAGCGGCCCCCCTTGACGTTGAAGGAAAAGCGCTTTGACCCATAGCCCCGTGCCCGGGCTTCAGGCAATTGGGCAAAGAGTTCACGAATGGCGGAAAAGGCCCCGGAATAGGTTGCCGGAGTAGAGTGAGAAGATCGGCCCAGCGGCGTTTGATCAACCAAAATCACTTTGCGAAAGGCATCGGCGTTCTCAAGGTGGTCACACGGAGACGGCCGCACTTTACTGCGGTAGAGGTGTCTGGCCAGGGCGCGGTAGAGCGTGTGCATGACCAGGGTGGTTTTACCGGACCCTGATACGCCCGTAACACAGGTGACACAGCCGAGAGGAAAGGATACCGTAATTCCCTTCAGGTTGTGACCGCTGGCGCCGACCAGGGTAATGGCGCCTTGTTCGAAGGGTTTGCGTCGTTTTGGCACCGTGATACTTCTCTGTCCGGATAGATAGGAACCGGTAAGGGAAGTGGGATGGTGGATCAAGGCTTCCGGCAGGCCGGAAAAAATCACCTCGCCACCCTGCACTCCCGCCCCCGGCCCCATATCGACGACGAAATCCGCCTTCAGGATTGTTTCTCTGTCGTGTTCGACCACGATCACCGTGTTACCCTTATCGCGCAACTGCTGAAGGATGCGGAGCAGACGCTGATGATCTCGCGGATGAAGGCCGATGCTGGGTTCGTCCAGAACATAGAGGACGCCGGAGAGCGGGGTGCTGATCTGATGTGCCAGGCGCAAGCGCTGCATCTCGCCCCCCGAAAGGGTAGGGGCTGAACGCTCCAGAGTCAGATACCCCAGCCCAAGCTCCTCAAGGCTATTCAGACGATGAAGGATTTCGGTGTTCGGTCCTTCGGCAATCCGGTTCTGGTCAGGTGTCAAGGGTAAGCTTTGCAACCACTGCCCCAGGGCTGCGAGGGGAAGCCTGCATACTTCCTGAATGGGTAACTCTCCCAAGCGGACGGAGCGGGCAATCTCGTTGAGACGGCTCCCCTCGCAGTCGGGACAGACCGATTCCATTCCGCTGAATGGTCGCTGCGAAAGGCATGAGTGAAGCGCCATCGGCTCCGGGGCCGAGAGTATCAAGGGACGCTGTTTCAGCAGCTGAAGCGGATCCTTTTCGCGAGACCTCATCAAGATATCCCAGGCCCCTGCATGACGGGCAGGCCCCCGACGGATGGTTGAAAGAAAAGAGGCCGGGAGCAGGCTCGGGCATCTGCCGACCGCACGACAGGCAGTTGTAGGATTCACTGAACCGCATCTCTTCTCCGTCGACCTTCGCCACACCCGCCAATCCCCTGCCAATCCTGGCAGCGAGTTCGAGAGCGTCAGCGAGACGTTTTGTCTTATCCGGGTCGAGAATGAGGCGGTCGACCACGACCTCGGCCTTGTAACGGCTGCGGCGGGGGACAAGCGGGGGAGGATCGAGCTCATAAATTCTGTCTTCCAGGCGGACCCTGGCAAAACCGTCCCGTCGGAATTTGCTGAGAATCCCCGGCAGCTCTCCCTCTCGCAGTACGCCAACCGGAGCGAGGATCAGGAGACGGGTGCCGGTCGGCCAAAAGTCTGTGATTTCCTGAATCATCCGGGGAATCGTGAAGGCTCGAACCGGCGACCCGCAGGTTGGGCAGTGAAATACTCCGAGACGGGCGTAGAGAAGGCGTAAGAAATCGTGGATCTCGGTCAGAGTGCCCACTGTCGAACGCGGATTGCGTGTTGCGCGGCCCTGCCCAACGGCAATCGCCGGACTCAGGCCCTCCACCGCATCGACCTTGGGAGCATCCAAGCGCTGCAGAAACTGCCTGGTGCGCGTTGACAGGGCCTCGAGGTAGCGCCTCTGCCCCTCGGCAAAGATCGTATCGAAAGCCAGGGTGGACTTCCCTGAGCCGCTGACTCCGGTGATCACGATGAACCGGTTGCGGGGGAGGGAAAGGTTGAAGTTCTTGAGGTTATGTTGGCGGGCGCCACGAATGACCATCCAGTCCATAAGCGTGCAGACATGGTGAGGGGTTAGCGGTGTAAAGATCGAGAACGCCGGTTTCGGGCCATTAGGGCAGCGAGGCCGAGAGCGGCATTGAGACTTCCAGGGTGTGCTCTTCCGGTCCCGGCAAGATCATAAGCGGTGCCATGATCAACGGAGGTGCGGATGATGGGCAGGCCCAGGGTGACGTTGACCGCGTCATTAAAGTGCACCATTTTGATGGGAATGAGTCCCTGGTCATGGTACATGGCAATCACCGCATCAAATTCCCCTTCGTAGGCACGCAGGAAAACGGTATCGGGGGAATAGGGCCCGGTTACTTCGTAAGGGCCTCCCTGGAATCGCCTGATCACCGGCTGAATCAGTTCCAGTTCCTCACGCCCGAAGCGACCCTGTTCTCCGGCATGGGGATTGAAACCGGCAACACCGAGGCGGACGGATGCAAGGCCAAAATCCATGGTGAGCGCCTGCGCCGTGATGGCAATGGTGCGATAAATCAATTCTTCGGTCAGAATTTCCCGGACATTGGCCAGGGCGTGATGAATGGTGACCAGGGACACGCGCAACCTCGGTCCGGCAAGCATCATCACCACATGGCCGGCGTGTGTGAGGCCCTGGAGAAATTCGGTATGGCCCGGGAAGGGAAACCCCTGCTGCTGTAAATTTGCCTTGTGAATAGGGCAGGTGCAAATGGCATCAACCTGCCCTGTGAGGGCCAGGCGAGCAGCCTCTTCAATGTATTGGATTACCGCCCGGCAAGTGGCCGGCGATGGCTGGCCGTAGGTGAGGTCTCCTTGAGAGAGGTTTGAGGGGTTGATGACACAAATGGTTCCGGGTCGGCTCTCTTGATCCAGATCTGTCGAATCGTCAAGAAGACAAAGGTTCAGGTCTGCTCTGAGTAAAGCGACGGCACGCTCCAGAGCCTTCAGCTCACCAATCACCACGGGCAAACATTGGCAGAAGAGATCCGGCGACGAATGGGCCTTGACAACTATTTCCGCCCCTACACCGCACGGGTCTCCCATGGTCATGGCAACACGGGGCCTAAGATTCTGGTGCCATTTGGACATGGTATCTCTTGCCCGTTACCTACTTGTCCGATTTTGCCGGCTGCCGGACTTTGAGTTTTTCGATGTCGGCAGGAGTCAGCGGGCGTCCTTCGGCATCCACTAGGTCCACGGAAGGGGGGATGTCCAGTTCGAAAAGCTTGGGATCAAGGTTTGACACGGTCCTTTGCGAGTCGAGAGTGATGCGATTGATGTTTCCCAGGGCATTGTGAACCTCGATGCTCGAGATGCGGTAGGCTTGCAGATCAATCGTCAGGTACAGCATCTTGATTTCTGGGTCTTCCTTCCGGGGCATCAGCTTCAGGACGGCTGAATCCTTGGTGGATTGCCCGTGATCCAGGGTGACTTCGTAGTGTTTCTTGAGCTCGCCAACCCCTTCAAAAAAGGTTTGGGCCAGCGGGTGGGAAAAGATCTTCTTGGGGTCGGTAAGCGCGATCTGCTTTTCGGAAGGCACGTAGAGCCAGGCAAGTTGCTGGTTGGCGACAAACACCTGGGGCTCGGGTTTTTCGTACTCCCAGCGCATTTGTCGCGGTTTTTCATAGTAAAGCTTTCCCGGAAGCTTCCGACGTCATGTTGCTGGCTGCTGCGGAAGTGACCGACTGGCGAAAGTTTGCGGATAACCCTCGCGTTTGCTGGTAGGTCGAACCGGTCTTTTTGAGGATTTCACCGACGGCGAGAGGGGATTCCGCACGGCCCATGAGGGGAAGCAATACCAGCAGAGAACAGATCAAAAAGCATGGTACCGCATGACGGCCTAAATTATCATTCATGAGTCCGGCAGTATCCTTTCCTTACGAGATGTTCTTGCCCAGCACTTCTCGCGGCTTCACGCCGTCGGAAGGGCCGACAATACCTTGATGTTCCATCATTTCAATCATTCGGGCGGCCCGGTTGTAGCCCACCCTCAGCCTTCTCTGCAACATTGAGATCGAAGCCTGCCGTGTTTCCAGAACGAGTTCGATTGCTTCCTCGTATTTCTCATCCACATCGTCCTCGGCAGTTTCCTCGGTGGAATTTTGGTCGTGAAAATCGACCCGCTCACCCAGCGCATCTTCCACCAGTTTTTGAGCGCGCCAGAAGTCGGTGATCCGTTGGAGTTCGGCCTCGGAAATGAACGCACCGTGAAATCGCTGCAGCTTTGCGGTTCCCGGCGGCAGGAAAAGCATATCGCCGGAACCCAGGAGGCTTTCCGCCCCGCTCGCATCGAGGATGGTGCGTGAATCAATCCGTGAAGAAACCTGAAAAGAAAGCCTGGTCGGGATGTTAGCCTTGATAATACCGGTCAGGACATCCACCGAAGGACGCTGGGTCGCCAGGATCAAATGGATGCCTGCGGCCCTGGCCATTTGCGCCAGGCGGGTGATGGATTCCTCCACCTCCCGGGAAGCCACCATCATCAAATCAGCCAATTCATCAATGACGATCACCAGGTAAGGGAGATGGTGGTGCTTGATTTTCAAATCATCCGCCGAAGGGTCCTCGATCTCGCCGTTTCGCGGCTTTTCGCGGGCGAGCGCCCGGTTGTAGCCTTCGATGTTTCTCACGTTTTTCTCCGCCAGCATGCGATAGCGGAGCTCCATTTCCTGAACCGCCCAACGCAAAGCGCGAGTGGCCATTTTGGCATCGCTCACCACCGGATGGATCAGGTGAGGGATCTCTGCGTAGCTCTTCAACTCAATTCTCTTGGGGTCGATCAAGAGAAGGCGCATCTCCTCGGGAGTGTTTCGAAAAAGCAGGCTGGTCAGAATTGTATTGAGACAGACGCTTTTCCCGGTGCCCGTTGCCCCGGCAATGAGCAGATGGGGCATTCTGGCAAGATTCGCCACGGACGGCAGGCCGGTGATGTCCTTGCCGAGAGCGATGGTCAGGGCGGCGGTCGAGGCAGAAAAGGCTTCCGACTCGAGGACCGCCCGGATGGCAACGGTTTCGCGCCGTTCGTTGGGGATTTCAATGCCGATGGCGGCCTTCCCGGGAATGGGGGCCACCACGCGAATGCTGATAGCCTTCAGAGCCATGGACAAGTCGTCGGCCAGACTGACAATGCGGCTGATCTTGATACCCGGTGCCGGAGCATATTCATACATGGTGATGACGGGGCCGGGAGATATGGCCACAACCTTTCCCTGCACGCCGAAATCAGAGAGCTTTTCTTCGAGAACTCGCGCATTTTCTTCTAATTTCCGCCAATCGGGGCGGTGGTCATCGAGTTCGAAACTATCCAGCATTTTGAAGGAGGGAAGGATGTATTGTTCGGAGTTGCTGGAGACAGCATCAGCTCCCGCCGCTTCTTTCCTGCTCTTTCTTTTGGGCTGGGAAGGCGGGGGTGGAGGAAGCAACTCAACCACCGGGGCCGGCTTCCTGACTTGATGCAGGGGCTCGACAAAGACGGGCTGTTCTTGGGCCTTGTCCCGCTCCGGAGGCGTTGTCCGCTTCAGGTGCGAGAGCAGTTGCAGGACGGCGTTGAAAAATCCTGCGAGTACGGAAAAGATATGCCGGGCCAGCTTCTCCAAAATAGCCTTGAGAGAAAAAGGGGTGGCAAGCAGAAAACCGATCAAGAGGGTGCCGACGAGCACAATGAAAGCCCCGGTTCGATAAAAGCGGTTCACGAGAAACTGGGAAAGCCACAGCCCGATCTCTCCGCCAACGCCTGACAGGCCTTCCTGATTGAACACCTGAATGCCGGGCTGAACCAATGCGCTCAGGGCAATAGAGCAAAAGAGCAGAAGGGCGATCCCCAAAGGCTGCATTCGGTTGTAGGCAAAAGGGGCACGGCCCCCAAAAAGGCACCAGCTTACCCATATTCCCAATAAAGGAAGAGCGAAGGCCCCGACGCCCAGGCGCACAAGAAAGCAATAGGAGAGGTTGGCGCCGACGGTGCCCACCCAGTTTCTGGGTGCAATTCCGGAGGTGTTGAAAAGAGTTCGATCATCGGCGTGAAAAGAGATGAGGCTGAGGAAGATCAGCAAAGTGAGCATCAGGAGAAAAACAGCCCAGATTTCGTGCTTTTTCCGCTCCACAGCAACCTCTAGATTTCTGCGACAATCGGGTAAATGACCGGACGGCGATCCAGCACCTGGTTGAAGAAACGCTTCAGTTCACGCTTTATCTCACTTTGCAGTTCGGCACAATCGATCTCGAAGTCCTGTTCGAGCAATCTGTCAAATACTTCGAAAATAATGCACTTTGCGGCATCAAGCATTTCAGCTTTGTTGCGCTCGCGGATGAAGCCTTTGCTGAGGATATCCGGTCCGCTCAGGATCTCTTTGGTTTCTTTGTTGAATACCAGAGAGGCGATCACAAAACCGTCTTCAGAAAGGTGGCGCCGGTCGCGGAGAACCAAGCCACCGACATCACCCACACCCTTTCCGTCCACGAATACCCGACCCGTCTCCACCCGTTCTTCGATGCGAGCGCCGTTCGGACGGAAGACAATGACGCTGCCGTCCTCGGCCAAAAGGCAGTTATCAGAGGGGATTCCCATGGACACGGCAAGCTGCCGGTGCTTGATAAGCTGTCGGTACTCGCCATGAATGGGTATAAAAAAGCGCGGCCGAACGACGTTGATCATCGACTTCAGTTCTTCAATATAAGCGTGACCCGATACATGGATATCGCGAACCTGCTCATAGATGACTTCCGCACCCAGACGATAAAGGTGATTGATGATATTTTGAATGGTCCTTTCGTTGCCCGGGATAAACTTGGAGGAAAGAACAATGGTATCTCCCGGTTTAACCTTAAGCTTCTTGTGGTCGTCGAAGGCCATTCTGGTCAGGGCGCTCTGAGGTTCTCCCTGACTGCCCGTGGTGAGCAGGAGAACCTGGGAGTCGGGGTATCGGGGGAGCTCGTGAAGGTTGATTTCTTCTTCCGCGTTGAAGTCAAGATATCCAAGTTCCCTGGCAATGCGGACATTGATCAGCATGGATTTGCCGTTGAGGAGCACCTTCCGTTTGAACTCACGTGCCAAAAGGATAACCTGTTGAATGCGGTGCAAATGGCTGGCAAATACGGCCACCACAATGCGGCCGGCGCAGCCCTGAAAGATCTCTCGGAGAGTGTTGCCGACATCTCTTTCAGAAACGGTGGAACCTTGACGTTCAACGTTGGTAGAATCGGAAAAGAGCGCCAGCACTCCCTCTTCTCCGTAGGCCCCGAAGTGCGCGAAATCGAATCTCTTCCCGTCGATGGGTGTGTGATCTATCTTGAAATCACCGGAATGGATCAGAATCCCCATCGGTGTGCGGATGGCGAGGCCGACCCCGTCAGGGATACTGTGGCACACCTGCAGGAATTCAATCCGGAAAGGCCCTATCGAGAATGATTCCCGAGGCGCTATGCGATTGAGCACGCAATGATCAAGGAGACCATGTTCCTTCAGTTTCTCCCGGATAAGGGCCAAAGTCAAAGCCGTGCCATAAATGGGAATATCAAACTCCCGCAACAGGAAGGGGATGGCCCCGATATGGTCTTCGTGGCCGTGAGTGACGATCAGCGCCCTCAGACGGTCTCGCCTGTCCCGCAGATAGGTGAAGTCGGGGATGACGATATCGATGCCGAGCATGTCTTCCTCTGGAAACATGAGGCCGGCGTCGATAAGAATTGCCGTCTCGCCGTATTCGATCACCATCATGTTCAGCCCGATTTCGCCAAGGCCGCCCAGGGGAATCACTTTGAGAGCCGATGAGGCAACAGCTTCAGGTATCGATTGCGGTTTCATATCAGGCATCGAACGGAAGGTTATTGGTTGACGGTTCCCCTTCGGGCAAAGGGCCGCGTTCGTAAGGGCTGAGGTGTTGACGGATGGTTTCTCGAACGGTCTGCATGAGTGTCTCGTTATCCTTTATGCTAAGGCCGACGGTTGAAATGGGCTTGTCAATGGTCACATCAATAACTCCAGGTTCGATCATCCAGTTTTCCCCTTTCCGAAGGACACGATACGAGCCGCTGATGGCAACAGGCACCAGGGACTGTTGCGACTTGATCGCCAGGATGAAGCCACCCTTCTTGAATTCCTGCAGGACCCCGTCCGGGCTCCTGGTGCCTTCAGGGAAAATCACAATGGAGGTCCCCTGTTGGACTTTTTCGGCTGCCCGCTGCAGGCTCTCCAGGGATTTTTTGCGGTCGCTCCGGTCGATGGGGACATAACCGGCGGCCCGCATGGCACGCCCAAGTATGAAAAGCTTGAAAAGCTCCTCCTTTGCCAGCCAGCGGAACTGGACACGCAATTTTCCAAGGAGGGTAAAGATATCAAACCATCCCTGGTGGTTGGAAAGAAAAACGTAAGAACGGCGGGGATCGAGATTCTCGAATCCCTTCACACGCACTTTCACTCCCGCTGCCCAAAGGTTCAGATTGCCCCAGGACCTTCCAACCAGATGAGCCCAATTGCTCTTGTGGGTGACAAAGGAGGTTGCGATCGCGGCGATCCCGAAAAGGATGGTCGAAATGAAAAACACCGCATAAAAGAACACGGAACGAACAGCCTTCACAACACTTCCCCCAAAACGGTCACGGTCCTCTGGCTTCAGCGCCGACCAGGAGATAATGATGCCGCCTCGGTCAGATTGCAGGATGATTATAAATAACAATAGGTTACTATGCGCTTGACGGTGCCAAGTGTAAACTTTCTGAGACGACGAGTCAACCGAGCATTTCTTCCTTTGGGCCTTGATTCAGGCCGACAGCATGGAAGTCGGCGAAACCCGGCAGGGATTGGGCTCAACACGTCTCAGCGACGGCTAAAGCACTCCGCCTTTTTGAAGAAATTCCAACAATAAAGCGTCATTGCATCCGATGGTGTGCTTCACTTCCCCGGGAATCATCAAGGTATTGTCGTCATGATGGCATTGGAATGAAAATTGCTTTGATAAAACTTGCGGCCTTTTTGTGAGTCATGATATAAAAAGCCAGCTGACATGGCACCCCGAAATTCAACCATCCATCTTCTTCAAGAGAAAGGAAGCTTATGGCAGGAACAATCAACAAGGTCATTTTAATCGGTCGTCTGGGTGCGGATCCGGATGTGCGTTACATGGCGGACGGCACACCGGTGGTGAACTTCAACATGGCGACGAATGAACCGGTTCGTTCCGCGGAAGGCACCTGGGAAGAACGAGCGGAATGGCATCGCATCGTTGCCTACAGGAAGCTCGCAGAGACCATGGCCAATTTCCTCGGCAAAGGCAGGTTGGTCTATGTCGAAGGAAAACTGCAAACCCGACAGTGGCAGGATGCTCAGGGGGTCAAGCGCTATACTACGGAGATCGTGGCTCGTGAAATCAAATTGATGGACAGCGCCGGCAGTCGCTCCGGGCAAACAGCACCCGGTGAGAACTATGGTAAACCCGGGGCCGCCCCCTCCTTCACAGGCCAATCTGATATGGAGGAACTCCCGCCGCCTTCCAATAGTCAGGAGGACGAAATCCCCTTTTAAGATAATGGGTCTCCAAGGACTGTCCGACGTGCGCGGTCGTGACCGTGCGCAGATTCTTCCACCATGAGATTACAGGTGAGGCCTCCGGCCGGCCCCGTGCGCCTTATTGAATATTGCAAGTCCGCTCTGAGAGTCGTTTCCAGGTCTTCATGCCGGATCGCCCCGGGTTCAAAGGGGACTGATGGCATCACTGCTCGGAACCGGGCTTCTTCGCTTCAGACTTTTCCAGTTTTTCCAGTTCATCCAAAGGTTCGCTGGTGGCCTTTTTGAAGTTCTTGATACCCTTGCCGAGCCCCGCTCCGATTTCGGGAAGCTTTCCCGCACCGAAGATGATCAGAATGATGACCAAAATGACTAACAACTCCGGCATGCCGATTCCACCGATCATAAACGCTCCTTGCAGAGTAATCTAGGACTATTTCTTGAATAAATCTTCCACTTCCTGAAGCAATTGCAGAAACTCCTTGGATTGCCGGTACTGGTCCAACCGCTTCTGGTGTTCGAGCCAACTTTCCCAGACTTTCAGCCAGGTATCATTATGCCAATAAAACTTGGGGTTCGCCTGGTCCTTTTGGATTCGCTCCCGGTACTCCTGATATTCGTCATGGCAGTTCCTGCAAAAAGTGTAAGGCGTGGCGTACTTTGCAGAATCCTGCATGTCCGCTTCAAGCTGGGTCCCGCATTTGGCACACTTCAGCATGCAGCGGGTGCATTGAAAGATCTTCCTGAGGGCTTCGATCTTTCTCTGGCGGAGAACCGTGTCCCGTGACGATTTCAGATCCTGGCACTTCTTTCCAAACTCGAGAATCTCAGCCATTCCGCTCCGCCTAGGTTATTTGTTCATATTTTTCAATATCTTAGTTTCATCCTTAACATCTGCCGGCTCATCCGTCAAGGACCATGAATCCACCTCGTTTCCATCCGATATATTGAACAGCTGTTGCGTATAGTCGACAAACAACTGCTTGGTGTCGCGATGGGCTTTCTTCTTCAGAAAGAGAATCGGATCATGGAGTAATTTCTTGACAATGGCCCCGGTGAGGATTTCGATGGCCTGCCGTTCTCTATCCGATAGATCGGGAATCTGCGAGAATGTTTTTTGGAGTTCGTTAAGGCGAATGTTTTCCGCCTTTTCCCGCAGGGCAATAATGGTTGGCACGACGTCCAGGGTGTTGAGCCAGTTTTGGAATTTGGTGATTTCTTCGCTGATTATGTACTCAGCCTTTTGCGCTTCCCGCTTGCGGTCCTCCCGGTTGAGCTCGACGATCCCCTGTAAGTCATCGATATCGTATACATAGACATTGTCAATGTCGTTTATTCTCGCATCGACATCGCGTGGAACCGCGATATCGATAAAAAATAGCGGGCGGTTGCGCCGTTCGCGCATCCTGGATTTCACATCCTGATAGCGCAAAATGGGATCGGGAGATCCGGTCGAGGTCAGAACGATATCCATCGTCCTGATGTCATCGACGAAATGTTCGAAGGGTATGGTGTCTGCCCTGAAGCGCCTGGCCAATTCAAAAGCCCGCTCCGGGGTGCGGTTGGTTACCGTCAGGTGACGGACCCCTTGGGCCAGGAAGTGCTCGGCCGCAAGCTCGGCCATCTCTCCGGCGCCAACGAGGAGCACCCGCTTGTCTCTGAGTTCGCCAAAGATCTTGCGCGCGAGTTCCACCGCAGCAAAACTGATCGAAACGGCATGTGATCCGATCATGGTTTCGGAGCGCACTCTTTTGGCCACGGAGAAGGTCTTGTGCAGCAGTCGATTGAGAATAACCCTGACGGTGTGACATTCGGTGGCTTCGCGATAGGCAGCTTTGATCTGGCCCAGAATCTGAGGTTCACCCACAACCATCGAATCCAGGCTGGATGAAACGCGGAATAGATGTCTCACCGCATCCAGGTCTTCATAACGGTACAGATGCAGATCGAGGAGATTTCCTGCCAAGTTCCCCAGATAGTTTTGGAGCAACGCTTTCACTTCCTGGATAGCGGTGCGGCGATCTTGACAGGTAAACAAAAATTCCACCCGATTGCAGGTCGACAAAAAGAAGACTTCATCGACGTGGGGCAAATGAGGAATCAAGTGAAGCGGGCTGACATGCTGCTGACATGACAATGCCAGCTGTTCCCGAAGTTCGACCGGTGCGGTCTTGTGATTCATGCCTAGGAGCACAATGTGAAACATATCAAATCTTACCTGACAAAAACGCTATGGTGGCCTTTCAGAATCAGGTTAACCCCGAGAAAAGTCGTGAGCACCGCTGAAAACCCGAAAATGGCCAACCATGCTGCTCTGCGCCCTCTCCAACCGACTGCCAGACGCTCATGCAGCAGGATGGCATAAATGAACCAGGTTATCAGAGCAAAGATTTCTTTGGGGTCCCAATTCCAGGGTGAAGGCCAGATGAAGCTTGCATAGGCAAACCCTGTCAAAAGACCGGCGGTCATGAGTGGAAACCCGATAATCAAGCAAATGTAATTGATCCGGTCAAGACGTTCGAGAGAAGGCAGGCGGGAATAGAAGTATCCGAAGTTCTTGCGTTTGATTTGCCTTTCTTGCAGAAGATACATGATCCCCGCCCCGAAAGCCAAGGCAAACACGGCGTTTGCCAGGAACAGGGTAGTCACGTGCAGAACGACCCATCCGCTTTGAAGAACACCGCTCTTGGGAATAATATCCGTCGGCAGCAGCCGTGACAGTAACATGAACACTACTGCCAGAGGAGAAACGAACGAGCCAAGGATCCGCAACTGCAGACGTAACTGAACTATCAGGTAGGTTACCACAAAAACCCAGGTGAAAAACGAGAGGGCCTCCTGGCTGGAGGTCACGGCCAGATAACCCATGCTCAGGGAACGAAGAAGAATGGCGCCCCCGTGGAAGATCGCCCCGATAAGAAGAATGAACCACGATACCCGGTGGACAACTTCACGCTCACGCAGAAGATAGATGAAATATCCTATGCTGCCGGCGCAGTAGCACAGAGTGGCGACGACTAGGAAGACTGCTTCCATGCTTCATTCCAAATCTGTTTGAGTTCCAGAGAATTGACCCATGGGTGACAGCTGTCAGAAAGGGCCTGCAGGATTTGGGTTTCCTCTCCGTGCTGAATCCACTCCAGCAGGGAAAGCCCCGTAACATTACGGTAGATCTCCTGGTTCTGTGCAGTGGTGAGTCCTTTTGACTGAATGACGGTTCTCAAGAGTGCCAAAAGGTTGAGCAGAACGATCCATTCCGTGCCAAAATCATGCTCCAGTTTGTTCTTTATCCGAACCGCCATTGCCGGGCTGGCGCCCGTGGTGCTGACGGCGATGGTCAGAGGGCCTCTCCTTAAAATGGAAGGTACAAGGAAGGAGCCCGCTTCGGGTTCTGTGGCCATATTGCACCATAGCCCGCATTTCTCGGCTTCTGCGGCGATCAGACGGTTCAGACCGAAATCATTGGTTGCCGCAAAAACGAGACTCACATCGTCCAGGCAACCCTTGGTGTAGCGGTTCCCAACCAGGAGCACCGATCCTTCCTGGCACCGGCTCTGCAACCAGGGTGTGAGGTCTTCGGCAACGAGGCGGATGACGGCTCCACACTGGAGGAGTCCCCTGATCTTCCGCTCGCCAACCGGTCCACCCCCAACCACCAGGCACACCTGTCTTTTCCAGAGAGACAAATATCGGATAATAGTGAGCGGGCATGGCCCTTCTTCTTCCACCCGAAGCTTACGAAATAATATCATCAGCAGTGAGAGAACTCTTCCCGTATCGCGGGCCCCCACGTTGACATCCGAGAGTCGACCTCATAGCCACTATTGCTTATGATCTCGACCACTTTTATCTATCATGAATTCATTCCTCAAACAAGACAACCGGGAATCAGCCGTCATCGGGAGTGGATGGAATGAATGGTCCTGTAGATCGGCTGGGGAGTGGCTACTCATGCATCCCGGCTGCAGGGGAGAGGAGCATAAGGGGAAAGAGAGAGTTCGATGATTGCGGCTATATTTAAGCTCTTCGGCAAATCACATAGTCGGCAAGGTCGAGGAGAACTTCCTTGGCGGGATCAAGGGGAAATATCTGGATCGCTTCCTTGGCTCTTTCCACATAGTCCGATGCCATTCGCCCTGCGTGTGCTATACCCCCTGAATGCACCACCCACTCCTTTATCTCGTGGAAATGCTCGGGAGGAATCTGTTCGGCGCTGAAAAGTTCCCGTATCCTCTTCTTCTCAACAGGGGTTCCATTCTGGAGTGCGAAGATCAGCGGCAAGGTAGCTTTCCCCTGCTGAATGTCATTCCCCACGGGCTTGCCCAATTCATTCACGTCCCCGATATAATCGAGGGTATCGTCGATGAGCTGAAAGGCGATTCCGAGATTGTGTCCGTAGGTCTTCAGAGCTCTCTCCTGTTCAGCCTCTCCACCCCCAAAAATCGCCCCTATCTGACAAGCGGCGGTGATAAGCACGGCCGTCTTCCGAGTAATAACCTCGAGATATTCCTGCTCACTGATTTCCAAATTGTCGGCGTGAACGAGCTGCAGCACTTCTCCTTCGGCCATCTTGGTCGTGGCTTCGGAAAGGGCCTGCAGGATGCGAATGTCGTTATAGGCGACCGTCATCAAGATCGACTTGGAGTAGAGAAAATCTCCAACCAGCACCACTCCCGGATTTCCCCAAATAGTATTTGCGGCAGGTTGGTTGCGCCTGAATTCCGCGTTATCAACCACGTCATCATGCAAGAGCGAAGAAGCGTGCAGAAATTCAAAGACGATCGCCAAGGAAGCATCATGGTTGCCTTGATAGCCGCAAAGCCGCGCGGAGAGAATCATCAGCAAGGGCCGTAAGCGCTTGCCACCGCTTCCCATGATATGACGGCCGACGGTGGAGATGAGAGGAACGCTGGAGGATAGATTGCGGTCTATTTCCGCTTCAATCCGCTCCAAATCCGGCCGAATACGGGTGTAGATTCGCTCTTTGAGGTTCTCCCGGTGTTGCATGAGAAGCCCGGAGGGACTAGATGAATTCACCCTTGCAATGCCCGTTTGATTCATGACCTCTGTGAGTTTTAAAAAAATGAATTCTGCTCTGCCGGCCCACGAAGTGGTCAGCCTAAGCGGATAATTCATAACGGAATTATTCCGCGCATGTCAAAGTCTTTTGCTGATTCGGCTCATTTCACGGCTTCTTTGTTAAGACGCCAAAAGGAAGCGCCATGGGCAAGCCCTCCCGTGACATGGCTAAAGGGGGTCGCAAATTTCAGCTTCGAGGTCATAGTCATGGGCTGCGGTAATCCGGGCGAGAACCTGATCACCGATCCTTGCCTCCCCTTTCGTGAGGATCACCATCCCGTCGACTTCCGGGGCTTGAGTTGCAAGGCGCCCGCGCAAGAGAAGCTCCGTTTCCGGATGGAAACCCTCGATCAATACAGGGGCGGTCTGCCCGATTCGTGATGCGAGTCGCCGTCGCGAGATCGACCGCTGAAGCCCGAGCAGCACCTCACGTCTCTCTTCCCTTATCTTCCAGGAGCGTTGTCCCGGAAGCTTGGCTGCGGGGGTCCCGGCTTCAGGTGAAAACGCGAAGACCCCTACATGGTCGAATTCAACTCTTTCCACAAAAGCAGTGAGCGCGCGAAAATGGGTTTTCGTTTCACCGGGGAACCCTACTATCAATGAGGTGCGCAGAGCAATGCCGGGGACCTGCCCGCGAATGCGAGTCACCAATGCCTCAGGATCTTCATCCGGAGTTGCCCTGCCCATAGCCTTCAAAATCCCGGGATGGCAATGCTGAAAAGGAATATCAAGATAAGGCACGATCTTTCTGGACTGAGCCATAGTCCGAAGAAGAGCTCCATCAACACGGTCAGGGTAGGCATAAAGAAGCCTTATCCATGCTATCCCTTCGACTTCGTCCAGGGATTCCAGAAGCCTGATGAGTGCTCCCGAATCACCGCGATCAGACCCGAAAGCGGTGGTATCCTGAGCGATGAGGTTGATCTCCTTCACCCCCTCGCAAGCGAGGTGCCGAACTTCGATCAGAACATCCTCGACCGAGCGGCTCCGATAAGGCCCTCTCAGGGCGGGAATCAAACAGTAGGTGCAGCGGTTGCTGCAACCTTCGGCGATCTTGACGTAGGCGGTAAAAAACGGTGTCGAGCGAGAGCGGGATAGGTCGCTGTGAAACAGGAACCGTGGCGGGGAAATCCAAAGGCGCCTCGATGATCCTTGCTCAAGCTCTTTGAGGATTTCTCTCAGCTCATAGCAATGATCCGTGCCCAGAAAACAGTCGACTTCAGGAACGAGTTCCAAAAGCTTCTTGCCATAACGCTGGACCATACAGCCTGCTACCAAAAGATACCGGCAGGATCCACTCGTTTTGCACCGGGCAAGGTCGAGGATGGTGTCTATTGCTTCTTCCACGGCGCTTGTCAGAAAGCCGCAGGTGTTTACCAGAATCAGGGATGCTTTCGAGGGGTCGGGGTCAATTGAATAACCAAGTTGAGCCAGGTGCGAGGCCATGACTTCACTATCCACCAAGTTCTTCGCACAACCTAGACTGACGACGGCCGCTGAGGGTCTCATATGGTCCGGTCACCATGTGACATTGCTGAAAGAGATTACGGTGAAAGAATCAATTCCGAGGTAACACAAGACATCAAATAACACCACGACGGCGCCAATGATGATCCAGGATATTGCTCTCGTTCTTGAATCCCGCTTCTGATGAATTCGGTTCATTAGTAGGAAGCTCGTGTTTACCATCACATAGCATGCAACGGCAAATGGAGGAAAGCCCAAAAAACCGAGCATTGGCATCTCGAAAATGTTAAGGAAGTTTAGATAGGGGATGGTATAAACCCACTTGGAGCCAGCCCAAAAATTCCACCATTCCCAAAGGATGCCGCAAAGAAGTCCGCTCAGGAGCAACAGGTAGAGTGGTCTGGGTGACCCCTCCTCCCAATCACGCAGGATAGAGCCGATTCCGCTCCGGTAGTTGAATGGTTCGAGCAGGAAGATGAACCCAAGCCAGACAAGGGGGAAGAGGATCTTTGGGAAAAGGATGGGCAGTACAAGCGAGGCAACGCCTATCCCGACAAAGTGATCTTTGAGCCGCCCCAATCTCTGTGCGGGTTTTCCAGTATCGCGAAAGAATCCGAGGGAATCAAGGAGGTTCCTGGTGCAGAAGAGCGCCGGCAAGACGGTCGCATAAGCGATGGTATAGCCGAGCCATCGGAGCCCTCTTGAGGACGGAAGACTGAGATAGTGCCAGTTTTGGAGACGGAAGTTGAAAGCTTCAAAGATTAGCCAGATTGAGACTGAAAGCGGTAGGAGAAGGAGAAACCTGGTCGGGTTGCTAAACAAGAGAGAATGATGTTTGCGATAAAAGAGAAACGATTCGAAGAAGAGAATAAAGCTCCACCAGGCGAAAGAGTAGAACCAGGTGTAGAATGGTTCTCTTTTCTGCATCATCGCAAGCGCAGCGACTAAGAATAATAAGGGTGAGCCGACCATCATAAATCTGCAAAGGGTTGTTTTTGAAATCGGAAAAGCGAAAACGTGTTGCTTCTTCATCCCCCAAAGGCCTCGATGAGATTGCAACGGACCTCTGCACTGAAATATCAGAGCTGAGTCCCTGTAAAAGGGTCGGCAAAATGGCTGATGTCGTCTTCGATGAAGCAGTATAAATGATTCGCTCATTATTCTATAATATCATCCCAAGATTTTTGTAGATAGGGTTGCCAGGCAAGCAACTCGGACTTATATTAAAGTTTTAAAAAACATGCTCGCAGGCATATCGCTTGGTCTTGACCGGAAAGGCGTACATCGATGCAGGCAGGGTGTTTGCCGCAGTCCGGTCGGAATAGTGAAAAGTGCCAGCAAGCATCTGGTGAGACTCAGATGGTATTTTGATGATGATTGGGAATCTCTTCTTTTCTTGCACGAGGGTGGTTTTATAAAGATGAGAGCTAAAGCCTCCTTCGAGACTACCGGCTTTGTTGAGGAGACAGTCAAAATGCCAAAAGAGAAGGCTTGCCGCGGACAAATGATTTATCCAGGCAAAGAGGGTAGGAACATGGCAAATCCTATCATGTGCAAAGAGGGGAGAGGGGTCCGCAATTTTGCGTGTCAATTCTATGATGCGTGTCTCGATAAGGCGGCAAAGGGAATGTGGAGCGGCTTCACCTGCAGGGAATGTCCTTGTCACTTTCAGCGAGAAGAAGACAAATCATCCTAGTTATCTTCCTGCAAAACACGGAACCGATCATAAAAAAAACAACCCGTTTTGGCGGGTTGTTTTTTTTATGAAAATCTGGTCTCTGCGGTTAAGCGGTATTTGCTTCAGTTCCCTTGGCGGTGGCTGAAGCAGCAGTTTCTTTCTGGGGGTGCGCCGTCGGTGCCGATTTTTTAGGGCGACCCTTCTTCGGGAGGACCTTAGCATCGGTAACCAGTTCAATCATGCACATGGGGGATGCATCACCGCGCCGAAAGCCGACCTTAACGATGCGCGTGTAGCCCCCCTGACGGTTTTGATAGCGCGGGGCCAATTCTTCGAAAAGCTTATGCACCGTGCTTTTTTCGCGAATCGTTGCCAAGGCCTGGCGGCGTGCATGCAAGTCCCCTCGCTTCCCCAGCGTAATCATCCAATCACCCCAGCGACGAAGTTCTTTCGCCTTCGGCAAGGTGGTGAATATCCGTTCATGCTCCAGCAAAGAAGTCACCATGTTTCGAAACATGGCAGACCGGTGACTTGTAGTCCGATTCAGCTTTCTCCCGGAAACTCCATGGCGCATGGTTATTCTTGCTCCTTTCTACGCTGTTCGATTTCTGCCCGGTTCGGGAAACTTTCAAGCTTCAATCCCAGCGACAGTCCCATCTCCGCCAGGATTTCCTTGATTTCGTTAAGAGATTTGCGGCCAAAGTTTTTGGTCTTAAGCATTTCGGCTTCGCTTTTCTGAACCAGTTCGCCGATGTAACGGATATCGGCGTTTTTCAAGCAGTTGGCTGAGCGAACCGACAGTTCGAGTTCGTCAACGCTGCGAAAGAGGTTTTCGTTAAAGGCCGGTTCGACCTTCAATTCTTCTTCGGGAGCTTCCGCTTCCTCTTCGAAGTTGATAAAGACGTTGAGCTGATCTTTGAGGATCTTGGCGGCATAGGCAAGGGCATCATCGGGCTTGACGCTGCCATCGGTCCAAATTTCTATGGTCAGCTTATCAAAGTCGGTAATTTGTCCCACCCGGGCCTGAGTCAGATTGTAGCTCACCTTCCGAACCGGAGTGAAAATGGCGTCAATGGGTATGGTCCCGATCGGTTGGCTTTCCTCGACGTTGCGCTCTGCAGGCTGATAGCCTTTGCCCTGCTTAGCGGTGAGTTCCATCCGGAGCTTAGCGTCTTTGGCAAGGGTACAGATGTGTTGATGAGGGTTCAGAACTTCAACCATCTCGTTCGTTTGGATGTCCTTTGCCGTTATTTCCCCTTCGCCTTCCTTCTCGATGACCAGCAGTCGAGATCCTTCAGCGTGCATCTTGAGGCGGATTTCCTTAAGGTTCAGGATGACGTCGGTCACATCTTCAAGAACCCCGGGGATGGTGGAGAACTCGTGCAGGACGCCGTCGATTTTGACGCTGGTGATGGCTGCACCCTGCAGGGACGAAAGGAGCACCCGACGCAGGGCATTGCCAAGGGTGATGCCGAAACCCCTTTCCAGCGGCTCACACTCGAATTTGCCGTACGTGCCGGGTCGGCCCTTGTAATCCACTTCCAAGCGCTTGGGTTTTATGAGTTCGCGCCAATTCTTTTGCATCTCATTTCCTCTTTAAGAGAGAGGGCCACAGAATTGCCTTCATGCTGAGGCAAGAAGAGAGCTCCGCTGAGGCCTGGTAAGCCCCATGGGACCTCTCAGGCTCGACGTGGTGATAAAAACGATAAGCTCTTATTTCGAATAAAACTCCACGACGAGCTGTTCTTGCACGGGCAGATTCATTTCTTCCCGTGTTGGATAGGTTCTGAAGATGCCTTCATATTTTGTTTTGTCGAGTTCCAGCCAAGGGCCCAGGCCCCTGCGCGGCAGGGCTTCGAGGGCATCGTTAACGCATGCCAGGGCCCTGCTTGCCTCGACGATGCTCACCGTGTCTCCGGGTCGCAGCAGATAAGAGGGAATATCCACCTTCTTGCCATTAACCAGGACATGCTTGTGGCGGACGATTTGCCTGGCCTGGTCGCGAGAATTGGCGAAACCCAGCCGGTACACGGTGTTGTCCAGACGCCGCTCGAGAAGGACCAGAAAGTTGGTGCCGGTGACACCCTTCTGCCGGTCTGCTTCCTTGAAGTAGGTCTTGAACTGCTTTTCAAGCAAACCGTACATTCGCTTGATCCTCTGCTTTTCGCGGAGCTGCAACCCGTAATCGGAAAATTTACCACGACCCTGGCCATGTTGCCCGGGAGGAAAGTTTCGTCGCTCAACGGCGCATTTGTCGGAATAGCAGCGATCACCCTTCAAATACAGTTTCATGGTTTCTCTTCGGCAAATCCTGCAATTCATACCGGTGTAACGAGCCAAGGCTATCTCCTCATGTCAATTGTATCGTAAAAAACCCCTTAAAACCCTGTTTGTATCCTCTAATTAAACTCGACGGCGCTTGGGAGGCCGGCACCCATTGTGAGGAATCGGGGTGACATCCTTGATAACGGTGATATTGAACCCTGCAGCCTGCAGCGCGCGCAACGCCGCTTCGCGACCGGAACCCGGGCCTTTGACATAGACTTCAATGTTTTGGACCCCGTGCTCCATCGCCTTCTTGCCGGCAACTTCGGCGGCGACCTGGGCAGCAAAAGGGGTGCTTTTTCGAGAACCCTTGAACCCCTGGCTTCCGGCGCTGGCCCACGCAAGGGCATTGCCGCTTGCATCCGTTATGGTCACTATGGTGTTATTGAAGGTCGAACGAATGTGAGCAACGCCATTCAGAATGTTCTTGCGCTCTTTCTTCTTACGTGAGGCCATTCTTTCTCTTGCCATGATTCCTCCGTGTTAGGCTTTCTTGCGCTTGCCCATAACCGAACGGCGAGGTCCTTTGCGGGTGCGGGCGTTCGTGTGGGTGCGCTGACCTCGAACCGGCAACCCCCGGCGATGTCTCAATCCGCGATAACAGCCCAGATCCATCAGGCGCTTGATGTTCATGGAGACTTCCGTGCGCAAATCTCCCTCAACCTTGTAATGGGTGTCGATGATCTGCCTGATGGCATTGATCTCACCTTCAGTAAGATCATCGCTCTTGGTGTCCCGGTTGATGCTGGCCTGATCGAGGATCTTCTGTGCCGTTGCCCGGCCGATGCCGTAAATATAGGTTAGGGCGATCTCTATTCGTTTGTTCTTCGGTAAATCAATCCCGGCAATACGTGCCAATGTGATTTCCTCCTGTTAGCCTTGTCTCTGCTTGTGCCGCGGATTCTCGCAAATAACGCGCACCGTCCCGTGACGGCGTATGATTCTACATTTCCGACAAACTCGCTTGACCGATGCTCGCACTTTCATGCCATCATCTCCTTTTCTGCAACCCACAGGAGGGTGCTCTAGGATTTTGACCTGTAGGTGATACGGCCTCGACTCAGATCATAGGGTGATAGCTCAACCGTCACCTTATCGCCGGGAAGGATGCGGATAAAATGCATGCGCATTTTTCCGGAGATGTGAGCCAGGATCCGATGGCCATTAGGCAACTCAACACGAAACATGGCATTGGGAAGAGTCTCAACAACCGTGCCCTCTACTTCAATGACGTCTTCTTTGGCCATGTCTCCTGACTTTCTCCTGTGGGTGATCATCTGCCCGATTACCTAAACAATCATTATATCTTCTATATCGCTCCTTGTAAACAGGAGCTTACATTTTCGTGAGGATATCGGGCTCACTTTCCGTTACCGCAACCGTATGTTCAAAATGGGCTGAGAGTTTGCGGTCAATCGTAACCGCCGTCCACTTATCGTCAAGAATCTCCACCTCGGCACGACCCTGGTTGATCATGGGCTCAATGGCGAAAACCATGCCGGGCTTCAAAACGACTCCCTTGCCGGCTGGACCGTAGTTGGGAATCTGTGGACTCTCATGGAGTTGCTGGCCAATTCCGTGTCCCACAAACTCCCTGACCACTGAATACCCCCGTGCTTCGACGTACTGCTGTATCGCATGAGAAATATCCGACAGTCTATTGCGCGGCAGAACCTGGCGGATGCCCTCGTAGAGCGAATCTTCCGTCACGCGGCAGAGCTCTCTCGCCTCATCGCTCACCGTCCCGACCGGCACCGTGACCGCTGCATCTCCATAGTAGCCATCGATGATAACCCCGAAGTCGATGCTGATGATGTCGCCTTCTTTCAACTCTCGACGCTTGGAAGGCATCCCGTGGACTACTTCCTCGTTGACCGAGGTACAAAGAGCGAAGGGGTAACCGTGATATCCCTTGAACGCCGGTTTTGCCTTTTGCCTTTCCGCGAGGCCCTCACTCAGCGCGTCCAGGTCCCAAGTGGTTACACCGGGCTGAACGTGCTCCCGCAGACGCTTCAGAATCTCAGCCACGATCAGACACGCCTTCCGGATCTTCTCAATTTCCCGCTGAGATCTCAATACGATCAACTACCGGTTCCTCTCTATCCCAGCACGGCCTTAATGCGGGCAAGTATAGCGTCCATGCTCCCAACGCCGTCAATGCGGCGCAGTTTGCCCTGCTTTTCATAGTAGTCGATAAGAGGTTTGGTAGAGTCTTCGTATACCTTGAGTCGCGAAGTGACGGTAGCTTCGTTATCATCGTCGCGCTGATAGAGTTCGCCGGCACACTTGTCGCAAACGCTGGCCTTCTTCGGGGGGTCGAACATGACATGGAAACCGGCCCCGCAATTGCGGCACGTACGTCGACCGGTCAGACGCCCTACAAGTTCGGCGTTTGGCACCTCAACGCAGACTACGTGGTCAATATTTTGCCCGAGTTCACCAAGCATTTTATCGAGTGCTTGAGCCTGGCTTACATTACGGGGAAAGCCATCGAGCATATAGCCTTTGTTGCAGTCTTTCTCGCCGATCCGTTCTTTCACCAGCCCGATCACGACGCTATCGGGGACCAAGGCGCCCTGATCCATATATTTCTTTGCCTCGAGTCCGAGAGGTGTCCCCGCTTTGAGGGCTGCACGAAGCATGTCACCCGTTGAGATTTGCGGGATCCCATAGGCTTCGATCATTCGTTTGGCCTGCGTTCCCTTGCCTGCTCCTGGTGGCCCCAATAGAACAATGTTCATGTTTCCTTCCTCCTTCACTGTGCGCAGTGGTCCTGAAGACAGCTCTTCTTTTCGCCAATCCCGGGCAAGCCCTGCCCTGCCCCGGGCATACTCATTGTTTGCCCCTAGCGCCGACCACGGATGCGCCCTTTCTTAAGAAATCCATCGTAGTGGCGAGAAAGCATATGGGCCTCGATCTGCCCCAACGTATCCATTGCAACACCGATGACGATCAGGAGAGCGGTACCACCAAAATAGAAGGGGACACTGAATTTCTGAATGAGGACGGTAGGGAGAACACACACTGCCGAGACATAAATGGCCCCACCGAAAGTTATGCGGCTCAGCACCTTATCGATATACTCGGCCGTGGGCCTTCCTGGCCGGATACCCGGAATAAAACCGCCATATTTTTTCATGTTGTCGGCGACGTCCACCGGATTGAAGACAATAGCCGTATAGAAGAAGCAGAAAAAGACGATAAAAGCAATATAGAGTACCGAGTAGAGCCAATGCCCCGGCGTCATATAACCGGCGACGGTTTGCACCCAGGGCACGTCGATGAAGTTTGCCACCGTGGCGGGAAACATGATGATGGAGGAGGCGAAGATCGGGGGAATAACGCCCGAGGTGTTGATCTTCAGGGGGATATGCGTGTTCTGGCCACCGTAAACCCGCCTCCCCACAACTCTTTTCGCATATTGCACGGGAATGCGTCTTTGGCCCCGTTCCATAAAAATAATAAAGGCCACCACCACGACCATCATGACAAGAAGCAACATCACCACAAAGAGGCTCATTTCGCCGGCCTGCATCAATCGCGTGGTGCTCACCAAGGCGTTGGGGATTCCAGCGACGATACCGGCAAAAATGATGAGGGAGATCCCGTTTCCGATCCCGTATTCCGTGATCTGCTCGCCGAGCCACATGATAAACGCGGTGCCGGCGGTAAGAGTGATAACCGTGATCAGCCTAAAAGCCCACCCGGCATGAAGGACCACCGACTCACCCCCGGGAGCGGTCATGCCCTCCACACCGGCGGCAATGCCAAAGCCCTGGATGATACTGAGAACTACCGTGCCGTAGCGAGTGTACTGGGTGATTTTCTTTCGACCCGCCTCTCCTTCTTTGCTCAACCGCTCCAAGTGAGGAATCACCACGGTCAAAAGTTGCAGAATAATGGAGGCACTGATGTAAGGCATGATGCCGAGCGCAAATACCGATAATTGGCTGAGAGCACCCCCGGAGAACATGTCGAAAAGCCCAAGCAAAGTCCCCTGGGCTGCTTTAAAAAAAGCCGCCAGGGCTTCGGAATTTATTCCTGGTGTGGGAATATGAGCTCCGACCCGGTAAACCGAGAGGAACAGCACGGTCATCAGAATGCGGCGTCTAAGCTCGGGAATTTTGGTGATGTTCTGAAAAGCTGCAAGCACCCTTTAATTCCTTTTGCGCAATGGGATCAACTCGACGCGGCCGCCCGCGGCCTCAACCTTGCTGACCGCTGCGGCGCTCGCCTTGTGAACCTGAACAGTGAACGCACGGGTAAGGTCACCATCACCCAGGAGCTTGATTCCATCAAGGGGAGCTTTCACAAGACCCGTTTGATGGAACTCCTTCGGTCCGATTTGGCTGTCGGCGGCAAAACGGTCAAGATCACTCACGTTTACGATGCTGTAACGGGTTTTGAAGATGTTAGTGAATCCACGCTTCGGAATTCGGCGCTGCAAGGGCATCTGTCCACCCTCGAACCATGGCGCTGTGCCCCCGCCGGAACGGGATTTCTGGCCTTTGGTGCCGCGTCCCGCGGTCTTGCCCAGACCGGACCCGCATCCTCTTCCCACGCGCTTCCTGCTGCTCTTCGCCCCTTTGGCAGGCGCCAAATCTTCAAGTCTCATGGTAAAATATCCAATTTTATTGCAAATGGTTCAGATTTAGATTTCGTTAATTTCCACCAGGTGGATAACCTTTCGTATCGCCCCCATGATGCTTGCGCTGCCATGGAGGGTTACGGTCTTATTGAGATAGGTCAGTCCCAGGGCCTTCAAGATCCGGCGATGCTTTTCCGGATGGCCTATAGGACTTCGGACCAGAGTGACTTGTATCGGTTTAGACATGCTCATTTCCTCATGTGACTGAGATTGGCAGTTCTGTCGGGCCCGCCTCGGTCAGGCATTTGAAGTGGGTCTGGTTATGATCTCAGCGAAGGCAGCTTCGCTGGTTGTCAAGCCCGGATTTCCTGGATATCGCGCCCACGCGTCTTGCCCACTCGCTCAATGCTTCGCAGGTGCTTCAGACCCTGGAGCGTGGCCTTGACCACGTTGTGAGGGTTCCTGGAGCCAATGCATTTGGTCAGTATGTTGTGAATGCCGGCCGCTTCCATGATGGCGCGCACCGCTCCCCCGGCAATCACGCCCGTGCCTGCCGAGGCTGGTTTCAGGACCACCGAAGAGGCGCCAAAGCGACCCAGAATCTCATGCGGTATCGTCTCATCCACAAGAGGGACGCTGAACATGCTTCGCTTTGCCGATTCCAGCCCCTTTCTGATCGCTTCCGGTACTTCGTTTGCCTTTCCAAGGCTGAATCCGACGCGACCGTTACCGTCACCGACGACCACAATCGCACTGAAGGAGAAGCGGCGTCCGCCTTTGACAACCTTGGCGACGCGACTGATGTGGACGACCTTGTCGATCAACTGGAGTTGGCTCGATTCCACAGGTAACAATGTGCATGCCTCCATTCAAAAAAGATTGACGGGATTTAAAAGTCCAGACCAGCCTGACGGGCGGCGTCAGCAAGCGCTTGGACACGGCCATGGTAAATGAAGCCGTTGCGGTCGAAGACCACTTTGGTGATGCCTTTGTCTTGAGCCTTGCGAGCGATCAATGCGCCCACCCGTTTCGCCGCTTCGACCTTGCCCTTAAGGGGGTCCATCTGGGTGTAGTCTGGAGATAGTGTTGACGCAGTTGCGAGAGTAGCACCAACCGTGTCATCGATAATCTGTGCGTAAATGTGTTTATCACTCCGAAAGACCGTTAATCGAGGCCGCTCGGGACTTCCGCTCAACTTCTTGCGGATGCGCTTCTTGCGCTTAAGGCGTGAATCTTCGCGCGTGCTGATTTTCGAAGCCATTTTAGCCTACCTCATATCACCTTATTTTTTTGAACCGGCTTTGCCCACTTTTCGATGGACCTTTTCCCCGGCATACCTGATGCCCTTTCCTTTGTATGGCTCAACCGCTCGCAGGGCACGAATTCGGGCAGCTGTTTGGCCCAACAGTTCTTTGTCGATCGCTTCCAAACGGATCACGTTTTGCCGTTCCACCGTGGCCTTCACTCCCTCCGGCAAAGCGAAATTAATGGGATGGGAGTATCCCAGGCTCAGATTCAGGATGTCGTTCTGAACATCGGCGCGGTAGCCGGTCCCTTGAATCTCCAGAATTTTGGTGAACCCCTGGCTTACCCCCTCAACCATATTGAACACCAGCGCTCTGAGCAGACCATGGAGAGAGCGGGCTCCCCGGGAATCGTCGCGGCGCCTGACGTGAATCAACTGATCGTCAAATTCGAGATCCAGCTGTTCCGGCACCGGGCGCACCAAGGTGCCTTTCGGCCCCGATATGGTCAAAGTGAGCTGCTCCAGGGATATCTTAATTCCCCGGGGAATCTTGATGGGCAACTTTCCCACACGTGACATGTAACTACTCCTGTATACCGAAAACCCACACAGCAGTAATGAGGGGTTCGCGATGAATTCTTCCGATCTCGCAGGCTCTTCCTACCAGACAGAGCAAAGCAATTCGCCGCCGACAATCTCTTTTCGGGCCTGCCGATCGGTCATCAGACCCTTGGAAGTGGACAATATGGCAACTCCCATACCATTCATGATCCGGGGAATATCATCGTGGCCGACATAAACGCGGCACCCGGGCTTGCTGACACGTTTAACCCCGGCTATACTACCTTCGCGATGCTCGTCGTATTTCAAGTGGACACGGAGAATCCCCTGCTTGTTGTCTTTGATGAGCTTGAAATTCTTGATGTAGCCTTCTTCCTTGAGGATGCGAGCGATGCTCGTCTTCATCCTGGAGGCGGGAATGTCCACTTTGTCAAAGCGGGCCTTCTGTCCGTTTCTTATGCGATTGAGTAGATCAGCAATGGGATCCGTTACTGCTGCCATAAAACCTGCTCCTCTGTGTTTCTAATAATGGCTACCAGCTGGCTTTGATTACGCCGGGCAGTTCCCCTCTGAGGGCCATGTTTCGAAAACAAATGCGGCAAATGCCGAATTTCCTGATGTACGCCCGTGGCCGGCCACAAAGCGGACAGCGGTTATATGTTCTCACCTCAAACTTCGGGCGACGTTTTGATTTTGCAATCAACGACTTCTTTGCCACGCGCTGCCTCCTTTTGCGCTACTTATTGTTTGAACGGCATGCCCATGAGTGCAAGCAGGGTTCGGGCCTCATCATCGTTGGGGGCGGTAGTGACGATGGTAATGTTCATCCCTTTGATCCTGTCGATTTTGTCGTAATCGATTTCGGGAAAAATGATGTGTTCCTTGATGCCAAGGGTGTAATTCCCGCGCCCGTCCAATGCCTTTGAAGAAATCCCGCGAAAATCCCGCACCCGAGGCAGAGCGACATTGACGAGTTTGTCAAAGAATTCATACATGCGGTCGCCGCGAAGGGTAACCATGCAGCCGATGGGCATGCCCTTCCGCAGCTTGAAAGCGGCTATGCTCTGGCGCGCCCGGGTAATGACCGGTTTTTGCCCGGTGAGTTGCCCCAGTTCTTCTGCCGCTGAATCCAGTATCTTAATGTTCTGGATTGCCTCACCCAAACCCATGTTGATGACGATCTTTTCGAGTTTGGGAATCTGCATGGTGCTCTTGTAACGAAATTGCTCGGCGAGTTTCGGAGCTACTTCGTTTTGATACTTTTCTCGCAAACGTGCCATCAATTGCCTCCAATCCCGACCAGTTTCGCGACCGGGTCATCCCCTAGTCGATAACTTCGTTGCACTTCTTGCAGTAACGGACTTTGCGATCATCCTCGAGAATCCTAAAGCCCACTCTGGTCGGGTCTGTACACTTGGAACAAATCAACATCAGGTTGGACATCTGAATGGGAGATTCTTTTTCGAGGATTCCCCCCTGTCTGGATTGTTGGCTCGGCTTCAGGTGGCGTTTTACAATATTCAGCTTTTCCACAATAGCTCGGTCTTTCTTGGGGATGACGCGCATCACCTTGCCACTCTTGCCTTTTTCCTTGCCGGCAATAACCTTTACCGTATCGTTTTTCCTAATCCGGTATTTCTTGGGTTCTTCCATCGGAACATGTCCTCATAAAAAGCTAAAGTACTTCGGGAGCCAGCGAGATGATCTTCATGAACTGCTTGGCCCGTAATTCCCGTGCCACCGGACCAAAAATACGCGTACCAATGGGCTCCTTGGCCGCGTTTATGAGAACGGCGGAGTTATCGTCAAACTTGATATAAGAACCATCCGGGCGCCTTACTTCCTTCTTGGTGCGGACCACCACGGCCCGGAGCACATCCCCTTTTTTCACTTTGGCGTTGGGAATGGCTTCCTTTACCGAGACTACGATGATATCGCCAACGGTTGCATAACGTTTTCGCGTGCCCCCGAGCACCTTGATGCAATACAAACGTTTTGCTCCGGAATTGTCGGCAGCATTCAGTTGCGTTTCCGATTGAATCATGGGTTACTCCGTCTTCGTGTTGTGATTGTCAAGATGCTTCCCGGTCGTTCCAACAATCCACAACACGCCAATTACATGACCGCTTTTTCCAAGGTTTTCACCACAACCCAGCGCTTCGTCCTGCTCAGGGGGCGGCTTTCTTCGATGAGTACGCGATCTCCCACCTTGCAAGCATTGTGAGCGTCGTGAGCCTTAAACTTATTCTGGCGACGAATGAACTTGTGATACATTGAATGATGCACAAGCCGCTCGACCCTGACGACAACGGTCTTATCCATCTTATCGCTGATCACCGTTCCGACGCGTGTCTTTCTTCCCGACTTCTGTCCTTCCATAGGTGGTAGCCTCATACCGTGGTCTTATGGTCCAGTTCACTGATGATGGTCAAAACCCGCGCGATGCTCTTGCGGGTTTTATCCAGCTGGGCGGTGTTCTCCAACTGGCCGGTCTTGTGTTGGAAAGTAAGATTGAATAATGCCCCTCGAAACTCGTCCAGTTTCTGGAGCAGTTCGTCTTTGGTCATATCCCGTAGAGCACTGGCTTTCATAGAACATCCTGCCTTGACACGAAACGAGTCAGTATGGGCAGCTTGTGTGCCGCAAGGTTTAGGGCCTCCCGAGCAATGGCTTCGGGAACTCCCTTAATTTCATAAAGAATACGCCCGGGTCTGATGACCGCGACCCACGCTTCAGGGGAACCTTTGCCTTTGCCCATGCGAGTTTCCGCTGGTTTCTTGGTAATGGGCTTATCGGGAAAGATGCGAATCCAGACCTTGCCGCCGCGTTTCACATGCCGAGTTATGGCGACACGGGCTGCTTCAATTTGCCGCGATGTTGCATAGCCGTCACCAAGGGCCTTGAGCCCGAACTCACCGAAGCTCAGCGTGCTGCCCCTGGTGGCCATTCCTCTCCGGTGGCCCTTCTGTTGTTTTCTGAATTTGACTCGTTTGGGTGCTAACATTCAAGCATCTCCTGTTCCTCATGGCTCAACGGCCATTGCCCTTCGTCGCTGATTGCCCGGAGCCCATAGCGAGCGGATCCCAAACCCTCGCTGATCCCGATCCCCGCGAAACGGTTGCCTTGCGGGTCTGAGAAGTGAGCGCTCGCTCGGTAACGCTTAACTAAGGCAGAACCTCCCCTTTGAAGATCCAGACCTTCACTCCGATAATCCCGTAGGTGGTGCGAGCGAGCGCCGTTCCGTAGTCGATATCGGCGCGCAGCGTATGAAGGGGGACGCGGCCTTCCCGGTACCATTCTCTTCTGGCCATCTCTGCGCCTCCCAACCGTCCTGCGGAGGCCACGCGGACTCCCTTGGCCCCGAATTTCAGGGCGGCGGTGACCGCTCGTTTCATGGCGCGCCGGAAGGCCACTCTGCGAACCAGTTGGAGGGCAATGTTTTCACCGACCAAAGTGGCATCCAATTCGGGTCGCCGGACTTCCTGTATGTCAATAAGGATTTCACGCCTGAACTTGCTTTCCAGATCCCGTCGCAAAGCCTCTATTTCAGCGCCTTTTTTGCCGATCACAATACCGGGTCGGGCTGTGTAGATGCGGATCTTGGCCTTGTTCGCCGCACGCTCAATTTCCACTTTGGCGATCCCTGCATGAAACAGTCGCGTTTTGATATAGTTCCGCATCATATGGTCTTCTTGAACCAGCTTGGCATAATCCTTAGTGGCAAACCATTTTGAGTCCCAAGTCTTAATGACGCCCAGACGGAATCCCGTTGGATGCACCTTTTGTCCCAAATCTCACCTCCGTTTGCTTTTACCTGTTCCTGAGAAGTCGCCTCAAATGTCGTCTATTTTTCAGCCAGCACCATCGTGATGTGGCTTGTACGCTTTAATATTCTTGTCGCTCGGCCCATGGCTCGCGGTCGGAACCGTTTCAATTTGGGTCCCTCATCCACCAGAATCGTCTTGATGAACAACGTATCGACATCGATGGTCTGCGTATTCTCTGCGTTGGCGAGGGCGGAACGGAGGGTCTTATTAATCAGACGGCCACTCTTTTTGGGCAAGAACTTCAGGATGGTCATGGCTTCGTCGACCTTCTTTCCTCGCACCAGATCGGCAACCAAGCGGACTTTGTAAGGAGAAACGCGTAAGTACTTGCCAACCGCTCGCACTTCCATTATTTCTTTCCTTTCACTTTCGACTTCTTGTCCCCTGCATGGCCGTAGAAGGTCCTGGTCGGGGCAAATTCCCCCAACTTATGTCCCACCATGTTTTCCGTGATGAAGACGGGAATGAATTTCTTGCCATTGTGCACAGCAAGAGTTACCCCAACAAATTCCGGGATAATGGTTGATCTTCTCGACCAAGTCTTGATGATCTTGCGATCACCCGTGTCTTTCGCTTTGACTACTTTGTCAAGGACGTGACCGTCAACAAATGGTCCTTTTTTCAGCGAGCGAGGCACCTTTTACTCCTTTTCATGTCCTGGATCATCGACTACTCTTGAGCTGAATCCAAGGCTGCAGGCCTTACCAGACGCTATTTCCGGCGACGTACTATCAGCCTATCGCTGTGTTTTGATTTCCGAGTGCGGTAGCCCTTCGTGGGAACTCCCCAGGGCGTGCACGGGTGTCTCCCGCCGGAACTCCTCCCCTCGCCACCACCCATCGGATGGTCGACAGGGTTCATGGCAACCCCTCGAACATGAGGACGACGACCCGACCAGCGGGACCGTCCGGCTTTGCCCAGAGATCTGTTTTCGTGGTCAATATTTCCCACCTGACCGATCGTCGCTTTGCAGCCGATGGGAACCATCCGCATCTCACTGGAAGGGAGGCGCAGAATTGCGTGCTTGCCTTCTTTGGCGATCAGCTGGGTGCTGCATCCGGCAGCACGTGCCAGTTGCGCCCCTTTGCCCGGCTTCAGTTCGATATTGTGGACGACGGTGCCAAGGGGGATATCAGACAGGCGCAGGCAGTTTCCGGGTTTGATATCGGCATCGCGGCTGGTGACCACCATATCGCCCACGGAAAGCCCGACCGGGGCGAGGATATAGCGCTTTTCCCCGTCTTTGTAATGAAGGAGGGCGATGTTGGCGGAACGATTGGGATCATACTCAATAGTGGCCACCTTGGCCGGGATGTTCTCTTTGTCTCGCTTGAAATCAATGATTCGGTAGCGGCGCTTGTGTCCCCCTCCCCGATGCCAGGAGGTGACCTGACCGGAGTTATTGCGCCCCCCTGTCTTTTTCAGGGGCTCAACCAGACCCTTGAACGGCTCCGTAGAGGTAATTTCAGCGAATGTACTGTAGCTCTGAAATCTCCGTCCCGGAGATGTTGGATTGACTTTTCTAATGGCCATCTGTGCCCTCTCTCAGATCACACACCTTCGAAGAATTCAACGCGCTGGCCGGGCTTAATTGTAACCATGGCCTTTTTCCAATCGGAGCGCTTGGTGAAGAAACGGCCGACACGCTTTTTCTTCCCTCTCATATTCATCGTGGTGACGTCCAGAACGTTGACCTTGAACATCTGCTCTACTGCTTGCTTGATTTCGATCTTATTCGCCCGTCGATCGACCTCGAATAGAAGCCGGTTGTTCTGCTCTTTTTCGGTGGTACTCTTTTCGGTAATGAGAGGACGTTTCAGAATCTCGTATGCTTTCTGGTTCATGATCCTAATGTCTCCTCTATTTTTTCAACGCACTCTTGCGTCATGAGCAGATTGTGGTAGTCCAGGAGATCGTAGACATTGAGCCCTTCAGACCGCAAGACTTTGACGTTGGGGATGTTGCGAGCCGATTTTTCCACGTTTTCGTCGGATTGGGAAAGGACGACCAGGGTCTTGCCGAGCTCAAACCGGTCCAGGACCGCGGCAAATTCTTTGGTCTTGATCCGCTCCAGTTGCAGTTGGTCGAGAATCGTCAACTCCCGGTCCAGCAGCTTCTGACTCAAGGCCATCTTCAGGGCCAGCCGGCGAACTTTTTTAGGGACTCGCATATCATAGGACCTCGGCTGCGGTCCATGGATCGTGCCACCCCCTCGCCAGATGGGCGAACGGCTCGTTCCCGCACGGGCCCGGCCGGTTCCTTTTTGCCGCCACGGTTTCTTGCCGCCGCCAGCGATCTCGCTTCTTCCCTTGGTTTTGGCAGTCCCTGCCCGGCGCTTGGCCAACTGGTACAAGCACTACCTCATGCATCACATGGGGCTTGACCGGGACGCCAAAAATGCCGTCACTCAGTTCCAACTGGCCGATAACAGTTCGCTCTATATTGTAAACATCTACGGTTGGCATAGTGTTCCCCAAATTCTTATGCAACTGACCCCGGTAAGCTATCTAGCCCGGTTGTTTTTGCGGATAAAAATAATCCCGTTCCGGCTGCCTGGGACGGATCCCCTGACGATCATCAGATTCTCTTCCGGTCGAATATCCACAATTTTCAAACCCATCAGCGTCACCCGCTTATTGCCTTTTTGGCCAGCCATCTTCTTCCCTTTGATTACCCGGCCCGGGTAGGTGGCGTTTCCAGTGGAACCGGGATCCCTGACATTCTTTGAGCCGTGACCCGCAGGTCCTCTCTGGAAATTCCAGCGTCTGATCGTACCGGAAAAGCCCTTTCCTTTGCTTATACCCGTGACATCAATGACCTCCCCGATGGCAAAGCCATCCACTAACAGCTCTTGCCCGGCCTGAAAATCGCTGGTCTGGTCCACCCTTACTTCATGCAGGACCTTAAAATACCCTTTGCCCACTTTGTCGAGGTGCCCTTTCTCAGGCTTATTGACGTGCTTGGGTTTTGCCTTGCCGTAACCGATTTGCAGAGCTGAATACCCGTCTCTTTCCGGGGTCTTGATCTGGGTCACGATGCAGGGTCCGGCCTCAATGAAGGTCACCGGCACGACACTGCCATCCTCTGCAAAAAGCTGGGCCATTTCCAATTTACGTCCGATAATTGCTTTGACCATGAGCTCCGCTCTCTTTCGAAAAACAATACCCTAAAAAGGTTACAGCTTTATCTCTACATCGACTCCCGCTGAAAGATCCAGTTTCATAAGGGAATCGACGGTTTGCTGGGTCGGGTCCAGGATATCGATGAGGCGTTTATGAACGCGGATTTCGAATTGCTCGCGAGATTTCTTGTCGACATGAGGAGATCGCAGAACCGTATACCGATGCACTTTTGTCGGCAGCGGAATCGGCCCTGCTACCCTGGCCCCCGTCTTTTTTGCGGTCATCACAATCTCACTGGTCGATTGATCCAGCAGTTTATGATCGTATGCTTTTAAGTCGGATGCGAATTCTTTGATTCGTCATCATAAGTGTTATTCCTACACTGTTGGAATTTAGCTGTTCAAGTCGGGAGCTGCCGGGTATCACCAGCCCCTGCCGTCAGTTATTCAATAACTTCGGTGAGCACGCCGGCGCCGACCGTGCGCCCGCCTTCGCGGATGGCGAAACGGAGCTCCTTTTCGAGCGCCACCGGGGTGATCAGATGAACTTCCGTGCTGATGTTGTCACCCGGCATCACCATCTCCACCCCCTCCGGCAGGGTCATGATGCCCGTCACGTCAGTGGTCCGGAAATAAAACTGAGGCCGATATCCCGGGAAAAACGGCGTGTGCCTGCCGCCTTCCTCTTTCTTCAAAACGTAGACTTCGGCCTTGAATTTAGTGTGAGGGGTGATGGAACCCGGTTTGGCCACCACCTGGCCGCGCTCGACGTCATCCCGTTTCGTGCCGCGCAAGAGCACGCCGACGTTGTCCCCCGCCAAACCCTGGTCCAGAGTCTTGCGGAACATTTCCACACCGGTGCAAACCGTCTTGAACGTGGGCTTGAAGCCAACGATTTCCACTTCCTCGCCGACCTTGACCACCCCGCGCTCCACCCGGCCCGTCACCACCGTGCCCCGGCCGCTGATCGAAAACACGTCCTCGATCGGCATCAGGAACGGCTTGTCGATGTCGCGAACCGGCTCGGGAATGTAACCGTCTATCGCGTCCATCAACTCGGCGATACAGGCCGCCTCCGGGCTGTCCGGATTGTCCGTCTCGAGAGCCTTCAAGGCCGAACCCTTGACGATCGGAATGTCATCTCCCGGAAAACCGTACTTGGTCAAAAGTTCCCGCATCTCCAACTCGACCAGCTCAATCAGTTCCGGATCGTCCACCATGTCCACTTTGTTCAAAAAGACGACCATGTAGGGCACCCCGACCTGACGGGCCAGCAGTATGTGCTCCCGCGTCTGCGGCATCGGACCGTCATCGGCGGCCACTACCAGAATGGCCCCGTCCATCTGCGCCGCCCCCGTGATCATGTTTTTGATATAATCCGCGTGACCCGGGCAGTCCACATGGGCGTAATGACGCTTGTCGGTTTCGTATTCCACGTGAGCCGTAGCGATGGTGATCCCCCGTTCGCGCTCTTCCGGGGCCTTGTCGATCTGATCAAAGGGCACAAACTGTGCCTTCCCTTGCTTCGCCAACTGCTTGGTAATGGCTGCCGTAAGCGTCGTCTTCCCATGATCAATGTGACCAATCGTCCCCACATTCACATGCGGCTTCGTCCGCTCAAACTTCTTCTTAGCCATCGCTGTTCCTCCTCGCCAGAACTCAAAACCGTGGTTGCCTGGTGCGGCACACCCCTTTCGACGGCGCCGACCAGCTCCGCAATACTCCTATCCAGGCCATTGATTTTACTGGATTGTCCATCCAGCCACAAGGTCGGTTTAGGCAACTACCATCGATAGTGGGCAAAGGCCTTATTTGCCTCGGCCATGCGATGCGTATCTTCGCGTTTCTTCACTGATCCGCCACGGCTTTGTGCTGCGTCCAGCAACTCTCCGGCAAGTTTCTGAACCATGGTCTTCTCAGAACGTTGCTTGGAGTAGTTGATGATCCAGCGCATTGCCAGAGCATCCCTCCGTTCATTGCGAACCTCGACCGGGACCTGGTAGGTTGCACCCCCTACGCGCCTTGATTTCACCTCGATAACGGGTCTGACGTTGTCCAGGGCCTTATGAAATATTTCGAGGGGATCCTGCTTGCTGCGCTGTTCAATCAGGTTCAAGGCTCCGTAAAATACCTGTTCGGCCAGACTCTTCTTGCCACAACGCATGACATTGTTCATGAATTTAGCCACCAGCTTGCTGTTGTGTTTGGGATCCGGCAGAACGTCACGTTTTGGAACTTCCCTTCTTCTTGGCATCAGTATCCTCGCCCCACCAAATTATTCGAAAGATAAATAAGGCCATGACTGAAGATCTTAAGCCATGGCCCCGAAAAGGTTTGCCACACTTCGCTACTTCGGTTTCTTGGTACCGTATTTGGAACGGCCCTGTTTGCGGTCGGCCACTCCCAGAGCGTCCAATGTCCCGCGAATGATATGATAGCGCACTCCCGGCAGGTCCTTGACACGACCGCCGCGAATGAGAACCACTGAGTGTTCCTGAAGATTGTGGCCAATCCCCGGGATGTAGGACGTCACTTCAATCCCGTTGGTCAGACGCACGCGGGCAATCTTGCGCAAGGCCGAGTTGGGTTTTTTGGGAGTAGTCGTATACACCCTGACACAGACCCCGCGCTTCTGAGGGCAGCTTTGCAGGGCAGGAGTACTGGATTTCTTCCTGATCTCCTCTCGCCCTTTTCGAACCAGTTGGCTAATAGTGGGCATTACTCATTTTCTCCGTTTCTTTCGGAAATCCCTTTCCTGGGCCTCAAACGTTTCATTGCCTTTAGTTACAAAACTGCTTTTTTACAGAGTTAGAACCTCTTTGTCAAGAGCTTTTAGAAACCGCCGCCGCGATTTCATCTGCGCAAATCGCGATAGGGTCTCAAGCCGGTGCCTGCAGGAATAAGTCGGCCCATGATCACATTTTCTTTTAGGCCGAGGAGATAGTCAACTTTGCCGGCAGTGGCGGCGTCGGTCAAAACTTTGGTCGTCTCCTGGAAGGAAGCTGCCGAAATAAAGCTTTGGGTGCTGAGAGAAGCTTTCGTTATTCCCAGCAGCAAGCGGTTCCGCAGCTGCGGGGCGCTTGTCCTCGGCAATCAGCGTTTGATTGACCTCTTCGAAAATGATCTTTTCAACATGTTCCCCCATGAGGAACTCGGAGTCCCCGGGTTCGGTAATCCGGACGCGCTTCAACATCTGACGCACGATCACTTCGATGTGTTTGTCATTGATCTTTACGCCTTGGAGCCGATAGACCTGCTGCACCTCGTCGACCAGGTATTTGGCTACTTCCTTCTCTCCCAAAACCGTCAGGATATCATGCGGATTGGGAGATCCGTCCATGAGCGGTTCGCCGGCGCGAACGTAGTCGCCTTCATGGACGCTGATGTGTTTTCCTTTGGGGATAAGGTAGTCCCTGGGGTCCCCCACGTCGGGTGCAATGGTGACCTTACGCTTACCCTTGGTGTCTTTACCGAAACTGACCGTCCCGTCGATCTCGGTGATCACCGCATTTTCTTTTGGCTTGCGCACTTCGAAAAGCTCCGCGACACGCGGGAGACCGCCCGTGATGTCTTTGGTTTTCGTGGTTTCCCGAGGGATTCTTGCCAGCACGTCACCGGGGAAGATCGGGTCCCCTTCGTTCACCATGAGGATTGCCCCAACGGGCATGAAGTAGCGCGCAAAGCCCCCGCCTTCACCGACTCGAGCCGTTCTGCTCTTTTCATCTTTGATCGAGATGCGGGGACGGACATCGGCCTCGCGGTATTCAACGACGACCTTGCTCGACTTCCCGGTGACGGGGTCGAGTTTTTCCTGCATGGTTTGACCTTCAACAATATCTCCCATCTTCACGCTTCCGGCCACGTCGGTCAGAATCGGCGTAGTAAAGGGGTCCCATTCCGCCAGGAGGGTTTCCGCTTCGACCGGTTGGCCGTCCTCGACCTTGAGTTTGGCTCCGTAATTGATGATGTAGCGTTCACGCTCACGGCCGGATTCACTGACAATGCTGATTTCGCCGTTGCGGTTCATGGCCACCAGATCACCTTCGCGGTTGCGCACCGTGTTCAAGTTCAGAAAGCGCACCGCCCCCGGATAGCGGTTGGTAATGGAGGTCCTCTCGATGCTCTTGCTGGCGGTTCCACCAATGTGGAAGGTGCGCATGGTGAGCTGTGTGCCGGGTTCCCCGATGGATTGCGCGGCAATGATGCCGATCGCCTCGCCGATTTGGGCCAGTTTTCCCTGAGCCAGGTCGCGGCCATAACACATGGCGCAAATTCCGCGCTGACTGCGACAAGTCAATGCCGAGCGAATGGGGGCGCGCTCAATGCCGGCTTCTTCGATGCGCAGCACGGCCTGTTCATCGATTTCCGACCCGGCGGTGAGCAGGACTTCCCCGGTCACGGGGTCAACGATGTCTTCATGGGCAATCCTGCCGAGGATGCGCTCGCCCAGTCGTTGGATGACTTCCCCTGCCTCCAGAAGCGCCTCCACCTCGATCCCGTCCATGGTCGAGCAATCGAGTTCCGAAATGATGACGTCCTGGGAGACGTCCACCAGGCGGCGGGTGAGATAGCCTGAATTGGCGGTCTTGAGCGCCGTATCCGCGAGGCCTTTCCGAGCCCCGTGAGTGGAAATAAAGTATTGCAGCACGGTAAGGCCTTCACGGAAATTGGCCGTGATCGGAGTTTCAATGATTTCTCCCGATGGTTTGGCCATCAGTCCGCGCATTCCGGCCAACTGACGCATCTGGTCTTTGCTCCCGCGAGCGCCTGAATCGGCCATCATGTAAATGGGGTTGAACGCCTCAATCTGCTTGCCTAAACCGTCAGCGCCGATGATTTCGGTGGTCGCTATCTCCTTCATCATCTCGGCGGCAACATCCTCCGTAGCCTTGGCCCAGATGTCCACCGCCTTATTGTACTTTTCACCTTCGGTGATCAACCCTTCGTTGTACTGGCGCTCGATCTCGGTCACCATGTCGAAGGCGTGCGTTATAATTTCAGGCTTCCGCTGGGGAATGGTCATATCGTTTATGGATATGGAAAGTCCCGAGCGGGTGGCGAACTCATACCCGAGGTCCTTGAGTTGGTCCGCCAAAATCACTGTTGCCTTGACCCCGGCCTGACGGTAGCAGATGTCGATCAATTGGGCCAAAGCCTTCTTGTTCATAACCCGGTTGATCGCCGAGAAGGGCAGGTCGGTAGGGAGGATCTCCGATAACAGCACTCTGCCCACGGTCGTCTTTACCCGTTCTTCCCCCATACGAACCTGGATCCGCGCATGCAGTTCGACCTCCCCGGCGTCATAGGCGCAGCGCACTTCCCCTCGATTCGCAAAGAAGCTGTTTTCCCCTTTGGCAAATGGTTTTTCGCGCGTCATGTAATAGATCCCCAAGACAATGTCCTGGGAGGGGACGATAATAGGGTCCCCGTGAGCGGGGCTTAAAATATTGTTCGTCGACATCATCAGCACGCGGGCTTCGACCTGAGCCTCGATCGAGAGAGGCACATGAACAGCCATCTGATCGCCGTCAAAATCCGCATTGAAGGCCGTGCAGACAAGGGGATGCAGTTGGATCGCCTTGCCTTCGATCAGGATCGGCTCGAATGCCTGAATGCCGAGACGATGCAGGGTCGGTGCCCGGTTGAGCATTACCGGGAATTCTCGTACGACTTCATCCAGGGTGTCCCACACTTCAGGGGTTTCTCTTTCCACCATTTTCTTGGCGGCTTTGATCGTGGTGACATAACCCTTCTCTTCCAATTTGTTGTAGATGAAGGGTTTAAACAGCTCCAACGCCATTTTTTTCGGCAAGCCGCACTGGTGCAGGCGCAAGTTGGGACCGATCACGATGACGGTGCGGCCGGAATAGTCCACACGCTTGCCCAGAAGGTTCTGGCGAAAACGCCCTTGCTTGCCCTTGAGCATATCGCTCAGCGATTTCAACGGGCGTTTGCTCGCCCCGGTAATGGTTTTCCCTCGCCTCCCGTTGTCGAAGAGGACATCCACGGCTTCCTGGAGCATGCGTTTCTCGTTGCGGATGATGATATCGGGGGCATTGAGCTCCTGGAGGCGTTTGAGCCGGTTATTCCGATTAATGACCCGGCGGTAAAGATCGTTCAGATCGCTGGTGGCAAAGCGGCCCCCGTCCAGGGGAACCAAGGGCCTGAGATCCGGCGGCAAAACCGGGATGACATCCATAATCATCCATTCGGGCTTATTTTCCGACTCCCGAAAAGCGTCGATGATCTTCAGACGTTTGGCCAGTTTCTTGCGTTTGGCCATGGAGTTGGTCTTGAACATATCTTCGCGCAGTTCCGCGGCGAGTTTGTCCAGGTCCAGTTCGGAGAGGAGTTCTTTGATGGCTTCGGCACCAATGCCGGCGGTAAATCCCCCGGGGTATTCCTGGACCAGTTGGCGATATTTTTCTTCCGTCAGCAGTTCCCCTCGGCTAAGCGAGGTGTCTTTGGGGTCCAGGACAATGTAGGAATCGAAATAGAGGACCTTTTCCAGTTCTCTAAGGGTTAGATCGAGCAGGTTGCCGATCTTGCTGGGAAGACTGCGAAGGAACCAAATGTGAGCAACCGGGGCGGCAAGTTCGATATGCCCCATCCGCTCTCGTCTGACCTTGGATTGGATGACCTCAACGCCGCACTTTTCACAAACGACCCCGCGATGTTTCATGCGTTTGTATTTGCCGCAGTTGCACTCGTAATCCTTGATGGGTCCAAAGATCCTGGCACAAAAGAGCCCATCCCGTTCCGGCTTGAAGGTGCGGTAGTTGATGGTTTCAGGCTTCTTCACTTCCCCATAGGACCATTCTCTGATCCGCTCCGGGGAAGCAATCATGATTTTCACCGCATTAAAGTTTAACGGGTCCTTAGGCTTCATGAAAAGACTGTAAAGCTCTTTCAAAGGAACCTCCTTGTTTAATTCCCTTCGTCTTCTTCCAGCAATCTGACATCCAGCGCCAAGGCCTGCAATTCCTTGACAAGCACATTGAACGATTCGGGCAGGCCTGCTTCGAGGGTGTTGTCGCCTTTGACGATTTTTTCGTACATTCGTGTTCGGCCGGCCACATCATCAGACTTCACGGTCAGAAATTCCTGAAGGGCATAAGCAGCGCCATAGGCTTCCATCGTCCAGACTTCCATTTCGCCGAGACGTTGGCCTCCAAACTGGGCCTTCCCACCCAGCGGTTGCTGGGTTACCAGTGAGTAGGGGCCTATGGAACGTGCATGAATCTTGTCATCAACAAGATGGTGAAGCTTCAGCATGTACATGACCCCGACCGTAACCGCGCGGTCGAAGGGCATGCCGGTGCGTCCGTCAAAGAGGGTGATCTGACCGCTTCCGGGAAGTCCTGCTTCTTTGAGGAAAAGTCTAATTTCAGCTTCTTCTGCGCCATCAAAGACAGGAGAGGCCACATGGAGCCCTTCCTTGAAGTCGTTGGTCAAGGCCCTGAGTTCCTTGTCGCCGGCGTCTTCGAAATAGGCGCCGAATTCGAGCTGGTTATAGATCCGTTTGAGCTTTTCCCGGACCGTCTCGCGCTGTTTGTGGGCTTCCAGCATCTCCGACAGTTGTTGCCCGAGGCCTTTAGCAGCCCAGCCAAGGTGAGTCTCAAGCACCTGCCCGACGTTCATACGCGACGGCACGCCCAAGGGGTTCAGAACGATATCCACCGGTGTGCCATCGGGAAAATAGGGCATGTCCTCGATGGGCAGAATGCGGGAGACCACGCCCTTGTTACCGTGACGCCCGGCCATTTTGTCGCCGACTTGAAGTTTCCGTTTGACGGCCACATACACCTTGACCATCTTTATTACGCCCGGCGGGAGCTCATCGCCTCTCTTCAACTTGTTCACTTTTTCTTCAAAAAGCGATTTTACCAATTCCACCTGCTGCCGGTAGCTCTCCGCGATCAGTTCAATCTCCATGGGGATAGAGGGGTCTTTGGCGGCGCTGATTTGAGCCCAGATGGCACTGGGGAGCTTGAGGAGCAGATCTTCAGTAAATACCTGACCTTTCTTGGCAAATACCTTCTTGCCGTCTTTCAGGGAACTGTCGCTGGGCTTGCCTTCGAGTAGCTTTGCCAGCCTCCGGACCGTCGTCTTGCGGATGATCTCGACTTCATCCCGCTGATCTTTCATCAGCCGGGCAATCTCCTGGTCTTCGATAATCCGGGTGCGCTCATCCTTTTCCACGCCCTTGCGGGAGAAGACTTTAGCGTCGATAATGATACCTTCGACCCCGGGAGGGACGCGCAGGGAGGTGTCTTTGACGTCACTGGCCTTTTCCCCGAAAATCGCTCGCAAGAGCTTCTCTTCCGGGGTCAGCTGGGATTCACCCTTGGGCGTTACTTTGCCCACCAGAATGTCGTTGGGTTGAATATAAGCGCCGATGCGAATGATTCCGCTTTCGTCGAGGTCCTTGAGGGCCTCTTCGCCGACGTTGGGGATGTCACGCGTAATATCCTCTTTGCCCAGTTTGGTGTCTCGAGCAACGACCTCGAATTCTTCAATGTGAATAGAGGTGAAAACGTCTTCCTTGACTATCCGTTCGCTAACGAGGATTGAATCTTCAAAATTGTACCCGCCCCAGCTCATAAAGGCGACCATGACGTTCCTGCCCAAAGCCAACTCACCGTGATCGGTGGAGGGACCGTCGGCAAGGATTTGGCCCTTCAGCACCACATCGCCCTGCTGCACCAGAGGTTTCTGATTGATGCAGGTGTTTTGATTGGATCGTTTGAATTTAATCAGTTTGTAGATGTCGACGGCGCTTCGTGCTTCAATTTCTTCTTCGGTGACCCGAATCACGATACGGGTAGCATCGACATACTCGACAATTCCTGCTCTCCTGGCGACAATGGTCACGCCGCTGTCTCGGGCAACTTTTCCTTCTATCCCCGTGCCCACCAGAGGTGCCCGCGTTTGAATGAGGGGCACTGCCTGGCGCTGCATGTTCGAACCCATGAGAGCCCGGTTCGCATCATCATGATCGAGAAACGGAATCAGAGAAGCAGAAACGCTCACCAGCTGATTGGGAGAAACGTCCATGTAGCGCATCTCTTCAGGCGGTACCAGGACGTACTCGCCGGCCATCCGTGAGGAAACCTGATGGCTCGTGAAACGCCCCTTCGCATCGAGGGCCGCGTTTGCCTGGGCGATGGGGTAATCCTTCTCATCCATGGCGGTGAGATAGTGCACTTTGTTCCCGGCCCTGGAATTTTCGACCTTGCGATAGGGGGTTTCGATGAAACCGTAAGGGTTCACCCGAGCATAAGTGGAAAGCGATACAATCAGCCCGATGTTGGGACCTTCCGGGGTTTCGATGGGACAGATGCGCCCATAGTGAGTGGGATGAACGTCGCGGACCTCAAAGCCGGCGCGCTCCCGTGTGAGCCCGCCCGGCCCCAGAGCGCTGAGTCTCCGCTTGTGGGTGATCTCCGAGAGCGGATTGGTCTGGTCCATGAACTGCGAAAGCTGGCTGGTACCGAAGAATTCCTTGACCACCGCCGAAACCGGTTTGGCGTTGATGAGATCGTGGGGCATGAGCGCTTCGACTTCCTGGAGGGTCATGCGTTCCTTTATCGCCCGTTCCATCCTCACCAGACCGATGCGATACTGGTTTTCCAGCAGTTCTCCCACGGCCCGAACCCTGCGATTCCCCAGGTTGTCAATGTCGTCAACGGCCCCCTGCGAATCCTTCAAGCGAATGAGGTGGCGCACGGCCACGAGGATATCTTCCCGGCGCAGGGTTCGGTACTCGAGCGGTACGTCGAGACCCAACTGGAGATTGAGCTTGAACCGGCCCACTTCCGAGAGGTCGTAGTGATCGGGGCTGAAGAACAGGTTCTTAAAAAACTCGGTCGCCACCTCGATCGTGGGCGGGTTGCTCGGGCGCAGGCGCCGGTAGATTTCGATGAGGGCATCCTCCCGCGTATTGACCTTGTCCATGAGCAACGTGTTGCGAAAAGACGGGCTGACATCCTGCCCCTCGAGATGGAGCAGCTCCAGATCGCGCACCTGACGCTCCAGGAATTCGGCCAACATCTTCTCGCTGATCGTGTCGTTGCACTCCGCCACAATCTCCCCGGTGTTGTAGTCAACCACATCCTGCGCGAGGACGCGTCCGATCAGTTCGGCCGTTTTCACCGGCAGTCGACGAATGCCGACTTCTTGAAGACGCTTGAGTGTTTGCTTTCCAAGCTTTCTGTTTCGTTTGATGAGGATTTCACCGGTCTCAGGATGGACAATGTCATCCGTGGCACGGCTACCAATGAGAATATCGGGATTCAAATGCTTTTCGGATAAGACCTCATTGCCAATGAAGATCTTCTCTTTCGGATAGAAGTAGTTCAGAAGGTCCTCGGCGGTGTACCCGAGGGCTTTCAGAAGCACCGTCACGGGGAATTTCCGGCGGCGGTCGATGCGGTTGTAAAGGATGTCTTTGGGGTCGAATTCAAGATCGAGCCATGAGCCGCGAAGGGGAATGATGCGCGCCGAGTAGAGGACCTTTCCGCTGGAGTGCGTCTTTCCCCGGTCATGGTCGAAGAAAATCCCCGGAGACCGATGCAATTGGCTCACGACCACCCGTTCGGTGCCGTTGACAATGAAGGTCCCGTTGTCGGTCATGAGCGGCAGGGTCCCGAAGTAGATTTCCTGCTCTTTGATGTCTCGGATGGAGCGCGTGCCGGCTTCCTTGTCAACATCGTATACGACCAGCCGCACCACGATTTTCAGGGGTGCTTCATAGGTCATTCCTCGAGCCAGACACTCTTCGACGTCGTATTTGACTTCGCCAAAACTATATTGAACAAATTCCAGGGAAGCCGTGCCGCTGAAATCGTCAATGGGAAAGACGCTTTTGAAGACTTCCTGAAGTCCGTGATCGCTTCTTATTTCCGGGCGGACATCCCGCTGCAGAAACTGATTGTAGCTTTCCTTCTGCATCTGGATCAGGTTGGGGATCTCCACAATCCTCTGGATCTTTCCGAAATTCTTCCGTACCCGATATTCGTGAGTTAAAGCGGTTGGCATGTTGACTCCTGCAACTTAATAACTGCTGAGCAAAGGGTGATTCGTTTGATATTCATCATCAGAACCAGAATCCACGCACTCTCCTGATTATTAAGGTGCCAAAAAATTGAAATCGGAAACCGGCTTGAGCATGCGTTCAGCCGATTTCCGATGGACAAGCGGAAAAAGGGAACTTATTTGATTTCGACGGTGGCGCCTGCTTCGGTCAGTTGTTTGGCAATTGCTTCCGCTTCCGCTTTGGGAATGCCTTCCTTCACCACACCGGGAAGCTTTTCCACCAAGTCCTTGGCTTCTTTGAGACCCAGGCTGGTGACTACTCGCACCTCTTTAATGACATTGATCTTTTTGTCACCCACACCGGTAATCAGCACCGTGAACTCGGTTTGCTCCTCAACCGGGGCCGCCTCAGTCGCCGCTCCGGGCATGGCAGCGATGGCCATGGGCGCAGCGGCACTCACTCCGAAGCGCTCTTCCAGTTCCTTCACAAAACCGCTCAGCTCCAATACCGTCATATTTTCAATAAACTGGATGACATCCTCTTTACTCACATTGGACATTTTTTACTTCCTCCATTTGGAATTAGGCTTGTTCTCTCTGCTGCTGAATAGCAGCCAGCACACCAACAAACGATCTCGGCACCCCGCTCAAAACGGTAACCAGGCCTGTAGGTACGGCCTTGAGGGTCCCCAAGAGTTTGCCCAAAAGCTCTTTTCGCGGCGGCAAGTCGGCCAGGACGCCCACTTCATCAACCGTGAGGAGGCTCGTACCTAAGGCGCCGGCTTTGATCTTCAGCTTCTCATTGGTCTTACTGTATTTTTTGATGATCTTGGCCGGAACCGACGGGTCCCCATAGCTGATGGCAACCGCGCATGTGCCCACCAGGTGAGACTGCAGCGCGGAAGCGCTGGTATCCTTGCTTGCCAGGCGCATGAGCGTGTTCTTGACCACACAGTAATCGATTTGCTCTGCTGCCAGAGCATTGCGCAAGTCGGTGATCTCAGCGACACTCAGTCCTTTGAAATCGGTGAGTATCGTCGCGCTGGCACGCCGCAGCTTTTGATGCAGGTCGGCAACCACTTGCTCCTTCTTGGTTCGCTCCAAAGTCTTTCTACCCTCCCTTCTTCTGCCGGTGCGCTTTCGACTTCATCCCGTTTGCTCCAGCAGAGGCAGGAGCCCGCGAGGATCGGTCATTTGAGTCCGTGAGCCTGATTGAGTCCTTCATCCATCTCGGTAGGTTCCCTGAAATTGAAGGGGTTTTAAACACCTCTCAGATGTACCTACGGTCTCAGACAGCTGAAAGCACCCAGCGGCAGTTTTTTCATTTGCGCCAATGAGTTCCCGCGATCGGGAACTATCCCATAATCGACTTCACACCCAGCGGATCGATCTGAATTCCAGGTCCCATCGTCGTTGAAATGGCAATACCACGCAAATAGGTGCCCTTGGCTGCGGATGGTTTAAGGCGAATGAGCGTATCCATGAACGCAGAGATGTTCTGGATCAGTTTCTCCTCGCCGAAAGAGACCTTGCCCATGGGGGCGTGAACAATGCCGGTCTTCTCCACCCGGAAATCAACCTTGCCCGCCTTGATTTCTTTTACCACTTTGTGCAGATCAAAGGTCACCGTTCCTATTTTGGCGTTGGGCATGAGGCCACGCGGTCCAAGGATCTTGCCGATTCTCCCGACCGCACCCATCATGTCGGGCGTGGCCACGGTCTTGTCGAATTCAAGCCAGCCCTCCTTGATCTTATCGACGAGTTCGTCGCCGCCGGCGTGATCGGCCCCGGCATCGAGAGCCTCTTTCACTTTTTCTCCTTTGGCGAACACCAGCACACGCACGGTTTTGCCAAGCCCGTTGGGCAGCAGGACGGTGCCGCGCACCATCTGGTCCGCATGGCGGGGGTCAACCCCCAGGCGCACTGCGATATCCAGGGTTTCGTCAAATTTAGAAAAGGTGCATTCTGTCGCCAGTTGGACGGCTTCATGAAAGGTGTAACGCCTGCCGGAATCAATCTTGGCATGCGCAGCACGATATTTTTTTCCGTGTTTCGCCATCTTCAACTCTCCAAAGACTTAACGGTCAATACGTCACTGAAGACGCATCCCTATTCCACTTCAATCCCCATGCTCCGGGCTGTTCCCTCAATCGTTATGACAGCAGCCTCCAAGTCCCGAGCGTTGAGGTCCGGCATTTTCAACCGGGCAATCTCCTCAACCTGCGCCTTGGTAACCTTCGCCACTTTAGTGCGATTCGGCTCGCTGGAACCCTTGGCAATTTGTGCGGCTTTCTTGAGGAGAATAGCCGCGGGCGGCGTCTTGGTGATAAAGGTAAAACTGCGATCGGCAAATACCGTGATGATCACTGGAATGATCATCCCCTCCTGCCCCTGCGTCCGCGCGTTGAACGCTTTGCAGAATTCCATGATGTTCACACCATGTTGGCCCAAGGCAGGGCCAATGGGAGGGGAGGGATTCGCTTGCCCGGCGGAGACCTGCAATTTGATGTTTGCTACAACTTTTTTTGCCATCCTGTTCTTGACTCCTGATCTGTATTCCAGCGGCCTCGATACTTAGAGGCGATTAACCTGAACGAAATCAAGCTCAACCGGTGTCGATCGCCCGAAGATGCTGACGAGCACCCGCACTTTCCCCTTTTCCGGCATCACTTCGTCCACGGTTCCGTTAAAGTTGGCAAAAGGACCGTCAATGACGCGCACCTCATCACCTTTTTCAAAGCGGTACTTGGGACGCGGCTTCTGAGCACCTTCCTGCATTTGCAGGATGATGGTCTCCGCTTCTTCGTCGGACAGCGATATGGGCCGTTCCTGGCTGCCGATAAAGCCTGTCACTTTGGGAGTATGGCGCACCAGGTGCCAGGTCTCATCGTCCAATTCCATCTGCACCATAATGTAGCCGGGATAGAACTTGCGGGATGAAGCCTTGCGCTGTCCCTTCACCAGTTCGATGACCTTTTCCGTAGGCACCAGAATCTGGCCGAAGAGAGCCTCTTTTCCGCCGGTTTTGATGCGTTCCTCCAAAGCCGATTTGACCTTGTGCTCAAAACCTGAATATGTATGTACGATGTACCACTTCATCGCCACGAAACTTCTCCGCTGAAACTGGTGTTCGATGCGAACGCCTCTTTCTTCGAAGCGAAAAGGATTCTCTCTATCCGACAAAAACTCGAATCAGGCGGCTCAGAACCAAGTCCACAACCCCCAGAAAGATCCCGCAGAGGATTACAATGAAAAGAACCACCGATGTCGACCCAAGGGTTTCCTTGCGCGACGGCCAAACCACCCTGCGCAACTCATAGACCACTTCTCTCAGATATTGACGCAAGCGCTCCCACAAGGGCACCGTGTTTTCGTCGGACTTCTTGGGAGCCTTCTTGGCAGTATCGGCTTTCTTGGTCTTTACGACCTTCTGGAGACCCTTTTTGGCCAGTTCAGTCTTCTGAACTTTGCTGGAGCGTCCCCCACCATCATCACTTTTCTTCTGAAACAGCTTCGTCAGGTCCATTTATGCAATCTGCTTCTTGTCAGTAGCATCTATTTGGTTTCTTTGTGTTCCGTATGAGTGTCACAAAACCTGCAATATTTACGGAAGCTCAGCTTCTCGGGCGTCGTTCGCTTATTCTTTGTCGTGGTGTAATTGCGCCGTTTGCATTCCGCGCACGCCAAGGTTACGAGAACTCGCATGGTCGTTTATCCTGTTCTTCTGCGTTGCCGTTATTCAATAACTTCGGTGAGCACGCCGGCGCCGACCGTGCGCCCGCCTTCGCGGATGGCGAAACGGAGCTCCTTTTCGAGCGCCACCGGGGTGATCAGATGAACTTCCGTGCTGATGTTGTCACCCGGCATCACCATCTCCACCCCCTCCGGCAGGGTCATGATGCCCGTCACGTCAGTAGTCCGGAAATAAAACTGAGGCCGATATCCCGGGAAAAACGGCGTGTGCCTGCCGCCTTCCTCTTTCTTCAAAACGTAGACTTCGGCCTTGAATTTAGTGTGAGGGGTGATGGAGCCCGGTTTGGCCACCACCTGGCCGCGCTCGACGTCATCCCGCTTCGTGCCGCGCAAGAGCACGCCGACGTTGTCCCCCGCCAAACCCTGGTCCAGAGTCTTGCGGAACATTTCCACACCGGTGCAAACCGTCTTGAACGTGGGCTTGAAGCCAACGATTTCCACTTCCTCGCCGACCTTGACCACCCCGCGCTCCACCCGGCCCGTCACCACCGTGCCCCGGCCGCTGATCGAAAACACGTCCTCGATCGGCATCAGGAACGGCTTGTCGATGTCGCGAACCGGCGCGGGAATGTAACCGTCTATCGCGTCCATCAACTCGGCGATACAGGCCGCCTCCGGGCTGTCCGGATTGTCCGTCTCGAGAGCCTTCAGGGCCGAACCCTTGACGATCGGGATGTCATCTCCCGGAAAACCGTACTTGGTCAAAAGCTCCCGCATCTCCAACTCGACCAGCTCAATCAGTTCCGGATCGTCCACCATGTCCACTTTGTTCAAAAAGACGACCATGTAGGGCACCCCGACCTGACGGGCCAGCAGTATGTGCTCCCGCGTCTGCGGCATCGGACCGTCATCGGCGGCCACTACCAGAATGGCCCCGTCCATCTGCGCCGCCCCCGTGATCATGTTTTTGATATAATCCGCGTGACCCGGGCAGTCCACGTGGGCGTAATGTCGCTTGTCGGTTTCGTATTCCACGTGAGCCGTAGCGATGGTGATCCCCCGTTCGCGCTCTTCCGGGGCCTTGTCGATCTGATCAAAGGGCACAAACTGTGCCTTCCCTTGCTTCGCCAACTGCTTGGTAATGGCTGCCGTAAGCGTCGTCTTCCCATGATCAATGTGACCAATCGTCCCCACATTCACATGCGGCTTCGTCCGCTCAAACTTCTTCTTAGCCATCGCTGTTCCTCCTGATTAATTGTCTTATCTATTACGCGATACGGGTTCCAACCTCAAAAACCAGATGCCACTGATGTCATTAAGAGGCGCCGATCCCAAGGAAGCATCGCGGCTGAATCTGCCTTCTCTCACAAGAACGGACATGGAGCCCACGACCGGGATCGAACCGGTGAACCTCTTCCTTACCAAGGAAGTGCTCTACCTACTGAGCTACGTGGGCCCTTGAGAAAGCAGTCAGGGGTTCAAAGAAAGGTCCATCGTTTGATGTGGGAACTCTGCATTGGAGGTTAAAAAGCAAGCGCTTCTTCCTGTTCTCGCTCTCAGAACTTTCAGCAAAAACTGAATGTAGTCCCAACGACAATGACCTCTTTTGTTCGATGCCACTATCTCCTACATGGAATAACCGGGTGGTGGAGAGGGGAGGATTCGAACCTCCGAAGGCTTCGCCGGCAGATTTACAGTCTGCTCCCTTTGGCCACTCGGGTACCTCTCCACTGCTCCTGACGCCAGCCAGGCACTGTTCATGACTTCACCATAAACAAGCTTGCCTATTTACCACAGGAAAAAATAAAAGGCAAGAAATTCGTAAAGAAATTTTCTCAAAAAGGATTAGACTCCTGTCAAAATCAGCTCCAGCCATTCCCGCTTCCGCCAAAAGATTCGCCGGCTCGAATCAATACGAGATAAAGCGTTGCCAGCCCATAGGCAATGGCTGTGCCCGCATAGATTCCATAAGATGGATAGCAGAGCGCTACGGCCAGGGAATAGGCGACGGCCGCCCCCAATCCTTTTGGAAAGTTTTTCAGGACTGCCTGAACGTGCCCGGGATCGTAACTGAAATGAATAATTGCCAGAAGCGGCAGCAAGGTCATGGGAAACGCCGCAAACATTCCTGCCCATCTCGGCCCGACGAAATTGGCGGTAAGGGTAATCAGGACAATGATACAGGAGGCGAAGCCTGCTCTGAGCAACAGGACTTTCAGGTTCAGCTGCGTTCTTCTCTGGATGTTTGTGCTGTCGGCGTTGCGAAAGAGGTAATGGAAGACAAGGATGGCCAGGATTGCCAGCAGCACCGCAGCGAGCAAATCGACTTGCACCGACCGCAGGACCGATGCGGCCAGAAAGTATCCGGCAAGCCCGCCAAAGGCTGCATAAAGGATTTGGTGTGCTTTACTCCGTGTCCGGGCCAACAGAGAGCTTCGGTGGTAGCAATAGCCAAACGTCTGCGTTGCAATAAGGCCAAGGCAGGTATAGCGGGCGCTTTCGGCGGCAAACTGGGGCGAGATCTCGTAGCCCATGAAAAATAAGCTCAGGGCCGCCCCCAAAGGGTACCCGGAGAGTATGCCGGCGAATCGAGTGCTGACGGCTTCCGCAAGGAAGGTCAAGGCCATTACCATGATAATGGCGGTGCCCATCTTGATCAGGACCAGAAGGGAGAATGTTTCGCTCAGCACGTTCATGGCCGGCAAGCCCGTCCGACAATTCGCTTTCCGTTCACGTGACTCCTATTCACTTCCCGAGAGCTTGTCCTCAGAGCATAAAGACCTGCAAAGAATACCTCAAAGACTGCTTTTGAGATACCCTGCGGGGTGAACAAAACGGTGTGAACAAAAGGGTTGACACCTTGACCACCGTTTACTATCGTTCCCTATGATCCAAGCATAATGTTGTTCAATTTTAAAAGGTTACGCAGCATAGACGGAAGACTTCTAGCAAATGGAGGGCCGCATGAAAAGACTGATCGGAACGTTTTTGGCAATCCTGGCAGTGATCGTTTTCACCACGCCTCCCCCGGTTCATTCAGCCGAATACAAAAGCGAATATAAGCTTTCTACCGTTCTGGGCAAACCCTTCCCTTGGGGCGTCGGCGGAGAACGGTGGGCGGAGCTGATCAAGGAAAAGACCAATGGCCGCATCAACGTCAAAATGTACCCGGGTACCAGCCTGGTGGGTGGAGATCAGACCAAGGAATTCACCTCCATTCGCCAGGGAGCCATCGACATGGCCATTGGCTCCACCATCAACTGGTCGCCTCAGGTGCAGCAGCTCAACCTGTTTTCCATGCCGTTCCTGATGCCCGATTACAAGGCCATAGATGCTCTGACTGGCGGTGATGTCGGGAAAGAGCTGTTCACAATTCTGGAAAGCAAAGATGTGGTCCCTCTGGCCTGGGGCGAGAACGGGTTTCGCGAGCTCAGCAATTCCAAGCAGCCTATTCGCAAGCCCGAAGACCTGAAGGGCCTCAAGATCAGAGTGGTCGGCTCTCCTCTTTTTCTCGACACTTTCACGGCACTTGGCGCCAATCCCACTCAGATGAGCTGGGCCGATGCGGTGCCGGCACTTTCCAGCGGTGCGGTGGACGGACAGGAAAACCCGCTCACCGTTTTCATGGCGGCCAAGCTTTACTCCGCAGCCAACCAGAAGAATCTGACGCTGTGGGGTTATGTGGCCGATCCCCTTATTTTTGTCGTCAACAAGGAAGTATGGAACAGCTGGAGCCCCGAGGATCAGAAGGCCGTAAAAGAGGCTGCCATCCAGGCGGGCAAGGAGGAAATCGAACTGGCCCGCAAGGGTCTGCTGCCGCCCGATTACAGCCTGATCAAGGAAATCGAAGGGCTCGGGGTAAATGTGGTTAAGCCGAACGACGCTGAGATGGCCGAATTCAAAAAGGGCACCAGGGAGGTCTACGACAAGTGGGCCAAACAGATCGGCCCCGAGCTGGTCAAGAAGGCTGAAGCATCCATCGCAGGACGCAAATAACCCTTTTCCCGACAAGCTCCCTCCCGTGCATCACTTGGAAGGCGCGCACCTGCAAGGACCGGCAAGGCGCGCCTTCAGCTTTTGGGGGTGGCCGGCGTTCATTCAGGGATCTCCACCCCGAGGCGGATTCGAAGCTCACCTTTTAAACGGCAACGCTGAACGCTCGCGTTTCCACCCTTGCCCATCCTGGAGAAAATGACCATGGAATGTGAACCGCCGGGGGGTGTCAATCAACCTCGGACCAGAATCCCCCTCAAGATCGAAGAAAACCTGGCCGGCATCATCATCGGCTTGCTGGCATGCATCACCTTTGCCAACGTCGTGGTGCGATACCTCACCAATTTTTCCTTTGCCTTTACGGAAGAGTTCTCGATCTTCCTGATGGTCGCAATGACTTTCCTCGGCAGCTCCAGTTTGATGGCAAAACGCGGTCACCTCAACATCAGCTATTTCGTGGACCGGCTCCGACCCCACCGCACGACGGAACATGACGATGATCGCCAGCGCTTTGTCGGGCTTCGCCTTCCTCCTTCTGGCCGTTTTGGGCGGCCGGATGGCGTGGGACGAGTACCGCTTCGAGGTGACTTCGCCGGGGCTGGGGATTCCCACGTGGCTCTACACCGTCTGGCTGCCGATTCTGTCGGTCGTCATCACCGGGCGCGCCATTGGTGTGATCATGCGCATCCGGAAGGGCAAGAGCTGATGTTCATGGCCTGCATTCTCTTCGGGTGCTTTTTCCTGCTCCTGGTTGTCGGCACCCCCATTGCGGTCTCTCTCGGTCTGGCTGGGACCCTGACCATTGCCTTGGCCAAGCTCGGCATCATGGCTGTTCCAACCAACGTCTATACGGGCATCGCCAAGTATCCCCTGCTGGCCATACCCATGTTCGTTCTCGCCGGGGCCATCTTCGATCGTTCCGGTGTGGCGGAGCGTCTGCTGCGTTTCACTGAGGCCTTCGTTGGCGCGTGGCCGGGGGGCCCTGGCGGTAATCACAATCCTGGTGGCCATGGTCATCGGCGGCATTTCCGGGTCGGGCCCTGCGTGCACCGCCGCTGTCGGCGGCGTCATGCTGACCGCCATGATGCGCGCCGGTTATCCTCCGGCGTTTGCGGCCACGGTGACGGCGGCTGCGGGATCGACCGACATCCTCATCCCCCCTTCCGTCGCTTTCATCGTCTACAGTGTCCTGGTGCCATCGGCCACGGTACCGGCCCTGTTTGTGGGCGGGGTCATCCCGGGCGTGCTCGCATGCGTCATGCTCATGATTCCGTCCCTGATTCTGAGCTTCTATTACAATTTCGGTGCTGAGCAGACCGACGAACCGAGACCAAAGATCTGGAAATCGTTCAAAGAGGCTTTCTGGGCGCTGGTGGCGCCGGTGCTCATTCTAGGCGGCCTGCGGACGGGCTGGTTCACCCCGACCGAGGCGGCGGTCATGGCCGTGGCTTACGGCCTGGTGGTCGGTTTTTTTATCTACCGGACCCTGACCCTGAGGGACATTCATGAACTGCTCATCGAATCGGCAGAGACCTCGGCGGTAATCCTGATCGTGGTGGGGCTGGCGAGCGTTTTTGCCTGGGCGTCAAGCACCCTCGGCATCGTGGACCCTATCTCGAAGGGCCTGGTGGAACTCGGTCACGGCAGCAGCATGGCGGTGCTCCTCATCCTCATGGTATTCCTGGTAATCGTGGGGATGTTTCTCGACGGCATCTCCATATTCCTGATTTTCTGCCCTCTTTTCATTCCTGTGGCCCAGGCCTTTGGCTGGGACCTGGTCTGGTTTGGTGTATTGATGACCTACAACATCGCTCTGGGACAGTTTACGCCTCCCATGGCGGTGAATCTCATGGTGAGCTGCCGGTTGACCGGGGCGCCCATGGAAGACACGGTCCGGTGGGTCGTCTGGTTCCTGCTGGCCATGTTCGCCGGCCTTCTGCTGCTGATCGCCTTTCCCGGTCTGGTGCTCTGGCTGCCCAAGGTTCTCGGGTTCATGTAGTTCGGGGGCCGCCAGCGGCCCAATGCTCCCGTCGTCATGATGGGACCGCTTTCGAAACGGGCGAAACCTCCCGCGGCAGGGGATGCGGGCGGTATCCCGGGTCTTTCCGCTTTCTGACTTCCCGGTGCTCAGGCACGGACCCGGCGAGGAGCTTTTTCTCGAAGGATCTGGACCACGGTGGAATCCACCAGCCCCATGCCCTCAAGCGATATCTTGCTCAGGTTGCGAATCGACTCTTCCGCCGACCTGCCGACAATCCCGTCGTCGGTGGAAATGCCGTAACCGGCGAGGGCCATGAACGCGGAACGCAAAGCAGTATCCGCTCCGGTCACGATCTTCATGGAGCAACCCGGTTTGGCTCCGTCGCAGATAATCCCGGAGAGATCGGCGATGATATTGTCTACGGCATAGGTGATCTTTTCCGAGTCAATCCCTGCCGCCTGATAGACGATCGCAATGGCTGCGGCGATACTGGCGGAGATTGCGCAGCCGCAGACGACCGACAGTTCCCCCGTGAAGCACTTAATGTAAGAATTCACCGCATGGCTGACGGCAATGCTTTCCTGGATGCGCGGCAACGGAACGGACCGATCCAGCCCGACCAGGTAGGGCAGGAGAATGGTGAGCACCCCCTGGTTGCCGGAGCCACCGCTCGTCATAACCGGTTCCGACAGGCCGCCCATACGGGCATCGAGGGCCGAGGCGACCCGTTGTTTTACGCGATAGAACAAATCATCCGCCATCAGACCCTGAGTCATCATCTGCTGCAATTGGTATGCATTTCTTTTCAGAGCAACGCCTTTTTCCGAGACGACCAGGTTCATCTCGATGCCGTGCTGGATATAGGATCGTGACTCGTCCTTGAGCACGATGACCTCTCGCAGAACCGCCTCCAATTGCATGGTTCTGAGCCGGTCGCGGTAAGCGGCGGTCTGGGGGCCGGCATGGGGGTGACCGGTAATGACGGATTGGCCGTCTTTTTCCAGGCGGGTAATGTTGGCGTGTCCTTCCGAGACAATACAGTAAACAACGGATCCGCCGCCCTCGGCAAGGACTTCCACTTGAAAGGTGCCGAGCTCTCCTCGGCATTTGTAGGACAGGCGCCCGTCGTCGATCAACCGGTTGGCTTTGGCCAGCATTGTCGGAGTGACCTCGCGCAGGATTTCCAGCCGCAGGCTCGATTGCGCGATCATCGCCCCCAGAGCGGCGGCGATGACGTTCCCTTTCTGACCCCCGCTGTTCGGAATGGTAGCCGCCGCCCCGTTCTTAAAGGTGCCCGGATCGACCGCGAGTTCGATGCGATCCACGGGCGCGTTCAGTTGCTCCGCGGCGGCTGCGCACGCATAAGCACACGAGATTGGTTCTGTACACCCCACCGCAGGGAAGACTTCGTTGGCAAGGATTTCCTGGATCAGGTCCATGGCGGGTCCCTTTCGCGATTTATCAAGCCGGCCGCCGTTCCACGCACCTCCTGCGCAAACTCATCGTTCGGACAGGTTTGACCGCATGCGCTTGTGACCGGTCCTGAAGCAGATTACCATAAGGACTGGCCAGCCCTCAAATTCAAACGTCATGATCGCCAAACCCATTTTGGGGTTTTCTTTGGACGAATGGAAGCGGGTGATCCCGGTCAACCTCACCGGGGTTCTGCGGCGCTACAATTATTCATCGCCCTTTGGCCGGTCTATCTTGTGGTTCGGATCGATGGTTTGGTTTCACATATCGGCCGGGTGATGCCGGATGGACATACCTGACGACCTGCGGCCAGAATCCGTCAGCCCCGAGTCTATGCTGGGCGCCAGGGCTCTGCGGCCGGCCCCTGTGAGATGAACTCGGCTTTAGACCTTGTGCTTTCGATTCAACCATAAACCCACCCCTCCCAACACGATACCCAAACCGATCCATTGCCACAGGGGAAGGAACAGGGGTAAAAGCCCATTTAGCGCATCAGGATGAATAAAGTATCCGCCATAATAAATGAAAGGGCCGAAAAATGCCAAGCCTATGCTCAAGAGGAATATGGCTCGCACATTAGCAGTGCTGTGTTCGCGCTTATGCGATTCATAAAAAAGGTACCAGCATGGAGACACAGTCCAAGGTGAGAGAACCAAACAGACCAGCCAAAAAGTATGCTCGGTCCTTGATAGAAAATGACTCCGCCAACTGAGGTGATAAAGGTCCCCATCATGGCATCTTGGGCGACGATGTTGACCGGCATCTTGAAAGTTGCCACAGAAAAGGGGGCAATGATGGCAACGGTCATTACATCCTCATGTGCTCCGACCTGACTCTCCGCCCCGAGCTCATCTACACCTCCTATTCTTGATAGCCCTGTTTTAGGCCTTTCCATCACACCCCGAGAAACCGGAATGCTGCCGATCCAACGGTTGTCTTACGAAATCGGCCGTCTACTACGTCACCTGTTCCGGTAGTCCCATTCCGGCGTTGTTCAGCACCGTGATTGCTTTTGCTGCTTCCTATTCCCCTTGATAAGGGTTTGCTGATCGTTTCGCATTGACCCTCAGCTTTGGTCACTTCCTTCGGGGATTGCTAAACTTGTGCAAATCTCGGTTCTTTTCACCTCTTGTTGTGACTCATCAGGTTTTCCCATGTATATATGGACGTGGCTTGGTAATCAAGGCTTTGGGAGTGAGGGGAAGCGTCGCCCGGTAAGTTTGAAAGTATTCACGAGGTTCAGCCATTCGCAACAATTGGACAAAATTCTCTCGGTTTGAACAAGAGAGGAGGTGATGAGATTTTTATTTGAAGATGAAAAAATTGGTTTTGGAGACAAGAGAGATTTTAAATTGTTACTCTGAGGTTTAAATTTTGAGGTGGATGGCAATGTCTCTTGACTCTTTGAGCAGAGGAGCGAATGATGTCTGGTGGCGCTTGTGGCTTATGTCTAAATCTGGATATGTCTGTGCTCACTCTGTCTTGAACGCTTCATCCTTCAGCAAGTCAAAGAGAACTGGGCGACGCCGCAGGCCGTTTCGCTGCTTAGCAACAGACCATTTTCAGCTGCTTGGGTGCTTCCTCTTTGTTTTCCGTTTTACGGGTTCTAACGATTTCAAGCACAATACCAGCTATCTGCGCTATAGTTGCCGCAACTAACGTCGCATGCTGAGATTTCACGCGCAGAGGCTCCAATCTCTCTCGGTGTTTGAGCAGGTTGAAGCAACGCTCTATGTGTTTGTGAATGTTCTGGTCTCATCAACACCATACACTTGATCCGGGATTTGGCCGAAGAGCTCGGCATACAGCGGAATTCTCGGCACTGCGAACAAACCGGTGCATGGAAGCACCTCTCGGCTGCGCAGTGAAACTCATGTCTCTTATCGGTTCTGCCGGCGTAGCGCATGGGCACTTCGCAGTGCTCATTCAAGTAAACAGCGCCACTCTGCGGGTCGACATGATCCGGAATAACGGCCTTCTCTTTGGCTGGGGTGATAATAGTAACCCCATAGTCTTTCTGGATTTGCTCGTTTTGCTCCGTGTCGATGTAGCCTTCATCGACGGTGATGATGTCTATGGAAAGTCCCATCGCATGACGAAAGGCAACCAACTGGGGCAGGAACAGGTTGTCATGATGGTTGCCGGGTGCAGCCAGGGAGAACAACGGATAATTGAGTCCCGTATTCGGGTTAATGGCGACCAGAGTATGGATACGATAACCAACGAAGTACTCCGATTTATCCCTCTTCTTGCGGCGCTTGCCGCAATCTGCATCCAGTTCTGCATAGATGCGAACTTTTGCCTGCCGACTTCAATTGTTGCCAGAGGTCTCGGGCACGAAACGACCGCCACATCAGTGGAATCAATCCCGCAAACCTGGAATGGATAGGCTACCCGGCCGCTCTTGATCAAGAGATGAATCATATACACCATCAGATTTACCAATTGAACGACGGTCAAGCTGTTACGAAAATGGCTCAACTGGGTATGATCTATGGTCACTGCCCGGTGCAGCGGCAGATGAATGAAAGCTCGTTGTCTCTTGCTGTCCATCCGATTGATCACATCCCTGCAATACTTGCGATAGCTGACCTCCGAGTATCGCAAAGCCTTCAGCAATTCAGCCCGCAGGTAATGGCAGGGAAACAGATCTCTCATGCTCGGCGTGTAACCTTCCGGCTCCAGCAAACGGTTCACTACCAGGTCATCTACTAACGCATCAATGGCCTGGAGTTCCGGGTCCTCAGACTTGGTTGGCCAACGTCTCATGGGGAAACTCAAAAGACTGCGGGTTGCACCCTCGATGAATAGCTCCATCTCTGCCAACTTTATTATCCCTGGCATCGGTATCGGGGTGTTGGTCAGTTCATGAACAGGGATAGCTGTTGCCTGTTAGTTACTGGAATAGTTCGCCAGCACGCTCTGCAACACTTCTTTGGCGATCCGTTTCTTCTCCTTTCTGGACAAGCGGCGCCAGTTGGGAAATTCCTTCTTCAGTTGCTTCAAAACCTGTCGTTTGATATCTTTCTCTCGCATGGAAAGCTCCTGTATGTTTCGAGTAGTTTTTTTGGTGAAAATATGAATATAAGCTTTATGATAAATATATAATTTATTTATTATGGATTATATACAACGGCACAGAGTAAAAAGAAAGTTTGCCGATTACGGAGGCTAGACAAGGAGGGCATTATGAAAAAGACAGCAGTTCTGATGATGATTATGATGTTGACCGTCCTCGCATCGGCTGCAATGGCTGATCCAGGGGGAGACGAGGAAGCACTGCTTGGAACAAAGACAGGGAAGCTGTTTCTCTTCCAGAAATGCTATGGCGACTCGGATGGCGACTCCGTCTGTCCCACTCAAGCGGGTCCATGGCCCATCCTTCCCACCGGCCGATGGGGACAATTGAAGTACAATTTGTTGGGAGATAAGTTCAAATATTCCTTTGAGGGTAAAAAGCTCGTTCCCAAGACTTCTTACACACTAATTTACTACCCCGATCCATATCCCGGATACAATTTGATCTGTTTAGGCACCCGCCAATCTAGCCCTGCGGGGAACCTTCAGATTAATGGGAGTAGGGAGATAGTTACGGGTTTGCCTATACCTGACGATGAACCAACTTCACACCCATGCCTCTCTCTGGAGCCGTGGGTGCAAAGATTTGGCTGGTACTTTCGGCAGATGTGAATTGCGGCACTCCGGCCACAGATACATCACCAGCAGTGTCGGGGCAAATGAAAGGCTGGACCCCCAAAGATTACCTTTTCGAAGGCAATCTAATTGTGTATCAGTATTCTTCTCCGCCGACCGAGGACGATGACGACCAGTAAAAGGCTTTTGGCTGGGGACTTCTCCCCAGCCTCCTTTTCTCGTCACCGTTTTCCGATTCTACCTGCCAATGGCTACTTCCTGCCATAAATTCATTGCAGATGTGAAACTGCTTCTGCGCGAAATGAATCAAACCCAAGCATTGATGTGGATATCAGGCCGAAAGGGGATGAAGTGATGAGGATTACCGCCATAGATTGCCATAAAAGCCATTGAGCAACGAGACAGACCATAGGATCATCCGTCCCAGAAGCACCGGTTGTTCGTTGACGATATAGTCCCTGTATAGACAGGTTTTTGATCGCTGATTCTTCAGTGAACAATGCAGCTATCCATACCGGAGCCATCGGTCAATCTGCTTTCTGCAAGGCTACGCATCATCCTCATCACCAAGGTGTCGCACTGTGATGGCCCTTGTTTTCACACACCACGAAATCGGCACGAAAGCGTCCTTGACAGAATCGGCGACGTCTGCTGCCCAAAAAGTCTCAAGATGGGACTTCTTATCACCTCACCCTATCGAATCAGGCTTGATTCTGGCTCGAGATTTCGGTAGCCTCGAGAATGTTTGCTCCAATTATCTGTTCAACTCTTAGCCAAAAGGATGAAGTCTATGGCCAACTTTCTTTTTGTCTTGAGTAAAAACGACATTGAAGCAGCAACGAGATGCTTCCAACTTGCAAAAATTGCCCGCACAAAAGAACATAAGGTAAATCTATTCTTTATTGACGGGGGAGTAACGTGGGCGGACAAGACCAGGGATCTCAATGCAAAGACTGCGACGGGTGACTGTCCCAACGACTATCTTCCTTATCTGGTGGAGAAGGAAGTCCCTATAGGAGTCTGAATTCCCTGCGCCAAGGCTCGTCAGGTCGACGAGTCCAAGTTCTTCAACAATATGATGCTGGATGGTGGGCCACATCTGATTGATCTCGCCGCTGAAGCAAAGGTTTTTAATTTCTAAAGAAATTCAGCATTGAGGCAGTAGGGCATTGCTTCTCATATACCTTGCCAAGACCTTGAGATCTCAAGGGCCAGGAGAGATATCTGCAATCGAAGGGTTGCACCGCCAACAGCGCGATACAGAAGGCAGATATCCATACCTGAACAGGCGTTCAACCGGACAACAAATCCCTCAGCGCTCGGGCTATCGAAGCAGCATCCCGGTCCTCATGCGGCAGAAATCAAAGCGCCTGAAGACGGGCCGGTTGTCATTGAGGATTTCGACGACTGCTGGCCCGGATATGAAGAGCCTGTCTTCGCCATCCACTGAGAGTTCGTCGCTGGAGGGACTCCCCGCTGGATTCATTGGGGCAGCTTGTCTTCGATCCGGGGGAGATATCGCCTTTCGGGCACTCCGGGATCAACACAGAGCGCCGGAAGTCCAATTTGCAGCCAACTCCGCATCGAGCCGACCACCACGGTGCTGTGCCTTGGTGGTTCCTGCCTTCATGTCTCCTGAAATCGGCACAGAAATGTCCTTGACAGAATAGGCGGCGCCCGCTACCCCAAAAGCCTCGAAAAGCAATTTCTTATCACTCCTCTGTAAAACCATGTTTCGCCAAGAGACCTGTGAGGGCGAAAAGTTTCGTATGCGGAATAAGAGAGACCTCCGAAAAGGAGAGTGCATCGTTGGGCTGAAGCGGTAGGAGACCAGAACGATCACCATCACCTTCTTGATACCCTCACGTTCGTGAAATGCCAAGTATATTCTGTAGGTTGAGCTCCTGTATTCACTGCCGGGGATGTCTTCGGACAGTGAGAAAAATCGAGAAATTTCTCTTCATTTGTGAGATAAATATACTAGCGCAACGGTGTGGCTCGCGAGAAGGAGATAACAATGGCTCACGGCGAAAGACATCCACAGCGATCATTTCAGGGAACACTCGAACATATGAAGAGGCATAATCGCCGCCGGTTATCAGCCGTCTCCGCAGTTCTCTTCCGAAAGCTCGTTGCCGATACACGAAAATTCGCCGGTGAGGAGAGGGAGGCCAGGTGACCTGGGGGTCCCCCGGATGGGCAATGGCGATGGCAGACGAAGCGACAAGAAAGGAGGTTGGCTATGAGATTCCTAAAATGTTTCTGTCTTTGCGTTCTTCTGGCCTTGGTATGCGGCACTACGGTGCTTGTCCCAAGCGCCTCTGGTCAGATGCACAAAAAGACCTGGCACTTCGACCACGCTTCGGAATACATCTTCCTCTCAGAGGTGATTGCTGTCAACAGTGGAGGGAATTCGCTTGCGGAACTCAAAAAACTTCCCGGGGTCTTCTGGAGAAGCTTTTACAAGGACCCTCGTCCCATGCGCGCACCTGAATACCATCGATCCACGGTTGGCCCCGACCGCAAAATAGTGGCTGTTGGTTCCAACACGGACATTAACGCCATCCCACTCCGGGGTGAACTGATTCTTAGCAAGTATAGTCAAAATGGCAAACTGCTCCCCGGCTGGCCGAAACTCTATACGGACCCGTATTATCAATGGAATGAAGGCCAGGATGTCGTGGTGGACGAAAAAGGCAATATCACGGTGGCGGGCTATACGATTACCAGCACGCACCAGTTCTACATGACCATCTGGAGGTTCGACCCCGATGGCAAACTCCTCGTTGGCTGGCCCCGCTATCCGGTGGGCAGCCGTGCGTTTGGGACGTCAGTGATCATCGATACGAAAGGTGATATCGTGGTCTGCGGAAGCTCCGGCCCCACTGGTTATGACGCAATGGTGCTGGTGAAATACAAGCAGGACGGCACCCTGGTGAGCGGGTGGCCCAAAACCTATCAGGTCCCAGGGAGTGAGAAGAACTTCGCGTATGACCTCATCCAGGACTCCGATGGAAACTTGGTGATGGCCGGTTATACAAAACCTTGGTGCTGCGAGCGCAGTGCAGTGCTCTATAAACTCGACACGAACGGAAACGTGCTGCCGGGTTGGCCCAAGGTCTGGGATTCCGACTTGGATAGCAACGACGAGTATTTCTCGGTATCCCAGGATACGAACGGCGACTACTGCCTGGTTGGAACGAGCCAGGGAACGAACGAAGACGAAGGCAAACTGTTGGTTACTCGCTACAATAAAAAGGGTAGCCAGCTTACCGCCTCAGGGTGGCCCCAAATTTTTACCTGCAACGGGTTGCGCGACTACAGCCCTCCCGACGCCTGGCGTGGCTCAGTCGATACCTCCGGCCGCATCGTAGCCGCGGTCACCTGTCAGTCGGACACGCATGTCCGTACGGTCAAGTACACGCGCAAAGCTGCCATGTTTTCCGGATTCGCGAAAACCTTCAACCGGATCGGCTACAAGGATGTGACGCGGTCGTGCGGCGTCGATGACCTCGATAATATCTATGTGGTTGGCTATTCGGTGTTTGATGACGGCACTGAGGCGAATTATTCCACATTCCTGATGAAGTACCCGCCGGGCTCTTACTCCACCGGGAGGCCATCTGTTACCACCAGGAAAGGACTTAGTTATACTCAATTGAGCAGTTTCACTGCGACCGTTGGACCTAAAAGCAAGGGTTCCGTGCATTACCAACTCTCGCCTGACGGCAATACCTGGTACTTTCACGATGGCACAAAGTGGAAGCAGGCCAGCACCAAGCACCAGACAAACTCCTCGGCCCAGGTAAACGCTCACATCGGCACCTTTGCCAAAGAGGCTGGCACGGGGACCCTGCACGTGAAAGCATTCCTCGTCGGCGACGGGACCCAGCAGGTGCGACTCGACTCGGTGACCGTCGAATATAGCAGCTGATACAGCTGGTCGAATGTCCATAACCTGCTCTGGTGGGCACCAAGACGCGTGCCCACCCTACCGAGGGTCTGTGCCGGGATCAAAAAGGGTAATCACAGTAATTTATCATGTCCACCCTGGATCGCGACCTCTGCTGTCGGGTACCAACCCACGAGGCCTGTCCCGATAGCTCATCCCGTCGCCGAAGCTGAGTCCGCCTCTTTCGTTCCCACCGGAGAAAGCAGCCTCAACCCATTGAAGATCACCAGCAGGGAGGCTCCCACATCGGCGGCGATGGTGCCCCACAGGGTGGCGATGCCAGCGAAGGCGGGGCCGATAAATGATCCCTTTGATCAACGGGAGCAGCGGTAGGCACCCGGAGTATCCCTTCGCCTTTGAGGAACCGGTAGAGGGTGCTTTCGCTCAAGAACAAACCGGCGGTCAGGGTGGGAAGGGAGCATCTCGGACCTGAGCTTGACGATCATGAAAGCCGTTTCTTCGTCGATGATCCGGCTCATGCCCAGGTCATTTCAGCCACTGGGGTAAAAAACTCGATTCTTGCGCCGTTTCCCTCTGTGCCATTTCAGCCTCGTGACTGGCAGATAGTTCTCGGTTCAATTCCTTCCATAATGCCCGAAGTTTTGCAGTTAACTCGTCGGACAAAGCCAAGCGCCTCTTGTTGGCTTCACCCCAAGAGATTTTGTGTTGAATTAGGTCAGCCGTAACAACATCAGATTTATGGTAATTCACAACCATAATGGGGACCGCACCAGGGCATCCCCATGTAGTCTTCGATCAATTGCTCACGACAGTTTGCCCCTTCGTTGTGCCGAGCGATAATGGTCTGAACCTCCATTCAGACAGACACGGCATACTTTTGCAACATTGGCTATCAGTCGGGGTGAAGACTTGTCGTGGATAGCCAAGGTCATGGGACATGCCAATACGCAGATGATCCATCTGCACTATGCCAGATTCATCGAGAATGCCAACGGCACTGTGAACGGCTCTAAGCTGGATGGTCTGTTTGAGACGAACGGGAACAATGAGTAAAAGGAGGTAAAATGAATTTCGGCAAAATCTGCGGTCAAAAAACAAAAAAGTCAGCCTTTGTGAAGCTAACTTATTGATTTTATTGGAGCTGGCGATGGGATTTGAACCCGCAACCTGCTGATTACAAATCAGCTGCTCTGCCGTTGAGCTACGCCAGCTCAGTCGAAATCAGACCCTTTCTAGTAGTATGTCCCCCCCAAAGATGCAAGCGGAAAGTTGGGCGGGATCGGGATCGCCGGTGTCTTTCCCGCGAGGGGAGGAGACGATCACGGCTGGGTCTTTACCAAGCCCCGGCCTCACATGACCATCGTCGGGTCCCGGTCGATGGCCAGCTGCACGCGACGCAGAAGGGGATATTTCCGGCTCTGCTCCAAAACGACCTCGGTGAATTGCTGCAGATCCCGGTTCATCCAGGTCTTGACATAAATATGCCAGCGAAAGCGGTTTTTCAGCTTCACCAGGGGTGCCGGGGAGGGACCAAGGATTGCCAGATATCGTTTCTGCGAGCGGAAGTCGTGAGCAACCGAACGACTCAGATCTGCCAGTTCGTGGGCCGCTTGCCTGGTCAGTTCCTCACTTGTGGAAGTCACCAGGAACCTCAGCATCTTGACGAAAGGCGGATATTGCAGCCTCTCTCTTGACTCGAGCTCTTTTCCGCAAAAGCCCGGGTAGTCATGGTGTAACACCGATTGGATGGTGTAGTGGGATGGATTGTACGTTTGCAGGATCACTCTGCCCGGCCTGTCCCCTCGTCCTGCGCGCCCGGCAACCTGCATGAGCAGTTGCACGGTCGTTTCCCCGGCGCGAAAGTCCGCAATCTGCAAAGAGGTGTCGGCATTCACCACCCCGACCAGGGTGATATTCGGCAAATCATGGCCTTTGGTGAGCATCTGGGTGCCGATGAGAACATTTGCCCGATGCGCTCTTATGGCTTCCAGGCATTCGGCAACATAGCCGGGCTCGGACGCCGTGTCCCGATCGATGCGAAGAATCCGTGCTTCAGGCAGGAGCTTTTTGACTTCCTTTTCGATGCGCTCCGTCCCAAAACCGTGAAGGATGAGCGACGCATGGTCGCAGGCCGGGCAGCGGGGGGGAAGTTTCTTCTCGGTACCGCAATAATGACACCACAGCAATTCATTGCTGTCATGGTACGTCAGGCTCACACTGCAGTTGTCACACTGCTGCACGTGACCGCATGAGTTGCACAGGACGAAGCTGGCAAAACCTCGTCGATTGAGAAACAATAGCGCCTGCTGCCCCGCCCCGATCGTTTCTGTCAGAGTTTCCTTGAGGGCCTTGGAAAGGACCCGATTTCCCCGCTTCTCCTTGCGCATATCGATGACCTCCAAATCAGGCAAAGGCCGGTCATAGATGCGTCGCGGGAGCGCGAGTTGCCGGTACCGGTTGGCCTGGACATGAAAGAGCGACTGCAAGGAAGGGGTGGCTGATCCCAAAACGATGGGGATCTTGAGCATTCGTGCCCGCATCAGGGCAACATCGCGGGCCTGGTAGCGCAAATGGTCATCCTGTTTGTAGGACGAATCGTGTTCTTCATCGATGACGATCAATCCCAGATCGCGAACCGGCATGAAGATCGCCGACCGGGCCCCCAGGACCACTTTCTTCACACCCTTCAAAATGTCGTGCCATCGTGCTTCGCGCACCGGTGTGGAAAGCCCGCTGTGCCACGTGGCAAGCTGCGAGCCGAAGCGGTCCCGAAACAGGGCCTCCATCTGGAAAGTCAGCGCAATTTCCGGCACCAGGATGAGGGCGCCTCTTCTATGCCGGAGAGTCGCCTCAGCCAGGCGGAGATAGATCTCGCTCTTGCCGCTGCCGGTTACTCCAAAGACCAGAAAGGCTTGAAAAGACGGGGATGAAATGTGTTCCCGAACGGCGTCCAAAACGCTCTGTTGATCGGGGGATGGATCGGGAGGCGAGGCCGTCGAAGGCAACAACCGGTCGCACTCGGCGGTCGTTTCCTCTTCGGGCGCTTCAAACTCGAGACAACCGGTCTTCACCAGTTTCTTGATATGGTAGGCGGCATTTTTTATCCGCTTCCTCAGCGCACTCCCTGTGATTATGTCCCCCGGGTTTTCGAACATGCCGATCAAGTCGGCCATATTCCGGTTTTTCAGGAATTCCGGCGGAGGATGAGCGATGAGGCGCAGGCGGGCAGGGCCGGTCTTTCGAGAGGTCGGCTCTGCAGCATCGAAGCGATAGAACCGTTCTATGACTCCCTCGTGTTCGAGTTTCTGCAGCTCAAGCCGAATCTTCTTTTCATATCCCAGTTTGCGTTTTACGTCTTTGAGCGATGTCTCTTCTTTCTGTGTCACCAGATCGAAGAGCGCCGAACCGTCGAGATTTCTGATTCCTTCCCGGGCGGTTGCCCCTAAACGAAAATATGCCTCCGGCAGGGTGCGGGCTTTGGCCGGCATGGCCAACTGCAGAACCTCTCCCAGGGGATAGAAGTAGTACTCTGAAATCCAGGTGCAAAGATCGAGCAGATGCTCCGGAACCACGGGATCATGGTCAAGGACTGCAAGCAGGGGGCGCATCTCCACTTTTTCAGACAACTCGGGTGGGGCAGGGTCGAGCTTGATGATCAGCCCCAGGACCTTCCTCTTTCCGAGTGGCGCCAGTACTCTAACCCCGAGTTGAACTTTCTGGAGAAGATTTGACGGGACCTGATAATGAAGGGTCTTGTCGAGGGCAATGAATAAAGCAACATCTGCAAAAAGATCCGGCATCGGCTTGTCTGTTCCCAATCCCGCACGGTTATCGGCTGAAATGTCGGCAAACGATACCCCGGTTCCCCTCAGGAATCAAATGATCTCCATAGATCTTCTCCGACACCTTCATTTTAGCGCATTAATTGCTTGCTATGCGCTTGGCGGTGGTATAATTTCATCGGCAATCGTGGTAAGTGAGTCCTGATTGGTTGCTTCAGCACTAATTGTCTTGAATCGTTTTGTTTTGGGGTATCAGCGAAATGACTTTTTATGGAGGAGGGGTCACATGACAAAGGCCGATCTAGTTGCTAAGGTTGCTGCAGATGCGGGTATTACAAGAGTCGTTGCCGAAAAGGCGGTCAACAGCCTGGTTGCCGTGGTGACGGAAGCCCTTGCTGCAGGAGAGAAGATCACATTGGTGGGTTTTGGAACGTTTGAGGTCGCACAGCGATCGGCGAGGGAAGGGCGCAATCCGAGGACCGGTCAGACGCTCAAGATTCCTCCGTCAAAGGTGGTCAAGTTCAGAGTCGGAAGCAAACTGAAAGACGAAGTAAAATAACAGCCTGAGGGCTCTGGGCAACCCCCGGTCAATCCTCGGAACTGCTCAGGGCCCTTTTCCTTGGCCGTACCTACCCCATAGATCTATGGCAGGCTCATGCCGACCGGTGAGAATGAGGCTGTAATTCAACCCCGCAAGGGAAAGCGTGAGGAGGCGTTGCCTTCTCGGGCTATCCTCGTGTTTACACCCCGGGATATAGAACTTCTCCTTCGCCAGTCCCCCCTGCTAAAGAAGCGCCCGCACGGCATTTATCTCTCGGAAATCTTTGTGGGCGTCCATCATGGTGTGCCCATCGCGGTGACCGGGCCCATGCTGGGGGCACCTCAGACGGTCCTGGTGCTGGAGAAGCTCATCGCTTTAGGGGTCACCGAGGTTATAGCCGTGGGGTGGAGCGGTTCGCTGCAACCGCATGTCGGGATCGGTGATTTGATCCTGCCGACCGGGGCCTTTTCCGAGGAGGGGACCTCACCTCATTATCCCCTCGCAGATCCCTGGCCCGGGCCGGCCCCGGAACTGCTCGATGCGCTCAGGCAGGCATTAACGAAAGGGACGCCGAGGGTCCATGAGGGGAGGGTGTGGAGCACCGATGCGCCCTTTCGAGAGACCTTCAAAAAGGTCGCCGAATATCAGCAAGCGGGCGCTCTTGCCGTGGACATGGAAACCTCCGCTTTATTCACCGTAGCTTCCTTTCGCCATATCCGCATGGCAGTGGCCCTGGTGGTGTCCGATGACCTTTCCTTGCTCAAGTGGGTCCACGGTTTTAGAGACCCCGCGTTCATGCAGTCAAGAGAGGAATTGGTAAAATCTGTCTTGAGGGCTGTCTCTTCCTAGGTTAAGAAACGTCCAGGAATGAATACAGCACCCCCTGATACCACCAAGAGCACGAAAGGGCGGCATCGCGTTCTTAATGGTTTTGAATAAGGTCAAAAACACTGCCGGAGGATTATGACAGGAGACAGGACTTCCCTCTTTGATAAGCCGGTGGAACTTCTGACCCGGCAGGAAGCCGCATCCGAGTTGACGGAACTGGCCGAGTTGATTGCCTATCATGATCAGCTCTATTACCAGAAGGACCAACCGGAACTCACCGATGCGGACTATGACGCCCTTCGGCAGCGGAACGAGGCCCTTGAAACCCGCTTCCCCGAACTCATTTTGCCCGACAGCCCGTCGCGACGGGTGGGAGCAATACCGGCGGCAGGCTTCAAGAAGGTGCGCCATGCGGTTCCCATGCTCTCCCTGGACAATGCCTTTACTCAACAGGACATAAAAGATTGGGTGGAGAGCATCCGGAACTTTCTTCTGGAACTGAGGGACCCGTCCGTGCCCATCGAAGTAGTTTGCGAGCCAAAAATTGACGGGGTGTCGCTCGGTGTGCGCTATGAAAAGGGTATCCTTGTTGCCGCTGCCACTCGGGGCAACGGTTTGGAAGGCGAAGACGTCACCGCCAATGTCAAAACGATCAAAAGCATCCCGAATCGGCTCCACGGGGAGGGCTGGCCCGAGGTCCTCGAAGTGCGCGGTGAAGTCTACATGAATGATGAGGAGTTCCTCAGGCTCAATGAGCAACAGGCCCAATCCGGGGCCCGGCTGTTCGCTAATCCGCGCAATGCCTCGGCCGGGAGTTTGCGCCAGCTTGATGCAAGCGTTACCGCTTCCCGGCCTTTACGCTTTTATGCTTATGCGTGGGGCGAAGCATCTCAGCCCTTTGCGCAGAGCCAGTGGGAGGCGCGGCGGAAACTCGGAAGCTGGGGTTATGAACTCAATGAGCCATCGCATTTGGTGCAAGTCGTGGATGAGAGATTGGATGAACTCTTTGCTTACTATGAAGACATCCAGTTCCGCCGCTCCGGCCTGGGCTTTTCGGTTGACGGTACGGTGCTCAAGGTCAACCGGCTCGACTGGCAATCCCGACTGGGTTTCGCAACACGTTCACCGCGTTGGGCCATGGCCTGGAAATTCCCGCCGGAGCAAGCTCTGAGCGTTGTCGAGGCGATCCAATGCCAGGTCGGGAGAACTGGAAGAATCACTCCTGTGGCTCATCTCAAGCCAATCAACGTTGGCGGCGTGCTCGTTCAGCGGGCGACCCTGCACAACGCCGACGAAATTGCGCGCAAGGACATCCGCGTCAACGACACCGTCATTGTGCAAAGGGCGGGCGATGTGATTCCTCAGGTGGTCGCGGTTGTGAAGGAGAGACGTCCGCCTTCCAGCAAGTCCTATCACCTTCCCGACCGGTGTCCGGTATGCGGAAGTCTGCTGATGCGCGAAGAAGGCGATGCAGACACCTATTGCACGGGAGGGTTGATATGCTCGGCGCAGGTGGTTGAGCGACTGAAGCACTTTGTGTCCCGGGATGCGCTTGATATTGAAGGTTTGGGGGAAAAAAACATTGAATTGTTTTACAGCAAAGGCTTAATCAGGAGACCGTTTGACATCTTCACGCTGGAAGCGCGCGATGGGAATGAGCTTCGCCCATTGCGCGAATGGGAGGGTTGGGGGGAGACCTCTGCGCGCAAGCTTTTTGATGCGATTCAGCGGGCCCGTTCCATATCTTTGGATCGTTTCCTGTACGCATTGGGAATCCATCAGATCGGACTGGCCACGGCCCGTCTTTTGGCGCGTCATTATTTGACCCTGGACCACTGGCGGGAGAGCCTGGAGGCGGCCCTGGAGAGGCAGTCCGACGCTTACGCCGAACTCATTTCGATCAACGGCATCGGTGCCAGTATGGTGGACGACATGTTGGGCTTCATTGCCGAAGGGCAGAATAAGAAAATATTGGATGAGCTCACCGTGGCGGAGGCAGGCGGGCTGCCTCTGGTTGCAGTGACCGCCTTTGAGCCGCCTCCGAGCGCATCCGCGGTAGCGGGCAAGACCGTGGTTTTCACCGGGAAATTGGAGCAGATGAGCCGAAGCGAGGCCAAAGCCCGGGCCGAATCGCTTGGCGCCAATGTGGCCGGCTCGGTATCCAAAAAAACGGATTATGTCGTTGCCGGACCGGGAGCGGGTTCCAAGGAGAAGAAGGCAAGAGAACTGGGCCTGAACGTTCTCACCGAGGAGCAATGGCTTGCTTTGATTTCCCGATTGAGCCGTAGTGTCCTGAAGAAGGAGCGGAACAGGGCGGGACAGGGAGAAAAGCACAGGTGGTACAAGATAGTGCTGGATGGGCTCGGACGTGAAATAGAATATCATCAGAGGCAGAATGGAAAAGAGGCGGGTTCGTGTGAGGATAAGAGGCATGGTTCAGGGGGTCTGTTTTCGAGCATTTACCCGTGACACTGCGATCAAAGAAGGGGTCACCGGATGGGTCAGGAATCTCCGGGACGGGAGTGTCGAGGCGCTCTTCGAGGGGGATGCCGACCGGATCGAGCGGATGATAACATGGTGCCACCATGGCAGTCCTTATGGTTTTGTCGACCGCGTCGAAGTGAAGGAAGAGCCTTATGAAGGATCCTTCGATCGCTTTGACGTTACTTACGGGAGGTAAGCCTCTTGGAGCAAGTAAAGAAAACCTGGGAGACTTTCATCGATTTTCTCGTCACTTATGATTCTCAAAAAGTATCGCAATGGGTTACAGAACTCAAATGGGAGGAAGTGCTCAAGAACCCCTACGTGTGGTTGACCGGGTTGTCGATCCTGGGATATCTCATTATCAAAAAAAGGTTTAAGGCGCTGCTGCTTATTGGTTCTCTGGCTGCTTTCCTGTATTTGCTGCAGATCACTTTTCCCCCGTCTGCACAGACCATCCCCCTTGAAAAACTTCTTAGATTCATTGGTGGTTGTGTGGTTCTTGCCGTCCTGAACCTCTATTTTCTGTTTGTGCGCCAGGACTGAAGACAAAAGAGCGTTGCCGCAACAATTCAGGCCTGTCCTTCGTCGTCGTCGGGCATCGCATTCACCCTCTCCTTCAGTTCCTTGCCGACTTTGAAAAAGGGCAGTTTCTTGGAATTCACCTCAATGATATCTCCGGTTTTCGGGTTTCTGCCCCGGTAACCCTCGTAGTTCTTGACCTTAAAGCTCCCAAAACCGCGTATTTCCAGGCGGTCTGACTTGACGAGCGCCTGTTCCATGCTCTGAAAAGCAACATTGACCGCGATCTCGGCAAACTTGAGGGTGATGCCTTCAGCTTTGGCTAGTGCCTCGATGAGTTCACTCTTGGTCATGACTGAAGCTCCTTGTCAGTTTGAGATAAGCTGGCGATGCGTGATTTTTTCCATATTCCTCAAATAGGGTCGCAAGACTTTGGGGATGACCACACTCCCGTCCGGTTGCTGGCAATTCTCCAGAATGGCTACTACCGTTCGTCCTACCGCCAGTCCTGAACCGTTAAGGGTGTGCACAAAGTCGCTCCTGGATTGACCTTTGGGGCGATAGCGGATATTGGCCCGCCTGGCCTGGAAATCTTCGAAATTACTGCACGAAGAAATCTCCCGGTAGGTATTCTGTCCCGGAAGCCACACTTCTATGTCGTAGGTTTTGGAAGCGGAAAAACCGAGGTCGGCCGTGCACAGGGATACCACCCGGTACGGCAGTGCCAATTCCTGCAAGATCGTTTCTGCATTGGCAAGGAGTTTTTCCAGTTCGTCATAGGAGGTCTCGGGTTTGACGAATTTAACCAGTTCCACCTTGTTGAATTGGTGCTGCCGAATCAACCCGCGCGTGTCCTTCCCATACGAGCCGGCTTCCGAACGGAAGCACGGAGTGTAGGCGGTATAGTATTTGGGGAGGTCCTCCTCTTCCAAAACCTCGTTCATATGTATGTTGGTGACCGGGACTTCAGCGGTGGGCACCAGGTAATAATCAAAGCCTTCCAGCTTGAAAAGATCTTGTTTGAACTTGGGAAGCTGGCCGGTGCCGGTGAGACTCGTTGCATTGGCGATGAACGGCGGGAGCACTTCCAGATAACTGTGCAGGCGTGTATGCAAATCCAGCATGAAGCTGATGAGCGCTCGCTCCAAAGCAGCACCAGCACCCCAATACAGGGCAAAACGGGCCCCCGTGATTTTGGCGGCGCGTTCAAAGTCCAGGATACCCAGAGACTCGGCAACGTCCCAGTGGGGTTTTGGCTCAAAGTCAAATTCAGGCGGCTTTCCCCACACCTTTATCACCGGATTGTCACTCTCGTCCTTTCCCACGGGCACGGAGTCGTGGGGCATGTTGGGGATCAAGAGTAAGATTTCGTTAAATCTGTCCTGGATCAGGGTCAGTTGCTGGTCCAAAGCCTTTATCTGCTGCGAAACTTCCCGCATCCGCTCAATGCGCTCGGAGGCATCTCCGTGTTCTTTTTTGATCCGGGCAATTTCGTCCGAAGCCACATTGCGCTGCCGCTTGAGTTCCTCAACTTCCCTCAGGATGCGACGCCTTTCTTCGTCCAGTTCCAGGAAAGGCTTCAAGTCAAGGTCCACCTGTCGGTCGCGGAGCATCCGGCTGACGCGTCCGGTATTGTCTCTGACGAACTTGAGGTCGAGCATGGGAACAACACCTGTCATTTGGAAAATTATTGCATCACTTGCTTATCTAATGCTTTCAAGAACTTGAGGTTACGGTCTTGTACCATTGAAGCGAAAGCCTTGTCAATTCCTTTTGTCACTTCAATAGGTTGGCTTCATCATGGGAAAAGTGGGCTCCCCGGCGTGTGGTGGACTTCCTGGCGGTGCCGGCCGCGGTCGATGATCCCATCCTCCAAACATCTCAATCCGGTTTGGAGCTGATCACCTCAACGCTGTAATCACTCAAGGCCTTTAATTCCGGCAGATTGTGAAAGACCAGCACGAAGGGAATACGCTTGCCGGGCGGTATCTTGACATTGGAGAGGCTCTTCCCTTCGCGGTTCATCATACGATTCTGGATTTCCGTGATGTTCATGCGAACGAGTTCTTCGCGGCTCATGGCATTACCCGCGTAGCATCTTTGGGTAATGGCCACACGGTTGGTGGTATTGAACATTTTTCCTTCAATGAGTGCGAAACTGACCGGCCTGGCCGCCTGGTTTTCAACCTCCCCTTCGACCACAAAGATCTGCCCGGCGTGAGCATTCTCCAGAAAGAAAGCCTGGGTCGTGTCCAGGACTTTCGCCGTGCCGGTGTCGGTTACTCCCGGGGGGGCCTTCTCCTGAGGATGCGAAGTCAGGTAGCTGGCGAGCCCCAGCATTGCAGCACCGAAGGCCACAATGATGGCAAACCCGATGATCCAGCGGTTACCGGGAAGGTTCCTGCGGTGAACGGAGGGACTTGGGGGCTTGGGGAGGGGAGTCGAGTCGGTGGAGTCCGAGGAAGAAAGATCCATGTCATCTGCGAAGTCAACATCCAGCACGCTTTCCTCTTCCTGGATCAGCGTGAAAATGTGTCCGCAGCGTGAACATCGAACCTTGCTTTTCGCTCCACGCAGACGTTCTGGATCGAGATGAAACTTGGTTTCACAGGCTTCGCAGGTGACGATCATGGAAAACGGGTCCCCCATTGTTGTTATGTTCTAGTGTTTATCAGTAATGGCGATTTCAGATCAAATGCCTTGCCACGGATTGATGCTATTCCAAAAATTCCACCTCATGGATCTCGGGCAGATTGCGATGCTTTTCGGCAAAATCGAGACCGTACCCAACAAGGAACCCTTTATCCACGCGAATTCCCACGTAGTCAAGCGGTACTTCGACCTGGCGCCTTTCCAGTTTGTCGACCAGCGCGCAGATCTTCACGGATTCAGGTTGTTTTTTTCGCAGGTGATCCATGAGCCAGATCAGCGTCGTGCCGGTATCTACGATGTCCTCTACGACCAGCAGGTGGCGGCCCTCGATAGGCAGTTCGACGTCCTTGGTGATCGTTATCTCGCCGCTGGTGACAGAGCCTTTGCCGTAACTGGCCAGGCGAACAAAGTCGATTTCAACGGGCACCGCCAGTCGCCTTACCAGATCGCTCATGAAAATGCAGGCCCCTTTCAGGATTCCAATGACTATCAGGCTTTTTCCCTCATAATCGCGGTTTATGCGAGCGGCGAGTTCATTGACCTGCCTTGCCAATTCCTCTGCCGAAATACACGGGACCAACCGGTAATTCACTATAGGTCTCCTCTCCCGAGACTGAATTCCCCGAAGGTTTCAATCCAAGCCAGTGTGATCATGTTAGGAAAAAAGCCTCGAAAAATCAATGCTATTTTAATCTAACTATTCAAAACCACTAGTGTTCCCCAAGGAAGTGAGTCTTTGCGTGCAACCATGAGCGCAAGTTCTGGTCCATTGAGCTTTTTTCTTCTTTTCGTTGCTTTTATGATTACAAGTGATTATACCAATCCCACTCAATTTTCATACTCGGGAGGATATCAGAATGCGTGAACAAATCGAGAAGGCATTGGAAAAGATCCGACCCATGCTGCAGCGTGACGGCGGCAGTGTCGAACTGGTGGATGTTGAAGGTTCGGTGGTAAAGGTGCGCCTGACCGGGGCCTGTCACGGGTGTCCCATGAGTCAGATGACCTTGAAGTCCGGCATTGAACGGATCATCAAGCAGGAAGTGCCGGCCGTTACCGAGGTGGTTGCCGTCTAACCCAAGGCTTTCCAGCCTCTGGCTTACTTGTGATAGGGTTCTCCTTTCAAGATGGTGAATGCGCGATAGACTTGCTCCATGACCATGAGGCGGGCGAGGTCATGGGGGAAGGTCATTTTGGAAAGGGAAAGCACAAAGTCTGCGCGTGCCAAGAGCCTTTTCGAAATCCCAAGGGGCCCGCCAACCATCATCCATAGATCCGGAACGCCGTCGTTCCTCAGGTCGCCGAGAAACCTTGCAAAGGCGACCGAATTCATATCCTTCCCGCAAGGGTCCCAAACCACCAGGCAATCTCTTTTTTCCAGTAGTCTCAGAACCCGATCAGCCTCCTTTTCCTTGACTGCGTCCTCAGAACCCTTGGGAGTGATCTTTTCAGCTTTGAGGACGTGTATTTGTGTCGGTGCATAATAGCGGAGTCGGTCAAGGTACCGATCGATGCCTGTCTGTACCTCAGGAAAGGTCGTTTTCCCAATAAATAATAGATGAAACCGCATTGGCGCAGGCTGTCAGTCGATTGGATTGACGTCGTTCATAGGCGGCAAAAAGGAGGAATTCTACGTTTCCCTTGGGACCAATAATGGGCGAGGGCGTGAGTCCTCCGACTTCCCAACCCGATGACCGGCAAAACCCGACGATCGCATCACAGACGGTTTGGTGGACCTTTTCGTCGCGCACGACTCCTCCTTTTCCGACATGCTCGCGGCCCGCTTCGAACTGTGGTTTGATCAGGGCGATGAGCCGGGCCTTGAATGGAGTGGACTGCTGCCTTCTCGGTCCCGATTCTTGAGCAAGCAGATCATGGCATGCAGCGTCCTCCCGGCTCAGGTTTGGTTCATGATCGAAGAAGGGCAATATCGCCGGGATCACAAGCTTGAGCGAAATAAAGGAGGTGTCGATGGTAACAAGGTGGATTGGTTCCGGGACCCGGTCTTTCGAGAGATGGCGAATGTTTTGGCGTTCCAGGACCACTACCCGCGGGTCCTGCCTGAGCTTCCATGCCAGCTGACCGTAACCCACGTCGACGGCGTATACCTTCTTTGCGCCATATTGCAGCAGGCAATCGGTAAAGCCGCCGGTTGAAGCCCCGACGTCCATCGCCGTCAAGCCGGTGATATCGAGCCTGAACCACTCGAGGGCATGCTGTAACTTCAGCCCGCCGCGACTGACAAACGGGTGGTCTTCACCCACGATCCGGAGGCTGCTGTCGGCCGCAACTTTTTGTCCTGCTTTGGTGACCCGCTCTCCGTCAACCAGCACTTTCGCGGCGAGAATCAGCGCCTGGGCCCGTTCGCGACTCGCAGTGAGCCCTCTATCAACCAGAAGTTTGTCCAATCGCACGAAGGAGCTGCCCATGGCCCGTCTGCAATAGCTTGTGCACTGCGAGCTCAATGCCTTCAGCATCGATGCCGTTAAGATCTCTTAGGATGGCCTGGCTGCCGTGGGGGATGAAGGCATCCGGTAAACCAAGGCGGATCATCGACTTGGGGGTGAAAGCATGTTCCTGGAACAACTCCAGGACGGCACTCCCGAACCCGCCCTGAAGCACGTTTTCTTCGATGGTGATGATCATGCCAATCTTCCTGGACCACTTGAGAATTAGCTCCTCGTCGAGCGGCTTAACGAACCTGGCATTCAAGACCGTGACCCCGATGCCCTCTTCTCGGAGGCTTGCCGCTGCTTCCATGGCGCCTCGAACGGTGGAGCCGACAGCGATCAGCAGAGCATCCTCCCCTTCCTGCAAAACTTCGGCGCGGCCGATGGGTACATTCTGCAAATCGTCGTCCAGGGCCACACCGATTCCATTTCCACGGGGATAGCGAACGGCGGCGGGTCCGGGGTAATCGAGCGCTGTTTTCAGCATGTGCTGCAGTTCATTTTCATCCTTGGGAGCCATCAGCACCATGTTCGGAATGTGGCGCAGGAAGGAGAGGTCGAAGACGCCGTGATGAGTCGGCCCGTCGTCTCCCACAAGTCCGGCCCGGTCCATGGCGAAGACCACCGGCAGGTTCTGCAGGCAGACATCGTGAACGATCTGATCATATGCCCGCTGAAGGAATGTCGAGTAAACGGCAACAACCGGCTTGAAACCTTCGGCGGCAAGCCCGGCAGCAAAGGTGACGGCATGCTGTTCTGCGATGCCGACGTCAAAAAATCTTTGCGGGAAACGAGCGCAGAAGGACTCCAGACCCGTTCCCTGGGGCATGGCTGCGGTGATGGCCACAATTTTCGGATCGTGCTCAGCAAGCCGCACAATCGTATCCCCGAAGACCTGAGTATATGAGGGAGCACGCGGGGCCATGGATGGCAGACTGCAGCTCTTGCCGGTGCTGATTTCAAACGAACCCACTCCGTGAAAATTCGCCGGATCACTTTCAGCAGGAGCGTAGCCTTTGCCTTTTTGAGTGAGGACGTGCACGAGAACCGGCCCTTCCAGGTGGCGTACATTCTGAAAGGTGCCGATCAGGCGGTCCAGACGGTGGCCTTTGATCGGTCCGATGTAATGAAAGTCAAGGGCCTGAAAAAGCATGCCCGGAGTGAAAAGCGCGACCAACATGTCTTCGCTTCGCCGCAGGAGGCTCAAAATGTTTGAACCCAGTCCGGGAACTGAGGCGAGAAAACTTTCGAGCTCTCGTCTGAGGTGCATAATGGACTTGCTGGACAGTTTGCGGCTCAAGAACGAGGACAATGCCCCCACGTTGGGGGAGATGGACATTTCGTTGTCGTTGAGTACGACAATTAAGTTCTTGTCGAGATCACCCGCATGGTTGAGGGCCTCGAAGGCCATTCCTCCTGTCATACTCCCGTCCCCGATAACCGCGATGGTGCGGTCGGGGCTGTGCTTGAGGGAGTTTGCCACAGCAATTCCCAGGGCCGACGAGATCGATGTGGCGGAGTGTCCTGTCCCGAAGGCGTCGAACTTGCTTTCCGCCCGCTTGGGAAAGCCGCTGATGCCATTGAACTGGCGCAAGGTTTGGAATTGCGCGCGACGGCCGGTAAGGATCTTGTGAGTGTAAGCCTGATGCCCGACGTCCCAGATGATCTTGTCGTGAGGAGCATCAAAAACATAATGCAGCGCGAGGGTGAGTTCCACGACTCCCAGGTTTGGAGCCAGATGTCCGCCGTTCTTGGATACTGTCTGAATGATCAGTTCGCGAATTTCCCCGGCCACCTGCTGCAGTTCTGCCAGAGAGAGTTGCTTCACTTGCGATGGGTTATCGATTTGGGAAAGGAGCTTCGTGCCGCCTTGATCGTTCAAGTTTTAACTTCTCCGTTTCATCAGCCTTTTCGGACCAAAAGGTAGCGGGCGATGGCTCGTAAAGGTTCGGCCCTGCCATCGAAAATATCCAGCGCACCAACGGCTGCCCGCACGTGGCCTTGCGCCGCCTCCTTGCTTTGAGAAATTCCCAGAAGCGCCGGATAGGTCTTCTTGTTCTTCGCAGCGTCGGAACCGGGGGTCTTGCCCATTGCCTGAGCATCTCCCTCAATGTCCAAAAGATCGTCGGTGATCTGGAAGGCCAACCCCAGGTGATGACCGTAACGAGTCAGCGCGCGAATCTGGTGATCGTCGCCGCCGCCAAGGATGGCTCCCACTTCCAGAGAGGCCGAAATCAGCGCTCCGGTCTTGCGGATGTGCATGTATTCTATAGTGGCCAAGTCCACTTCCCGGGTTTCGCACTCCATGTCGATTACCTGGCCTCCGACCATCCCTCTGTATCCGGAAGCTCTTGCGATGACGCCGATAACCCGCACGAGTTTGTCCGCTGAAATCTCGGCCTCGCCTCCAGCGCCGGCCGCGAGGCTGAAGGCCTCAGTCAGAAGGGCATCTCCGGCAAGAATTGCCATCGCTTCCCCGAATACCTTGTGGTTCGTGGGACGGCCCCGCCGAAAATCGTCATTATCCATGGCCGGCAAATCATCATGGATAAGGGAGTAGGTGTGGATCATTTCAAGGGCGCAGGCGACAGGCAAAACGAGTTCACAAGGGGCGCTCAGGACGTCGGCTGCGGCAAGGCAGAGAATGGGTCGAAGGCGCTTGCCACCGGCGAAAAGGCTGTAGCGGGCGGCTTCCGAGACGGTTTTCTCCAAGCCTACGGGAGCCGGGGAGTGCTTTTCCAGGGCCTCTTCAACCAGCTGTTTGCGCTGGGACAGATAGTCCTTCAAATCGAATTCAGGCATCGTGCCGTTACCCATTCCCCTGATCTGCAATCAAACCCACTTAATTTAACACGCCGGATTGCGCCTTTCCACATTTTTAGCAGGTCGCCTCTTCAGGGAGGATCTTCCGCCTTGTCCTGCGAAGCAGACTCAAAAAGGGCAGCGTTCCATGAACCCTGTTGATCCTTCACAAGCATTTGGACCTTTCTTTCTGCTTCCTCAAGCTTTTTATGGCACATCTGAACCAGCTGCATCCCTTCGGCAAAAGACTCCATCGCCTGCTCCAGGGGCAGGTCTCCGCGCTCAAGGGTCTCCACGATCACCTGGAGCCGCTTCAAGGCGTCCTCAAATTGTTCGCTTTTCTTTTTCGTCATTCCAGCTCCCCTAACACCAAACCATCCACAAAGACACACGAAGGAGATACCAATTAAAACTTCTTCGTGGGTCTCGACTAAATTCGTGGCCACGGAGGACCTTTAATCCTCCCCAGACTTGATCACCGTACATTCCAGCGCACCCTCTGAAAGCTGAATCAGAACTTCCTCGCCCGGTCGCGCGTCAGAGGCTTTCCTGATAATCGTTCGGTCGGCAATTCGGTAACAAATGGAATACCCGCGGGCCAGCACCGCCAGAGGACTCAAGCTCTGCAACCTGGATGTGAGCTCCTGCAGCTGAAATCGGCGGTTCTCCATCCGCTGCCGGTATCCGAGGGTGAGGTCCCGGCAGACCTGGTTGAGAGTGCTTTGATATTGTTGAATGGCCTTGGTCGGTTGTACAAGCAGGAGGCGTTTGGAAAGATGCGAGTGGTTTGTTCGGAGGCGTTCCAAGTAGCGAGTGAACGCCAGCTGCAGGCGTTCCAGGCGGTCGTCTACGAGCAGCCGCAAATCCTGCAGCCGCCTTTTCGGGTCAACCAGACGCTTATCCAGAAAGTGGAGGCGCTGCTTCTGGTAGTCGATCCGGTGAACGATAGTCCTGAGCATCTGATCGCGATGCCGGCTCAACTCTCGATGCATGTTTTCGAGCCGCAGGACTATCCATTCGGCCGCTGCGGTGGGGGTCGGCGCCCGCAGGTCGGCGACCAGGTCGCAAATGGTGAAGTCGATTTCATGCCCCACGGCCGAAATAACGGGAATCCGGGAAGCGAAAACGGCCCTGGCCACGTTTTCTTCATTGAAGGCCCAGAGGTCCTCGACGCTTCCCCCTCCCCTGCCGACAATCATCAGTTCCCACCCGAACCGAGCCTGCAGCGCATTGGCCGTTTCAATCGCGGCAGTGATCTCCCCGCTCGCTTCCTCTCCCTGTACCCGAACCGGCAGCAGCGTGATCGCAAGGGGATAGGGACTCCGTTGCAAGATCTTCATGATGTCGCGAATGGCGGCGCCGGTGGGCGAAGTGACGACGGCAATCGATTGCGGGCAAAAGGGGAGTCGAAGCTTGTGTTGGGCATCGAACAGGCCTTCCGCTTCAAGTTTCCGTTTCAGCTGTTCGAAAGCCAGCTGCAGCGCCCCGCGCCCCTGGGGTTCCATAATTTCCACGATCAGCTGATATTCACCTCGGGGTTCGTAAACGCTGATGCGCCCCTGGCAAATCACCTGGAGCCCGTCTTCGGGGATAAACTTCAGGTGGCGATGCTGAGCGCGGAAAAAGACTGCCCGGATCTGGCTCTGCTCGTCCTTCAAGGTGAAATAATAATGGCCCGATGCCGGAATGCGAAAATTGGAAATTTCACCTTTCACCCACACGAACCGGTAGTTGGATTCGAGCAGTACCTTGATCCGCGTGTTCAACTCACTGACCGTGAAGACCGCGGTTTCCTGTTGGGAAATGGGGACCAGCATGGGGTTAATCGGTCGGCTCCTCACTATTCAAACAGCTTGGGGTCCATGGCATCGCGAAGACCTTCGCCCACAAGGTTGTAGGCCGTGATACTGAGGAAAATCGCAAAGCCGGGAAAAATAGTCAGCCACCAGGCGAATTCAATGTAATCCCTGCTTTGCGATAGAATATCCCCCCAGCTGGGAGTCGGGGGCGGCACACCAAACCCGAGAAAACTGAGGCTCGATTCCGTCAGGATGGCGCCGGCAATGCCAAAAACGGCGGAAACCAGCACGGGCGCCATGGCATTAGGGAGCATGTGGTGCAGGATGATGCGGGCGTGAGAAGCACCGAGAGCGCGCGAGGCCATTATGAAATCGAGCTGTTTCAACTTCAGGAATTCCGCACGAACAAACCGGGCAATGCCGGTCCACCCGGTCAGGCCGATCACAACCATGATATTGTAAATGCTCTGTGGAAGAAAAGCGATAATTGCAATGATGAGGAAGAAGGTCGGGATGGTGAGGAGAATCTCGATGAGCCTGCTGATCAGGTGATCAATCCAGCCTCCAAAATACCCGGCCAGGGACCCCAGAATAACGCCGATGACCAGAGCGATGCCCACAGAAACGAAACCTACCGAAAGCGAGACGCGCGATCCGTGGATCATGCGGCTCAGCACGTCCCGGCCGCTGTCATCGGTCCCCAGCCAGTGCTCTCTGCTGGGAGCGGCAAGATTTTCCAACAGGTCATATTCGGTGGGCGAATAAGGCACCGGAGGCCAGATGGCGTCATTGCCGCTTCCTTCAATATTCCACTGCAGGACGAAGGGACGGTTCTTTTTGAGGTCCTTCCAGGTGTAAGGGCCGATTCCTTCGGCGCCGGAAAAAATCGGCCAATACCAGTGGCCCTGGTAGGAAAAGAAAAGTGGGCGGCCGTTGGCCAGCAGAGGAGCCAGGAACGCCGTCAGAAAAAGCAGGAGAGAGATCCAAAGGCCGCCCAGGGCCAAAGGTTTCTTCTTGAAATAGTGCCAGACCATGTCCCAGTAGGATCGAGGAACGGTTGTTGGAGCGCTGCTCGTCTTCATTTGCGGCGGGATTCCGTTCACGCTCATCACTCAAGTTTGATGCGTGGATCGAGTACGGCATAAAGGACATCGGAAAGCAGCAACCCGACCAGTGTCAATAACGCCGAGATCGTGGTAATGGCCATGATTACGGGATAGTCGCGGCTCAGGACGGCCTCAAAGCCGAGCTGGCCCATACCGGGAATGGAAAAAATGCTCTCAATGATCACGCTGCCCCCGAACATGGCTGGAAACAAAAAGGCCAGCAAGGTCACAATCGGCAGCAAAGCGTTGCGAAAGGCATGCTTGAAGATCACCAGGCGTTCGCTCAATCCCTTGGCGCGTGCCGTGCGAATGTAGTCTTCGCGAACCACCTCCAGCATGCTGGCGCGAGTCAGCCGGGAAAGATAGGCGAACCCGGCGTAGGTGAGGCAGGTGATCGGCAGAATCAGATGCCAGATGCGATCGGCAAGCCAGGGCAGGAAAGGCCAGGTCTCCGCTCCGATGGAGGAGATGCCGTAAACCGGAAAAACGTCCCAGAAGTCGCCCCCGCCAAAGAGCATGATCAGCAGGACCGCGACCCAAAAGCTCGGCAGTGAATAAAGAAAGAAGAAAAGAAGGGTCAGCAGACGGTCGGCCGGTGTCCCGGGGCGCGTTGCCGAGTAAATGCCGCAGGGGATCGCAATCAGATAGACGAGAAGGATCGAAATGATGTTAAGCTGAATCGTTATGGGCAGCCGTTCGGCGATTTTATCCCAGACTTTTCGGTGGTCTTTGTAGGAGATGCCGAAGTCGAAAGTGAAGACCCGTTTGACCCAAAGGAAGTATTGAATGGGCAACGGTTTATCCAAGCCATAGAGTTTTTTGGTTTCCTCGATAATCTGCCGGGATACGGCACGATCACTCATTTGGCCCTGGGCGCTCGTCTGCAGCTTCAGAGCGGCTGGATTCCCCGGTGCCAATTGAATGATCAAAAAAGTGATAAAGGTAATCCCGAGGAGCGTCGGGATTACCTGGAGGAGCCTCTTGAAGAGGTAGGCTTTCATGGATGTGGGGTCCCTGTTTTTGAACGGTCGTGCCGGAGGAATAGAGCCAGCAATCCGGAGGCGATGATCATGGCGAGGCAGAGGAGTTGTCCCATGGTGAGGTAGGCAAAGAGATATCCCATCTGGGGATCGGGTTCCTTGAAGAATTCCACGAAGAAACGCATCACGCCGTAAAAAAGCAGGAAGAAGACAATCATCATCCCGTCCTGGAACTCCTTTTTACGCAGGTACCAGAGGAGGAAGAAGAGAACAGGGCCTTCCAGGATGGCCTCATAAAGCTGTGACGGATGGCGGGGAAGGGGGCCGCCATCGGGGAAAACCATGGCCCATGGCACGTTGGTGGGAAGTCCCAGCAGTTCGCCGTTGATGAAATTCCCGATGCGCCCCAACCCCAAACCAATGGGAGCGGTCACGGTGACGCTGTCGACCACCGCCCAAAACGGCAGATGGCGACGGCGACAGAACCACCAGCACCCGACAACGGATCCCAGGAGGCCGCCGTGGAAGGACATGCCGCCATGCCAGGTGGCAATAATTTCCAGTGGATTCTGCAGATAAGTCAGGTATTCGTTGTAATCGTAAAAAACGACGTATCCCAGGCGAGCGCCGACGATCAGTCCTATGGCAAGATAAAAGATCAGGTCCTGCGCCGTATTGCCGACAAGGCCCATCTGCCGGGATCGATCCTGCCTCTGAACGAGGAAGTACGCCGCCAGGAATCCCAGTACGTACATGAGTCCGTACCAGCGGACGTGAAGCGGCCCGATGGAAAACACATCGGGATTAATTCGCGGATAAGGAATCATAACAAATTACCTCCAGTGGCGGGCAGGCTAACACACGTGGCCATCGCGGTCAATTCGCATGAAGCTTCTCCGTAACGCCCTGGGCATGGCGCCCCGGCACACCTCCTGCATCTGCTCAAGGCCCATCCAGCCTCACATTGACAGGTTCATGAGGGTGTGACATAGTGACCTTAGAGTGGTGGTCAGGGGCCAGCGTTCAAAGAGGACCGGCCGGATAACAGTCTTCATGAAGACACTCGTAATCGTCTATGAAATTGTGGAAATGGCCTGCGAAATACCCGATCGAAGGCCATCCATCTGAAATCATTGCGAAAGGTTGGCATGTTCGTGCTCGCGGGGGCTTTGTTTGATCAAACAACAACCCATATGTGAAGGAGAGACCTCCATGTTGCCCATCATCTGCATTGTCGGGGCATCCAATTCCGGTAAAACAACGTTCCTGGAGCAGTTGCTTCCCGAGCTTCGGCGGCGGGGATATCGCGTCGGGACCGTGAAGCATGATGTTCACGGGTTTGAGATGGATCGAGAAGGAAAAGATACCTGGCGGCATCGCAAAGCCGGCGCCCGGACCATTGCCATCTCCTCCTCGGCAATGGTTGCGGCAATTCGGGAAACCGAGGCGGAGATGCCCCTGGAGCAGATCGCAGGGCACTTTTTTTGGAATGAAGATCTGCTGCTGACCGAAGGCTACAAGCGATCTCACTATCCCAAGATCGAAATCTTCCGTTCGGCGATTGAAGCCAAACCGATTTGTTCCGCCCAAGACAACCTGCTGGCGATAGTGACGGACGACCCGGTCGAAATTGACATTCCTCGTTTTCGCTTTGATCAGGTCTCCGGGGTTGCTGATTTGATCGAAGAACGCTTCCTGAAGGGCCGCAAGAAGCATCGCATCATGGTATACGTGGATGGTAAGCAAATGCCGATGAATGAATTCGTGCAGGAGTTCCTGATCGGCGGGACCGTCGGCATGCTCTCCAGCCTGAGGGGTTGGAAGCCTCCGGGAAAGATCGATATCCAGATTCGGCTCGGAGATGATTAGGTGCTGACGGGAGCCATTCTCGCGGGGGGCAAGAGCCTGCGCTACGGCAGGAACAAGGCCCTTGAGATCTTTGCGGGGAAGAGTCTCATAGAGCATGCGGTGCTGGCCCTCTCGGAATTTTGCGATCCAGTCCTGGTGGTGGCCAACGATCTGACTCCCTACCTGCCTCTCAGGGCAACCCTGGTACAGGATCTGGTCAGAGACCGGGGGCCGCTTGGCGGGATCTACACGGCACTCCTTTTCAGCCCCCACGACTGGGTTTTCACCAAAGCCACGGATATGCCCTTTCTGAAGGTAGAACTGGTAAAGATGATGGTTGCCTTGAGGGGAAGTTGCGACGCCGTGGTACCACTGCTTAACGAACGCGCCGAACCGCTTCTGGCCCTTTATTCCCGGCATTGCCTCCCGTCTGTTGCAGCAGCTATCGAAAGAGGAGAATACAAAACCACCAGCTTTTATCGAAAAGTCAGGGTGAGAGAACTCCGGGAAAAACAATGGCGCACAGTGGATCCCGAAGGCGTCAGCTTTAAGAATATCAACACCCCGGAAATCCTGAAGGAACTCCTGGAGGAGGTGACCGGAGCAGAGGGTACACGATAAATGTTGGGGAGGCGCGCAAGAAGCGGTAGAGAGCGGAATGAGCGCCATGGGGCGGGTGCTGGGGAGTGGCGGGTGAAGAGGAAGGGAATCGGGCCGGGAGAGGCGAGTGGGAAACAAAGATGGTTCTGTTGCGGATAAGGGTGAGCAACCCTTCCGCCAGGGTGTTTTGATGGATCTGATCGAGGCCGGGCGGGTCACGTCCACACTGATAAAGCCCCTGGAGAGAGAAGCTGTGCCCCTTGAAAATGCGCTGGGTCGCGTCCTTGCGGGAAAGGTCTTTGCAGACCGGGATCTTCCGGGTGAATCCCGCTCCCGCTTTGACGGCTTTGCCTTGCATAGCGCAGACACTCTTGGTGCCACACCGGAGGCACCGGTTTCGCTCCGAATCATCCCCGGACACATTGCTGCCGGCCATGTTCTGGAACCTGGCCCGGGGCCGGGCGAGTCCGTTCGCATTCTGACCGGCGCACCGCTTCCGTCCTCGGCCGATGCCGTTGTTCCTCAGGAGGAAGTGAAAGCGCACGGGGAAACCCTGAGTCTTCAGCGACCCTGTGCTCGCGGACGGGGTGTTACCTTTCCGGGAGATGAGGTAAATAAGGGCGAATTCCTGCTGTCGGAAGGGGAAGTCCTTACCCCTGCCCGCCTGGCCTTCCTGGCTGCCATGGGGCGCGACCGGGTTGCCGTTCGCCGGCAACCGAGAGTGGCTCTGCTCGCCACGGGGGATGAGGTGAGACCTCTGGGCTCCGTTGAGAAGGGTCCATTCACCTATTGCAACAACCTGCATCTGCTTGCCTGGCTCACAGAACTTCAAGGGGGAAGGCCGAGCCGTCTGGGGGTGGTTCGAGACGAACCTCGGATCATTGCCGATCGTCTGCAGGGGGTAACCGCCGATCTGGTCATTACCACAGGAGGCATGGGGCAGGGGGACAGGGACTTTAACCTGGAGGTCTGGGAGTTGCTCGGGGTACGGGCGCTTTTCAGGGGAATCAACCTCAACCCGGGGAAAAACACGGCCGTTGGGTTGAGGGGTGCACAGATCTTTCTCGGTGTCTCCGGGAATCCGTGGGCGGCTCAAATTGTCTTCGAGGAGCTGATTGTTCCTATGCTGAAGCGGTGGCAAGGCTTTCGCGGGCTTCAGGCTCCCCGGATTGCAGCCCGATTGCGAAAGCCTCTCAAGAAAGAGCCGGGTTTCTATAAGGTCTTCAGGGGAACTTTAGACCTGGAAGCGTCGGTGCCTTGCTTTACTCCGGCTGAGCCACGGGGTCCTTCCGTCTTCAGCAGGGTCAGGGATTCTTTTGCCTATGTTATTTTGGAACCTCATATGGTAAAAGCGGCAGAGGGAAGCGAGGTGCAGGTTCGACTGAGCGATTTTCCTTTGCTGGCTTCCCCTTTGTTCGGAAGGACCGGTTTCGAGACAGTTTCCGGGCCGGAATAGAATATGGAATTTGGCTGTTCCCCTGAAGGGAAATGGTTGCAGCCTTTATTCAGCATGAAAGAATATTGACCTTCTTCAGCGATAGAATTTCTCCTATGCCCCAGTTCAACGCATCTTGCTCTTGATCGAAGGTTGCTTATGCTCAAAGGAACAGCGATTGAAACGGAATACTATAGCTTTCTTAATCGCCATGTAGTCCCCCGGCTGATTCAGCTGAAGTTAAAACCCAATCACGTCTCGTTCCTGGGACTCCTCAGCAGTGTGATGGCGGGAATATTCTTCATTTATTACCCTCTCCTCGGGGGCCTTTTCACTCTGCTCACGGGACTGTTCGACACCCTCGACGGTTCTCTGGCAAGGGCCTTGGGGCAGTCCCGAAAATTCGGTGCTTTCCTGGATTCCGTACTCGATCGCTACACGGAGCTGATTATTTACCTGGGCATCTGGTGCTATTTTTATCGTCAGGGAGCGGCAACTCCGTTGATTTCCCTCATGCTGTTGCTGATCCTCTTTGGGTCTTTGATGGTCAGTTATACCCGTGCCCGTGCCGAAAGCCTCGGCGTAGACTGTCTGGCGGGGATGTTTCAGAGAGGAGAACGGATTGTGGTGCTCGGCTTGGCCGGCATGATCAATCCTTTTGTGAACTTCTTGGTCAGACCCCCCGGCAACTCTTCGTTGCAGGACATCGTGCTGGTAGTTGTGCTCCTGATCCTGGCCGCGGGAACGAATCTGACGGCTTTATGGCGCTTCCTGCATGTTCTCAACCGCCTTCGACGCTGACAGGACCAACACGGAATATGGGGCGGGGGTTCAGGTGCCAATAGGGGCGTAATCTCTCATTCCGGTGCGGCCACTTTTTTGAGAACAACCCGGTCATCCTCACGGTAGATTTCAAAGTAGTCTCCAATTTGAAATCCCAGTTGCTCAATAAGCAGAGCCTTATTCAACGTAATGCTGCCGCTTTGCCCAATGGTCCGGAAGTTGGCCGTCTGGACGAGCACCGGGGATGGGGAGTTGGTCCTTTCACGTCGGCGAGCAACCGAGGGTTCCGGCCTCGGCAGGGGTGATCTCGCCGAGTTTGTGTTGTTAAAGGCTACATTGGGAATCTCGCCTAATTCCATCAGGCCTCGCAGGTAAAGATCCTGCACTTCACTCTTGAACCTGAGTCCAAAAAGCTTTTGTACTGATTCCAGCGAGCGCCCATTGCGGATTTCATTCACGATGAGCTTGGGATCGATGTTCTTGTACTCTACTTGCATGATGTCACCCTTTCTTAATGGCTGGCGCCCAGAAGAGATGCTCAAACCAAAGACAATCATCTCCTCTGCAGGACCAGTTCGATGTGCCCACCGGGACTTGGGAGACGAATCCATCCGTCTCCGGGAGCTTTGCTCTAAATCTCAAAAAACTATCTGTTTTTAAGCGTCAACGATGACTTCTAGGCTGGCTTTTGGCTGGTTTCAGGCCATACCCGGAGCGATCGGATGCGATTTCGCCCACCGACCTCTTGCTATCTTGCACCCCAAAGGAGAAAAGGGCATAAAACACTACAGTATTTTCTCTTTCCTCAATTTCCCGCTTGAAGACAGAGATGGTCGGAAGCTTTGCAGCAAAGCTTCGCCCCTTATGGAATAGTCGGCAAGGGAAAGAATTGATGCCTGAAAGGATATGGTTACCACTACCTTCAAGATCCAGTAGTGCTGTCTAGACTAATAAATTGTTGATCTGCTGTCAAGATATCCGCGAAAAGGTTTTTTCGGCCGGTTATACTCTCGTCTCGCCGGTTGCTCCGATTTATCCGGTGCTCCACAACACAACGAAAAGCATCGATCAAGCGACCTCAACGCAGCCAATCGTGCATGAAGCAAAGGGCGGAGGGTTGTCCCGCAGCGCCCTTCGCCGTGCTCTGCGAGGCCGGAATTCAGGCAAGGCATGCCCTTCCTTCTCACAAATGAGACCGCATGATTTTTCCAAGTCCGCTGGTCAATTCCAGCACGCGCTCTGCCGCAATTTCCGAAAGGCTGCCGCAGCCGCAACTGGGACTGAACAGCGATTGGGTCAGGATGCGGGATAATGGCACAGACGGAGTCGCTAGCTCTTCTATGCGCTGCAACCAAAGGTTGGCAAGGCTCTCGGGGGTTACCCGGTGTATCGCGTCCGGATCGTCAGTGGGTATCATGCCCCAAGCTACGAAATGGCCATTTTCCATGAATTGCAGGAAAGAATCCCGGTAGAGGGCAAATTTCTCAAAATAGTTGTAGGCATCGAAATTTATAATATCCACGCCCGATTTGAAAACCAGGCCCCAGTCCGTGTTGGCGCAAATGTGCGTGCCTGCGAGCGCTCCGGCCTGATGAACCGCCGCCACGACCTCTCGCAGAAGCCTCTGGACCATTTCTTCCGATACCGCAATGAAGGCCGAAGACCCAAAGCCGGCAAGTGCCGGTTCATCCAAAAAGAGAATTACCGGGCACCCGCATGAACCAAGCCGGCGGACTTGCCATTGGGCTTTCAAGGCCAGATGCTTAACCACCACATCCACCAGCTGTTCATTATAAATAAGCGCTCTATCCTGCCGATCTTTAAGTGTCGTCAGCAGTGTAAAGGGGCCGACGATTTGACCTTTCAGGGCCCGCAAGGAAGGAGAGGTTTGCTTCAAATAATCGAGAAACTGGAAGAAGGTTCTGCCCGTTTCGGGGCCCAGATCAAACCTGGAGCCGTCGAGTTCCTTGAGCCCTTCCTCTATTGCCAGATAGTCTTCATAGAAGGCTACAAGTTCCCGTTCGAATTCAGGAGCGTCGGTATCCATAAACACCCGGTCCTGCTCCTCACGGATTCCGGGCAGGCCCTCCAGGTACTGAGTCATCATCTGTTCCGGCGGGAATGACGAGAGCTGAGGCCAAGCCGGTACGTCGGGGATTGCGCCGAGCACGAGCTCTATAACTTTCTTGCGATCCTTGTGGGGCATGCTGCCAATCAGAGTGGTAGCGGCAAGGGGCTGCCAGTTCGCCATATTTTCGTTCCTCCGTAGTGTGGTATTTCTGTGGACTCGGCCCGGTGCAGGGCTGACGACGGTCCACGTGACGAGAACAGTGTTCCCGAAATCCTGGCCACCGGCTTTATCTTTACCATATTTTGAGCACCGTGGCGGTCTTTTTGTATATCCAAGGGGGTGGTACCGCGCTCTGTCATTCATTGCCAATAGCCGCACGGGATTTTCAGTATATGGAATTTGGGGAAAATGGGTCGGATTTCGCCAAAATTAGCTTGACGGGAAGTATGGCCTTTGCTAGCTTTGGTTGCCTTTATCTTAAGGCCCTAAATCTCATATTATCATATAAAGCAGTGATCAATGGCCTGCGGTCCCGCCAGAACCGGGTTGGCAAGAGGCCATAACGATAGCTGATGTCCATTATCACGGTCCCTGGCAATACCCCGCTCTCGGAATGAAGTAGCTTCTTCGCAGCGGGGTTGCCGGATATTCAACAGGTGCTTTCTAAGGTCGGATTATCATCAGGGGCATTCCCAGTGTCGATGGCGGAGCGCGGGGCCTTCGCGATCGTTTTCATATGCGAACAGTATGCAGGAGAAAGGCAGAAATTGGTGGAATGGGGCTAGGTAATTCATTTTTCTGAGGATCCGGGGAGGAGGCGTAAAATGAAGCGAATCGGTAGACTTTTCCTGTTGCTGATGGTCATCATCAGTATGGTTTTCAGTGCCGAGTTGTGTTCTGCCGCAGGTTTTGCACTCTATGAGGCGAGCGCCCGCGGGAATGCCCTGGCAGGGGCCATGGTTGCGAGGGCGGACGACCCGTCGGCCCTGTTCTTTAACCCTGCCGGGATCACTCAGTTGCCGGGATTGCAGATGATGGTGGGGGCCACTGCGATCATGCCAAGCACCAAGGTGACCACTTACGCCCCCAACGGTGTCGCCACCACCACAAGGACCGAAGACAACACCTGGGTTCCGGCTCATCTTTATGCGACCTACCAGGCTGCCGACAAGGTTTGGCTGGGCCTCGGGGTTTTCTCCCCGTTCGGGCTGGGTACCGAGTTTCCGTCGAATTGGACGGGACGATACAACAGCTACGAAGCCGTTATTAAGACAATTACAGTTAACCCCAATATCGCCTTCAAGCTGAATGACATGTTCTCGTTTGCACTCGGCCTGGACCTCATGTGGTTCGATTTGGATTTGAAACGAAAGATCGATACGAAATCCTTTGGAGGCTTTGGTGACGTGAATCGGGAACTTTCAGGCGATTCTCTCGGCATGGGCCTCAATGTTGCTTTTCATGGGCGGCCTTTCGATTGGCTGAAACTCGGGTTCTCCTACCGCAGTCAGGTGACCCAGAATGTCTCGGGAGACGCCAAGTTCATAAAGCCGGCCAGGTTTCCCAATGTTTATCCATATAGCACCGCTTTCAATAATACCAGTGCCTCCGGATCGATTACCCTTCCCGATGAGCTCTTTTTGGCTGCTGCTTTCTACCCGACAAAAGATTTCAGCGTCGAAGTGGGAGCCATTTGGACCCGCTGGAGCACTTACGATGCTCTGACCATTAACTACGTTAGTACCTCCTCTGCCGGGGGGAGGGAATACGTATTCGGACCCCAAAGATTGGAGTGACGTCTGGCGGCCCTTCATCGGCTTCGAATACAAGGCCACCGACTGGCTGGATTTGCGCCTTGGATACGCTTTCGACCAGGAAGCCATTAACAATGTGTACGCCGACTATCTCGTGCCGGCAAACGATCGCCATTTGTTCAGCATAGGCCCCGGGTTCCATTGGCAAAACTGGACTCTGGATCTGTCCTACACGTATTTTCTGATCACTAGATCGCGACAATGTCCCGGCTCACGAGCCCGGTGTTTTGCCCTCCAGCTTCAGCAATGGGTATGCGAATGCGGTTGGTGTCAGTCTGAGCTACAAGTATTGATTCGAAAGGTCTTTCACCTCGTTAACAAAAGAGCCCGGAGAGTATCCGGGCTCTTTTCATTGCCCGGGAGGATGTGAGTCATGGCTGAAGATTTGAAAAAAATGTACCGAACCGTGATGGAAGACCATTTCCCGGAGAGCCTCCGCATCAGTTTTGGCGATCAGGAACTGATCTATCGCAAACGAAGCTGGAAGTTCCCGGACGAGAAATCGGGGGAACTCATCGAGAAGGGTTTGCGCTACGGTGAAAACCCCGGTCAGGAGGCTGCCCTTTATGAACTGATCGGCGGGGCTCTTGCGCTTGGCGGTTGCCGCTTCATCGATCCGCGCAACGGCATGGTGAGCGCTATAACGGAAGAGGATATGGTTCAGGAGGGCAAGCACCCCGGAAAGACCAACCTGACGGACCTCGATAATGGGCTTAACATTCTAAAGTTCCTGATGGACAAGCCTGCCGCCGTGATCCTGAAGCACAACAACCCGTGCGGGGCGGCGTTCGGCAAGACCCTGACGGATGCCTACTTTCGAGCCAATCGCGCCGATCGCATCGCGGCTTTCGGTGGCTGCCTGGTGCTGAATCGTCCGGTCGACAAGGAAACGGCAGCCCTCATCGCTGAAAACTACCTGGAAGTGGTTGCGGCGCCGGACTATGAGGAGGGTACCCTCGCTCTTCTCAAACGGCGCCCCAATCTGCGAATCATACAGGTGGCCAGAATCAATCGGTTGGTGGACTTTACGACCAGGCGTTTCGTTGATTTCAAGTCGCTCATAGACGGCGGCCTGATCGTCCAGCAATCGCCCCTGAACAAGGTCCAAGGGGCCAAGGACTTGATCCTGGCGGAAGCTGCTCATGGCGGCAAGCCCTACCGGATCAACCGTGTGCCCGGCGAGCAGGAAATGCGGGACCTGCTTTTTGGCTGGTTTGTGGAGCAAGGGGTGACATCCAATTCCGTCCTTTACATCAAGGATGAATGCACGGTGGGAATCGGGACCGGGGAACAGGATCGGGTCGGAGTAGCCGAAATCGCGGTGTACAAAGCTTATCAGAAATATGCCGATGCCCTCTGCTTCGATCGTCACGGCATGCCTTACAAAGAGCTGGAACTTGCCATTGAGAAAGGCGAACGACCCCTCGATCAGAAAGAGGCCATCGACAGCGACACGAGAAACGCCCGAGGCGGCTTGATCGGTGCCGCCATGGTATCAGACGCTTTCTTCCCTTTCCGTGACGGTGTTGACGTGGGAATTCGCCAGGGCATAACCGCCGTGGTCCAGCCGGGCGGTTCGATGAGGGATTGGGAGGTCATCGAAGCGTGCAATGAGGCCAATGTGACCATGGTCTTTACGGGACAGCGGGCCTTCAAGCATTGATTCCCGATGTTGTGCCCGGGTCCCACGGAGGGAGCAGGTTTTGGGGCATGTGGAACTGTTCGATCACGCGTGCCACCACAAAACGCACCAGGTCGTCGATTTTACGCGGCTGATGGTAAAAGCCCGGCATGGCCGGGAGGATGATGCCTCCGGCTCGGGAGACTCGGAGCATGTTTTGGAGGTGGATAGCGTTTAACGGTGTTTCCCGGGGGACCAGCACCAGGCGACGGCGTTCCTTCAGGCAGACATCGGCGGCGCGGTGGATGAGATTTTGAGAAATGCCGCTGGCTATGGCCCCCATCGTCCCCATCGAACAGGGGACGATGACCATCCCTTCGGAAGAAAAAGACCCACTGGCAAAAGGTGCGGTAAAATCATTCGGATCATAAAGCGATACTTCCGAGGGAAGGTCGTCTTCCAGGGGCGTGCCGATCTCCAGACCATAGACCAGCCTGCCGGCCTGCGATGCCACCAGATGGATGTGGACATCCGCGCCTGACAGGGTGTGAAGCAACAACCGGGCATAAGCGGCTCCGCTTGCGCCTGTAATTGCCACAATCAACTGCTTCTTTCCCATAACGCAAAGCTCCCTCAAAATACATTCTGTGCCTTGGCCGGGATGATGGATGAGCACCGGCCCGGCCCTTTTCGTCATTCCGGCAAAAACCGGCTGCCTTCATCCACTCAAATGATCACTGCAGTTCCCGAGATGGTCTGTCATCTTCGTGATTACCCTCTTCCCAGGCCCTGGCGGCGGAAAATCCCTGCCGTACCACCCGGCAGATCGCCCTGAGGAGCCGCCGGGGGGATTCATTCTGGAAAATGTTTCTACCGATGGCAACCCCACGGGCTCCCGCCTGGGTAGCTTTCTCAACTCGCTCAAGAAAGACCGGTGCCTGAGCGATCGTGCTTCCGCCTGCAATGACAACCGGGACAGGAAGGCTGGAGGTGATTTCCCGGAGGACCCTGTCATCTTCGGGAGCAGGAATTTTGATGACATCGGCGCCCAGTTCGGCTGCGATTCTGGCAGCATGGGCAATGGCCGAGTCCGCCGTCGTTGCGGACGCTTTGAGACCACGGATGTAGATCATGACCAGGAGAGGGATCTGCCATTCCGAGCAGGCGCCACTGATGCTGCCGAAATCTCGAAGCATTTCACTCTCGTTGGGGTTTCCCAAATTGACATGGATGGAAACGCCGTCCGCTCCGCAACGGATAGCCTCCGCGACGGTGCCGATCAGGACTTTATGATGGACTGAAGGCCCCAGCTGACTGCTGGCCGAGAGATGCATGAAGATCCCGGGCAGTTGCCCCCTGAGGTTTTGCAGATGTCTGAGCATTCCCTTGTACAGGACAAGAGCGTCCACACCTTCCTCGACCCCCATCCGGATGGCCTCCTCCGGCCGTTCGAGCCCGGGAAGCGGACCGCAGCTGACGCCGTGGTCCAAAGGCAGGATTACCATGCGACCGTCGGGTGAGGTCTGAAGGCGCTTCAACCGGAGCGTTTTACCGTCCATACTTTGCATCTCCCAATGAATTCAGTCGCCGTTAGTGGGATCCCCCTGGGTCGCAAGCCCGAAGGTCATCTCAAGAGGGCGAATACGATTTCATGCTACCCGGGCGAGAGAAGAATAGACCTGCAGTGGGGGGAACGCGTTTGATTTCCGAGATCTCGGCGAGCTGGTGATAAAACCGCGCCATCCCGAGCTTTTCCTCTGTTCCCAGGTCATAATTCAAGCATCGGTAGTAATCCTGGAGTTGCGCCAAATCGAGGATCTTCTCCCTGAAAGCACACTGACAGATCTCGTCCAGGTGAGTCCTCCCCCATTCCTTGGCAGCGGCCAGGGATTCCAGCGCTTCCCCCAAAACCCCGTTCCATCTTTCCAGGGCCTGTCGTTGAACTACCCACAGGGCAAAGACAAAAGGCAAGCCGGTCCAGGCATACCAGGCTTCTCCGAGGTCCCACCGGTAAGGATAGAGAGGGTGGTCACGCAACCGCAAGGCTTCGTCACCAATGACCAACATGGCTATGGGCGGCTCTCCTTCTTCAATCGCCCGGCTGCAACTGCCCTCCTTCAAGGTTGCCGGCATGCCCAGCCGAGCGGCAAGGAGGACCCTGAGCAAAGCGACCGAGGTGTGAGAGTGGGAACTGACCAATATGGTTTGCCCGGATAGTTGCCTCACGGGCGCCCGACTCAGGAGCAGCACGCTGCGGACCGCGCCCCGGCAGCTTATGGATAGGTCGGGCACAATCAGGTAGCGCTCGGGACAGCGCGCATATTCGATGGAAGAGACGACACTCAACTCAAGGTCACCCTCGGCCATCAGTCGGTTCAACTGAGAGGGCACTCCGGAAACAATGGTAAAGGGATGAGCGATGATACCCGTTTCTAACGGATAATATAAGGGAAGGACATTGAGATAACCGATCTTTCCCAGTCTCAACCGTTCGCCGGATGACGGGCCCATTGCCATGCTCCTTTGTTTCCCTGTTGGATGATCGTTTCAAAAAGTCGTTGCAGAGGCAGTGCATCCGGGAGTGAGACCACCAGAAGAGGTGCTTGCCTTCCCGGTCTAACAGTTCCGAATTGGTCCTCTTGACCGAGGGCCCTGGCGCCCCCTGAAGTCATCATGACAAAGATGGCCTCTGGAGGAACCTCGGGATAGTTTTCAAGGACGTGGGCGCCTTCGGCAAAGAGGTTGAGATCAAGGTTGCTGGCCAGACTGTCGGTCCCGAGGGCTGTCACCAAGCGGCAGCGCAAGGACTTTGCAATGTCGGGCCGGCCGACCTTCAGATTGAGGTTGCTGCGCGGGCAAAAACAGACCCGACATCCGCGCTCCTGCACAAGCTCCCAATCCTCCTCGATCAGATGCACCGCATGGACCAGCAGGGTTTGAGAGTCCAACACCTGCAGTTGGTCCAAATAACGCACCGGAGTAGTCCCCGGCGGAGTCCAATGGGGTGTCCACCGGCCCAGGTCTTCGAGGACTTTTCGGCAGAGGCCGGTGCCGCCTTCCAAGAACTCGACTTCCTCCCGGTGCTCCGCTGCATGGATGCTGAAGGGAAGGCCACCTTCTTCGACACCATTCCTTGGTTTCTCGAATGATTGTTGCGGAGGTGGAATAACAGGCATGGGCGGCAAGAGCCGGCGGCAGGCCGGCAGTGCCGGGGGGCGCGGCGAGGGCCCGGCCAAGATCCGGGCCGAGTGCGTCAGCAAGGTTTTTTCGGTCGAATCCAAGCACTTCAAGAAAGATCTGTCTGGTGAGAGGGGAATCATTGCTTTTCAGACAAGCCCCGTTGGTAATGTCACCGCACAGGCAGCATCCCCCATCAAGCAACTGTTCTTGTCCGGTCAGCAGTCCTTCATGGAGTCGGTCCGGATCCATGGCAAGGCGCAGTGAGAGGATTTCGCCCAGCCATTGAGCAAAACCCTCCTGAGGCAGCGCGATGTGGCCGTGCAGGCCTGACAACTCCAGGTGCGTATGAGCGTTGACAAGCCCCGGCGTGATCGCTGCCGACCCGTGATCCATGAGTTTGGTGCCCGGGGGTGCGGCAGTCCGGACCTGATCGTAGGGGCCGGCGGCCAGAATGCGTTTGCGCTCCGACCAAGACGGCGCCGTTCGGAACCGGCGGGGAAGTTCCCGGAACCAACCATTCCGCGCGATGAAGCACCGGAGATTCAGTGTTTCCCCACGCCCGGACCCGGCCATTTGACACCGTTGGCCTTTCGGATGAGACCCCGCTACCCACTGCTCATCTCCGCGTCTTCATCTCCGCGTCTCCGTCCCCCGTCTCCCTGTCCTTCACCCATTCGTAAGCCATGGTTCTCTGTCCTGACTGGAACCCGGCGTCACGGATCAGACGGCGAATCTCTGAAACCGACAACCGGAAATGGACACCAGCTGCAGCCACAACGTTCTCTTCGATCATCGTTGAACCGAAATCATTCGCTCCAAAGTGGAGTGCAAGTTGGGCCACCTGCGGTCCCATGGTCACCCATGAAGCCTGGAGGTTGTCGAAATTGTCCAACACAATGCGGGAGACTGCCAGCAGGCGCAGGTAAGCAACAGGCGTTTCGGGAGTTCGGGGGATCGCGGTGTTGGCGGGTTGAAACGGCCATGGGATGAACGCGGTGAAGCCCCCGGTGCGATCTTGGAGGTCACGCAGGGCCAGGAGATGTTCAATGCGATGGCGAGGCTCCTCTTCGTGTCCGAACATCATCGTAGCGGTGGTGCGCAAGCCCTGGCGATGGGCTTCCTCCATAACCTGCAGCCAGGCCGCCGCCGAGCATTTGTTAGGAGAAACTCGGACTCTCACCTCATCGACCAGGATTTCCGCACCGCCTCCCGGAATGGAATCGAGCCCTGCCTTTCTGAGTCTCGAAATCACTTCAGCCGGACCGGACTTCTCCAGCTTTGCAAAATGCACGATCTCGGGCGGCGAGAAGGCATGGATGTGGATGGGAAATCGACCCTTGATGAAGCTCAGCATCTCTTCGTAGAAAGCGAGGGGAAGATCGGGGTGGTGACCGCCCTGCATGAGGATTTGCGTGCCGCCAAGGCTTATCGTTTCTTCGATCTTTCGGATCAATTCCTCCCGGGTCAGGACATAAGCCTCGGGATGCCCGGCCGGCCGATAGAACGCACAAAACCGGCAGCCGCAGATGCAGACATTGGAATAATTGATGTTTCGGTCCACCACGTAACTGACCAGAGGCTCGGGATGTTTTTGAAGGCGAACCCCGTGGGCCAGCCGGCCCAGCAGATGGAAATCAGCCTGCTGGTAGAGAGCAAGAGCCTCATCGAAATCCAGCCTCGCTCGGGAACGGACCTTGCCGATGATCGTTTTCAATGGCATCATTCTTCAGGCCCCGTGGACTCTTTCGAAAAACGAGTTCCTCTCAACGGGTTCAAATCCCCCTTCGCGGATAATCCGCTCGAGATCCGAGCGGGTGAGTGCCTGCCCGGACTGGGCCCCTGCCATGTGGCCGATCTTTTCTTCGATCACCGTACCGTCGAAATCATCGGCGCCGAAGAAAAGGGCTAGCTGGGCAAGTTTGACCGTGAGCATGATCCAGTAGGCTTTAAGGTGGGGAACATTGTCCAGCATGAGGCGGCTGACCGCCATCGTTTTGAGATCTTCGATGCCGGTTGTCGGTTCGATCCCGGTGAGTCCGCTGTTCGCCGTCTGAAAAGGGAGGGGAATGAAACACATGAACCCTCCCGTCTCATCCTGCAGTTCGCGCAAGGCTGACGAGATGTTCCAGACGTTCCTCGATGGTTTCGATGTGGCCGTAGAGCATCGTTGCATTCGTTTTGATACCCAGTTGATGCGCTTCGCGGGCAATCTTCAACCAGTCTTCGCCGGCCGTTTTCTCCGGGCAGAGCAGGCTCCGCACGCGTGGACTGAAGATTTCCGCCCCGCCTCCCGGCAGCATGTCAAGGCCTGCCGCCTTCAGCCGAACAAGGACCTCCCGTGTGCCGATGCCTTCTAATTTTGCGAAATGGTCGATTTCGACGGCCGTGAAGGCCTTGATGACGATGGATGGGCGCAGTGCTTTGATCTCGCGCAGAAGAGCCTCGAAATAGGAGAGCCGTAATTCGGGATGGCAACCTCCGACGATGTGCACTTCACTAAGAGGGGTTTCCCCGCGAGCCCTCAACTTTTCAAGGACAGCCTGCACAGAGAGTTCAAAGGCGAGGGGATCACCTTGCTGCTTTCCGAAGGCACAGAAGCGACAGCCATTGACACAGATGTTGGAGTAATTGATATGTTGGTTCATCACGTAGTAGGCGACATTCCCGTGAAGGCGAGTTCTGACTCTGTGAGCAAGGGCTCCGATGGCAACGATATCCCGGCACGAAAAGAGCCTAACCCCGTCTTCCAGGTTCAAACGGCGGCCGGCTTGAACCTTGCGATAAATGTCTCCCAAATCCAGGTCTTGGTAGAATCGGTCGTCAAGCATGGTAGCCTTTATCTCCGTTCTCCTTTCGCTTCCGCTCCCATCCCTCGTCGGAGAAGCTGGACAAATTCCTCAACCCTCTGTTCCACGATTTCTTTAGGGGCCTGATAAAGGCCCGACCCGGCATCCAGGAAGGAAACGCAATAGGCCTGGAGAAACCGGTCCATGAGTGCGTCCAGGAAAAAGACGGCGGCATCGAGGTCAAGATCCGAACGCAAATCGCCGCCGGCAATGCCCGCCTGCAAGACGGGTCTCAGGTAGTCCGCGGAAAAGAGATGAACCTGCTGCAGGAATTCGGCGCGTAGCGGAAAATCCTCCTGGAAAACCATTTTTAAATAAATTTTATAGACTTCCGGGTGGTGATCAATGAAGTCGACGCCGGCGATAAGGCTCCGGCGGATGCGCTCGAAGAAGTCGGTTTCAACCGTTTCTTGTTTGACCTGGCGGAGAGAGCGCCTGACGAGCTCAACGGCGTGATCGAAGATGACCTGGAAAAGGCCTTCCTTGGTCCCGAAGTATTGGAATATAGAACCCTTGGCAATACCCAGTCGCTGTACGATCCTGTTGACACTGGCCTGGCGGAACCCATGACTCGAGAATTCCTCCACGGCAGTGTCCAATATCCTTTGTTGTTTATCACTTTCGAGGTTCTTGAAAGTCTCGCGAGGAACCATTAGTCTACTTTCCTGAGTCGGATAATGACCACCTGGTCATTATAAAAATCGAGTCGTGAATGTCAATCAAAGAAGTGACCGGGTGGTCATTTGCGGGGGTGGGTGCTTGAGAGTTTCCTTGGGCAAGCGGATGAGAGCAAGTCCGTCATTTCATTGTCACGGGGTCCAGCCCAACTGGGAAGAGTATAGCGATGAAGTGAGGGAAGCGCTGCTCGGGGCCGACGAGGTCTTCTATCCCAGCCCATTGTATGAAGATGTCTTCAGGTGCCTTGGTAAAGCGACGTTCCCTCGAAATTACTACGCCTTTCTCGGGAATAAGATTCGTCAGACCAATCTCTTTCAGCTTCTGGGAATTTCCCATCCGCGAACCCGGATTTACTATGGCCGCAACCTCATGGCCCGAATTTGCCGCGAGTTTTCGTATCCCTTTGTGGCCAAGACGCCGGTCGGTTCTTCCATGGGGCAGGGGGTGTACCTGATTGAAGGCGAAGCGCAACTGGCAGATTATCTGGAAAGCCATCGTCCGGCCTATATCCAGGAATACCTGCCTCTCAACCGTGATTTGAGGGTCGTTTTGATCAAGCGGAAGGTGATTCACGCCTACTGGCGCATTCACCAACCGGGCGAATTTCGAAACAACGTTGCCCGGGGCGGAAGGATCTCCTTTGATGACATTCCGGGCGAGGCCCTCCTTTTTGCCGTCGAGGTTGCCGGGCAGTGCGGGTTCGATGAGGCCGGCCTGGATATCTGCCACGCCCGTGGACGCTATTACGTAATAGAGGCCAATATGGTTTTCGGGCTGGAAGGTTTCCGACAGCGGGGTTTGGACGTATACGGCATCCTCTGTGAGCTTGAGAGGGAGGGGCTATTATGATCGCTGCTTTGCGCCCTGCAGCATTTCCCGGGCATGGGCCCGGGTCTTTTCCGAGATCGAGATCCCGCCCAGCATGCGCGCCAGTTCCTCCACTCTTTGGTCACCGGACAAAAGATGAATGCTGGTCCGGGTCTCCTTGCCTGCCGATTCTTTCGTCACCTTAAAGTGGTGGTCCCCGCAGCAGGCAATCTGGGGGAGGTGGGTGATGCAGACAACCTGCTCTTTTGCTGCCAGGCGCTTGAGCTGCAATCCCACCAGTTCCGCAGTCCGCCCGCCAATCCCCGCATCGACCTCATCGAAGATCAAGGTCTCGGCATCCCCTTGGGCACTCAGGATGCCTTTCAGGGCGAGAAGAATGCGGGACAGCTCTCCTCCCGACGCAATGCGTGCCAGGGGCTTCAATTCTTCCCCCGGGTTTGCCGACAACACGAATTCCACGCGATCGATCCCGACCGGCGTGAAGGGCGGATCGGAGCCGGTCCCGGCCGGTTCTGTTTTCTGGAATCTCGAGGCAAAGCGAGCCTGTGGCATATCGAGCAAGGCAAGGGTCCGGGCAACGGACTCAGCCAGCCGCTCTGCAACCTCATGCCGCTTTTGAGATAGTTCTCGAGCTTTGACCAGATAATCCTTCCTCAGTTCCTCCAATTCCTTCCCCAGTTGGGCCTCCTGATCGTCGCCCTGTTCCAGTTGCGACAACTGCTCACGGAGTTCGTCCAACCGCTGCATCATGGATGCCACGGTGCCGCCGTACTTCTTCGCGAGGCGCTGCAGCAGTCCCAGCCGCTCCTCGACCGCGGCCAACCGGTCGGAGTCAAAGGATATTCCCTGGGCATAGTGTTGTACTGAGTGGGCCAGTTCCTCCAGATGAATCCTCGCCTGTTCGAGATGGCTCAGCATGGGCTCTTGTGACGGATCGATCTGTTTCAAGACGGCGAGATGTTTCGCGACGGTCGCGAACTGGTCGATGATTGCTCCTCGACCGCCATATAGCGTCTGATGAGCGCTCCGGGCTGCCTCCATGAGGGTTTCTGCATGCTTGAGAATGCTTCGCTCCCGGTCCAGCCTGAGGTCTTCATCCGGTATGAGTTTTGCCGTCTCGAGTTCCTGCAATTGAAAGCGCATCCATTCCTGTTGCGCGGCATGCTCTCGCTTCAAGCGATCGAGGTGCAGAAGCCGCTCGCGGGTTTCCGACCATTGCTGATAGATGAGACGCACTTCCCGGCAGATAGGGTCAAGACCTCCAAAATGGTCCAGCATGGCCAGGTGGGTCTCACAATCCATCAGCAACTGGTGTTCATGTTGCCCGGAAATGGAGATGAGACCCTTCGTGAGCTGTTGCAACTGCTGCAGCGTAACCTGCTGTTCGTTTACAAAGATTCGGTTGCGACCGCTGCGACTGATCCCCCGCCGAATGTGAATCTTATCAGCACTTTCCAAGTCCAGCGCGGATAGTCGAGCATCGAGGCCGGTTATCCCGGGGAGCGAGAAGGTTGCTTCCACGGTGGCCTCGTTGGCCCCGGTGCGAATCATCTCCTGGGAGGCACGGCTGCCTAAAATGAGGTTGACCGCCCCGACGAGAATGGATTTACCCGCCCCGGTTTCTCCGGAAACAATGTTCAGCCCCTTCCGAAAGGTTACTTCGAGAGTTCTTATGATCGCAAAATTGGATACCAGCAGGTCGTCGAGCATGTCGCCATGCCTCCGTGATTAGCCGCAAAAAGTGATCAGTGATCGGCCCAGATGATCGCAAGGATAGCAAATCACTACGATCATGGTTTGCGGGTGCCATTCCGCCGTCGTGAATGGACCCGATCATACTGCATGCAGGTCGTGAAAAAAATTGGTTTCTTGCGGCATTTCTGTTAAGGTGCGCTCTTCATTTTTGATCCTGAGGACTGAGCTTAGGTCCGCAGGTTATCCAAGCAATAAGATGGCGGTGGCGCAGGATGGGACCCAAAACGAAATTCACGATTCAGCAAGATCCTTACGGTTATGCCGTAGCCGATAAGCCGAACTGCCTTTTCCAAAACTGGGTTGAGCGGTTGATTTCCAAGACTTCCGTACCGGAGGACCAGCAGCACCTGATCGAGGACCTGGCCAAGCGCGGCACCATAGTCTACGCCATAAAATATCGTTCTCAGCTGGATTTTGTCAGTTTAAGCCTGCGGCTGCACCAGTTGGGGTTGCCGGCGCCGTCCTTCATTTTCGACCTCCATCCATACCTGTGGCAGCCTCGATGGTATGCCCTCAAAATCCTCTGCTATCATTTCTACCATCTGATCCGCAAGGGCGCTCTTCCCAACGCTTACGACGAAGGGCATTTTGGAGAGCGAATCCGCAACAGGGAGTGCGGCCTTTTCTTCCTCCTGGGGGAAAAGGGCTACTATCGACGCACCGTTTATGTGGGCGATGATCCCCTGGAACATCTGCTCAAAATTCAGGAAAAAAGGCAAGAGCCCATTTTTGTGGTGCCTCTGGTGTTGCTCTATAGTCGCCATCCCTTGCGGGAAAGGCGCGGGATGCTGGAAATACTTCTTGGTCAAAAGGAGCAACCCGGCCTCATTCGAAAGGTTTTTTCAGTCTTCCAGGGTTATTCTGACGCAGTGCTTGAGGTCGGAGAGCCTCTCGACCTGCAGGGCGTGCTTCCCGAGCTCTCGACCGTCTTCACTCAGCGGCGCAAGCAGGTCTTCGAGCTCCGGCGAGGTTTGATTGATTCGGTCGACAATATCAAGAAGGCGATTGTCGGCCCCACCTTGAAGAGCAAGCTCGAACTCAAAGAAATCATCCTGCATCACCCCAGGCTCGAAGCCTTCATGCAGCGGAGGGCACGATCGAGCAACCAGGTAATCTGGAAAGTCCGGATGGAAGCCGACAAGTATCTCGAGGAGATCGCCGCGAACTTCAACTACACCCTCACTCAGTTGGGAGAAAAGGTCCTCGACTGGATGTGGAACAATCTCTTCGACGGCATTGAAGTGGATAACGCCAGCCTCCAGAGAGTGAAGCAGGCTGCCCGGCACAGCACCCTGGTCTATGTTCCGTGTCACAAAAGCCACACCGATTATATGATTATTTCCTCCATCCTGTTCCAGAACAAACTCTCTTTGCCGTTTGTCGCGGCCGGCAAAAACCTCGCCTTCTGGCCCCTGGGAGCTCTTTTCAGGCGAGGCGGCGCGTTTTTTATTCGGCGCAGCTTCAAGGGTATGAAGTTCTATGCCGAGGTCTTTTCCCTTTACGTGAAGACCATGGTGCAGCTGGGTCACAATATTGAGTTCTTTATCGAAGGCGGACGCAGCCGCACGGGCAAAATGGTGCTGCCGAAACTCGGCCTGCTTGCAATCTTGATCCAGTCCGTCGAAGAGGGCTTCTGTGACGACCTGGTCTTTATACCGACCTCCATCTGTTATGATCGGATCCCTGAAGAGGAATCCTATCTGACGGAACTTTCGGGTGGAACCAAGGCCAAGGAAAACATCGGCCAGCTGGTTCGCGCCCGACGTTTTTTGAAGAAGCGCTACGGCCGTGTCTACGTGCAGTTCGCTGAACCGCTGTCGCTTCAGCACTACCTGCAAAGATTCGGCGGAGACTTTGCGAAGCTGTGTCCTAAGGACCGCCACGTGCTGTACCGCGATTTCGCCTATCGGATCATCAACAGCATCAACCAGGCTTCCCTGGTGACACCCCATGCGCTGGCTGCCTCGGCCCTCCTGGCGACCTCACGTCGGGGTGTGTCGATGGCCGAATTCCAGGAGATCAGTGAACTCTTTTATAAATATCTGGTTGCCAGTGGGGCGCAGCTGTCCAAAACCCTCCGCAGTTTCAATGCCCAGATCGAAGAGACCTTGAGAGACTTCGAACGGAGCAAACTGATCGGGAAACTCAAGGATGAGGACGATGATCTGGAAGAGGAGGTTTTCACCATTGAGGACAGCAAACGTTTGGCCCTGGAATACTATAAGAACAACCTGATTCATTTCCTCATTTCAGCGGCCTATGTCTCCTCTTCCATCCTTGCGCAGCAGACCTTTCGCTTCAGTCGCGCGCAGTTATTGGAAGATGTGGCATTTATGAAAGACTTTTTTAAATTCGAATTCGTTTATGACAATGAGATTGACAACGAAGAGCTGGTTGATAAGGTGCTGGGATGTTTTGAACAGTTGGGCTGGCTGCATCGGGTGAACACGGACGACCAGCCTTATATTCTGGCTCACCAAGGGCTCAGGGCCGCCCAGGCCTTTCAGGGCTTGCTGCAGAATTACTTCGAAGGTTACTGGCTGGTCTTGAGGGCCTGCCGGTATCTTCATAAGAAGTCCTATACGGAGAAGGATTTTGTGAAGAAGGTGTCACACCTTGGTCAGAAGGCTCTGAAACTGGAACTCATCGAGCGACCTGAGGCGATTTCGAACATCATGTTTGTCAACGCTATCAAGTATTACCACGAAAAGAGTGTAATCGGGAAAAAGGCGGAGGACGACAAGGGCAAGGAAAAGGATCAAGAGTTTTACACGGATACCGGCAACCGGCTTTTGATCCAGCATTACAGCAAGCAGATCAGTCGCTTTCTGCGGTCCCCCCACTTTGTCCTGCAATAGCATCCGGCTCTGGAGTGCTTGGGGATGCCGGGTGCATGAGGTTCCAGGTTCGCAGTCCCACGGAAAGGGCAATGATATTACATGAGGGAGGCGTTTAGATGGAAGTCAGAATTCAACCCATTGATCCTGCCGACAGACACCCCAAACCGGCCGACGAGACCAAGCTGATTTTTGGCCGCGTGTTCAGCGATCACATGTTTCTGATGGATTGGCGCGCCGGTCGGGGCTGGCTGGATCCTCGCATTGTGCCGTACCATGATCTGCAGCTGAACCCGGCGGCTATGGTGCTCCATTATGGACAGGGTATCTTTGAAGGATTGAAGGCCTATCGCTGGCATGATGGCACGATCCACCTGTTTCGCCCGGAAAAGAACTGGGAGCGGCTCAATCGCTCGGCAAGGCGCATGTGCATGCCGGAAGTCGATCCTGCCATGCAGTTCAAGATCGTTGAGAATCTCCTGCGCATCGACCGGGACTGGGTGCCGCACAGCGTCGGGTCGTCGCTCTATATTCGCCCCACCATGATTGCGAGTGAGCCCCACCTGGGTGTCCGGCCGGCCGGCGAATACCTCTACTATATAATTACCGGTCCGGTGGCGGCCTATTACGCCGAGGGGTTCAATCCGGTAAAGATCTATGTCTCCGATGAATATGTCCGCGCCGTCCGGGGCGGTGTCGGGGAAGCCAAGACCATGGCGAATTATGCGTCCAGCCTTTACGCCGCAGAAATCGCCAAAAGCAAGGGACTTACCCAGGTGCTGTGGCTCGACGCCGTAGAAAGACGCTTCGTTGAGGAAGTGGGGACCATGAACATCTTCTTCAGGATTCATGATGAACTGGTAACCCCCGCGCTGTCCGGGTCCATCCTCTCCGGCGTGACGAGGGATTCAGTAATCCACTTAGCCAAACACTGGGGCATTTCCGTCCAGGAACGTCCGATTGACATCCATGAGGTGATCCATGCGGTGAAGTCCGGTGCCATAAAAGAGATCTTCGGAACCGGCACCGCTGCCGTTGTCTCGCCGGTTGGCGAAATCTCGTTCAAAGAGGAATCCTTCCGGGTGCAGGACGGTGCGGTTGGGGAATGGTCCCAAAAGTTCTACGATGAGATTGTAGGAATCCAGTATGGTGAGAAGGAAGACCGCTTCGGCTGGGTTTACCACGTGAAGATATGATCCCGTGGGTTGGTTCCAAGGGACTTGATTTTCCATAGCGTTATGATTAATTTCCAGCCTGGGCCGATGAAAAACGGCCTTCTCCTAACCCCTCCGAGCCCTGTTCTGCCATTACCCTCCGGTAGAGCGGGGCTTTTTTCAGCATAATGTTCAATTCGGGTTCCCAGTCGCGAGTTTCGGACCACCGGCTCGTACTCGTCAGAAATGCTCCGTGGTCCTTATCCGCCGCCCGTCAACCGTTGCTCACTGGTCACTCTCCGGATGCCCGGATGCCATCCGGGAGACGTAGTCGTTGATTGCGTTTTCCCAATAATGCATGAACTCCAGATAATAGTCTTCCGTATAACGGTTCACGAAATCTTCCCCCGCTTCGCTCAGGGCCGTATAGGTATAGGTGATTCTTGCTTCGGTGCCTGATTCTTCGTTTCGGCGAAGAGTGATATCGATTTTTGCCACCGTGGTCCATGGGCTGATTTTAATGATTTCCAGGTGAAACCTTGCTCGCTGTCGCGATCCGTGATGATCCACGCGGAGTCCGGTTCCCCATCGCCGGTGAGAAAGATGCAGTCCGGTTCTGCCAGGCCGGAATGAGAATAGACGACGATCGGGTCCCAGCCTCGCACCCATTCCGTCTCACGCACCGGACAGAGCAAGGGGAACACTTCCTCCGGCGGTGCCTGGATCTTCTGGAGATAGGTTCTCGTGACTCTGCATGGCTCCATTATTTTCATCTCGAAAAACCTCCTCGCATGGTTCTGGATCGAACTCCTTCTCAAGTCGGGCCGGGTTTAAGCCTGCCCCTGGAAGGAGATTTTGATGCCTTCAAAAGATGCGGTGGCTGCGGCCTTAACGGGGCAATCGATTTTCAGGTCTGAACCTTTCAAGCGAAAACCTGTTCGGCGAGGTCCCGCCGCAGCCGCTGGGATTCCTTCTCAATGGTGGCGATGATGTCGGCGGCGCCCTCGGCGGCGGCCAGCTTTGGTTTGATGGCCGCGTAGAACTCTTTTTCCACCGTGTTCAGCCGGTTCAGGGTCAGCAGGTAGTTGGTGCGGGTGTGGTAGGCCTTGCGCACAAGGGTGTCATAGTTGTCGCCCTCGACCGCCAGCAGGTCCCGGTAATGGTCGACCAGGACGTTCATCCAGGCGGCATAAGGCTTTTCGAGTTCATGCGAGAGTCCGATATTGATGGACCGCCTGGTTCAAGTCTATCCGCTGGTCCGATTCGAGGGTTTCGATCGCCAACTCCAACGCCCGCCGCCGGGTGACCATGAAGTCTTCGTCGAACTTCATCCGGCCGCTCTTGTACTTCTGCATGCGGTGGATGAAGTAGAGGAACAGCAGCGGGACCAGCACCATCCAGAAATTGACCCTGGGCTTCTCGAACACGGCCGCACCAACGGCATTGGCAAACGCCAGCTCCCGCGCCAGGATGAGTTCCTTCTTTTCTTGCCCAAATCCTTCATGGTCGAACCTCAGGGTGGATCGGGGGAATGGTGCTGCGGTTACTTCCCGCTGCCCGGCATGTAGTCGAGGCTGTCGCGGATGCGTTCCGATCCCTCGGCAGGCTCCTCGAAGTCCGTGTAGAAAATGGCGGTGGCCCTCAGGCCGCGTTCGTCGATCACCTGCGCCATGTGTTTGGCACCGGGCAAAAGGCGGGCCAGCGACCCGACGCCGAAGATCAGCGCCCAGATCATCACGAACCCGATGATCAGCTTAAGCCAGGGGCCAAAACCTGTCTGCGGGGCCGAAGCCCCGCAGACATTGTTATCAGCAGATGCACACTTTGTGGTCATGCCTTTAGATGCCGGCCGTGACCTCCGGGAAGATGAGGTAGAACATGATGTAGCCGATCAGCAGGGTGAAGAGGAGCTGAAAGGTCTGCCCGAAGACGTAGAGGGTAATGGGCTTGCCGCCCTTGAAGTAGTGGCCGAATTCCCTGAAGTCGGTCTCGAGGCCGATGCAGGTGAACGCCAGGGCGAAGAACCACTCACGCGAAATGCGGGTGAAGCCCCTGAGAACGCCGTGGTCGATCATGACGGTGCTCATATCGCTGCCCACGCTCTGGTCGATGATGGAAAAAATGATCGAGGCGATGATGAAGCCGATAACGAACTTCGGGAAGCGGTACCAGATTTCCCACCAACTCACGGTTTGACCCGGAATGCAGTCCACCTTGGCGCACCAGTACACGGCCACGCCGAAAGCCACGACACCGATCAGCACGTTCTGGATCATCTTGATGGTTGCCGCTACGTAGAGGGCCTTCTGACCCAAAAAGGCACCGGCGGCAGCCACGGCGCCGGTGGAATCGATAGTGCTGCCCATCCAGGCCCCGGCCAGGATCTCCGGCATTCCGACCAGCTTGGCGAACGCCGGCTGGCCCACCATGCAGATCGCCGTGAAGACCATGGAAAGCCCGATGGCCAGCGTCAGCTCCTCCTTCTTGGCCCGGCAGGCCGCGGCGGTGGCGATGGCCGCCGAAACGCCGCACACCGACATGTCGGCCGAGATGGTGATGTTCAGGGTCTTGGAAGGCATTTTGACGATCTTCTGTCCGAACCAGTAGGTCAGGATCAGAGTGATCGGCGTGCAAACCCAGGCGATGAAGATGCCCGGTTTGCCGATGGCCAGAATCTTGTTGAAAAGGATCTCGGCGCCGAGCAGAACGAGACCGGTCTTGATGTAAAATTCGGTGCAGACCGCGGGCTGCATCCATTTGGGGGTGCCGACCGTGTTGCTGATGAGCAGGCCGAAGGCGATGGCCCACAGCGGAAAGCCGAAGCCCCAGTATTTCATCAGGGCCTGGGTTTCGGCCATGTAGGCCAATATCGCAAGAACGAAGACCACCGGGAAGGCGATGACGAACTGGAAGAACGGGGTGCCCATGATGGCCTTGCCGATGCCGAAGAACACGGCCAGGATGATGCACAATCCGATCAGATAAGGTATTCGGTTATAGGGTTTGACATTGAACTTGGCGTCGGCTTTGGAGGAGGCGTCCCTGGCTTTCTGCCAGGCGTTGATCTCCTTCTCGGCAGCGGCGTTGAGGGTTGCATCCTTGAAGCCTGCGGCGGCAGCGGCGGCTTGCGCGGTCTTGGCGCTTGCCAGCGCGGCTTCGACGGCGGCCTTGGCTTTGTCCGCCGCCTCTTTAAAGGGAGCGCCCATGGCCTTGGCGGTTTCCTCGCTGCGGTAGAGGGCGTCTACCGGGTTGGTGTCCCAGTCGCTGGGCGCGGACAGGAAGTTCTGAATGGTCTTGGCGAAATCCTGGTTGGTCGCCCGAACTCCGCGTTTGGCTGATGAGGCGTTATACCACTCGATCGTTTTGAAGGGCGCCTTGGCGGCCTCTTCCTTCATCGTGGCATTGTATTTGGGGATTTCGGCCGCTTTCTCCGGCGGCCGCGGCAGGTAGATGAGCAGCCCGATGATGAGAAGCAAAAACCCCATCCAGACGGCCATCCAGTCTTCTTTCTTGTAGAGATCCTTGAGAGTGGTCTTGCCGCTTTCTATGACCACATACTCCGGTTCCGCTTGCGACGGTGTTTTGGTTTCCGCCATAGATTCCTCCTTTTGTTTGGATGAAAGCTGCTTTGTGAAGAGGCGATAATTTCATGGCACTCCTTGTTAAGAACGATACGCTACTATGAGTACGTTAATAATTTCCCCATAGTGGTTTGCAAGTCAAGCTTCATCTCACCTCTCGAATCTTTTGGCGCAGGCAAGACAGGATTGATCCGGGTCCCCGGCGGCCAGTCCTTCTCGAAACCGTCGGAATGCTGCACTCTCCCAGATCGCCAGCGGGTCCCGGGTGAGGACGTTGCCGAAGATGCGGCGCCGGGGATCAGCTCCGCCGGCAGGCAGGTTGAGGTAGACACAGGGGGATACGGAACCGTCCGCGGCCACGAAAAGCGAGCGGGCAATGTTTTCTCGACAGCTCCTACCGGGAGCACTCGGATCCGGCAGACTCCAGTGGCACTCCATACCCAGGCGTCGAATTTCAGAGGCCGTTTCCTGAAGAATGGAGGCCGCTGCAGCCAGCTTCTGGGGTTCCTTGAGGCTGAAACTCTCGGGCTCCAACTCAGCGCTCGGAACATAGTCGAGGGTGCTGATCACCGCCGCGTGCACGCCGAGGCGCTGCATCAGGGCCGGCAGTCCGCGCACCGCTTCCATGTTCGAGGCCAGCATCAGGTAGGCGAAATGAATCTCCAGGTGCACCCCCTGGCGCGCCCGCCGCACTTCCTGCAGCAGAGATATGGCCTCACATACCCGCTCAAAGGCCACCCCCTGACGCGAGGCGTTGGTTTCTGCATCGGCGCCGGCCAGTGAAAAGGCAATGATATCGAGACCACTTGCCACCAGCTTTACGGCCAGTTGCTCGTTCATGATCAGGCCGCAGGTGGTGGTGGACACGGCACTCCCGGCTTTGAGGGCGAGCGCGGCCATCTCGAAGAAAGCGGGATTGAGCAGCGGTTCTCCCCAACCCTGGAGATGCACGCGGCCTGAACGCCGCATCAAGGGCCAGAGGCGGGTGAAGGTTGCCAGGTCCATATCACGCCCCTGCCACTGCTCATGCATGACGGTATGGGGGCAATAGCGGCAGCGGCCTGGACAGCGGGTCGACACCTCCACCTGGAGGCAGTCCAGCAGGCGCCGAACCCCGAAAAGGCGTTCGCGAAGAGTCTCCCAGATCCCGGGTTCGCGGAAGGATGGGCTGCTGGTTCTGTCCGACGCTCGCTTCATGACAAACACCTCGCTCTTAACGGCCGAAAACGCTGGAGAGACGCTTGAGCAGTCCCGGTCGAGCCGGAGCCCAGCTCACCTGCACATACGGCAGGAAAGGGACCGCTCCCCACTTGCGTTTGAAGAAAGCAATTCCGTCATTGATGCCCAGTCCCAGATTCATGATCGTCTGCCCGCGGCTGTGGGCTTCTTCCAGAAGTCCGGCAAGGAGGAGGTCGGCGCTGCCCGGAGGAGCCAGTCCGGGTTCCCGGAAGCAGAACATGAAGAAAGCGGTGCGAAGGGCGCTGAAATCACCCACCACAAAAGCGGCCAGCTTGCCGTCGGCGAGTCGGCCGGACAGCAGCAGGCTCCCGGGGGAAGCCGCGAGGTAGTGTGGCAGCTGCTGAAAAATATGTCGCGTTCCCGTTGCCAAGATGGCGCTCGTCCAGGTAGTGCTGGACCAGGGCCAGGTGATCCTCGTCGCATTGTTGTCCCCTCTCGATGGTCAGCTCCCGGTTCGCCCGGCGGATGAGGTTGCGCAACTTCTGTGAGGGGGCAGGAGGCGGCACCGGCAGGGAATAATAGCAGTCCTCGGTTATCCGGCTCTCCGCCGGCGCCTGTGGCGGTCTGGCCGGCCCGATGACGGTGAGGTGGCAAAGCCCCTGAATCCTGAGCGCTTCGCTGACGGCGTCGGCCATGGCTTCCGTATCAAGAGGATCATGCAGGGGATAGCCTATCAACACCACCTTGCCCTCGGATGCAAAACCCGCGCAGTTTCCAATCAGCCGGGGCTCTGCTTCCGAGACTGCACGTAGGTAAGGCAGGAGTTGTTCCGGTGTCACCGCTTCGGCGGTCACCCTGGCCAGGAGATCGGGGCCGATCATCGGCTCCTCCTGATCGTGAAGCCGGCCTGAGCAATCATCTGCCGCAAGTCGAGCAGGTGTGCCGAGCCCACGAATACAGCGCAACGGCCCTCCTCCAGAAAGGGCCTCATCCGAGTCAGAAAGGTTGTATCCCGGTCGCTGATGACCCGTTCGGTGCGGGTGGGGAACTCGATGCTGGTGCCCATGAGGCGCTCCAGGTCCCCTCTCAGATAGGCGCGCGCATTCCGCTTCAAAAACCCCCTCCAACGTCCGCAATGACGAAGAAAATTGAGAATGCGGGGCATGGGGATGCTTTCGAGGGTCTCGAGCTGCTCGGCAATGGTTTCCATGCCCCGCACCGCCTTTCCCATCTCGCGGGCCAGGTGCCACGCCTCAAGGTCCACGGAGTAACGCCAGTCGTGACGTTCCAGAAAACTGGTCCAGAGCGAAAAAAAGGCCATCCAGGGGCGGGTTTCGGCGAGAAAATGACGGACATCCGGCGCGTCTTTGGAATTGAACCCCAACAGCCGGGCCCAAAAGCCTTGCGGCCCGCATACGACTCTTTCCAGGCGGCGGATTTCCTCTTCCGTCAAAGCATCAATGAGTCGCGGGCTCCCCGCCGCGGGGTTCCTGCCGCTCTCCGCCACCTCATCGAGGCTCGCCTGATCCAGAGGCCCTTCAAAGAGGACCGTATCCACCTGTTCGAAGAGTTCGCGGAAGGAGTATTCGAAGCTATAGCAGAAAAAGTGCGCCGTCCCGCCGATCCAGGAACGGCGATCGTCTTTCTCGATTTCCCAGAGCATGGCAAAGCGTCTTTGAGGAGGAAGGCTGGCGAAAAACTGCTGCTTGGACATGGATTCATCGGGCATGGAAGCCATCACCCGCATCAATTCATTCATGCCGGAGCGAAAATCAGCTCTTTCCTCCCAGGCCGCCATTTCGTAGCGTACTGAAGGAGTCCCTCCCCACTTGGTCTTGAAACGGCGGATGCCGTCGTTAACGCCGAGACCCAGATGCACAAAATCCTTGTGCTCTCGTTGCGCGAGCTGAATCATCTCCCGGAAGAGCAGATCGGAAGCATGAGCGGTGTAGTGGGTTCGGGAGTGAGCGCCGATGAGATAGCTCACAAAGTGCCGCGGGGCTCGTATCCACCAGCAGGCAGGCGGCAAGATGACCCTGCTCGTCCCAGGCATTGAGAAGAACCAGAGTGGGGACCCTCGAAAGAACATGCTCGGTGCGGGCAAAGAGTTCCCGCACATTGGGAGGCAAAGGAACGCGAGCCAGGAACTCGGCCCACAGGCGGCGGTGTGCCGGGGTGAAAAGCATGCCCTCCTCGACCTGGAGCGCGGTCGCCGCCTGAGCCGCCTGGCGCTCGAGTCGCGCTGGCACGGTTTTGTCCACAGCGAGGGTGTAGTAGTGGTCGCGATTGGTGCAGTGAGTTTGCAGCCGGGCGGGCAAGCTGGGGCTGACGGCCCAGCACCTTGTGGCCCGAGTCCGGGATAACGCCTCGGCCAGCGCTTTGTCAAAACTCGGCGATGCATCATCTCCCGAGAGCGGATAGCCCACCGCCAGCAGCCAATCCTCGGCGGCGACAAAAAGATAGGGACCCACCAGAAAGGCCTCGCCGCCCGACATGGCCTCCATGAAGGCCGCCGAATGCTCGGGTACGATAGCCCCTGCCAGCACCTTGTCCAGGTCCGGAGGATTCAAGGCTGCACTCCGTTCGGGGTTGGGGGAACGAGGGAGAGCCGTTAGTCCATCGTCCGCTCCGGGAACCAATCGCGGTTATCACCATTGGATTCTCGATGCCCATTATACCTTGCCGAAGATGGCGCCGCCAGTGATGTATTCATCCTGGTGACGGGCTGATGCTTCTTGGTGCTTGAGGGGCGATATGCCAGGGGCGGCGAGACAATGAGGTCAAGCTTCGCCGCTGACTGGCACTGATCTGCTGACCGCTCAGGATGCCGGTAAGTTTTCAATGGCTTCTCCATCCCTTTCTTGGCTATATTGTGCGCGATAAGATAGGAGAAATTCATCTGGTCTATGGTCCTAACGGTCCTGACCCGGCGGGTCACAGCAAAGCACCAAATAGAACTGAGCAAAGCGATCGCGTGCGAGCGATTTGCCGGGATCGTCCACAAAACTGGGGCGCCATCATGATGGAAATACTGACAATGATAGGAAATGAAGTGCTGTTCGGGGCCGACCCGACACCGGACATAGTGGCTGTGGAGGTGGTTTCCAGCAATGTGATGCGGCTTTTCAGGCGCCGGGCGGAGGGGTTGGTGCAAGAGGATGAGAAGTTCACGCCCTTCCTGCTTATTGAAAAGGAGGAGCTTCTTGAGGGCTTCAACGAACCCTGCGCGAGTCAGCCGCTTGGCTCCGCCAACGCCCTCAAGTTCCTGGTCCTGTTTGAGAATTGGGGAGGGTTCGAGAAGGCGCGTGACCATCTGCGCAAGACCTCGGGCGAACCTGCTTCTTCACCGGCAGCACCCTACCTCTGTATTGCCGATCCCGTGCACCAGCACCTTCTGCTCACCGGCAAGACCTTTTTCAAGGGCCTGGCCTTCAAGGATATCCATCGTCTGGCCATCGATATCGAAACCGGGTGTGCGCCCGGGTTCGAATTTTCAAACCCGAGCAGGGCCGAGGATCGCATCCTCTCGATTGCCCTGATGGATAACCGCGGTCATGCCGAGGTCTTGTTTGGCGCTGAGATGGGCGAGAAGGAGATGTTGCAGGCCTTGGGTGAGAGGATCGCAACGCTCGATCCTGATGTCCTGGAAGGTCACAACCTGTTCAATTTCGATCTCGAATATATCGTGGTTCGGGCCAGGATGCATGGCGTAAAACTGCGCTGGGGAAGGGACGGGAGTCAGCCCAGAACGCGCAGGTCGCGCTTCACGGTGGCCGAGCGCATTATCGATTTTACCCGCATGGATATCTTCGGGCGGCAGATCGTGGACACTATGTTTCTGCTCCAATACTACGATGTCACCGCCCGCGAACTGGAGAGCTACGGGCTGAAATCGGCTGCACTTCACTTTGGCCTGGCCGAAGAGGACCGGACCTATGTCGATCCGGGGAAGATGCAGTGGACCTATGAGCATGATCCTGAAACCCTCAAGCGCTACAACCTGGATGATGTGAAGGAGACGCTGGCGCTTTCGGAGTTGCTCGGCTATCCGTTCTTTCTCCAGGCACAAGTCTTTCCCTTTTCCTATCAGAATATTTTCGTAAGGGGCAATGCCACCAAAATCAATGCCCTGTTCCTGCGGGAATATCTCAGAAGGCGGGTTTCAATCCCGAAGCCCATGGCCAGGGGGGATTTTGAGGGGGGCTATACCGATGTTTTTGTCGAGGGCGTGGTCAAGAACGTGGTCCACTGTGACGTGGCTTCCCTCTACCCTTCCATCATGGTGTCCTTCAAGCTGAAGCCGGCCGGGGACAGCCTGGATGTCTTTCTGCCCCTGCTTCGGGATCTTCGGGCCTTTCGCCTGGAGGCCAAAAGCAAGGTTCATGAAGGCACTTCCCCACAGGTAAGGGAATACTACCAGGCACTCCAACAAACGTTCAAAATCCTGATCAATTCCTTCTATGGTTATCTCGGGACCGCCCTGCATCACTTTTCCGATCCGGCCCTGGCGGCTGAGGTGACGCGGTTGGGCCGGGAGATCATTCGCGCGATGCTGAATTGGCTTAAACGGGAAGGGGCTATGCCAATTGAGATCGACACCGACGGGATCTACTTTGTGCCGCCGCCAGGAGTGGTGACTGAGGACCAGGCGAGGCAGTTGGTTGAGCGGCTCTCCGAGAGCCTTCCGGAAGGCATTGAGGTGGAGATGGACGGGCGGTATGCGTCGATGTTTTCCTACAAGAAAAAGAACTATGCCCTTCTGGATGAGTCCGGAAAGGTGACCATAAGGGGAAGCGGGCTCCGTTCCCGTGGAATGGAGAAATACCTGCGTGAATTCCTCTCGGCTATGATCCGCCTGCTGCTTGAAGGGAAGGGCGATCACGTCTATCAGCTCTTCGGTGACCTCAACGAGCGGCTGGAGCAGCACCAGGTGGACATTTCGTTGCTCGCCAAAACCGAAACGCTCACCGAATCCCCTGATAATTATCAGCTAAAAATCAAGGCAAGAAAGCGCAACCGGGCAGCCGCCTACGAACTGGCATCGCATTCGGCGCGGGACTTCCGCGCAGGGGATCAGGTTTCCTATTATGTGACCGGAAACGAAAAGAAGGTGCGCGCTTTCGAGAACTGCAAGTTCGTGTCCGCCTACGATCCCACCCATCCGGATGAGAACATCGCCTACTATCAGGCTAAACTGCTTGACCTTCTGAAGAAGTTCCAGGCTTTCCTGCCCGGAAGAGAGTGAAGGGCAGTACCAATATGACTTTGTTGGAGAAAGGGGGTGGGGTCAGGCAGATTTTCGTGGAACGGGTCAAGGCCTATCCGCAAGACATGAATGAGAAGCCCGTCGAGACCGAATTCAGGTTTCTGATTGAGACATGGCCATGCCCTGAAATCACTTGCCGCGACACCTTGTTTAGGGTATTGGTATTACTATTAAAATTCTAAATTAAAAGGAGACGGACCATGCGTGTCACGGTAAAAGGACAGGTAATGATACCCCAGTATATTCGCGAAAAACTGGGAATTGCTCCCAACAGCGAGGTCGACTTCGTAGAAGACGGTGACCGTGTTTACTTGCTAAAGAGGAGTGGTCATCGTCCCCGGAAGAGATTTGGAGCGCTTCGAGGAATCGCCACGGTCAAGATGACAACCGATGAGATTATGGCATTAACGAGGGGCGACGAATGATCGGGCTCCTGGTAGACTCCAACGTGCTGCTTGATGTATTTGAGGACGATCCGGTATGGGCGCAATGGTCCGAGGAGAAGCTTGGATACTACAGCATTGCTCACATACTTTGCATCAACCCCATCGTTTATGCCGAGGTTTCCGTAGGGTTTCAGCGGATCGAAGAACTGGAAGCGGCAATCGCAAATTGTGGAGCCCATATGCTGCAGATTCCCAAAGAGGGGCTCTTTCCGGCCGCCAAGGTGTTCGTCGAATACCGAAAACGAAAGGGAATCAAGCTGTCACCTCTCCCGGATTTTTTCATTGGAGCCCATGCGCCTGTAGACGAACTCGCATTGCTCACTCGTGATGTATCGAGGTACAAATCCTGCTTTCCCTCCGTGAGACTGATTTCTCCAAACAGCCTTCAGTAGCGGCGGCTGCGTTCAAAGCTGTTTTAGAATACCGATATGAAGGGGATCCTAGGCTTGAGCCATATCTCTCTCCTGAAGAGCAAAGAATCGTTCTGGCCAATCTTTCAGATGTCCATTTCAAGTGTGTAACACTTCGATTCACATCCGACCTTTAAGGCTCTGGCAAGGGTCCATTCAATTTACCATAATCCACTGACGCCGTATTCGGCTAACCGCGATCTGTTATAATCAAAACCTCAGAACTCATTTGCGGGGTGAAACTCATTGCAGGCAACATACCCCAGCACCGGACTTGGCACCTACACAGGAGACAACCGTGACGAGCACTACCATCCCCGGCACTGACCGGCATCCCCTCCCCCGGCCCAGTCACAACGGCCATAAAGACGATCTGCCGCTCACCTATGCTGCCACAATCAGCGCTTCCCGCGCCGAGATCTTGAAGGAACTGGCCGGGAGTGAGAGCAAGACGACAGCGGTCTCCGTTGCTCTCGTCGATGACAAGCGCCTCATTTGGGTCGAGGCGTTCGGCTCGATCGACCGGACCCGTGCTGTAGCGCCCACCACGGAAACCCTCTTCTGCATCGCCTCCTGCAGCAAGGTGATCGCCGCGATCGCCGCGATGATCCTGGTCGATCGGGGGTTGATAGAACTCGATGCCCCGCTGGTCCGCTACGTGACAGATTTCCGCATGGCCGACGACGAACCCTGGCGTGACATCACCGTGCGGATGTTGCTCAACCACTCGTCCGGACTCCCCGGCATCCATTACCCCAATGTCCTCACCGTTGTGCCGTTCTCAGGTTATGCCGCTCAGGTTAGGGACGTGCTGGCCACTGAGCGCCTCAAGCACGCGCCGGGGGAGATGGCGGTGTATGGCAGCGACGGCTTTATGCTCATCGAACTGCTGGTTACTGCAGTCACCGGTCAGCCCTACACCGAGTTTGTCGAGAAGGAAATCCTGGAACCCCTGGGGATGAGTCACAGTCGCTTCGCCCTGGAACCCTTTCCCCCGGCAGCTTTGCCCCCGGGCTGGATGAGGCGGGGCGGCCCGAGCCGCAGGAATACACCAACATCTATTCCAGCGGCCTCTTTTCGACACCGAGCGATCTGGGGAGCTTGGCGATGATGTTCCTGAATGGTGGCCGCCTGGGGGACCGGCGCATCCTCTCTGCGGCAGCCGTGGGTGAGATGGGTCGGGACCAGACCGTGAACCTGCCGTTCAACCCGATCACGGATCATCATGCCCACTTTGGCCTCGGGTGGGACGGTGTACATCAGGGGGGGCTGGCGGCGGCGGGGGTGACGGGATGGCACAAGGCGGGGGACGCGGATCATTATCACAGCTATTTCATCATCGCCCCCGACGAGTGCCTCGCGGTCGTTGTCATGGTCACCAACAGCATGGGAATCGGGAGTGTTGCCATCCCCCTGGCCGAGCGGATCCTGCTCGACGCCTTAGCCGAGCGGGGGAGCATCGTCCGGGTACCGGCGCCGCTAGAACCCGCCACTCTCCCAGCCATCCCGGTCAGTGACGGGGAACTGGCTGCCATCACCGGTATTTACGCCAGCAGCTATGGCCTGCATCGGCTGGATCTCCGTGCCGACCATACCCTGACCCTCTCGAACTTCGTCAACGATCACTGGCACCCCACTCTCGAAGGACTCAAACTCCGTCAGCATGGTCGCTTTGTGGCTGACAGCTGTCCCGACAGGGCATACCGCGTATTTGTCGCAGCCAGCCGCCGTTATCTGGCTATACGTTTCCCCTTCGGGATGGGGCACTACGACATGGAACTCCCCGTCGGCCATGAGCTCGACTCCGGCCATCCCCTGTCGGCCCGGTGGCAGGCGCGCTTAGGCAGACACTGGCTGACGGCCAATGAACCTTACAGTGCCTTTCTGGCTCTGGGGCGGCAGCCCCCCCTGATCAGCCTGGCAGAGGTCCAGGGTCTGGAGGGGTACCTCGCCGTATCGCTCCGCTCAGCGGGACTTGACCTGTTACAGGTGGTCGATCCGAGGGAGAGTGATCATGTTGCCCGTATGTGTCTCAAGATTCCCATCGACAACGGCTGGGGTCTCAGCGATCTGGTGATCGAGGAGCGGGAGGGAGAGGAATGGATCCTCTGGTGCGGCACCCGGTACCGCCCGCTGGAGACCGTCCCCTCTCTGGAGTCAGGGCAGGGCATGGTGACAATCGGCCCCGAAGGGCTGGGCGAATGGTTCCGGTGGTCGGCGGCTTCAGCTCTGACCCTGACCGGCGCACGCTCATGGTATCTGTATAACGCCGAATTCGAGCTCAAGGACTGGGGCATGGGGGAGGAGACATTTGTTGGTATGGTCGGCGATGGTACCTACCTGCTCCTGTATGGCGTACCGGACACGACCATCAGGCTGACGGTGCAACCATGAGAATTCTTGGGGAATAGGTTGATCCTTAACCATATTCCTGCCGGAAACCGGAGATATGGGACGCGGGAAATGGAGTTGTTCCCACCTGGCTACTTTTAGTCACTGTCCAGCAGGGCCATCAGAAAGGCAGCATACCTCTCCTCCTCAGTGAAAAGCGAAGCGCTGAAATCCTCAACGTTTCCAAATCATACCTTTTGTGCGAGGTCCGTCTGGCGTGATGCCATCTTCTGGCAAGTTTTGGTGAAATTGCCACAATCCGCTTCCCTCTTGTTTCGTTACGCTGGCGAATATCTCCTGAACCCTCACGACCAAAGAAAAAATGCATCGAATCGGGCATCTCCCGCGTTAAATTTGTTCTCCTTTTTTCAGCGCTGAGCGGGGGCGTGTGAGTTTGCTGTCATTCGCAAATAGTCGAAAACCAAGCGTACGTCGCGGGTCAGTTGACGCATTTTTGTGCGACGCTGCGCACACCTTTGGACTTGATAACTCCAATGGCGAATCGACGGAGTCGAGTGATGTTTTCCGGACCATAGCCAGTGCGTATCCGGCTACGATCTTCATCATAGTTCCAATCAATGATGTAGTGAAAGCCGTTTTCGATGCTCCAATGGCCGCGATGTGCGTCGGATTCTTGCGGCGATTGGCTGGTGATGCCATAGGCGGTCTCATAGGAGGGTTTGCCGGTTTTTTTGTCCGTGCAGTGACGTTCGATGACAAAAGCTTGCCCAACGTGAGGAAAGTTCAGGTATTCGTTGAGTTCGGTGGTGGTCCAGATGCTGCGAGTTTCAATGCGCCCGTGCTCGCAGGATACGGGATCGATGTAATCCGGTTGCTGTCGGTTCTCAAAGAACAACCGGATGTCTTCCAGGAGCGTTGGCTGGTTTCCCTTGACGGTGAAGTGATAGTGCGCATGACGCTTTTCGACCAGGTAAGCAACCAGTTCGCGCTGGGTTAAGAGGGCATCGGCGGTGATCGTTTTGCCTTGGATATCGATGGCGTTGCACATGACCTTGCCGTCGATAGCGAGACTTTCGTCTTATTTCCCGCAGGTTTCGTTCCAGCGTTGCAGGCTGCGGTCGAGATCTGAAGGATCGATACGAATCAGGACATAACGCTACTCTTGCGCATTGACATGTGCAGAAATCAGTGGTACAATTAACCTAGGTTCCTTAGCAAAGCGGCTCGGACATCTTGAAGGACTTTTTGTCTTACGTGAAAGGGGTCTTTGATGTGCGGCGTCTCGGTAAGTCCCTCCTTCTCAAGAGCAACGCACCCTTGTCGCGCAGCACCTGCTTCAAAACTATTCGGCGTTTTGTCACGGCTTTGTCACAATTCCACTAATAGGATGGTCACTTTACTGAAATCATGCCGGCTCTACACCTCCAACGTCATGGCCTTGACAAAAAGCGGTGCGCCCTGGCGACAGCCCCTTATCGGGATTCATCCGGGCGTGCCGCATGGCCTTGAGAGACAGGGAAAGGCAACCGGCGGGGTCCCGTAGATCCCAATTCACTAAACGCACCGTGAGGAGGTGCCTTATGAAGAAGTGGTTCTTGCTATCGCTATTGTGTGTGACGTTCGTTGTGGCGTGGGGAGGATACACACCTGTCCAGGCGCAGGAGAGGTCAGACTATTTTATGCCGGCTCCTCTCCAGGCGCAGCTCTCGGAGGATGGGAACACGCTTGCGTTCGGGGTGCCTCCCAGAATCTATATTGCCGATCCGGTAAACCCCGTGAACATGCGCTACGTACCGCCGCCGGTGCCACTGGCAAGCTTGGACCCCAACAAGGCCGTGTCGACCTTCAAAATCTCATATTATGCGGCGGGTGAGAAGGATCCGTGGGATGAGACGTGTTACGACTTTCCGGAGGATGCAAAAGCGGCCTTCAGCGCTGCCGCGGCCATCTGGGGCAACCTGGTGCAGTCTATGATCCCCATTTCGATCAAGGCCTGCTGGGCGGACCTCGCTTCGCCCACGACCCTGGGATACTCGGGCGGAGGTCCCCTCCACCGCAACTTCGCGGGGGCAAAGCGGACCGACACCTGGTACATGGGTTCGCTCGCAAACGCGATGGCAGGGAACGACTTGAGCACATACAAGGACATGTACATCACCTATAACCAGAACTTCAGCTGGTACTTCGGCACCGATGGAGCAACGCCTGCGGGGCAGCACGACCTGATGAGCGTGGTGCTCCACGAGATCGGCCACGGGCTGAACTTCGCCGGTTCCATGAAGGTGGAAGACGATGGAAAGGGTTACTACGGGTACGCAACAGACCCCATAAACCCGAATGTCTATGACGTGTTCATGAAGAACAATGCGGGCACCTACCTGACGGCCCTGGGCAATGGCACCACCGCTCTGGCCACGGCGCTGAAATCGAATGGAGTGACTTTCAACGGCACAAGAGCCAAGGCGGCGAATGGTGGAGCTGCGGTCAAGATATATACGCCGACCACATGGGTACGAGGCTCGAGCTACTCTCATCTTGACTATACGACCTTCAACGATACGGACAACGAGCTGATGGTGTACGCCATCAGTTCGGGAGAGGCCATCCATAACCCCGGCCCGGTTGCTAAAGGGTTGTTGAGGGACATCGGGTGGAACATGAAGGGCTCGGGCGGTTTCAATTCCACCTTCACCAGCAACTATAAGGGCTGGACAAAGAGAGCCGGCGGAGACTGGGGACTGAGCAGCGGGGCCTTCATTACGGACGGGTATACGAACAAGTGGTCGACGGCAAACTTTGATGTTGTGTATTCCAATTTCCAGTATGAGGCAAGGGTCAGACGAACGGGAGCCAGTACCTACACGAACGCGATCTTCTTCCGGGGAAACCCAACGACTCTCGATTCGAACAACCGGTGGCGAAATGCGTACATGTTTGGCTATCGGAACACCGGGAGTTTCTGCGTGCAGAAGTTTGTATCGGGAGTGGCGACCAGCCTGAAGGGTTGGACGGCATCGTCTCTCATCAACAAAGGCGATTGGAACACCCTGAAGGTGTTGGCAATTGGAAACACCCTGAAGTTTTTCATCAACGGGAAACGGGTGTGGAGCGGAACGGACACCTCCTTCTCGTCCGGCTATGTAGGTCTGGCCATGTTTCGAGGGAGCACCGTGGAACGGTTCTACGTTGATTATGCAAGCCTGGACACCCTGTCGGTCGGTGCAACCGCGCTACGCGCAAACGAGCCCGCAATGTCTGAGGATTCGACAATTGCTCCGGATGATGCAGTCACCGGCGAGTGGGAACAATAGGACGGCTTCTAGCTCGTCTGTTTCGCGGTACCAACCCGGAAACCGGCGAGTGCGCGATTTGATCATGAGGGGTGATGAGAGCTGCGCGAATAGGGGCCGCTCTCATCCAGTTTCGGACGGGTCAATTGACGCGTGACCGTAAGGAATCGCAGTGGCCTCCCGGCTAGACATCCCTCGATGGGCAAAAACGATCTGGAGACTGCCCCATGGCAATGACCCATCGGTGGGGAAGGAATGTCATGGCAGGAATGTTCGGCCTACCTGCGCTGCTACTGGTCGTCCTGGCCTCCTGTAACCTGGTCGTGGAGGAGAAACCTCTTCCTGAGAATGCGAGCGAAGTGGTCACTCTCACGACCGTTCTGGGCCGGGCAGAGGCGAGTATGAACGAAGGCGCTGGTGCTTCGAAAAGAGGGGAGGAGATCAGGGTGTTGTGGCAGGTCTCGGGATTTCTTCCGGGACCTGAGGCCGCCATGGGCCGGGCCGAAGCGGAAGAGATGCGCGGGAGGCCATTGGACATCGGCCAGGACCGAATCGTCTTTGGGAGACAGGTTTGCCGTGGTGTGAGCTTCAAGAGCACAAAGGAGAGGCTGCACGACTACCTGGAACGGGTCTACAAGGTCACTCCGGGGGAGTTAGGCTTGGCCGACGAGGTGATCACGGTGATCACGACCAACTGTAGCCTCCCGGGCTTCCAAGAATACGTGCGCCTGGGCGACCGCAGACTGATGATCTGCGTGAAGGGCGTCTTCTTTTTCCTTGAGTCGGAAATCTCCCAAGCGCGATAAAGGATCTTGGATGCACCGATGATCTGACAGGTGTCCTCCAAGTTCGCGCTCGTGACCACTTTCGCCCGCTCCAGCCGGATTCTCAAGCCCCAGGAATTTGCCGATCCGACATCCGGAGCAGTCGCCGAATCTCGACGTGTGGGCAGCTACAGGTGTCGCTGTACCAACCGCAGTATCCTCCCATCCTGGCTACGCGAGGTTAGTCAACCGGCACTCCGAGCGCCAGACATAGCAAGCCCATGCGCAGGAATTGCCCGTATTTGATCAGGTCGAAATACACCGCCCGGGGGTCCCGGTCGATTTCGGTGGGCAGTTCATGATCGCGGGGCAAAGGGTGCATGATATAGGTGTCCTTCTTCATGATCTTCAGGATCTCCGGATTGATTCTGAAGATTTCCCTCGATCGGCCATAGTCTTCGTCATGATTCTTCAACCGATCCTTGGGTATCTGGGTGATGTAAAGAATATCCGCCCGCAAAGCGATCTCCTTCAATTCTTCGGCATTGTCGAGAGATTCCCTGTAAGGAATCAGGGCAAACGCATTTGGAAACAACCCTTAACTACATGAAATATCAAGAGTCACGAAGAAATACCTAGACTTTTGCGGAGGTGATAAGAAATTGCTTTTGCAGATTTTTGGATAGCAGCTGAATTGGGTGGTGTCAAGGACATTTTTGTGCCGATTTTTGGAGAGTAACGACAAGAATTGTCAATGTCGTTCATTGTGTGGCGGGTAAGTGATGGGCAAGTCAGCGCAAGTTGGTCTTGAGTCAGGTTTTCCCGCTTGCGGGAGGGCTTGAAAGAGGATGCTGAGCGGATTTGAGGATAAACTGGTCCCGTGTGAGGCAGGCAGGGGTTGTCCGCCATCTCGGAATTCAGTGGGTGACGATGACGGTTCTTCTTACCCGGGCCAGCCATCGTCAAACTCCTCGATGACAACTGGCCCATCTGCAGGCACTTTCGTTTTTCCCGCATGCGGATCCGGGTGCTATTTCCATAACCTCAGGTGACGGAGGGTGCATTCTACGCCCTTATGAACACGTTGTTCCCCCGGACGCGCTTCGCACGCCCGGGGGAATCGGGGCGCTCACTTCGTTCGTGCCTTGTACCTCGGCGCGAAGCGCGCCTCGGAACAAGGCACTTCACCTGACGGCTCGGCCGTCGAGCCTGCGGCTTGCCGTCCGCTCCGCAGGTGAGCGCCCCGAATTTTCGTTTTCAGACCCCTTCGATTGTCGTGTGTCGTATCATGATCGCTGAACTCTTCGATTTAAGACAGCTTGCCGTATGTTGACTTGGGAATCCTTAGCGACCCTTCAATAAGTGCCACTTCATACGTTGAAACCTTCCCAACACGCAGCGCATGCTCTTGGTTTGAACTGGGGCGGGGGTCCGCAACGCATCAAGAAGCCTGGATGCCCGGTTCCCTGGGCATGAGTGGCGTTGAGGGCACCTTCAGAGGTCTGATCTTTGTGGTGCGAGAAAAGGTATTATTTTACGACAAGTTCTCACGGTTTTTTTGTCGATTTTCTCGCTTCCAGCCAGTCCTGGAGTTCCGTGACGCTTTTCATCAAATGATAGCGGCCATCAGCGAAAACGCCGTAGTCGCCTCCACCTCCCATGGCTGATGAATAGCGAATGGAGTTGGCATAAAACAGCCAGATATTGCTCCAGAGCTTTTCGCTAAACTCATCGAAGGGATTCCAGCCTTGCCAAGCCCTGCAGCCAAGCCGCGCTTCCAGATTTCCTGCATGAGCTGCGTCCCTGCCAGGGTAGCGCTGTTGGTTTGTTCGATGGTGTTCAGGAAGCGTGCCCAAAAACCTTCGACCCAGGACTTGGCGTGGCACTGCAGACAACTGGCCTGCATCGCCTGGGTGGCGGCTGTTCGTTCCTGGGGATTGAGCAGGAATTTGGTCGCGAAACCACCCTCTAGGTCGGTTGGCAAAGGCAAGCCATCCTTGTTGCGAATGCCTGTCGTATCGGCATCCTTTGGATGAGGGTGGGCATAGATGAGTCCAAAGATACGCCAGGGCAGCCGATTCTTCACTTCATGAGTCCGTTGACTCACCGCCTTGCCGTCAGCATCGACAAGCAGGCTGAAATGGCAGGCTGCGCACGTTGGCGCGGTGAAATCCTTGCCGATAGCCCAGGGTACATTCTTGAAATTCCATTCCGTTTGTTTCGTAGAGAAAATGTTGCCATGCTTGCTCGCTTCGTAGACTCTGTTCGCAGGCGCATCGGGCCCCACATGGCATTCCCTGCAGGTATAAGGTTTCCGCGCCATCTCGATCGAGAAATCATGCCGGGTGTGGCAGGCGGCACACGATCCCCGAGTCTCATCCAGATTGATGCGGCCGACGCCCTGGTTGGGCCACCCTGAGATGATCGGGAACTCCATCTCACCCATATTCGTTTCCCGGACCTTGGTCCCCGTCACCTGGAGCTTGGTGCCGTGGCAGTACAGGCAGGAATCTGCATCGGTTGCAGCGTTGGCAGGCTTAAGGTTGATCTTTCCTTTTTCCAGAACGGGTGATCCGTTGATCGAAAGCATGAGTTGCTGGTAGAGATCGTTGTTGACCAAATTGCCATAGGCGTGGGCCATGAGGTTCTTGTCGTACTGCTGCGCCTCTTCCGCGTGGCAGGTTCTGCAGTCGCCCGGGCTCACCACGATGTGCACATCGTGACCGTTGTGGTCAAAAGTGTCCTTGTGTTCCTTGGCGCGCAAAGTGTGGCATTCGGCACAGCCGATCGCGACATTCTTCAAATCATCGGGCACCTGTTGCGCGGAGACCTTTCGCCCCAAGCCCGGCACGGCCATGGCCGCCGCCGGAGTCGTCACCGCATGCTGGCTTTTCTTCCAGCTTTCCACGATGCCCGGATGGAGCGTCGCATGGCAGCCAAGGCATTCCTCCGTCGCGCTGCTGACAGGAGTATCTCCGAAGGCGGGGCTCAGAGGGAAGAAAGTGCCGGCCACAATCAGAACGACAAGGATCAATTGCGTCATAGCTTAATAACTCCCGATTAATTGAACCGTTCGCGAGGAATTCCATCAAACCGTGTAATGTATACTCGATCTTGGAACCGGTTGTCCATGGTCATCGTTGTTTGGGTCGTGAGGGTTGGGGAGGAAACAATCTGCTAAACGGCGAGGGAGGAAAGCGTCCGGCCGATAAGATCCAGAAGCGGGGAGGGCATGATGCCGAGCCATAAGATCAGGCAGAAGATAGCGGCCGTAGCAAGATGGGCCGGGAAGCCAGCTTCAATGGGGACCGTCGTCACTTCGGCCGGGCGCATGTAGAGGGAGACGATTACTTTCAGGTAGTAGTAAATCGACACAATCGCGGCAAGAATTCCGATCAACGCCAGTCCCACAAAGCCGGCCTCGATGGTCGCCCGGAACAAGAGGAATTTACCGATGAAGCCCGCCGTCGGGGGCAGACCGGCAAGGGAAAACAGACTTACGGTCAGCAAGCCGGCTCGCCACGGATACCCATAGCCGAGCCCTCGGCAGTCGGTCAAGGCATCCAGATCGGCATCTTTCGGCGACAGCAGGGTCAGCGCGCCGAAGGCGCCCATGTCCATGAGCGCATAGGCAGCGGCATAAAAGGCTACGGCAGAGGCCCCTATCGGTCTAACGGCGACCAGAGCCATGAGGAGATAGCCCATCTGGGCGATTGAGGAGTATGCCAGTAAACGCTTCAGATGGTTCTGGGTGAGCGCGGTCACATTGCCGACCACCATGGTCAAGGCGGCAAGCACCCATAGGATCGGCATGATGTTTACCCAGACCATCTCGGAGGCACTGAGACTGATGCGCAGCAGGGCGGCGAGCATGGCAACCTTGGAGCCGGTGGAAAGGAAGGCGGTTATGGGCAACGGTGCTCCCTGATAGACGTCAGGCGTCCATAGGTGGAAGGGAACGAGAGAAAGCTTGAAGCCGGCGCCGACAAGGATGAGGCCCAATCCTAGAAATAATCCGCCCCCGCTCATGCTCTGAAATTGCCCGCCAAGACTTTGAGCAATGTTCATTTTTCCCGTGGCGGCATAGACCATGGCAATGCCGAAGGTGAGAAAACCGCTTGCCACAGCTCCCATGATCAAATACTTGAGAGCGGCTTCCGTGGAAGAGGTCTCGCTCTTTTGTATACCGATGAGCACATAAAGACTAATGGAGAGCAGTTCCAGCCCGAGGAAAAAGATCACCCAGTGAAGGGCACCGGAAAGGAGCACCATCCCGAGAGCGGCAAAAAGGACAAGACCGTAAAATTCATCCCCGGAGAACCCTCTTGCCTTTGCGTACGCTTTCGAAAAAAAGAGGGTCAGCAGGGTGATCAGGGATAGCACCAGGACAAAGAAGCGCCCATACTCTCCGGCATCGACCATGCCGCAGAAATCAGGGGAGTCGGGTATCGCGGTCACGACCGACAGGCCGCAACCGGCCGTTGCCGCCACAGCCAGGGCAAAGAGGAACCATGACGGTCGCTTCGCCCAGAAGGCGCCGGCACAGAAGATCAGGAAGCCTCCCGCGATGAGAAAAGCTTGCGGGACAATGGCTGCCCACTCACAATTCATACCTTCACTCTCCGCTGGAGCAGGCCGGCTTGCCTGCTCCACAAGCTTGGAGCCTCATTAGGATCAGTGGGGTAGGTTTTTCAACCTGCCCGTGGTTAATACCGTTTCCGCGATTCCCTTTCTTCATGGAGTCAGCATTCGACCCGCAATCATCACTTTGTCCAATTCGTCGACCAGCCTCTGAACCGGGTCCTGCACCAGATCCAGGACTGGTCCGGGATAGAGCCCCAGAACCACCACCGCCGCGGCGAGCGGAACCAGGATGGCAACTTCACGAGGGGTAAGGTCCGGGAGCAGCCCAGTTATCGCGCGATGCTTCGCCAAAGATCGTGTTCTGGATCATTCTCAGGCCGTAAACCAGGACAAAGACGATTGCGGCAAAAGCGATCCCCCCAAGCACCGGTCTTTCTTTGAAAGTGCCAAGCAGAATAAGAATTTCACTCACAAAATTGTTGAGTCCCGGGAGACCCACCGAGGCCATCCCGAAGAGGAGAAAAAAGCCGCCGAAGACGGGCATGTTTTTCCAAAGGCCGCCAAAATGAGAAAACTCCCGCGAACCCGCCCGTTCGGACAGCATCCCCACGAGAATGAACAGGGCCGAAGTGGTCAAACCGTGATTCACCATCAACAGGAGAGCTCCGGACAGAGTAATCGTATTCCAGACAGCAATGCCGATAACGATGAGCCCCATATGAGAAATGCTCGAGTAGGCGACGAGTCGCTTGAGATCACTCTGCGCCAGGGCAATCCACGCGGCATAAAAAAGCCCGATCAGCCCCAGTCCGAGCAGCAGGGGCACGCTGTCGGCTGCGGCGTTGGGGAAAAGTGGAAAAGCGAACCGGAGGAGGGCATAAGCCCCGGTTTTCAAAAGCAGACCGGCAAGAATCACGCTGCCCGCAGTGGGTGCTTCGGTGTGGGCGTCGGGCAGCCAGGTGTGAACCGGGAACATAGGGACCTTGATGGCGAAAGCCAAAAGGAAAGCGGCATATAGCCACATCTCCACATTAGGGGCCAAGGGCGTGCGGGCCAGCTCAAAGAGAGAAAACGTGTAATGGCCTGCCTGCGAGCCATGCAGAAAGTAGAGGCCGATAAGGGCGATGAGCATGAACAAACTGCCGGCGATACTGAACAGCACAAATTTGACGGTCGCAAAGATGCGGTTTTCATGGCCCCAAATCCCGATCAGGAAAAACATCGGGATCACCTGCAATTCCCAGAAGAGGTAGAAGAGCAGGAGATCGGTTGACAGGAAAACACCCAGCACGCCGGTTTCCATGGAAAGCAGGAAGAAGTGAAAGGCCTGCAACCGGGAATTGATTTCCTTCCAGGAGACAAGCACGCACAAAACACTCAAAAAGGCAGTCAGCAGAACGAGGACCAGACTGATACCGTCGAGTGCAAGGCTGTACCGGACTCCCAGACGTGGGTATCCAGGCATGGTCTTCAACGAGGAGCCAGCCGCGTTCGATTGGTCTGAGCTCGAATGAAAAGCAGGGACACGACCAGGAGAAGGTCGGCCAGGGTGACGCCGAGGCTGATCCAGCGGCACCGGTTGGGGTTGCCTCGGACGGCAAAAAGCGAGCAACCCGCCCACCAAGGGGAGGAAAATGATCAGCGAGAGTATGGGAAAAGCCGTCATCCTACCATCCGCCATACAGTCCGATCGCCAGGGTGCAAATGATCACCGTGAAGCCCAGAAGCAGCATCCGCAGGTAAGTCGAGAGACGCCCGGTAGTGGCGATCCGCAAACCCGCCGAGAGGGTGTCAAAGGCCTTGCCGTAGCCGACCATTCCGGCATCCACGGTTCCTTCGTCAACCTTCATCCACAGGAAGCGCGCCAGACTGCGGTAAGGATCTGCGATGATCTTCCGGTAAAGCCAATCGAGATAAAAGGCATGCAACAGAATCGTCTGCAACCGCTCCCCGATCTCCCCGGGGTGCAGCCTGATCGGAGTTCTCCCGGGGCCGTACAAGAAATAAGCGAGAGCCAGGGCGATGACCGCCAGGCTGCCGTCGCTGGCAGCGATGAACCATTCCAGACCGGAGGTTGCCTCCAGATGCAGGACGCTTCCCGGGACTGTGGCCAGATAATGAGCGAGCAGTTCCTTTCCGGACCAGACCGGCGGCAGATTGATGAAGCCGGCGAAGAGCGACAGGATTGCGAGCGGCCACAAGATCCACACCATGAGGCCCGGTATCGATTTAGGGGGTGGAGCGGCGGCTTCGCCTCGACCACCCGTGAACACCAGGAAGAACAGCCGAAAGGTGTAAAGAGTAGTCAGAAAAGAGGTTACCATCGTCACTCCCCAGAGGACCCGGTAGATCTCGCCGGGGTGGGTGAACATTGCCAGCAGCACCCGGTCCTTGTTCAGGAAACCACCCGATGGCGGCAAGGCGCCAAGGGATAGTGCCCCGGCAAGAAATACCCAGCACACGGCCGGCAGGTGTCGTCGAACCCGTCCGCCCATCAGGTGAATATTATGTTCCTCGTGGAGCGCCTGGATGATACAGCCCGCTGCGAGAAACAGCAGCGACTTGAAAAAGGCGTGGGAGAGCAGGTAAGACATGCTGCCGATAATGTCGCCGGCGCCGACCGCCAGGAACATGTACCCGACCTGACTGATCGTTGAATAGGCCAGAACCCGCTTGATGTCGGTCTGCCCGAGAGCCGAACCGGCAGCGAAGAGCGCGGTGACCGCCCCTGCCACGGTAATCGCCACCAGGACGGTGGATGAAAGGAGAATAATGGGAAACATCCGAATGAGCAGATACACTCCGGCGGTGACCATAGTCGCCGCATGAATGAGGGCGGATACGGGGGTGGGGCCCGCCATGGCATCGGGAAGCCAGACGGCCAGCGGCAGTTGCGCCGACTTGCCGACCGCCGACCAGAGCAGCAGGAGGCCAAGCATGGTGGCCATTTGCGGGGCAAGAGCGGAGGCGTTTGCCGTAATGGCCGTAATAGAGAGACTTTTGAAGAGGACATAAAAGAGGCCCAGGGCAATGCCGAAGGCCACATCGCCAATCCGGGTAAGAACAAAGGCTTTGCGTCCTGCGGTGGCATTGGCGGAGTCGCCATACCAGAAGCCGATCAGCGCATAGGAACAAAAGCCGACCCCTTCCCAGCCAAGGAAAAGAAATACCAGATCATCTGCCAGCGTGATCACCAGCATCGAAAAAACAAAGAGGTTCAGATAGCAGAAATAGCGCACGTAGTCGGTATCGTCGCGCATGTAGGCTGCCGAGTAGATGTGAATGATGCTGGAGACAAACGTCACCATCACGGCCATGAGTGCCGAGAGGGGATCGTAGAGAAAACTCACGGTGGCCACGAGGTCTTCAACGGCGAACCATTGGAAGAAGACTATGGTGGAGCTCTGCTGGCCGGCATTGATGATCCCGGTGAGGGCCATGGCAAAGGAGGCAATAACGCTGCCGCACGCCACGGTTTCCACCGTGCGGCGCGCACAATAACGCCCCAGCAGCATGTGGAACAATGCTCCCAGCAGGGGAAAAAGCAAGATGAGGATGAGAACGGACTTCAAGCCTATCCTTTCCGGAAGATGGCTCTTAGCTCTTCCTGTTAGCTGTTAGCTCTTGGCGGTTGGCTCTCAGGCTCAAAATCATCCTTTCAGGACGCTGTAACGATCGGCATTCACAGACCCGGTTCGACGTTGGGCAAAAACGATCAGGGCCAGGCCGACCGCAACCTCCGCGGCGGCAAAGGCCATGATAAACAGCACAAAAACCTGCCCATCGAGGAGCGTTCCAGCGCAGTGATGCCCCGACCAGGGCAATGCCGGCTGCATTCAGCATGATCTCCACCCCGATGAGGATCATAATCAGATTGCGTCGGGCCACAGCACACGCCGCTCCCATGAAAAAGAGCATGCCGGCCAGGATCAGCACCGCACCATAGGAAACCATTATTGGCTGCCCTCACTGTGATCGAGATGTGCCTTCTCATCCTTTTTGCCCAGGTAGAGAGCGCCGACCAGGGCGACAAACAAAAGGAAGGAGACGATTTCGACCGGGAACCAGTAATTCTTGAACAGGAACCATCCAAACTCTGCAGGGGAAGCCATGGCCGGCATGAGTTGAAATCTCGCGTCCGGTGCGCTGAAGATCACGAAGCCGGAAGCGACGAGGCAAACGCTGCCCAGAAGGCCTGGCAGTGCCCACTGACGCTGATAGGCACGGTGCTGGGTGCTGAGTGCGGAGTGCTGAATCGGTGTGGCGACAGCCTCAGTTTCACCGGGAATCGCGGCCGGCCCTTCGTCTGCCCGACCTGATGGCTGCTGGGTCCTCATTGTCATGATGATGAAGAGGAACAGGACCATAATGGCCCCGGCATAGATGATGACTTCGAGCGCAGCGAGCAGGGGCGCCCCGAGAAAATAGAACAATAGGGCGGTGCCGAAGAAAGAGAGTACCAGATACACCACCGCATGGACCTGATTGGTGCGGGTGATGGCCATGAGTGTCGAGAACAAAATGATTGCCGACAAGGTATAGAAAATCGTTTCGTAAACAACCATCAGCACTTGCCTTGTTATGATTGCTCAGTACAGCACCGCATAAATGGGGGTCCGATATCACCCGTCATGCCCCCAGAGCATGTCCCCGCAGGCTCTGAGCGGGGAGCGGGCATCCAGAGGCCTTGCTTCCGAGTTCCCGCCAAAAGCATGTGGGAATGACGCTCCCGGCCTGCGGTCACTGCATTCCGGGCTGTCCTTAGCTTAAATCCCCGCTCCTCTACTACCCTACTGCTTACTCCCTACTCCTTGCTGCCTTGTGCCTACTCCCTACTCCTCGCTCCCATCAGGGCATGTTGCTCCTGACATTGACCGGCGGGTCTTCGTTGAGGTGGGTTCCCTTATCGCCCTTTTCCTTGACCCCTGCGTGCCGATAAAAATCATACTCCAGATTCTTGCCGCCATGATTGACGAGCAGGTCTTCCTTTTCAGCGACGAATGTCAAGATGTCATACTGGCAGAATTCAAATTCAGGGGTGAGTTGGATGGCGAGAGTAGGGCACGCCTCCTCGCAGAAGCCGCAATAGATGCATCTGGCGAAATTTATGCGAAACCAGGCGGCATGGCGCCGCCCGTCTGCGCGTTCAGCCGACGCCATGGAAATGCAGCTGACCGGACAGACTGCCGAACACAGATAACAGGCAACACAGCGCTCATCGCCGTCCGGGGACCTGGTGAGAATGATCCGGGCCCGCGAGCGGGGGGGCAGGCGGCGCTTGAATTCCGGATATTCTTCCGTAATGGGTTTGCGAAACAGGTGTTTCAAGGTGACGGAATAAGAGTTCGCAAGGCCCTTCAGCGCCTCCAAACCGGTCTTTAAGGCATTCGCCTTCTCTTCATCCATTGCTACAGTCCTGTCCACAAGATTACCCCGCCGGTCACGACAATATTGAGCAGGGCAGCGGGAACGAGCAGCTTCCACCCAAAGTGCATGAGTTGATCGTAGCGCAGGCGGGGCAGTGTGGCCCGCGTCCAGATCATCAGCAGAGGAACGATCAGGACCTTGAGCAGAAACCACACCAATGGCGGCAGTACCGGACCTCGCCAGCCCCCCAGAAAGAAAACCGCGATCAGCGACCCCATGACGATCATGGTGACGTATTCGCCCACAAAGAAAAGCCCGAATCGCATGCCGCTGTATTCGGTGTGAAAACCAGCCAGGAGTTCATTTTCGGCTTCAGGTAGATCGAAGGGCAAGCGCTTGGCTTCCGCCATGGCGCTCACCAGAAAGATGATGAACGAGACCGGCAGCACCAGGATGAAGGGATAGCGGGCCTGGGCATTGACAATATCGACCAGGCTGAAGGAGCGAGCCAGCATGACCACGGGAACCAGGGATAGTCCCAGAGAGAGTTCATAGCTGATCATCTGGGCCACGCCGCGGATGCCCCCGAGCAGGCTGTATTTTGAGTTGGATGCCCAACCGCCGAGGGCCAGTCCGTAGACACTGATGGAAGAGAGGGCAAGCACAAAGAGGAGACCCACGTTGAGATCGGAGATAACGAGAGGAACGCGCCGGCCCCAGAGGATAAGGTCATCACCAAAGGGAACCACAGCGAAAATGAGAAGCGCCATGGTTGCGACAATGGCAGGAGCAAGCAGGAAAATGATCCGGTCCGCCCCCGCCGGTATGGTGTCCTCCTTCAGAAGCATCTTGAGGCCGTCGGCGAGCGGTTGCAGCAATCCAAAGGGGCCCACACGATTGGGTCCATAGCGAAGCTGGAGGCGGCCGAGGAGCTTTCGCTCCAGGAGCACCAGGTAGGCTGCCATGATAAGCAGGGCGCCTATCACCAGGCCAAGTTTGACGAAAAGGATGATGAAACCAATGGCCATCATGGTTCTTGCTGCGAGAACTCCCTGTGTAAGCCTCTAAACCTTCTCAATGCTGTCGAAGGATACCGGTGTGGTAAAAGCCGTGACTTTCTGCCATGCAAGCTGTCGATGGCGCGGGAGGACCAGAGTCCCCGGCGCCATACCTGCCGAAAGGTTCACTCCCACTTCAAGCGGTCCGCCCTCAAGGTGCATCACCACTCGATCCCCATCCGCAAGCCCGCATCTTACCGCATCGTCGGGGTGCATGCAAAGGCGGGGTTCTTCCTCCACTCTTTGAATCATATCGGAATATTGAGTGAACTCCTCAGTCCCGAAGAGCGAATCCACAAGAAGAAGCTGCAACTGAGCAACCGCGTCCGGACCTCTTGCGCCGGCCGTGTCTGCCGGGGCGGGAGCGGGATCGGCCACTTCGGGAAGGCAACGGATGCCGTCGACGGGGCGCTTCGCTTCTTTAAGCTGCGCAAAAAAAGGATGCGCGTCTACGGTCGAAACGAAGGGATCGTTTCCCGGAGCCATTTCCGCCTCGGCAGCCAGCGCCCCCGCCAACTCACCCAGAAGCTGCCAGGCGGGCTTCGGTTCCCCGCCGGGAAGGCCACCGCCGTAAACTCGCGGCGGATGACCGCCGCCGCTCACTTGTGAAAGAGGCGCTCCCCCTTGATAAACCGCCGCCGCAAACTGGATGCGACCTTCCTGGTTGATGAAACTCGAACCCGTCTCGAACACCGTCGAGGTGGGCAAGAAAACATGGGCCCGGAGAGCAACCTGCGACGGCAGATGATCCATCACCAGTAGCAACTCCAGCTTGTCCAGGGCCAGCTCCAGCCTCGAGCGGTCAGGGAATTGCCAAAACGGGTCGGCTTCAACGATCATGAGGGCTTTCACCTCACCCCGTTCCATGGCTTCGACGATACCCAGGAAAGAATGGTCGTCGGCAGAATCCAGGAGCGCAGCACCGAACGCATTAGCGCCCGGAAGGATGTAGCTGACGCCGCATTTCCCTTTTTCCTGAAGCAGGGAACGACCGCACCGGCCGACGACGGAAGGCGTGGTCTCCGGGAGAATTTGCGTGCCGCAGATCAGGACCGGCTTGCGACTCGCCTTGAGTTGTGCCGCCAGTCGGTCCAGTCGCTGCCGCAAGATGACGTCGAGATGATGGCTTGGGTGGTTCTCCGGAGCCCTCCCCCATTCCCCCTTTGCCGCAGGGTGCGGATTCTCCTCGCTCCCGGATCTCGCTTCCTGGTCGAGCAGACTCAGGCAGCGATCAATATCCCATGTCGGCACGGCCAGATGTTCAAAAGGAAAAGGAAGGAAAACCGGTCGCGGATCGATGACGGCAACCATTGCTTCCTTGCGGTGGGCCTGCCTCATCGCAAGGGCCAGCATCGGGGCTTCTTTGATGGGGTCAACGCCGATGGCCAGGATGAAATCGGCATCCTCAATCCGACGCAGCGAAACCGCCGTCCGCGCGTCCAGTTGCGAAACAGCGCTCTGGACTTTTTTCTTGAGCTGAGCATCGAGAAAATAAGCAGGAGCTTGCCAGTTCAGTAACCGGCAGGACTGCTTGAGCATGCTTTGAGTTTCCAGGCTGCTGCGGAGTGAACCAAGGCAGGCAATGGCATTGCGGCCGAAACGGTCCTCAATATGCGAGAGTCTTTCGGCGGCGTCCCTGACAGCCTCGTGTATAGAGCATTCAATCCCGTTAACCTTGGCGTGGCGCGGCCGCTCCGGGTGGTTGGCATAGGAAAAGCCAAACCGCCCCCGGTCGCAGATGAAGTAACCGTTAACCGACTCACTGAACCGTGCTTCGACTCGCACCAGCTCCCGGTAGCGCGCATTGGCAATGGTGTTGCAGCCGAGCGAGCAGTGGAGGCACAGCGACGGGGCCCTTTGAAAGTCCCATCGTCGCCCCTTGTACCGTGCGGGTTTGTCGGTGTAGACACCGGTCGGGCAAAGATCGACCAGATTCCCTGAAAATGGGCTTTCCAGCTGTCCCATCCTCGAAACGACCGAAATAGACCCGGTTGGCGATCTGCATCGGCCCGAGGTCGCGATAGCCTGAAAAATCCTGGTAAAACCGGGAACACCGGTAGCAATGAATACAGCGGTTCATTTCATGGGCGATGAAAACCCCGAGATCCTGATCGCGATAGGTTCGCTTACGACCGAGAAAACGCCGAAGGCCATGTCCTCCGGAAACCGTCATGTCCTGAAGCAGACACTGGCCGCCCTCGTCGCAGACCGGGCAGTCGTGGGGGTGATTGAGCATCAGCAGTTCGATGACGTATTCTCGAAAGGCGACCGCCTCTTCATCGGTCGTAGAAACCACCATTCCATCCTGAGCGTCGATCATACAGCTCATCTGGACGCCCTTGAACGGACCCTGCACAAATTTCACTGCGCACATCCGGCATGCCCCAACCGACCCCAGGGCCTTATGGTAGCAGAAACGCGGGATCATGATGCCGAGCCGCTCTGCTGCCTCAATGACCTTGGTCCCCGCAGGGACCTCTATCTCGTGATCGTCGATAATCAGCTTGGGCATAGGCTTCCCCTGGTGCGTTGGTTGCCGATGTGAATGATGACGGCTTCGCTATCCTTTGAGCGTCCTTTTCGGCTTCTTCGAAATCGACCAGCCCCTTGGACCCATCAAGCTTTGAACGGGCACTTCCGCTGGCTGATGTGTTCGCGGACCTCATCCTCAAAGAAGGTGAGCAGGCTTTCGACCGGTGATGTCGCGCCGGGCGCCAGAGCACAATAGGAATTCCAGGAGTATTTGCACATCTCCCGGATCATTGGGATGAATTCCTCCCGGCCTTCGCCGTGTTCGATACGCCAGAGGAGGTCGCGGATATAGGGCAGGCCCTCGCGGCAGGGGGTGCACCACCCGCAGGATTCCCGGGCAAAGAACTGGATCAGGTTCAGAGTTGCCGCCACCAGGCAGGTTTTGCGGTCGAAGACCATGATCGCCGCCGTGCCGAGGCGATTGCCGACGGCTGGAAGCGTGTCGAAATCCATCTCGACATCGAGGTGTTCTCGGGTCAGGTAGCGGGTGGATGCCCCGCCGGGCAGACAGGCCTTGAATTCATGCCCTGCCGGAAGGCCTCCGGCACAATCATCGATGATTTTACTGAGGCGCACGCCGATGGGCAACTCAAAACACCCGGGGTTGTTAACCCTGCCGCTGACGCAGTAGAGCTTGGTTCCGGCCGCCCCCTTGGATAAGGCCAGGCCCTTGAACCATTCCGCGCCGTTTCTCAGGATATGCGGAACGTTCGCCAGGGTTTCGATGTTGTTGACCACCGTGGGACGGTCCCACAGGCCCTTTACGGTAGGATGCGGCGGTGGCTTGGTGGGGTTGGGCCGCTTTCCCATGATCGCGTTGAGAAGGGCTGTGCCCTCGCCGCAGATGTAACGGCCGCCGCTGCGGTGAACGACGATATCGAAAGAAAAGGCGCTTCCCAAAATGTTCCTGCCCAGGTAACCCGCCTGCCGCGCCAACTCCAGTTCCCGCTCCAGGATAACGGCACTGGTTTCATAAGAGGGTCGGACAAAGAGGAAAGCTTTGGAGGCGGAAGTGGCATAGCCGGCCAGGACCATTCCTTCGATAATCAAGTGGGGGTCGGTGTGGATGAGGATACGGTCCTTGAAGGTCCCAGGCTCCATCTCGTCACAGTTGGCGGCGAGATATCGCGGGTAAAGCCCCATCAGCCGGAACCGATTGCCATTTCTTGGCTGCGGGAAAACCGGCGCCTCCGCGCCCCCGCAGCCCGGATTCGTCAATCTTCGCCGTGACCTCAGCCGGCGGTCGCTTTCCGATGAAATCTTCGAGCGCTCGATAGCCGCCGCTCTGTCGATATTCGTCGAGGGTGGCGATGCGCTTCGGTTGGCGATTCTGGAAGAGTACCTGCGGATATTTGGGCATGGGGCTCTTAGCTCTTGACTCTTCGCTGTTGACCGATGGACCTTGGTTCCCGGAACTGGGGAGCAAACCGGGACCGAGGGTGCGGTGGTCATTCGGTTTCGGTATATTGGGCCTGCTCCCTGAGCCGGTTGAGGATACGGTCGATTTTTCCGGGGGTCAGAAGCCCGAAGACCCGGCGATTGATCGTCATGGCCGGAGCCCGGTCGCAGTAGCCGATGCAGCAGACCGGGAGCAGGGTGAAGAGGCCGTCGGCCGTGGTTTCTCCATGTTCAACGCCGAGCCGGGAACGGATATGGTCGATCACGGACTGATGATCGTTCATCCAGCAAATGGCGCTGTCGCAGACATGAATCACATACCTGCCGACGGGTTCCCGGTAAATATGATCGTAAAAGGTGGCCAGTTCCTCCAGTTCGAGCGTGGTCATCCCGAGGAGCTCTGAAGCCTCTGCCATGGCCTCATCACTCATGTATCCGTAGTGGTCCTGAAGCTCGAACATGACGTCCACCGCCTTCTCCCTGGGGGCCTCAGCATCGGCGATCAGCTCGGAAAGGGTTTTTTTCAAGTCGTCAGGCAGCATATTGATTCAGCCTTGGAGGTCTTCTCATCGATCCGTGTCCGGCAAAATGTAATCGAGTGAACCGAGGATCGCCTGGAAATCGGCAATGGAGCTCCCGACGGCCATCAGCGGCAAGGGTCTGCAGGGTGGCAAAGTCGGGCGTTCGAATGCGCATGCGGTAAGCCTTGTCCAAGCCATCGCTGACCACGTAGTAGCCTTGCTCTCCGCGGGCAATCTCGACGGGTGCATACGCTTCGCCTTTGGGGATCTTCGGGCCTCGCGTCGCGTTGATGAAGTGATGGATGAGGCTCTCGATATCCCTGAGAGTGTCCTCCTTTTGCGGTATGCAATAGCGGTAGTCTTCGCACATGTGGCGGCCGGGAGGCATGCTCCTGGCTGCCTGCTCGATGATCCGGAGACTCTGGCGCATCTCTTCCACTCTTACCAGATAGCGAGCGTAACAGTCGCCCCTGGCCGCTGTCGGAATATCAAAATCGAAGGCGTCGTAACCGGAGTAGGGCATCTTCTTGCGCAGGTCCCAATCGAGGCCGCAGGCCCTGAGATTCGGTCCGGTAACCCCCCATTCCAGGGCATCCTGAAGGGAGAGGCGGCCAATCCCCTGAGTCCTCCCCTTGAAGATCGGGTTCCCGGTGATCAGCTTTTCATACTCTTTGAGGCGCGAAGGAAAGATCTTCACGAAAGCGTCCACCATCTCCTGCCATCCCTCGCGGCAGGTCCATTGCGACGCCGCCGATGCGAAACCACGCCGGATGCAATCGGGCGCCGGTTATGGTTTCGATAATATCCAGGATCATTTCCCGTTCCCGGAAGGTGTAGAAAGTGGCGCTCATCATCCCGACGTCATGCACGTAGGTGCCAAACCAAAGGAGATGGTTGCTGAGCCGGAATAACTCGGCGATCATGACGCGGATAAACTGCGCCCGATCGGGAACTTTAATGCCGATAAGGGTTTCGACCGAGTTCAGATAGGCCAGGTTGTTGGCGGCCCCGTTGAGATAATCCACGCGGTCGGTGTAGGGGATGAACTGGTGCCACGACTGGTGTTCGCCGATTTTCTCGGCGCCCCGGTGGTGATAGCCGATGTCGATGCCGATCTCGGTGATCTCTTCCCCGTGCAAAGCCAGGACAAAGCGGATCAGGCCGTGAGTGCCGTAATGGTGCGGACCATAGTTCAGCAGGATTTCTTCTTCAGTCGAGATGGGCGGCACCAGAAGCGAAGCATCCAAAGGCTGATGCCGCTGGGCGTCGGCACGGGTGTAGGGAGCCATCTGGGTCGCTCTTCCCGGGTGGTCTTTGCGCAGGGGGTGCCCTTCCCAGTCGTGGGGCATAATGAGGCGCCGAAGATGGGGATGGCCCTCGAAGCGAACCCCGAACATGTCGAACACTTCGCATTCATACCAGTGCGCGGAAGGCCAGATATCGGTGATGGTGGGGGTTTCCGGATGCTCTCCGGCGAGGGGGACCTTGAGGCGCAGGCGGCCTGCCGTATCATAGGAGAGGAGATGGTAGACGAGCGTGAAGTCCGGATAGGAATTGCCCCGGCGATGATAGACTTCATCAAAGCCGGCCTCTCGAACCTCTTGAACTTCCCTTCCCGCCCGGTCCCGGCGGCCCGATTCATCAATCGCCGTAAGGTCCTCCAGACGCTGGAAGCGGGGAGAACTCTCCGCCTTGAGATAACGCAGCACTTCCTTGACCCGTCCCGGGTCCACCTCAAAGGTCAACATATCAGACACCGGCGAAGCCTGTCGGAGATCATCCCCGAAGCGCTCCCTCAAGGCGCCGGCAAGCGTCCGGTCGGCGCTGTTCAGCTCAATCCGCCGAGCGGGAGGCGTCCACATGGTCTCGGAGCGGCTTCCCCGGAATCCAGGAGGAAGCTCGGAAGTGCCTCGGGTGGGGATCCCCTGGTAGCCCGGCCCGCGCGTGTCCCGCGATTTGGTCTGCCCGTCCACAAGAAAAGGTCGAGTGGTCCCCTGGATGCCGCCTCCGAGGTGGAATACCGCCCGACTGGGTCGTTCCCGGGCGGCGATCTTTTCCTGCAGCAGGATCAAACCCTGCAGGACGGCCTCAGGGCGGGGAGGGCAGCCGGGAATGTAAACATCCACGGGAATGATCTGATCTACTCCCTGCACCACGCTGTAAACGTCATACATCCCTCCGCTATTGGAGCACGACCCCATGGAGATGACCCATTTCGGTTCCGCCATCTGTTCGTACAGTCTTAGAATAGCGGGAGCGATCTTCTTGAAGATGGTGCCGGAGGTGATCAACAAGTCAGCCTGTCTGGGAGAGGCTCTAAAGACTTCAGCGCCGAACCTGGCAATATCGTAGCGGGCCGTAAAGGCGGTCGATTCCTCAATGAAACAACAGGATAATCCAAAGAAAAGCGGCCAGAGGCTGTTCTTGCGCGACCAATTGATGACCAAATCCAGCCTGTTTGGAGAATCGAGCTGAGCGCTGGTTGCTGGGTGCTGGAGATCAGGAAGAGGCATCGATCCTCCCGGTGAAAAGGGCGCTATTTTCGGTCTTCACATCGAAAGCCAAGAGCCAAGACCTGAGAGCCATGAGCTCCCTTATCTTCGGCGTGTCGCCCCCCACTCCAAGCCTCCCTTCACCCAGATATAGCAAAGACTGATGAACAGGACGATGATAAAGAAAGAAACCTGCAGCCATCCCGGCCAGCCAAGGCGGTCAAAAGCAACGGCCCAGGAAAACAGGTAAGCGATTTCCACGTCAAAAATGAGAAAAAAGGTCGCTACCAGGTAAAAAGGGACCGGATAGCGAAGGCGGGCCATACCTGTCGGGATGACGCCGCTTTCATAGGGTCGCACCTTCTCGACCGTAGGGTTCTTGACGCCGAGCCAACCCGTCAGCGCAATGAGGAACGCCATCAGAGTGAGGATAATCCCTGCGTAAACAAACAGGCTGAGGATGCCCGGTTCCCAGGGTGACAGCGCGTTCAGAGTCGGCAGCGTTTGTGGTTCCATCCCCTCAGCCCGCAGAAAAAGGCACCCCGAAGGTAAAGGTCAGAGAGGCCTGTCATTCAGACCCGCCTATTAGTTGAGGTTCTATCAACACGAACCTGTTTTGTCAAGGAACAGCAGGGGCTATTGCTTGGTGAGAACAGGGTCCGTGGGAAGGGAGCGGCTTACCCTGATTGCCGTTATCCTCAGCGGTTCAATGGAACCAACCGCCCATTCACAACTTGAAAGAGCATATACTCTCGATCCAGTTTACCGTTCTGATTGAACGAATAGGTTCCGGCGACGCCTTCGAAGTCGTGGATCTGCAAGAGGTTGCGGAGCAATGAGGCACGGTCTTTGACCTCATGATTGGACCCGTTGCGTGCTTCCAGAAAGAGCATGAGGGCATCGTAGGCCTGAGCCTCCAGGTAAGAAGGAGGAGCGTTATACTTGGCTTCAAATTTCTCCCGAAAGGCCCTGACCGTTCGGTTTTTGCTGTCAGCCATAAAGGGTGTGGCAAAAACCGCTCCCTCGACATAGACTCCTCCAGCCTGCACCAGCGGCGCCTCACCCCAGAGGTTGGTTCCGAGCAGGGTGACGCCGACCACATTATTGTAGGGCAACTGGGGCGCGATGAGGGACACCGTTTGCACCTGATCAGGCACAAAGAGGATGTCAAAGGGGGTAGTCTCAATCCCTGTGGGTGGACTGTTCTTTTTGGCAATATTGAGCAGTTTCTCAAGGGGTTCTCTAAAATCGGTGCTCTTGTCCTTGTAGGAAACGCTCGCCAGAAGGCTGCCTCCCGCCTCCTTCACCACTTCCGCGAAGATTTTGGATAGGTTCTGGCCATAGCGGTCATCCGGGTAGAGCACTGCGAAACGGGTGGCGCCGAGCCTGTTCTTGCTATAATCCACGAGAGTTCGAACCAGGTCCCGATTATCAAGAAAAACGTGAACAACGTAGCGGCTGCTTTCTCCCGGGTCGTCCTGCTGGGTCAAAGTCAGAAGCGGTATACCCCACTTGCTCGCCATGGGGGCAACGGCCTTGGTGGATTGAGTGCCCAGAGGACCAATCACGGCCATGACGCCGTCCTCCTTGGTCAGGCCTTCAAGAGACTTGACGACCGAATCGGGGTCGGCCTGAGCGTCCTTGACAACCAAAGTGACCGGTTGATCGGGATGTTCCGCATTCCATTCTGCGGACGCCAGGTTCAGTCCCTTTAAAACCATGTCGCCATACTTGGCATAGGCTCCGCTCAGGGGCACAAGGCACCCTACACGCTCGGGATGGACCTGAGTCGCAGCGTCAACGGATAACCGGTACCGACGTCGGGGCCTCGCGGATCCCTCCCCGGATTTCCGAGGCGAGGGGGTGCGTGGGGTTCCGGCTGAGAAGATCTCCGAGGCTCTGGCGGGCAGCGTCCGACTGGCCCGACTGGGCTTCAATCTGGGCCAGCCGATAATACAGGAAGATCTTCATGAATTCCGGCGGATTCCTCTTGAGTAATTTTTGTGTGGCGTTCGCGTCGGCACTGTTGAGGAGATTAACCGTAGCCTGGGTAAGCGATTTCTTGTCTTCCGGGGTTCTGGCGACGCCAAAGCCTGAGGTGAGCCAATCGAAGGCTGTGTTCAGGTCGCCGTCGCTGCCATAGAGACCTGCCATCAGGCTGCTGAGCCCGACCTGGACTTGGGGATTGCCGCCCGAGGCTTCCCAGAGAGGCACAGCTTCCTTGTAGACCTGCTTCTTCTTTCCCGTCATGGACCATGCCCGCATCCGGTCCAGCTTGGCCAGACCAATGCCCTCCCAACCGGGGTAGTAATATATGAGGTAATCGAAATACTGTAGAGCCTTCTCAGCCTGCCCCTGCCCCAGATAGACGCTGCCGATGGTGTAGATAGGATTTTGCGGCAATGGCGTAATTCGGGTAGCTTTTGATAATGCGTTCCCAGGAGGCAACGGCCGAGGTGAGGTCGCCTGCTTTTTGGGCCTTTTCCGCCTGTTGCCACAGCTTTTCCGCGTCAGCCGGAGTGGTGGTGGTGAGCTTGACCGCCGGCGTCGTTTCTGCGGATTGCTGAGGGCGGGCGGCACAATTTGCCAGAAACCCCAAAGCAAAAACTACTATGGCCCAGACTCTTAATTTGTTCATGGTACAGCCCCTCGTAAAATTGCGTCCATTCCGGCATCCAGAGCCAGCATCGGGGATCATGTATACTCCAAAACAGCAAGAAGGGCACACGAAAACTCGTGTGCCCTCAAAATAGACATTTACGCTTTCATCGGTTGCCCGAAGGCAGGCACGCAGTATTTACTTGTCCTTCACTTCCTGAAAATCGGCGTCCACCACGTCATCATCGGGTCTCTTGTGAGGGCCGTCGGTGCCCTGCTGGTCCGCTCCCGGCCCTGCGCCCGAGCCCCCGCCGGCCTGCTGTTCGGCGGCTTTCTTGTAAGCCTCTTCGGCAAGCTTGTGAGACACGGTGGTCAGTTGCTCCATCTCCCGCTGGATCGCGTCTCGATCATCGCCATCCATGACTTGTTTCAGTTTTTCCATTTGCGCTTCGATATCCTGCCGCGTCTTGGCATCCACCTTATCGCCCATATCGCGCAGGGTTCGTTCGGTGCTGTAGACGAGTGCGTCGGCATGATTCCTGGTTTCCACCAGTTCGCGCTTCTTCTTGTCCTCCTCGGCGTGCATCTCACCTTCCTTTATGAACTGGTTGATCTCACTTTCGGAAAGGCCGCTGGAGGCGGTGATCTGAATCGACTGTTCCTTCTGGGTCGCAAGATCTTTGGCCGAAACGTGCACAATACCGTTGGCATCGATGTCGAAGGTCACCTCGATCTGAGGAATCCCTCTCGGGGCCGACGGAATTCCGACCAGTTCAAAGCGGCCCAGGGTCTTGTTGTTCGCGGCCATTTCGCGTTCACCCTGAAGCACATGGATGGAAACCGCCGTCTGGCTGTCGGTCGCGGTCGAAAAGATCTGGCTCTTGCGCGTCGGGATGGTCGTGTTGCGTTCGATAAGACGCGTCATGACGCCCCCGAGGGTTTCAATGCCCAGGGAAAGCGGCGTCACATCGAGGAGCAGGACATCTTTGACCTCGCCCTTGAGCACCCCCGCCTGAATGGCGGCGCCAATGGCCACCACCTCATCGGGGTTGACCCCCTTGTGCGGCTCTTTGCCGAAGAATTCCTGGACCTTCTGCTGGACGCGCGGCATCCTGGTCATGCCGCCAACAAGAATGACTTCGTCAATGGCGTCCCGACTCAGCCCGGCGTCGCGCAATGCCTGCTCCATCGGAGGCCCCAGGCGATCGATGAGATCTTCGACCAGCGATTCCAGCTTCGCCCGCGTCAACTTGATGTTCATGTGCTTGGGACCGGAAGCATCGGCAGTGATAAAGGGGAGATTGATTTCGGTCTCCATGGTCGAAGAGAGTTCGATTTTTGCCTTTTCCGCGCCTTCTTTCAGACGCTGCAAAGCCATCTTGTCACTGCGAAGGTCAATCCCATAGTCCTTCTTGAACTCGGCGGCCAGCCAGTCAATGACGCGCTGATCGAAATCCTCTCCGCCCAAATGGGTGTCGCCGTTGGTCGACTTGACTTCGAAAACCCCTTCCCCGATTTCGAGGATGGAAATGTCGTAGGTCCCGCCACCCAGGTCGAAGACGGCAATTTTCTCGTCTTTCTTCTTGTCCAAGCCATAGGCGAGCGAGGCCGCGGTGGGTTCGTTGATAATGCGCAACACCTCCAAACCGGCAATTTTCCCGGCGTCTTTGGTAGCCTGCCGCTGGCTGTCATTGAAGTAGGCAGGCACGGTGATGACCGCCTCCGTAACCTTCTCTCCCAGGTAATCTTCCGCCGTTTGCTTCATCTTCATCAGAATAAAAGCGGAAATCTCCGTCGGGCTGTAATCGCGGCCGCGGATCTGCAAATGGGCATCGGCATTGGAAGCCTTGACGATCTTGTAGGGCAGGATCTTGATGTCCTGCTGCACTTCCCTGGTATCATATTTCCGGCCTATGAGCCGCTTGACAGCATAGATGGTGTTCTCCGGATTGGTTATCGACTGGCGCTTGGCCACCTGGCCGACCAGCCTTTCACCGCTGTCGGTGAAGGCGACCATGGAAGGAGTGGTGCGACCGCCTTCCGCATTGGGAATTACCTTCGCTTCTTTTCCCTCCATGATGGCAACCACCGAATTCGTGGTCCCAAGATCAATCCCTATTACTTTGCTCATCGAGTTTGCCTCCTTTAAGATATTATGCAATCTGAATCGTTCAAACCGTCTTTTGAATAATCACTCTAAGCATTATCTGCCACTATCCGTCCACCGATTGGGAATCCGGCGAAGCCTTGGAAACAATCACCATTGCGGGGCGAAGAAGGCGGTCATGCAAGGTGTAGCCCCGCTGTAATTCCTGAAGTACGGTTTTTTCGGGATGTTCGGATGATTCCTGCTGCATTACGGCCTCGTGATAATTGGGGTCGAAAGCCTTCCCCACCGAATCGAAAGGGACACAGCCGTATTTCCCGAGCACATCTCCGAAGCTCTTCAGGGTCATGGTCACGCCTTCGAGCAGGCCCCGGCAGTTCGGGTCGTTTTCACCATGCTGCAAGGCGCGCTCCATATTATCGATGACAGGAAGGAGTCCCCGCATCAGGCCTTCATTAGCAAAGCTGATGGAATCCGACTTCTCACGTTCCAGGCGCTTGCGCGTATTCTCCATCTCCGCGGCCATGCGCAGAATGCGGTCCTGGAGCTGTTTTATTTCTTCGTCCTTTTGCAACAAGATATCGCTGAGTTCTTTCTCTGAAATGTCACTCGCCCCGGGAATCTCTCCTGCATCCGTATCGGGAGTTCCCGTGTCGGTGACCTGGCTCTCATCCCGTTTCTTTTTGGCACTCATCTATACTCGACCTCCATAACAATAATGCCAACCCTCAGGCTCCCTCAGGCTCCTCAAGGAGTTGACTCAACAAGCAGGCGGTAAATTCCACCACGGGAATAATCCGTGAATAATCCATGCGCAGGGGGCCGATGACCCCAAGGACTCCCAATTGGGTCTCCCCGCGCCGGTAAGGAGAGGAAATCAGGCTGATTTCCCCGAGTTCTTCCAATTCGCTCTCGGACCCCAGGATGATACTCACCCCCATGGTCGTGCGAAGGGTCATGTCCAAGAGCCTGATGATCCTCGATTTTTCTTCAAAAGCATCCAGAATTCGGCGCATCCGCTCGACATCCGCAAATTCGGGATTATTGAGCAGTTTCGTCTGCCCGTCGATGTAAACCTCGGCATCTTCGAAGGTTGCCTGAAACGCTCGCTCAGTAATCGCAAGGGCCCGCGAATAGAGTTGGTCGAAGAGGATCTTCTCTTTGCGCATCTCTTCGAGGATTCGCTGTTTGATCTCTCCAAGAGGGACATCCTGCAGGAGTTCGTTCACATAGCGACAGTATCGATCCAACTCCTCTTGTTTGATGTCCTCGTCGACATTCAGAAAGCTGTGATGCACCAGCCCCGATTTCGAGATGAGAATGACCGCCACATGGTTGGGCCGCAAGCGGATAAACTCTATGTGTTTGAGGCGGGTCTTGGTGAGCTTCGGCCAGAGGACGACCCCGGCTTGTCCACAGAACCTGGAGAGAATTCGGGATGTCCGCCGCAGAAGTTCGGTGATATCCCCCTGGGATTCCTTGAAGGCTCGCCGAATGAGCGCCCGTTCCTCTTTCTCCAACTGCTTGAATTTCATAATCGAATCAAGATAAAGGCGCAGTCCTCTGTCGGTTGGAACACGTCCGGCCGAGGTGTGAGGCTGGTAGAGCAGTCCGAGATCTTCCAGGTCGGCCATGACATTGCGGACGGTGGCTGAACTGACCTTCAATCCGTAGCGTTTGGAAACGGCGCGTGATCCGACCGGTTCCCCGCTTTGAATATAGTCATTGATCACCGCTTCAAGGACCTGCTGATCCCGCTTTGGAAGATCGATCACCGGTATGCTCCAGGGTGCAGATTAGCACTCGCCCATCCTGAGTGCCAGCCTAACCTAGTAATGAACGCTCTCTTTGTCAATAGACCTAAAATCGTCGTCGCTGCCCACCAAAAAAAAGAGGAGATGCACTTTTCAGTGCATCTCCTCTTTTGAATCAGGAGATAGGGATTGGGTTATTTGCCCGTTGCCGCGCCGTGCAGCTTGACCTCAACTTTTTCGTCAAGGCCTGCATAGTATTCACGAAGAATGTCAAGAACTTCTTCACGACCGAAATGATCCGCAATCGGCGTTCCTTCGGAAAGGCCCTTGCGCAGTGCGGTACCGCTTAAAAGAACGCGGTCTT
>CAWJQV010000045.1:0-31715 GCA_963844985.1 uncultured delta proteobacterium
TTGGCCCCAAACCTCGGACCACTGATCAGTGAAAATAAGGTGGATTGGCGCTTGTGTTTCCCGGAATGGCAGCCATTCCGGCCCGCGCCGGTCGATCCGGCTCTCATCCTCCCATTGGAATTCCCGTAGTGAACCTCAGCAGGGGTGCAGTAGTCAAGCCCCTGATGGATTCTCTCATGGTTGTAGAATCCAAAGTAGTCTTCGAGCCCAATCGAAAGCTCCCGGCCCGAAGAGTAGTCCCTGACATAGATGTTCTCGTATTTTACACTCCGCCAGAGCCTTTCAATGAAAACGTTGTCCAGGGCTCGGCCCCTCCCGTCCATACTGACTCGCACACCAGCCTCTTCCAGAGCCTGAGTGAAGGGCTGGGAGGTGAACTGAGATCCCTGATCGGTGTTGAAGATCTCAGGAGTTCCAGAGCGTAGCGCCCGGTCGAGGCAGCGCATGCAAAAGTGAGTATCCAGGCTGTTCGATATTTCCCAGGAGAGTACATACCGACTGAACCAGTCCATGATGGCAACAAGATACATAAATCCCTTGATCATGGGCACATACGTGATATCCGAGCACCACACAACGTTGGGACGGCTGATTTCAAGCCCTCTCAGAAGATAGGGATAGATCCTGTGCTCTTTGTCCGGAATGGTCGTCCGGCGCTTGGGGTAAAGCGCCTGAAGCCCCATCTTCTGCATAAGACGCCGCACTCGCTTAGGATTGATCGCATAACCCATCTTCTGGAGCTGCAAGGTCATCCTCGGCCATCCGTAGAAAGGGGTCCTCAGGTACTGCTCATCGATCAGCCTCATCAAGTCCAGATTGAGAGCACTCTCTTTTGCCAGTGTGTAGTAGAAAGTCGAGCGGGTGAGGCCAAGGAGTTCGCACTGGCGCCGGATGCTGAGCTCAGATTCCGAACTGGCAATGAGTGATCGCCGTCCACTCGCCAGTCAAGGAACCTTCTTCTTCAGCCATTCCAGCTCCATCTTAAGCCGGCCAATCTGTTCATAGAGCTCAGTTTGAATCGATTCTCCCTTCTTCTGCTGGTCCGCACTGGCCTTGTTGAAGATTACTGATCCCTCATCGAGCAGTTGCTTTTTCCATTGACTGATCAGGTTCGGGTGGATGCCGTGCTCGGTTGCGAGCTGAGCAATCGTCTTTACTTCCCTGGCCGCATCCATGGCCACTCGAAACTTGAATTGAGCACTGTGCCGTCTTCTCTGCTTTGTCATTCCTCGATTTACCTCCACGTGCTTTTGGTGAATCTTAACCCATCCCAATCCACCTTAGCTCGTGGTCCGAAAATCGGGGCCAATTACATTCAATGTCGGTCAAAGAGTGTCCCCTCACGTTTCCCTTGACAAATTCTCTGTCATCCTCAATAGAAATCTCCCCTGCACTTTGGACTAGTAAACTCTTCCGGCCACCCGATGAAACTACGCCTACTGCATTGCTTGAGGTGGAGTGAAATTTTTGATTTTTGCACCCGGCAAAAGTTCAGACACGCCACGTATTGTTTTACTTCCATTACGTCAGATCCAAGGGTGATCGGTGCATCACGTAGGCTTACGATTAGTGGGGAGACATCTGCAAGAGCATCATATTCCTTTGTTCCCTTTTTCGGGACGGGGCGACCAAGTTTTCTTATAACCAGCGGCACAAAGCAGCAATTCCGTGTCCTTCTCTTGAACCCCTCTGGAATCAGTTACGAAACGGTAACCCCACAGCGGTATAAGCTCATCGTTGTAAGCAGCAGCTGTCCATTTCTTCACCCATAAATGCCATACAAACGAATCACCAATAGCAATAATGGAACCATCTCCTGACTCTGAAGCACTGCGTTCAAAACTATCTGCGTCCCGTGTGCTAGGTCGCCTTGAATGTGTAAGCCATAGACCACTTGAAGTTGGGGGTTTCACAGGTATCGGAGGATGATCGGATCAGTGAAGGGTTCAACTGGGCCAACGTAACCATAGACACCCTTGGAGAATTCTGCTTTTAGGCGGGGCATTTTTGAAGTCTGGCAACCCGACAAAACTGGCAGCATCACAACTATGATCCAGATGAACCTTTTCATGGTGATACTCTTCTTTCTCCTGACAACAACGACTACAGGCAGGAGCAGGAAATCAACGGAGGAGTAACCCTGCCAGTCCACTTGGGCAGCCCTGATGGTTTACTGAGTCCTACTCGATAACCTGAAAGGCTTGGGCGCACCGTTCATTGAAGCCTGGAATATAGTTTCTTACCTTGTCTGGTAGTAGCTTCAAGTTCTTAAAGTCAGAACACTGTAAACCATATTGTGAAACGTCTTCCAGATAGAAGATCTCATATTTTAGGTTTGTCCCAATCTCACGACCAAACCTCTTTGCCAAGCCGCATTTGGGGGATGTGTATTTTTTGCTATCCAAGAAGTCAACTATTACTTCTGGCCGTTTATCTGTAGTGTAATTAATGCAATATTCATAGTCATATTTCCCGAGTGTAACACGTCCATCTTCTATCTTGCCCTTTGCGTTTTTGTATAGATCTCCACTCCACATCCAACCCTTGTCTAGCCTGATCGTCTTGATAATTATCAGTCTATTGGCTTTGTCCGATTTTTGAAATCGGTGATAGCTCTGATTGAACAAAAACATAGAAATCTTGTCTGTAGCTGTCGCCACTCATAAGGGAAGTGGCCCTCTCCAAGTTTCCGGTCCCGTGGACGTAATTGCTTGTAGCCCCCACATATCGGAAAGGTTGGTCGAGTTTGATCCTAACACCGGGGATGCCGGACAATTGAAAAATGTTGCCGGTTACAGTCCCATCACTATGCGGGGCAGTTTCCATACCCGCACATCCACATAGCAGGGGTAGAATGAAGCTAATCAGTATGAATCTTTTCATGGCGGTGGCTCCCGACGGCAGTTAGAGTCGGTGCAAAGAAGCCGAGTTGCGATGGAACCCAAGAACTATAGGCAGGATATTCGGGGGGGTCATGGGTTGTCAAGCAGAAGCAAGGCAAGGCCCCTTCTTTCTATTGACTTTATAGACCTGGCTGAAATAGGGTTTCTCACATCTTGCTTATTAGAAATCTTTACGACACAGACCAGTACCCTGGAGTCTCGTCTCTTTTCAAGTATGTTAATGACTTGCTCCAAGAGGGGATGCCAATGACTTCCAGAACAAGAACTCTAACTCTACTTGCCACTTTTGCGCTGATTTCCGCCTGCGCTGGCAACCACAACGTCGCAAAGAACGAAGCTAGCGAGGGAGACAAAACTGCCCAGTCTCCTGAAATCATCGCCCATGTGGGTCCCGAAAACCAGAATTATTATGAGACCATCTTCACTTCTTATGACCAGAGGAAGGACTACACGGGGATGGTGACGTTTTTCAGAAACGCAGCTCAGCAGCACCCGGATTCGGTCGCTGTCCACAACTACCTGCTGTACGCAGAGCTCAAGCTGGGCGACAACAAGACAGCAGTGAAGGAATTGGAAGACCTCATCCGGCTCCAACCAAACGAAAAGAAGCATTTACGACAGGCTGCAAATCTTTATGAAAGCTCTGGTGATTATGGGGAGGCCCTGAAAAAGCTGGATCGGATATTAAAACTCGACCCGAAGGACAAAGAAGCCAAGGATGATTATCTGCGTTGCCTACAATTAGCCCAGCACAAGGGATCATCTGGGGAAGAATCTGGGGCGCAGGTTGGACAGGCTCGGAGGCTATACTACACGAAAATCTGGAATGCGATTCGCAAACATTGGGAGCTTCCAGAGTATGTCAAAGATCAGAAGCTGGAAACAGTGCTGGTCATCGTTGTCAGACGAGACGGGAAGGTGCTGGACCTGCGGGTGGAGAAGAGTTCCGGCAATGAGGTTTACGATGAATCTGCCAGACAAGCGGTACGAAAAGCTGAACCGCTGCCGGCCTTTTCCCAGCGATTTACAGTCCCGCTCAAGAGGAAATCGGTCTCCATTTCCGTCCTGAGAAATAGATGGACGTCTAATGGCAATGCTCATTACTGTTCATGAATCAGAAGTCCTTCCAGGGCGTTGATTTGGATGGATGGCTATGTGTCTTCGGGGCCGTGGCTGGTTCTTACGCTATGAGAACGTGATAGGACCTGTGATTGGATTTGATGATACAAGGCTCGGAGCGATCCGGGCCTTTTGTCGTTTTTTCCGGAACGGTCAGGCAGACCTTGTTGGGTGGTTCGCCTTTTTTTTGTGTTATGGGGTTAATTTGGGGCTCCGGGTTGGAAATAGGGTTGGAAATGAAATTGGACCCAAACAAAAAGGGCTTAGATTTTTCGTCTAAGCCCTTGAATTTTCTTGGTAGCGGGGGCCGGATTTGAACCAGCGACCTTCGGGTTATGAGCCCGACGAGCTACCTGACTGCTCCACCCCGCGTCATGTACTGTGCTAACTTATGCTAGGTGGTGGCTCTTGTCAAGGCCGATTCCGGGTTTTGTGACTTGGTGCCAACATAAATAAGGTCCGAAGGGCTTCTCATGCTCCGTCAGCGCCGCCCTCTCCAGTTTTCACTCCCATCCGGGGCATTTAAGATCCCGGGTGCACCGGGTGTTCGGTGCTCTGGAAACCGGCTTAATGGAGTGATATAAGTCAACCGATCGCGTTGGTTGGATCTGAGGTCAACGGGGAATGGTTGCTGCGGAGTGGCTTATGAGCGAGCGAAATGAAAAGTCCGATGACAGAAACGCCGTGACCGGCATAGAAGGGAAAGCGGGGGAGCGCAAGGGGAGGTGGCGAAAGCCGAGGAATTATCTTTGCGCCACGTGCCGCCGGGAACAGCTCTTCTGCTGGAGCTGCCCCTGCGGCTTCATGATCTGTTCAGACTGCATGGAGGAAAACTTCTGGGGCATGACCTGCAACGGCATCACCTGGACGTGTCCCGATTGCGGCGCCATAAGGGGTTTCGGGAACGATTGAAACACACCGGATGTGAAAGGATGGGAGTATGGCTGGAAAACGCGTGGTCGTCATCGGAGCGGTGGCGCTGGGTCCCAAAGTTGCCTGTCGTTTGAAACGTCTGCAACCGGATACCGAAGTCACCCTGATCGACCAGGACGAACATATCTCTTACGGCGGGTGCGGCATGCCCTATTTCATTTCGGGGGATGTCAGCGATGTCCGCGAACTGATGAGCACCAGCTTCCACATGGTCAGGACTCCTCAATTCTTCGAGGACGCAAAGGGGGTGCACGTCAGGATTCGCACCCGGGCACTCGAAATTGACCGGCAGGCCAAGGAGGTTCGCATCCAGGACTTGAGTTCCGGCGTGGAGGAAAAGCTTCCTTATGATCAGCTGGTGCTCGCTACAGGGAGTCAACCCAACCGATTGCGTATTCCGGGAGCAGAACTGCCGGCGGTCATCAGTCTGTCGAATCTTCGGTCGGCGATGACCATCAAGGAGCGCATCGCTAAAGGAGCGGTGGGAAAAGCGGTGATCATCGGAGCCGGGGCGATCGGCTGCGAAATGGCTGAAGCCCTGAGCGATCTCTGGGGGATTGAAACCAGTGTGGTGGAAATCGCCGACCAGGTGCTTCCCGTTATCCTTGATGCCGGACTTGCCCGCATGGTCCAAAAACATATGGAAGGGAAGGGCGTCTCCGTCTTTCTCAACGAGAGGGTGCAGGAAATCCGCTCCGGCAGAGATGATGGCGGCGTTCAAGTGCTGACCTCGGAGCGCTGCCTCGAAGCCGATCTGGTGATCACAGCCGTCGGCGTTCATCCTTTTTCGGACCTGGCGAGTCGGGCCGGGCTCCAGGTCTCGCCACGCGGCGCAATTGTCGTCAACCGCCGCCTTCAAACCTCCGACCCGGACATTTATGCCGGTGGTGACTGCATCGAAACGATGCATCTGGTGACGGGAAAACCCATCTTCTTCCCCCAGGGTTCGCTGGCAAACCGGCAGGGCCGGGTGATCGGCACCAATCTGGCGGGCGGCTTCGCTTCCTTCAACGGGGTCGTGGGAAGCTTCTCCATAAAGATTTTCGACCTCGCCGTGGCGGCAACCGGCATTCCGCTGCCGATCGCCCTTCGAGAAGGTTTCGATGCTGCACATGCCCTGGTCGTCCAGGCGGATCGCGCCCATTTTTATCCGGAGCACGATCTCATCTATCTGCAACTGATTGTCGATCGCAAGACCCGCCGCATCCTCGGCGCTCAGGGACTGGCCCACAACGGCGACGCCCTGCTTGGCAGAATCAACAGCATTGCCGCCATGCTCCCTTACCGGGCGACCCTGGAGGACCTCTCCAATCTTGAGATTGCCTACTCACCGCCCTTTGCTTCCGCACTCGATATCGTGAATGTGGCAGGCAATACGGCGGAAAATATCCTCGACGGATACAACACACCGCTGGATGCGGAGGAGTTCGAAAAATGCTTCCTCCATGACGGGACCGACGAAACCGTTTGCCTGGATGTTCGAGGCCCGGCCAATGCCGCCCCCTTTGTGGCGCATTTTGGCCAACGCTGGCGGAATATTCCACAGGAGACCCTTAAGGATCGCCTTCAGGAAGTTCCCCAAGCGAAGCGCCTGGTCGTGGTCTGCAATTCCGGGGCACGATCCTACGAGGCTCTGCGCCAACTGGAAGAGGCCGGTGTTTGCGGCGCCGTCAATTTACAGGGCGGGGTTGCCGCACTCAAGAAAGCGGGCCTGCTCGATCCTGGCGAGCAACAGGATCATTCCTGAGTTTAATCCCCCGGGGGACCTCCGGAAGGGTTGAGACCGAGACTCGGAGAGCGGGGGTGGAGGAGCAGTGCTCGCGACACAAACAGTCTGCAGAAGAGTAACGCTAAGGGTACAGTCCATGATGAAGGGTTCCTCAGAAGTTTGTCCCTTTGCCGGAAGGGAGTTGGGCCGGTCCGCCGGTTGCCGTTTTTTGGGACCAATCGCTCGTATGGGGCCTCATTTGCCTGGAGACGCTGGAGCAACTCGGCGTGCCCTTCCACTTGGTGAATGGCAAGGAAATAGCGACCGGATGCCTCGACCGCTACCGAGTCCTCGTGGTTCCCGGCGGATGGGCTTCGCACAAAGTGCGGGCTCTCGGAGAAGCGGGAAGCACCCTTTTGAAGCAGTTCCTGCAAAACGGCGGCAGCTATCTTGGCTTCTGTGGTGGAGCGGGGCTTGCCCTTGCCAGCCCGCCATCACTCGGGCTCGTCCCGCAAAAGCGAATGTCCCTTTCCGAACGGCTCCCCAATGCCTCCGGACAAATATGGATTCAAGGGGCGCCCGGTCACCCCATTTGGGATGGTCTGCCGGAGGCTCTTCTCGTTTCCATCTGGTGGCCCGCGCAGTTTGCGAAGGAATCAATCGAAGATTGCCTGTGTCTGGCAACGTACCGGGCGCCCGGAGAAGACTTCTGGGTAGCCGATCTGCCCCTCACCGACCTCCAAGACGCATCAGTCGTCTGGAAAGAGTGGGAGAAGGTCTACGGGATCAATCTGGCCCCGGCAAGACTGCTGGGACACCCCGCGATGATTGAAGTCGGGGCTGGGAAGGGCAGGTTGATTCTGTCCTATCCGCATCTCGACACCCCCGGCGACACCGGTGCGAACGGACTCTTCTTGAGATGCCTGCAATACCTGGACGAATCAGCGGGTAAGCATCGAGTTGCGAACAGCCTTGAGGTGAGTGAGCCGGTTGAACCTTCGACACCGCCCGGACCGGAAACGCTTGGCCACATAAGGCGGGCGGCGAAGGAAGTGGATGCCCTTATTGCCTTTGGCGAAAGACATCTCTTGTGGACCTGGCGACTTCCCTGGCTCTTGAACTGGCGCCGCGGATTTCGCGGCCTGGAGTACGGCACTCTCGCGGTGGTCATGGCTCATCTCCTCGACCGCATCGGCAGGCTTTGCTGCGACGGCACCGGACAGGTGGATCAATGGGTGGAAACGGCGCGAAAAACCGAGAGAGGGGTTGTCCATTTTTGCCGCCTCGCCAGGAATCTATTGATCGAAGAAAAACTTGCCACACAGACCACGAATTTGACCAAGCTGGGCAAGGTGAACGCAACCGTCGACGAACTCAGGGGGCAGCTCTTTGGCAACAGAATGAACCACGGAGGCCTCTGTCGGGTACTTTTTGACGAACTTGACGCATTTCTTCTGGACACGCTGCGGATGAAATGCTGTGGAGAAAGCCGCCTGAATAAAGTGGTCAGTCGTCGGTGATCAGTCGTCGGGGTCCAGTGGTCGATGGTCAGAAAAGTGGCAGGAAGCCGGGAAGGTAGCCCCTTTTGTCTTTGAAGAGCCGGCTTCACACATTGAAGCGGAAGTTGATGATGTCCCCGTCCTGCACCGGATAGGTCTTTCCCTCCAACCGCACGAGACCCAGTTTTCGCGCCGCTGCCATGTCGCCGGCGCGATGGAGATCGTCAAAGGCCACCACTTCAGCGCGGATGAAGCCCTTTTGCATGTCCGTGTGCACCACTCCGGCGGCTTCGACGGCAGGCAAATTCCCCCGAATGGTCCATGCCCGCACTTCGTCATCGCCGACCGTAAAGAAGGTGGCAAGCTGAAGCAAAGCGTAAGAAGCCGCCACCACTCGATCCAGAGCACTGCCTGAAAGACCGAAGTCCTGCCTGAACGCGGCGGCCTCCTCCTCGGAAAGTTGGCCCATTTCCATTTCCAGCTTTCCGCGGACGACCATTGCCTCTGCGTTTTCAAACGAGGCATCCGGAAGCCGGTCATCGTCGTCGGAATTGTTTACCACGACGAGAACCGGTTTTGCTGAGAGGAAGGTGAAACCGCGAGTTTCGGGGGCCGCCGTCAAATCGGGGTTCATTCCGAATGGGGTTTCCGTTGTTGAGCACTTCCAGACAGGACTCCAGAAGATCTCTTTCCGACCCGAAGCTCTTTTTCCCTTTTTTCTGTTCTATTGAAATCTTTTCGAGGCGTTTCTCAACGGTCCCCAAGTCGGCGATGATGAATTCGTCCTCCAGTTCCCTGAAATCGTGTCCGACATCCGGCGGGCCGAGGGAGGGATCCGAAAAATTCCGGACCACCATTAAGAATGCCTCCACCGGACGCATGTGGGTCAGCAGGAGAGACATATATTCCTGATGGCTTTCGAGGAGGCCCGGGAGACCCTGAAGATCAAGATAAGTCACTTGAGCGTGGGTCGTCTTTTTCGGCTTGTAGAATTCACTCAACCAGTCCAGCCTGGAGTCGGAAACGGATACGGCACCCAAAACCGGAACGGCATGTCCTCCCGGCGGGACGGATTCACCGGTCCTCTTTGTCAGAGCATTGAAAATAGCAGTCTTGCCCGACCGAGCCAGGCCAATAATCCCCAGTTTCATGCAAGGTCCTCTCCGTTTTCGATAACCGCGGTTGTGCGATTTTTCGCCCCGATGCCCATTGACGGAACTCAGCACCGGCTTCTATGTACACTTGACATTTCCCGCATGCAACCGGTAACTTCTCATGAAGAGTTGGAACCTTGGCAAGCAGTCCCTGGTTGCCACAATGAATGGAACGTTGCGTCGAGGCACTCAGTTTTGGACCTCGGATTACCCATGGAGCCCGCACTCACGCGCAATCTGCGTCGCCTGTCGACCGCTCAGACGTATGCCTTGTTTGTCCTGAATGCTCTTCTGGAAAGAAAGCGGAAACTTGACGGACCTTCCTGCCATGCGCACCTTGCCGCTTTATTGCGCCGTGATATCGACACCGAAAATGAGCTGCAGGATTGCCTGAAGGAGATTCTATTCGATGTTCCGGTTCAAGGGAATTCGTTCGCCATGGCTCGCAGACAGGCCGACCGGTGGCTTGAGGAAGGCTTATGGGCAGCATCATGGAGGGGTGAGGCTTGTCCATCGGCCGTCACCGCACATCCGTGTCCCCAGGTGCTTTTCGGAAAGGGCCATATCCAAACCGTTCGGCTCTGGGCAGCCTTTTTCAACTCCAGAAAATCAAAGGCTATTTCTCCTCAAGCAGAATGGCTTCAAGTCCTGCGCGCTTTGCTGCCGCTGATGATTCGCGAGGATATGGGCATCGTCGGCAGCCTCGGCACTCTCACCTACGATCTGGTGGCCGCAAGCGCCGAACGTTTGGGGGCCAGTCTCCTGCTTCTGATACCCGCACCTTTGACAGGCTTCGGCACCTCGAAAGGTTCACCGCTTCTTGATCTCGCGTCCTTTCCGGGACCGGTTTTGACCTGCCAGACGGGAGTGGTGAATTGTCCCAAGGAGACCCGCATGGTTTGCCGGGATCGCCTCCTCGCCCTTGCATCGGACCTCCGCTGCGTCCTGGAACTGCGTTCGGAAGGCAACCTTTTCAAGATTCTTGCAGAACAACAGCAGATCCAGGCCCGTCCGTTGTGGATCTATCACCCCGAAACTCGGAATCGTGAAAATGCCGGGAACGTTCAATTACTTCAGGAGTTTTCGAAATCGGCCACCGGCTTTTCGAAAGCGGATCTCCAGGTTCCCGCTGCTTCTCGACCTTCTTTGGAATCGGGGCATCCCGTCAAGCTGCTCGCAATATCGAATGTCAATTGGCACGATTATCTTTATCACTATGTCCGGCCCTGTCCGGGTCCCTGGCCGGGCCAGTCCTATCGGGACTATCTCGACGAGCTTTTCAATGATAAGCTACTGAGTGGGCATACTGCTCTTGAAACCCTGATTCGCATCCTTCGGGAAAGGCGGATCAGGGCGGGTTCGAAGATGGTGCGGGGAGATCAGGCGGTCATTTCGTGGACCTCGAGGCCGCCTCTCCAACTCAGTGCCATGCGCCGATGGAACCCGGCGCTCCTTCGGTGGACCGTAGAACCTTATGGTATCGCCATTAAGCGGCAGCTGTTGAGAAAGCGGGGCGCCAAGCCTGCGGTGTACGGCGCCAATGCAGTTTATGAAAAGTTGCCGGGGGCGGAGCGTTTCCGTTTCCAGCTCCATGAACCTCCCCGCTGCTCATGGAAAGATGAACGCGAATGGCGCATGCCGGATGATCTGGAATTGAACGGGTCGGTTGTCGACGATGCTTTTGGGTTTGTGCCGACCGTTCTTGATCTGGAAGCCGTGAGGAGGCACGTCCGACATACCCTGCCGATGGTCGTTTTCGCCGAAGACGGTCGGTGATCAGATGCGGGCATTGGCTCCTATTTCCCGTGAGGTCCCCCCGATATCCTCGCTGAGGGAGAGCTGAGGGGGATCTCATGCTTTGTCGTTAACCATTGAGTTCTGTAAGTCATTTGCCTCAGGGAGGTAGCATGGATCGAGTAGAGTTGGCGGTTTCTCTTTTTCAGAAGGGCTTCTCCTGTTCCCAGGCCTTGCTTGCGCGCTTATGGCGATCGCTTTGGTCTCGATGGTGACGTGGCCCTCCGGATTGCCGCCGGATTTGGCGGGGGAATGGGGCGCATGGCCGAAACCTGTGGAGCCGTCACGGGAGCCTTCATGCTCATCGGCCTCAAGTATGGCGCGACGGATGCCAAAGACCGCCAGGCGAAAGAGAAAACACACGCGGCAGTGCGAGAGTTCGCCGCAAGGTTCATCGCGCGCCACGATTCACTGGTTTGCAGGGAACTGCTGGGATGCGACATCAGCACCCCCGAGGGCTCTCAAGCGGCGAAGGAAAAAAAACTTTCCTCCACCATCTGCCCGGAGCTTGTAAAAAGTGCCGCCCAAATCTTTGAAGAGATGGTATGATGGGCCACAAGATGTCTTCCGGAACCCTTTATCTTCTTTTCGAGGAGGATGTGTCATGAGGAGATTGATCATTGTTTTTTGCCTTGTATCGCTCCTGGCCTTGGCGTTGCCTGCCGCCGGTATTGCTGCCTCTGTCGGAAGCCCTTACAAGTCGGGCAGTCTCCTGATTTTTCCCCTGATCGATGTCTCCGGAGATATGGATACGGTGATATCGATCAGCAATGAATTCTACTATGGAGTTAATATTGCCTGCAGGTACCGGAGCATTGAAGATGAGCAGGCGGGTGTCAACTTCTTCCTTAAACCTCGCCAAACAGGATGGTTCAGTGTCAAGACCGGTGAAGGTTCCCTTCCGGCGCTCCAGGTTCCCGGTGAAAAAGGAGAGCTGAAATGCTGGGCAGTGAGTGCTTCCGAGGCCGAACAGATCTCCTGGAATTATCTGCAGGGTTTCGCCGAAATCATTGATACCGGTCCCGGAGGCCTCTCCTGGGGCTACAGTTCCTGGAACTTTGCCGCCAATCAACCCCGCGGCGAACCGGTCGGTGTGCCTGGAGAGATTAGGCTCTCCGGCTTGACAGGGGAATATGATGCCATGCCCAGGTATCTGTCTTTCAACGTTCCCCAAACGCTGACGAGCGCGAAAGCTACCTTGATTGTCGGTAAGCAGGATTTGAGACAGGATCGGGAGAATACCTATTCGAAGGCAAAATTTATTTATACCAAGATCAGCACCTCGAGCACCACGTGTATCGAGAACATGGTTCAAACCGACGATTGCTGCGCGCGTGCTGGGCAGCTTCAAGGTGCAGGGAATTGCAAGCACGGTCTGCGACAAGCAGTTTCATATACCCTCCGGCAGCACCCGGAACTCCCCGCTCCTCGGTGTGCTCGAGGCTCGCAGGAACAAGGCGGTTTTCGCAATCATGCCTGTTGGGGTCGGCTTCGACGGGTCGGGATACATTCTCTGGGATACCGATATCTCGACAACTCCGGAGGTAATCGGACGGTAAAGAAGTTTCTTCAATCTTCTTCATACGCTATTGAATACATCGCCAAGTCCCGACCCACCACCGCCTTTTCAAAGGTCTCCAGGGCTTTACTCTCCAGGCGCGCCAGGTCTTCCTCGGCATACCGGGGACTGATGTGGACCAGGACCGCCTTCTTCACTTCCGCGCGCCGGGCGATCCCTGCGGCTTCAACCACGGTCAGATGGCCTTTGGCGCCGGCATGGTCGGCATCTTCAGGCAGGAACATGGCCTCAATGAAGGCAATATCCACCTTTCGGCACAGCCGGTAGAGGGCCTTTACCGGCCGCGTGTCAACCACGTAGGCCAGGTGCCTTCCGGATCTTGGGGGACCCAACACTTGATCCGGTCTGATGGTCTTGCCGTTTTCAAGAACAATTTCCTTCCCGGCCTGCAGTTTTCCCCAAAACGGGCCTTTCGGCACACCCAGATTTACAGCCCGGCCGGGATTAAACCTGCCCGGACGTTCCCGTTCTTCCATCCGATATCCGAGGCAAAAGCGGGTATGCTTGAGCGGTTGCCAAAAAAGGCGCACCCTGGCGTCCTCATAGGCAAGATCTTCCTCGGCATTGGACCATTCGATGATTTCCAGGGAATAATTCAGGTAGAAGTCAAGGGTTTTTCGGGTTTCCTGCAGAAAGGCTTTGATGCCGGGGGGGCCGACAATAGTCAAGGGGTCGGGGTCGTCCATCTGTGCCCTGAGCATGAGCAGGCCGGGGATTCCCAAACAATGGTCTGCATGGAGGTGCGTTACGGCGAGCAGGCTGAACCCGCGAAGACCGAGTTGAGCCCTTTTCCAGCCGATCTGAGTGCCTTCGCCCGCATCAAAGAGATATATGCGACCGTCGAGCCTCACCGCCAGTGATGTCAGCAGGCGATTCGGCAAGGGCATCATGCCTCCGGTCCCCAGGAGAATACAGTCCAAGATCCGGCTCCGCTCTGAACAGAATAAATAACTTATCAGCGCTTATATTTTTACCGCTCGCATGCCAATTCTCCAGAGAACACCCCGTTTTGGGATGGCCCCTCAGAATCGCAACTGCTGCACCCCGTGATAAGGAATTCCGAGGTGTTCGTAGGCCAGGCGGGTGGCAAGGCGGCCTCGAGGGGTCTTGTGCAAAAAGCCGAGCTGGATCAGATAGGGTTCGTAAACATCTTCCAGGGTGTCCTTTTCTTCGGAAACGGCAGCTGACAGCGTCTCAATGCCGACCGGGCCGCCGTCGTATTTCTCGATGATGGTGCTGAGGATCTTTCGATCCATACGGTCGAACCCCTTTTCATCGACCTCCAGCATCCCCAAAGCATGGTCGGCCACGTCACGGGTGATCCTGCCGTCGGCACGGACTTCGGCATAATCTCTCACGCGCCTCAGCAGCCGATTTGAAATCCGGGGAGTCCCCCGGGACCGCTTGGCGATCTCGACAGCCCCGCTTTCGTCGATGGGGATGCCCAGTATCCTGGCAGAGCGGTTCACGATAATGGTGAGATCGGCGACCTTGTAGAATTCCAGTCTGAGGCTCACCCCGAACCGGTCGCGCAGGGGAGGGGAGAGCAGTCCGGCGCGTGTTGTCGCGCCGATCAGAGTAAAGGGCGGCAGATCGAGCTTGATGGTACGGGCGGAAGGCCCTTGGCCGATGATGATATCCAGTTTGAAATCCTCCATGGCGGGATAGAGGATCTCCTCAACGACGTGGTTCAGACGGTGGATCTCATCGATGAAAAGCACATCGCGGGGTTCGAGATTGGTGAGAATGGCTGCCAGGTCTCCGGGACGCTCAATAACCGGGCCGGAGGTGCTGCGCATCTTTACTCCCAGCTCATTGCTGATGACACTTGCCAGAGACGTCTTGCCGAGACCGGGATGTCCGTGAAAGAGGACATGGTCCAAGGGTTCGGCCCGCTGTCTGGCGGCTTCGATGAACACCGACAGGTTTTCCTTGACCCTGTCCTGACCGATATACTCATCCAGGCGTCGGGGACGCAGACTGTTTTCTGCCGGTAGGTCTTCCTCAATCCTCTTCGGTTCGATGATGCGTTCAGTCATGACTGTGTGCTCTGCACCCTATTTTTGTCATCTCAGCGAAGCCGGACTCTCTTGCACCGCTGTCATTCATCTTGCTTCGGGACACTCGAAATCACACGAAAGGAGCCTGTGGCGCTCGGCTATCAGGGAAGCCCGTCACGCCAGAATTCGCAAGCTTTCCTTCAACAGCATCTCCAGCGGCGGGTCTTCGCCCAGATGCTGCTGGGCCTTCGTGATCGCTTTCTCTGCCTCGGCCGCTCGGTAGCCCAGATTCACCAGGGCGGAGAAAGCGTCGGCATGGGCGCCGGCAGTTGGGCAAAGGGGCCAGGGGTCTTCGGCCTTTTCCCTTTTGATCTTGAGTCGATCTCGAAGCTCGAGGATGATGCGTTCGGCGATTTTCTTTCCCACGCCGGGAATGTTCCGCAGGCGCTGATGGTCTTGTCTCTGAACGGCCTCTCTGAGCCCATCGGGGCTCATCCCCGAGAGGATGCCGACGGCCAGTCGGGGACCGACCCCGTTCACCGTGATGAGGTGCAGGAACATCTCCTTCTCGGCAAGGGTGCGAAAACCGTAGAGGTTCAGAGCATCTTCCCGAAAATAGGTGTGGATATTCAAAGTTATCGTCCGTCCGAGCTCCGGAAGGTCGTAGAAGGTGCTCAGCGGCACATTTACGAAGTAGCCCACACCGTGGACATCGACGATGATAAAGTCCGGAGACTTGTGTTTCAGTTTACCTTCCAGATAACCGATCATGGGAGCTCGGACCCTGCCCAGCGTGTTCGTGAAGCTTGGGTGTTCAGATGACAGACGGCGGCAGCAAGGGCGTCGGCAGCATTCGAATTGAGCGGAGCGTGCAATTTAAACAGATATTGGATCATTTTAACCATCTGTTCTTTGCCCGCCTTGCCGTATCCGGCTGCAGCCTGCTTGATTTGCAGAGCACTGTACTCAAAGACCGGAAGACCGGCATTAACGGCGGCAAGAACCGCCGCCCCGCGGGCCTGCCCCAGACTCAAGGCACTCTTCACATTCTTGGCAAAGAAAACATTCTCGATCGCCATGCATGACGGCTCAACTTCACCGATAATGGCCGACAGCCGCTTATAGATGATACTCAGCCGCTCCGGCAGGGGAAGGGTGCCCGGCAGAGTGATCATGCCGTTCACGACATGGCGCAGAACGCTCCCGTCTCCTTCCACGACGCCATAGCCGGTAAATCGTGAACCAGGATCAATACCGATGGTGCGGATCATATTCATACCGAATAGTTAAAGCCATGGAAAAAGAGCTCTCTCACGCGAGGGCGTTCAGGACCTTGTCGGGAATATCGAAATTGGCATAGGCATGTTGGACATCGTCACAATCCTCGAGGGCGTCCATCAATTTCAGAACCTGCAGGGCCGCCTTTTCGTCTTCAATGGCCACACTGCTCTGGGCGACCATGGTGATTTCGGCCACTTCGTAGGGCATATCCTTGCTGTCGAAAGCCGCCTTCACAGCGACAAAGTCCTCCAGGGAAGTAGTCACCTCAAACTGGTCCTCCTGGTCCTTGACATCCTCGGCGCCTGCGTCAAGAGCCACATCCATCAATTCTTCTTCAGAGACTTTCTCCCGGTTGAAGACGATGCTCCCTTTTTTGCTGAACATCCATGCGACACAACCGGCCTCACCCAAGCTGCCTCCATGGCGGCTGAAGATATGTCGGACATCGCTGGCGGCACGATTTCTATTGTCGGTCAGGACTTCCACAAGCACGGCCACCCCGCCGGGTCCATACCCTTCGTAGTTCACTTCTTCGTAGTTGACTCCATCCAGTCCCCCGGTACCTTTCTTGATCGCTCGTTCAACATTATCTTTGGGCATGTTTTCGGCCTTCGCAGTAGCAATTGCCGCACGCAGTCGCGCGTTCCCTCCCGGGTCCCCGCCGCCAACGCGGGCGGCAACCATGATTTCCTTGATTATTTTGGTGAAAATCTTGCCCCTTTTGGCGTCCGCAGCCCCCTTCTTGTGGCGGATTGTGCTCCATTTGGAATGTCCGGACATGAATCAGTCTCCTCCCTCTGTTTTCTTGAAACCCATAGCCAGGATATAGACTTCTTTGCTCTGCTTGCGTGATGCCGCCGGCTTCACGACTTTGACGGAAGTGAATGCTTTCTTAACTTCCGGCAGCAGTTGATGAAATTCGGACCCCTGAAAAATCTTGGCCAGAAAATTGCCATTTGATTTGAGCGTAGCTTTGACCAACTCGAGAGCCTGTTCAAAAAGCAACGCCGAGCGAGCGCTGTCGGCCACCCGAATTCCGGAGGTTGCCGGAGCCATATCGCTCAGCACGACATCGAAGGGTGCGTATTTTTCCGCCAGTTCTTCTGCAAAGCCGGGTTCAGAGATGTCGCGCTGCAGAATGATCACGTTATCGCCAAAAGAGTGGTCGATGCTTTTTATGTCAACGCCGACCACACGGCCTTTGGCCCCAACAACGACGCTGGTCAGTTGCAGCCAGGAACCGGGGGCCGCTCCGAGATCGAGAACGCGATTCCCCGGCTTCAGGAGTCGATATCGCTTCTGAATCTCCTCAAGTTTATAGACCGCACGCGCCAGAAAGTGTTCTTTCTTGGCTCGGTGAAAGTAGTGATCCTGGAATGCATAAGACATCGAACAACCACCTTAAGATGCTTTTCTTCTTGAGAAAATTCCGTATATCATACATTGCCTTCATCTGTAAACATCAGCCCACCGGCTCACGGAGATATCGAGAATTCTATTGACAGGATGCGTTTCGAGCCAATAGTCTTCAGGATTGAACTGGAATGTCAGCAAGCGGATGTGTCTTGTCCTGAGGCCTGCTTCGAAATGCTGCGAATTCCGGGTTGCGGGTTGCGTTCTTCCCGGCACTTTTCATCGTTTAGGGTGTCCCCAAGGGACACGAGCAACGGCTCTGGTGGGAGGAGAAGAGATGGAGAGAACGGTCAAGGGCAGAGTGATCAGGTTGGTGCAGGGGGATCTGACCGAGCTTGCGGTCGATGCCATTGTCAATGCCGCCAATGTCCATCTGGTATTGGGTGGCGGTGTGGCAGGGGCTATCCGCAGCAAGGGCGGTCCCGGCATTCAAGAGGAATGCGACCGCATTGGGGGAACCACGGTGGGTGAAGCCGTGGTCACCGGCGCCGGCAATTTGAAAGCCAGCTACGTGATCCACGCGGTGGGACCCAGCTACGGGGAAGGGAACGAAGACGAAAAGCTGCGGGGAGCTACCGTCAACAGCCTCAGGCGAGCCACGGAGAAGGGTATGGGCTCCATTGCCCTGCCGGCAATCAGCACCGGGATCTTCGGCTTTCCCAAGGATCGCTGCGCCGATATCATGCTCAACACCATTCGCGATTACTTTGAGAATGAGACAACCAGCCTCAAGGAGGTCCTCCTTTGTCTGTGGTCGAAAGATGATTACGATCTTTTTGCCCGGGCTCTTGGTTCCTTGTTGCCTCAATAGCCGGTTATGGTCAAATCAAATCCCTCCGGGGTCCTCTTCGGCAAAGGGTGACAGGGGATTTCATGCTCGGTGTGGCCCCCGGGGTCATTAAATTCAGGGAAAGCAACACATGATCGATCGCAACTTCTCTGCCCGGTTTTTGCTCCCTCTCCTAATTTACGGGTTTGCGGTGATTTTCCTTGGGGGTTGCACGGTGGGGCCCGATTTTTTGAAACCCACTCCCCGGATGCCTGAAAAATTCGCGGAAGCGCCTAAAGATGAGATAACCGTCAAGTCTTTGGACATTTCCCGCTGGTGGGTGATCTTCAGGGATCCCGAACTGAATTCGCTCATCGAGCGGGCCGTGCAAGCCAACCTTGACCTGCAGATCGCCGAGGCGCGCATTCGCGAAGCGCGGGCCCAGCGGGTCGTGGTGGCTGCCGCCTATTATCCGGAGATCGACGCATCGGGGAATTACGCTCGCAGTCGCACCAGTGAGAATGCCAATACCTCGAAGGAAAGCAGCACGCCCGGAGGAGTGAACCTTTATCAGGCAGGTTTTGACGCCAGCTGGGAAATTGATGTCTTTGGCGGTGTCCGGCGAGCGGTGCAAGCTGCTACCGCCGACATTGCCGTTACCGAGGAAAACCGCCGTGACGTGCTGGTGACCCTGCTGGCCGAGGTTTCCCTCAACTACCTCGACGTACGGGGCACCCAGGCCCGGTTGGCGGTCGCCGAAAAGAATATTTTTACCCAGCGGCAGGCGCTGGAAATCGCCAAGGCACGTTACGAGGCCGGGCTGAGCAGCGAACTGGATGTCGCTCAGGCAAAAGCGCAGCTCGCCACAACGGAGGCCGGGGTCCCGGCACTGGAAACAGTCCTGCGACAGGCAATACACCAGCTTGGCGTGCTGCTCGGGCTGCCCCCCGAAAGCCTCCTCGAAGAACTTCTGGCAACGGGACCGATCCCGGTTGGTCCACCCGAAGTGCCCCCCGGCCTCCCTTCCGAACTGCTGCGACGCCGCCCCGACATCCGCCAGGCGGAACAGGAATTGGCTTCTGCTACGGCCCGCGTCGGAGTGGCAACCGCCAACCTCTTTCCCCGGTTCTATCTGACCGGCCTGGTCGGCCAATCGAGCGTCGACAGCTCTGATTTCCTGCAAGCCTCGAGCCGATATTGGTCGGTGGGTCCGACCATTGTTTGGCCGGTATTCACCGCCGGACGCCTGCGAGCTCAGGTAGCCGTGCAGAATGCAAGGGAAGAACAGGCCGCGATCCGCTATGAAAGAGCGGTCCTCAACGCTCTGCGGGATGTCGAAGACGCTCTTGTGGCTTATTCCAAAGAGCAGGCCACCCGGGACTCTCTCATTCAAGCCGTCAAGGCATATCGCCAAGCCACCGACATCGCCAGGGAGCTCTACACCAGGGGACTGGTGGACTTTCTCAATGTCCTGGTGACCGAGCGTGCCCAGTATAACAACGAAGATGCCCTTGTCCAGAGTGGTCAGCGGGTATCATCCAACCTGGTCGCCCTGTTTAAGGCCCTTGGTGGGGGATGGGAGGTTGACTGAGAAAGAAACGCCGCAATTTCGGCGGCAATCGTTTCACTTGCACCCCGGTGTTCCTCCACTACGGCGCGAGCCCGCATACCAATGGTTTCAGCGAGGTTGCGATCTTCCAGCAACTGCGCGCCTTTATCCAGCAATTCGGCCGGGTTTTGCACTTGTATTGCCCCACCTGCCTCCAAAAGCAACTGTGACACGTCCGGAAAATCGCTCATGTCCGGACCGAAAAGCACGGGCCTGCCTGCAGCCGCGGGTTCGATAGGGTTTTGCCCTCCCTTCCCAACCAGACTTCCGCCGACAAAAGCGACATCAGCAAGAGCATAAAGTCTTCCCAGCAGTCCCAAGCGATCCACCACAATCACGTCTGCCGACGACTGCGCTACTTGGGAGAACCGCAAAACCCGCACGGGATCGTGATCGAAAAGCCGCAGGATCTCGGGGCTTCGGTCCGGGTGGCGGGGAACAATGAGCAGTTTCAAATCAGGAAAACGCTCCCGAAGCGAGAGGAAGGTCGATCGAAGCACTGTCTCTTCCCCGGAATGGGTACTCCCCGCAAGGATCACCAGGTCTTCCTCTCCAAAACCAAGGTCCCGGCGCATCGCCGCAATCGCTTCAGAAGAGGGAAGGGCACCTGCCAAATCAAACTTCAGGTTGCCGGATCGACGGATCTTTGACGCCTCTACACCAAGATTGAGAAAGCGTTGCCCTTCTTCCTGCGACTGCGGGTAGATGCGGGAAAAAGTGTTGAAGGCCGGGATGAAAAGCGCTGACAAGATGCGGCTCATGCGAAAGGAAGGCGCCGACAGACGCGCATTCAGGAGAAAACAGGGAATCTTGAGACGGCGCAACTCAGCAAGAAACCCCGGCCAAATGTCCGTCTCAATCAACAGAAAAAGCGCCGGACGAATTTTGCCGAGGCATCTCCTCATTGGATACAGGAGGTCGTAGGGGAAGTAGAAGAGACCGTCGACATAGGCGCGAACCTTTTCTGTTGCTACTTCATGGGCGGGAAGGGTAGAGACCGACAGGTACAGCCGCCGGGAGGGCATTTTTGCTCGCAGTTCCTTGATCAGAGGAAGGCCGGAGAGCAGTTCGCCAACAGAAAGAGCATGAATCCACACAGGCTGGAACGGTGATTGCTCGTCGCCGGGGTAGTTCTGGAACCCCAATCTCGGAAATAGGGTCTTTCTACGCTTCCGAATCAGCAGCAAGAGCGGCAGAAAGGGCAAGATCGCCGGAGGCGCCAGCAGGTTGATGACGGCCCGATAGAAGCCGAGGGCAAGACGGGAGGTAAGAGTTTGCTGCATGATGATTCAAGACCAAGGGGTCGTCATGTCAAGCCACACTTTCAAGCCGCTTGCGGAACCTTCCTGAGCACGGCTTCGACCACCCGGTCGACGGTGATGCGACGCATGCAGGCCATTGCTTCGTGTCGAGTGGTCAGACAGCGCTTCCGGAAACACGGACTGCAATCCAAACCCGCCCGCAATACCGTGTGTTCTGTGCCGTGGGGGCCGGTGCGCCAGGGTGCGGTCGGCCCAAATAGCGCCACCACCGGGGTCCCCACTGCGGCTGCGAGGTGCATGGGACCGGTATCCGTCGAAATCACGGCACAGGCCGTCCGGTAAACGGCGGCAAGAGTCTTCAGACTGGTGCGACCATCGAATCGAAGGACGGAATGCTTCATCCCGGCACGAATCTCATCGATGACCGGAACATCGGCCGGGCCGCCGGTGAAGGCCAAAGTAAAACCATTTTCGATAAGACGGTCGGCAACTTGTCCGAATCGTTTGTTTTCCCAGAGCTTGGTCGGCCAAAGGGCCATTGGGTGAATGACCAACAGGTGGTCTCCCGGTTTCACTCCTTCGGCTTCGAGCAAGGTGCGAGCCTGGGCTTCGTTTTCCTCCAATATGGGGAAATCGTAAACCACGCTGCCCGTCGGGACCCCCAAGGCATCCAGAAGGATGAGGCCACGGTCCAGGGCATGGACCTCCATGGAAACGGCCGGTATGCGCTCATTGAGAAAGAGATAGCTCCCTTCCGCGTGTTCCATTCCGTACCCGAAACCCGCTTTGCGATCGGCTCGGGCCAGCATTACCCACAGGCTGCTCTTGAGGAGGGCATGAAAGTCGATCACCAGGTTGTAGCGGGTGGTGCGGACTTCCTTTGCCAGTCGCCGGATTTCACTGATGACAGCGGAACGATTGCCGCCCCGAAACTCTTTGATACTGCTCTTCCGATGCCAAATGAGGAGGCGGTCGAGGGCTTTGTGGCCACGCACCGCTTCAACGGCGGATTCTTCGATCAGCCAGTCAATTTGGGCGTCGGGATAATGGCGGCGCAGAGCGGTCAGTGCCGGCAGGGTGTGGATGACATCGCCGATGGCACTCGTTTTGACGATGAGGATTTTCAAGAAATCTCCTCGCGCCGGCCCTACCTAGCCTTCATGACCCGGCGGGTCATAACAAAGCATGAAAGCCCTTCTTCGTCGTTCCAGCATGCTTTTGGCTGGAATCCGGTTCTTCGAGCTGCTGGACCCCGGCCAGAAGCATGCCGGGGTGACGGTTGGGGGATTTCATATCAAAGCCTGCACCGCAAGCTGCGGACCACTTCGTCTCACATCCTGAGATAGAGCTCCCGAGCACGTTCGGGAGTCATCTTCGCCCTCCAGTCGGGACCCAGGGCATTTTGCCAAAGCGGCTCAAGGCTGAGGGCCACCCGAATCATCTCATTCATTTCTTTTTCGCTCAGTCCATCGGTCAGCCCCCGGGGAAGCTCGATGCCATGCTTGTCCATCATGATGCGAAAGGTTCGAACATCTTCGGGGTAGTATTCGTCCAAATGGTTGAAAACGATGCAGTTGCCGATTCCATGGTGCACCCCGAGCACGTAAGAGAGCCCATAGCAGAGGGCGTGACAGACTCCAACCTGGGAATAAGCGATGCTCATGCCGCCAAAATACGAAGCGACCATGAGCATCTCATCGGCAGTGGCGTTGTCGATTTCGCCAAGAAAAACTTCGCGGCACATGGACTGAGATTTTTCCGCGAAAGCGCGGCTGAATTCGTTGATAAACGTGCCCAGCAAAGCCTCCGACGCATGAATAAAACTATCCATGGCGGTATAAAAGCGTTGGTCTCGCGGCACGCCGGCAAGAAGGTCCGGGTCCATGATGATCTGGTCAAAAGGGGTGAAATCGGAGTTGATTCCCAGCTTCCGAGTGGGTCCCGTGAGCACCGTGGTGCGCGAGACTTCGGCGCCGGTCCCGGCCAGCGTGGGGATGCCGACATGGTAGATGCCCGGACGTTTTACCAGGTCCCACCCCTGGTAATCGCTGCTCGACCCCGGGTTGGTGAGCATCAGGGCTACCGCTTTGGCAAGGTCCATAGTACTTCCGCCGCCGATGCCAACGACGGCAGCGGGCTGCCGGGCTGAAAACCCTTTAACCTGCTGGGTGAGTTCATCCACATAGACCGTCTTGGGTTCCGTATCGACATTCACGAGAAGGACCAGGTCCCGGGCTGCCGCCGGTAGCTGGCGGACAAATTCCTTTTGCCGGTGAACGCGATCGACAAGAAAAACGACGGGCGATGAAGGGTCTTTTCTTTGGACGGCAAGGAGGTCGCCCAACTGGTGAACACTGCCGCGACCGAAGATCAGTTGCGGTACGACGCGAAGATTACGATACATGATTGAACCTGCCTGAATTAAGGAAAAATTAGAGAAGACGATCTTTGAGAAACTGCTCAAATTCGCGAGCCTGCTCCACCGTGTCGATTTCGATCAAAAAGTCCTCCGATACCCCGACGGCAATGCGGCTGCCGTGTTCCAGCACGCGCAGCATTTCCAATTTTTCGAGGTCCTCAAGTTTGCCGGGCGGCATTTTGGAAAACGTTTCCAGAAAGTCACCCCGATAGGCATACAGGCCAAGGTGAATGAGTATCGGGCAGGACGCAGCGGCAACTGCGTCAAAAGCCCCATGGGAATCCCGAAAATAGGGAATCGGCGCCCGAGAGAAATAAATGGCGCGCCCCTCCCGATCGCAAACCAGTTTCACGTGATTGGGATTGAAGTAGTCTTCAACATTGCGGAGCGGCGTGCCGAGGGTCGCCATCGCCACGTCCTCTTCAACAAGAGCGGCGAGCCGCCGGATTTGTTCCCCGGTAACGGTCGGCTCATCCCCCTGGACATTAATGACATACTCGGCTTGCACCAGGCGATTGGCTTCGGCAATGCGATCGGTCCCGCAGGTATGGCCAGGATCGGTGGCAATCGCCTGATATCCGGCATCTTCCAGAACGTTCTGCAAGATGTCGCTGTCCACGGCAAAATAGAGGGGAAATTCGGGCGCCTCAGAGCGGATGCGGTCGGCAGTCCAGAGAAGCACGGGCTTACCCATGACCTCGTGGAGCAATTTCCAGGGGAAGCGGGTCGAAGCGAGTCGCGCCGGAACGATGATGGCGAATTTCATCTCAGAACTGATCTCATGCGGGCCAGTCGCTCAGCCATTTGGTCGCGGGTCCAGCCGAGCTTGATTTGCATACAGATGGCCCGGCTTATGATGGCGTCGGAAACCGGCATCTTCAAGTTGCCCAACTCTTTCAACCGGTCGGCTTTGTGGGCGGCCAGCAGCCCGGGACTGCGGAGTTGCTTGATGTGGTCCCACTTGCGATGGTAGTGCCAGTTGTTGTCATACCAGTAAAAGCAGCCATCAACGCCGACAGCGGCAAGTTCACCGGCGGCCTTTCTGGCCTCCTCCTCGGAGGGCAGGAAAATGGTCAAAAAGGTCGCCGAATCGCCTTCCGGGTCCGGAACCATGCGGAAACGCACGCGTGGTAGGTCAGCAAGCCCATCCAGGAAGAAGCGTTGGTTCTTGCGCTGGATCTCGAGAATGCGATCCAGCTTGCTCAGTTGTGCCAGGCCCACGGCCGCGTGGAGTTCGCTGATGCGGAAGTTGGTGCCGATGCAGGCATGTTCGTCGGCCCCGCGATCCTTTCCCCGATGGTCATGGCCGTGATCGGTGAAAGCATCGACGAGCTCATACACGCGGGGATCGTCGGTAACGACAGCGCCGCCCTCACCGCAGGTGACCGTCTTGACATAGTCGAAGGAGAGAATGCCGGCTTCGCCGAAGGTGCCCAGCGCCTTGCCGCCATAAGTCCCGCCAAGAGCTTGGGCATTATCTTCGATAAGGCTGACTTTATGGCGTCTGCAAACCTCCAGCAGTTGGTCGATCCGGGCCATGGAGCCGCACATGTGCACGACCAGGACTGCCTTGGTCCGAGGCGTGAGGGCGCTTTCCACGGCCCCTGGATCAAGGCAAAGGGTTTCATCGATGTCTGCGAAGATCGGCAGGGCACCGGCAAGGAGCACGGCTTCGGGATCGGCCACAAAGGTAAACGGGGGCAGGATGACTTCGTCTTCGGCACCGACTCCGCACGCGGCAAGAGCTGCACACACCGCAGCGGTGCCGCTCGAGCACACGTGGGCATGGCGGACTCTCAGGCGCTCCTGCAGGGCTTCTTCGAGTTGCCGGGCCTTCCAGTGGCCCCTGCGGGCGGCATCAAACCCATATCGCATGAAAATGCCCGTATCCAGAACGTCAGTAACCTCTTTCCGCTCTTCCTCGCCAATCAGCTCAAAACCAGGCATATCTCCACCAGTCTCTCAAAAAGTTCGATTCAGAGGCGGGGTCGAGAACCCCCACCGGGCAAAACTCAGGTAGCACACGCCTCCACCACTGTCAAGCATCCGCGGTAGGGGAAGGGCAGGGTGGTCAACGATCGGGCTGCTTCACTCGCTCATTCTTGTTGAGGCTTTTTGAGTGGAGGTAGTCGAAAAGCTGTTCGATTTTATCCCGGTAAATCATGGCGGCGGCTATCACCCCTGCGGCCACGATCACAAGAATGGAAAAGCTCAGGTACTGCTCGAGCCGCAAGAAATTACCGCCCAGGGTCAACAGGCTGGTTCCAAAAAGCCGGCCGATCGTTCCAATGACCAGGAACTCCAAAGTCGAGAGATGCCCGAGCCCCAGGATGTAACACAGGTAATCCTTGGGAAAACCGGGAATGAGAAAGAGCAGAAAGACCAGAACCAAACCCTTGTGATGAAGAAGATAGTCGAAGCGCTGCATCGCAGATTCAGGAACGAACTTTTCCGCAAAAGGTCGGCCAAAAGCCCGTGACAAAACGAAAGCCAAAAACGAGCCAAGCGTGAGCCCAACGGTTGAGAGCAAAATCCCCAGGAAGGGCCCGTACAGATAACCTCCAAGCAAGCCGGTTACCTCTCCCGGAATCGGGGCGGCAATGACCTGAAATGCCTGGATGGTAATGAATCCAACGAAAGACCAGGGACCGAGTGACTCGAGGAATTGCGTCATGCGCTTCTTGCTCAAAAAAAAGCGCCATAAGTCCGACTCATAAAAAAACAGGCCAATGCCCCCCACGATAAGCAGCAGGATGAACAGCTTGACCCAGACGTAGTTTCTTATCTTTTCGTTAGTGTCCAAGAACCGCCTTCGCCACCTTACCCGTCGTCTTTTCTCAGGCAATCATAAACCACTGGAGTTCGCGACCCGGTGGTCGCAACAAAACATCAATTCCCCGTTGTCCTCGTTTGGCAAAAAAGGACTGGGGGAATTTGGATTATACCTAACACAATTACCCACTCCGGAAAAGGGACGGAAACAGGATCCGGCGCAGAATTTATTCGGTGTGAAAGTCCAATCGTGGCGGGCTCATAGACAGGGCAGGGTCATCTTGCCGGGGCGGGATCAAGGCCTGGAGCGGAGGCTGCAAAACACTTCCTTGCCATTCAAAGAAATCGATTGACACCAATGTCCAACGCTGTTAATGAGTGGGGCATCAGTGAATTTTGTTGACTGTCAGGTGCCGCAAGGCCCAAAAGGGAATCCCGTGAGACTCGGGAGTGGTCCCGCCGCTGTAATCGGGGACGAAATCTGCTGAAGCCACTTTCGTCTGGAGAGACGAGGGGAAGGCGCGGAGAGTAGGGCGATCCGAAAGCCAGAAGACCTGCCTGACGGTGAGGAAGAACGGTACGTGGAAATGCCGTGTTGACCTCGAAGGACCAAGTGAATCAGGGTGCAATCCTTAGAGCCTCATCGCTCTAGGGATTTTTTTTTGGGGAACAGTTGCGCCTCTCCCGCTGCTATTGACGGGGATGTTTCCCTCCTCAACACATCCACTAACCCTCTGCCACCCGGGATGGAACCAGGGCCCCATCCCGGGTGCTTTTCTCTCAACATAAATCTTGACGGATTCGCAAGAAGACGTCACCCCTGTAAAAAACGTCTCTCTCATTGAAATGAGGCGGTGGGCTGTGAACAATAGAATCGATAAGGAGAAGGCGATGCAAAGAGTCTTGTTTTTGTTGATGGCATTGGCACTTTTGAGTCTTTTCGCTTCCCAGGGGGCTTTTGCAGCAGAGGAGAAAAAGAAGGCCCCCAAGAAAGCCGTTCTCCTAGTGGCCTTCGGGACGAGTGTTCCCGAGGCGAAAACGGCCTATAACCAAGTTGAAGCGGCAGTCAAAAAGACTTTTTCAGGGACGGAAATCCGCTGGGCCTACACATCTAAAATCATCAGAGCAAAACTCGCCAAGCAGGGAGAACTGCTTGACTCTCCGGAAATGGCCCTGGCAAGAATGATGGAGGAAGGGTTTACGGACGTTGCTGTCCTGTCGCTGCATGTCATCCCGGGTGAGGAATTCCACGATCTCTATACCAATGTCCAGCTTTTTTCAAAGATGGCGGGAGGCCTTGAGCGCATCGCTGTGGCACGGCCGCTGCTCTCTTCCCACGAAGATATGGTCCAGGTGGCGACGGCACTATTGAAAAAGGTCCCTCCGAGCAGGAAACCGGGGGATGTCGTGCTTTACATGGGCCATGGCAGCCAGAAACACCCGGCTGATGCGATTTACGCCGCGATGAATTATGTTTTTGAGCAATTGGATCCCAATGTCTTTGTTGCCACCGTCGACGGATATCCTGCCATTGAAGATCTTCTGCCCAGGATTGTTAATCGGAAACCGGGGAAAGTCTATCTGATCCCTTTTATGGCCGTCGCCGGAGACCATGCCCGTAACGATATGGCTGGAGACACCCCGGACAGCTGGAAATCGATCCTGTCAGGCAAGGGCTTGGCCTCCGAAGCCGTTCTTTCCGGTGTGGCCGAATATCCTGAGGTCGTTGAGGTCTGGTTGAGGCATCTTCGGGAGGTTTTCTGAGGGTCCCGAAAGGCGCGCCATTCTTTTACACCTCATTTCCCGCCGGTTCCTGCGGGAATACCGTAACTGCAAGGCACCTCACAGCCGCATTTGCCGCAGACATCAACGAGGGACAGATCGCTGAAAAACCGATCGTTGATCAAACATTGTTCATAACACCGACGACGGTCATAAGCGGTTTCCAGGAGGGCTCCGTAACTGCACTTGGAAACACAGGCGGAGCACTCGATGCCGGTTTTTTCCAGGCACCACTCGTTATCGGAACGGGAGGTGGGGAGCAACGGCATGCTGGTGATGAGGCTCCCTAAACGTCCGCAGCATCCCGATGCCGTGATCAGCTGGTGATGGCGACCGAACTTTCCCAGCCCTGCGATATAGGCCAGATGCTTGTGAGACCAGCGGCTGACAAGCTTCCGCTCATCGAAATTGTGGGTCGCCGGAGTGATCGCTGCGCGGTATCCGGCCTCTTCCACTCGCCTCCGGAGACGCTCATTGATCGCTCCAATGAGCTGGTTCGTTGCCACATAGCTTTCCGCCCAGCTTCGGGCCGCATTGAATCCGGCCTGGTCATTTTCCCTGCCAAGCCACTGTTGAAAAGGAAGAAAAAAGACGATGACAGCCTCCGCTCCCGGCAGGATCTCGCCGGGCATGGCATGTCCGGGATCGACGATGCGGCGCAGTTCTCCGAACAGAGGGTCACGGGCTGAGGCCGCGGCGATAAGAGGTTCCCGCCAATAGCACTCGCTCCTTTTTTCGTCACACCATTCGGCAATGACGCCGTTTATCTCCTCGCCAAGTCGGGTCAAGAACTGTTTTCTTACCATAGCGGCATCTCTGTTTTCGGTTGAAGCCTATGCGGAGTTGTCTCCATTGCCGTTCAATTGTATCTCCGGCGGCTTGGAAATAAAGAAGTGTCTGTAAAAGAAGAGGCTCACCAGCATTGGCAGGAAGTAGTAGACCAAACGATAGATCAGGGTGGCCAGGAGAGCACGGTTATAATCGAGGCCCATGAGGTAGAAGCTGGCAGCCATGGACCCTTCCATCAACCCGATGGCTGCGGGAGTCAGAGAGAAGAGAGTCATAAAAATTCCCACCGAAAAACCGACCAGCAAGGTCGTGTTGTCGACCGGGTAGCGGATTGCCAGGAAGCAGCACTTGAGGCAAGAAAACATCAACACCCAGTCGAACAGGGCATATATGGCCGGCACCAGGAGGATGGAGGAATTCTTAACGATGATGTTTAAGCTGCGGTTAAAATTCTTGAAGAAGTTTTGGGCCTTTTCCTGGTTTACCCAGTGGGGACGGTGAAGCTTTTCGCTTACGAAGAGTGCTACCTGAAGGCAAAGCTGCCATAGTTTCTTGCGGAACGACTCGTGGACTATGACCTGGATAGTTAGCCAGGAGAGGAGAAAAGCGATCAACAGAACGACAAACCCGAATTCCTTCTCGCGGGTGCTCAATTTGTACTCGCTGTAAAGAAAGAAAAAGCCCAGATAGATAAATATCACGGCCACAGTATTGGTAAGAAAACCATGAACCATGGAAATGGACAGAGTCTTGCTCGGGGGAATGTCTTCCTTGGCCAGCAGGTAGACTTTTGCGGCGATGCCGCTGAGGCCCCCGATCGCCATGGCATAATTGAGAGTGCATGAGACCAGGGAGATCCGGAATGATGTGGCAAAGGGCAGGGAATGGCCCATGCTTAGCAGGAGACGATGCAATACGGCAGCGATACAGAGGTAACTCAGCGCGCTGCTCAAAAGGACCAGAAGCCCCCAGAAAAGGTCGATATCCTGGATGTTTGCTGCAACCTGTCTCAGATCGGCTTGCTTTATGGTGTAAAAGAAAATAGACAGACCGAGGATTCCGGCGAGCAAGAACCTTTTACGAGGCATTCCTAGAGGCAATGCATTATCTCCTCAGACGGGGTTTGGAAGCCCGCCTGTCCTGATGCTTTTCTTGCGCTCATATGGTCTAATCGGCGAGGGCAAAATAGCAGAGTTGACTCGGGATGGGAAGAAAAACCTATTGGAAACCGGTACGGAAATAACCATGAAGATGAATAGGAGGAAGCAAGCTTGCTCTTTCCTGCTGATACTGGTTCTGGTCGGCGCGCAAAGCCTCTGGGCCGCAGATGATTTGGCAACAGGAGGCAGGCAACCCGGGCAAGACTCGACTGAGGAGACCGGCAATCCGAGTCATTACGGCCGGGATCTGCTTAGAAGCCTCGTAGGGGATGTCCCTATTCCGCAGGCGACGCTGCAGAGTTTCAGCGTGCTCTTTGGTCGTCACCGACTGGAGCTGGAACGCCTGGCCGACACCCACCGACACATCGTCTGGGAGGCTCTGGGCATAGTCGTGGAATTCTTGCCCTCACTCAAGACAATCGACACCGACAACGGCCAGCTGAGGCTGAATCGAAAAACATACGACAAGGTCACCAGCCTCCTGGAGAGATGCGAGCAGCTGGCAAGCCCGGAATTGGCGCAAGACCTACGAAAGGCGAAGACGATTGTTGACAGCCGTTTGCACGAAGTCGATCAGGAGAGCCTAATTATCGACCTCAAGGAATGAGAATCATATTTCAATTGACAGGGAAAGAATCACTATGACCCAAACCACAGGTAAAGAAACCATCCAGATGCTGCGGGAACTCGTCTCAATCCCCAGCGTTAACCCGGGTTTTCGCACGTCTGATGACCGTTCTGAAATCTTCGGCGAAGAAAGATGGCCGCTTATCTCGCGGAATATTTCAAGCGGCTTGGCTGCGAGGTGTGGTTTGACGAAGTCTTCCCGGGACGCTCAAACCTTATCGCTCGCCTGGCAAGCGGCAAGGGAGGGCGCACCATCGCCCTGCAAAGCCACCTCGATACGGTGCAGATTACGGGGATGACCGTCGACCCTTGGGGCAGGCAGGACGGCGACCGGCTCTATGGGCGCGGCAGTTGCGACACGAAAGCTTCCACGGCGGCCTTTGCCGGTGCCATCCGACATTTCGCAGAAAGCTCCGGCCTCGATGCGGACTTATATTTCCTTGGCACCGTTGATGAGGAGAACGGGTTTGGGGGCTCTCGCCACCTTGGCAAAAAGTACCGATTCGATGCCTGTATCGTTGGCGAACCGACGAGACTGCAGGCGGTAACCGCTCACAAGGGGTCGGTGCGCTTTGCCCTGGTGGCGGAAGGAACCTCCGCACATACCTCGACCCCGGAACTCGGTCACAATGCCGTCTTTGAGATGTTCGCATTAATGCAGGATTTCCGCGCCGCCTTCGACCGCTTTACCGGAAGCAAGAATCACCTCTTAACGGGCGGCGCAACGTGGACGCCAACGAAAATAAGAGGAGGGGTTGGCCTCAACACCGTTCCGGAGGTCTGCACGATAGCCATAGATCGGCGACTGGTTCCCGGCGAACAGGTGGAGGACGTTATCCATTTTGTTGAAGACTGGTCCCGGCGGTCCACGGAACAGGGACATCCCTGGCGTCTCGGGGAGATCTTCATGATGGACCCCCCGTTTGAAACCAATCCGGAAAGTCCTCCCGCGAAGGCCCTGAGATATGCCCTGGCTAAAGCGGGCTTGGATGCCGAAGCGAAAGGCGTTCCCTATGGTACGGACGCCACGAAGATCGCTGCGGGGGGGACGCCGTGCGTGATTTTCGGCCCCGGGGACATCGCCCAGGCGCACAAAAGCGACGAATGGATACACCTGCGGCAAGTGGCCTTGGCGACCGAGGT
>CAWJQV010000046.1:0-66319 GCA_963844985.1 uncultured delta proteobacterium
TGGATGACCGGATATGTCTCTTCTGTTCCAAAGCCTTGCCAGCGGCTCCAAAGGAAACGCGATCCTCGTCTGCAGCCAGAAGACGAGGATTCTGGTGGATGCCGGCCTGAGCGCCAGGGAGTTGGTCAACCGTCTGCAACAGACCAGGGTCAAGGCCGATCGGCTGGATGCCGTGGTCATCAGTCACGAACACACGGATCACGTGCGCGGCCTGGGGACTCTGAGCCGACGCTTTGGCCTCCCGGTCTATCTCAGCCAGGGGACCCTCGACCATCTCCCCCCTGAAATCGGGCAACTGGCCGATGCAAGGTTGTTCCAGCCCGGCAGTCCTTTTGCAATCGGTGACCTGAGGATCAAGCCCTTTGCCATCTCTCACGATGCTCAGGACCCCGCCGGCTTTGTCGTGGAACATGAGGCTCATCGGCTCGGGGTCTGCACGGACCTCGGGATTGTGACCCAGTTGGTCCGGACCCGGCTTCAAGGCTGTCAAGCCCTGATCCTGGAAGCCAATCACGACCTGGAACTGCTGCTCAACGGCCCTTACCCTCCGCCTTTAAAGCAGCGCATCCGCAGTCGCCACGGCCATCTCTCCAACGCCGAATGCTTTGAACTGTTGCAGAGCGTTCATCATCATGATCTGCAAGTCGTTCTCTTTGCGCATCTCAGTGAAGTCAATAACCAGCACGAGTTGGTGCTGAGGAGTTCTCGAGAATTTCTGAATGGTTCCGGTTGGGATTGCATCACCCTGGAAGTTGGAAAACAACAGGAAGTATCAAAGGAATTTGCCTTGAGGTAAAGGGAGGACCGACGCCGTGACGACCTTGTCCAAGTGCCTGCTGCTGCCGCTTGACGGCACCGAAGAAGCCCTCAAACAGGTGGAGTTTCTGGGACGCCTCTTCCCCGACCCAAGCCTGCTCAGTATTGTGCTCTCCTATTTCCCCCCGCCTCTGCCTCCCGCCTACCAGGGGATGCTCGATTCACCGGAACTGAAAAAAAAGCGACAACAGCTGGTGGAATCGCGGGCGCAGAAAACCCGGTCGGTTTTGGATCAGGCGAAAAAAGTGCTCGCCGGGAAAGGATTTTTGAGTCATACCATTGAAGAACACGTTCAGGAACGTCAGGCCGGCAAAGCCAGAGAAGCCTGCCTTCTGGCCGACCGCAAGAAGGTAGATGCAGTCCTGGTGCAGAAGCGGTTTATCGGCACACTGGAAGGCTTTCTCGCCAGCGACCCCACCCACGGCCTGCTCGAACATTGCATGATGAGCCCCGTCTGGCTTACCGACGGGACCATCGACGTCTCCCGTGCCGCGGTCTGCATCTCCAATGAAGACACATCCTTGAGGGCTGCCGACCACGCCGCCTTCATGGTCTCCGGCACGGACCTCAAGGTTACCCTCCTTCATGCCGCCCGCACCATCCCGCAGCGTGCGACCGCACCGGTTTCTTTCATCACGGCAGAGTTGGAGAAATGGCTGATGAGCCCCGAGGGGAGAGAGCTTAAGCCGTTTCTCGACAGGTCACGCGAAATGATGCGGCAGGAGGGAATAGCCGATGAGAGGGTCCAGATCACCGTCCTTCCCAGTGATGGCAAAGCGGCCCCCGAGATTCTCAACTACTGTCGCGAAGAGGGCATCGGCATCGTCGTCCTCGGCCATTCTCCGCCCAAGGGCATCACGGGATTTTTCAAGGGTTCGGTCACCAAAAAAATCCTTGCCGACCTCAAGAACATGACCGTCTGGATTACTCAGTAGCCATCATGGCAGCAGCCAGACCCCTCGAGTGTCCACACACCCTCCGGCGAACCGAAAAAGCAACCCCATCCCCTCCTCTGCCTTACTTTGCAGGCTGCAGGAGAAATCCCCCTTATACCAACCCAAATTGAGCAATTTCCTACCCCCTCCCCCTACCCCTCCCGCCAGGGGAGGGGTTGTACAGAATAGTCCCTCCCCCTCGATGGGGGAGGTTAGGTGGGGGTGAAATCATTGTCAGAACGAAACGTTACCCTACTGCAGAGGACCGAATCGCTCAACTTGGGACCAAGTTGCATTTGGAACACGACTGCCATGCAGGCCACCCAAAAAGTTCGCGCTGAGGTGTCAAAGCCTGAACGTCCACGAAGGGTTCAGCCCCTTCGACAAGCTCAAGACAGGCTTCGATTCCTTGCTTTGTGAATATGAAACCATACTTCATTGTCGGGGATCACACGGGCAATTTTGAAAAGCCAAACCCCTTTCTCAACTTCCTCAACGAGGGCGGTCTTGCCGGCATATTGCTTGCCAAGCGAAATTTGGCCGCTCCTTCCTATGACTTTAACCGTCTGGCTTCGTGGCATCTTATGCCTCCATTCTCATTACTGTAAGGCATGAGATCATGATTGCATGAAAAAATCACTCGCGCCATCTGACTGTCCGAGGTTGAGAAAGAGAGAGGATCCCGACAGTGGGCCTCAATAATTTTCAGCGATGTCCCGTCCCACCCTCAAAGCACGGGATCTGTTAGGCTTTCTACACTTTTCACGTGGGAGATTGCCGGACACTGAACATGGCGATTGCTTCACTCCAATTTTGCGCGGTGTTGTACATATGAAGCAGGCGTTTGTTAGAGTCGCGCAGCGCATTCTCATAAACGATATCATGACACAGTTCAATGTGTGTCAATCTGATGATCATTCCGACCACCACGGTGCCACACCGCGGTGGTGCTTGTCACTACTCACCATGAAATCGGCACAAGAGTACCCTTGACAGTATCGACGACACCTGATAGCGAAAAACCCTGAAAAAGCGATTTCCTATCAGCTCCTATCAGGTCTTATCAGCTTCCGCTGGAGAGTCCGTGCAGCCAAAAACAGAATCAACACCAGGATTGCAAGTCCCCATTCACTAAAAGCGGGAACTTTATGCTGCGGGGGCTTGATGTCGGCGCTGGTCCCTATCAGCGTAATTGAATAAGCTGGCAAGGTGGCTACGGTGCCTTTTATTACTCCCGGGCCTTGTGTGACCGTCGAAGTTAGAGCGAGAGCGGAGGATGAGGAATAAGTAATAAAAGAATTGGCGAGGCTGGTGCTCACTGATGCAAAGTCAACGTCCACCACCTCTGAGCATAGATTGGCGACAAGGATACTGCTGTTCGCGCCAGTGAAAGTAATGCCTACCAAGCATGAGTAAGATGTGGTGTTGACTGTGAATGAGGGGGCGGAGGGAGGAAACGTTAGAGGGCTGATCGATTGAGGCTTAAAGGCTGCGTTCGAGAACATGTTCCATACAGCGCCAGTCGTGGAAACTGTTGCTGAGCCAATAGTAGAGTTGTCTATTGGGGGGCCCGGGTTGAGGTTGATGGCACATGGGGTGCAATTTCCTGCCGTATTATTCGCTACATGTATGTTCACTATCATGCCTACTTGGCTCTGTTGCATGAGTAGCATGGAGAAGGCCGTGTTGGCCAATGTTACCGCCCAAGTCGCGCCAAGCTTATTCGGCACCCCCTTGGTGGTTTCGCTCCATATGCCGTACTCGGTTAACCAAATGGGAAGCCCCTGCAGGGCCGGAGGCAGGTTTGAGATATCGCTTATAAAGATCTTAATGGCCTCAAAAGGAATCGCAAACACAGAAGGAGAGGTTGGAGGAGAGAGTTCATCTGATGGACTCTCGATTTGGCTTTGACAGATATAGGCGTCCAAGTGAGGGTAGGGATGCATTGTCAGCGCATCTACACTGAGCCCCGTCAACCCCTGATTCCAATTTGTGAACCGCGTGAGCTGGTCCTGTTCATTCGGGCCACAGGGAAAAGAACACGGCTGCGGCGTGCAGTTCTGTCCCGCCTGTTCCTGAGCCAGTCCGGCTGGAGCAATAGTGGCAGCCACTGCTGCCACTTTCACCTTATCGCTAGTGAATTGCCCATGAATAGCCTGAGCCCATGTGGAGGCTTGCGTCGCATAGTCTCCAGCCGTATGGAAGGCAGCCTTGTACGAGGAGAAGTTCCAATAGACCTCGTTGCCTAGCTCGATCAACTCCACAGGAATGTTGTAGGGGCTGCCCTGGGCCGTGGTAAGCAAGGCCATTTGACTGGTCGTGTCCCCTGGAGCGTCAAAAGACGAGTCGGATATCACATTTAGGTTAAACAATGGGGGAGCAGCCGTTGTCTTGAAAGCATGTTTGAGTACATTCAGGTCGAACCACCCCGTTCCACCGGGATAAGACTCACATTGCGGTTCTGTTGTCGAGTTACTGTCGATGAACTTACCCTTTAACCAGTTCCAACATTGTGATTCCGTGCCACCCGGATAGCGCAGGGTCCCGAAGTTGAACCCTTGCATCAGTGTTGGGAAAGGGGGGTAGGAAGAAGAAGGAGGAGGCGAAGAGCTGCCCCAAAGGTTTTGAGCGTAGATCGTAGTATCCATGGTCATGCCATAAAAATATGGCTGAATACTACGCGGAGCGCCTAATCCAGCCTGCACCGGAGTGGTCTGCGCGTGCGCAGCCGCAAAGAGCGACGCTGCTGTCAGGAACGCCAGGCATGCAAAGTAGAAACGAAACTTCTTTTTCATAGCACTCTCTTTTCTGTGTATGGTGGGGGTGAAAAGCCAAACAGTTTAAAGTTTCGCTCTCTCAGGCAGCCCAGCTTTCCTGCTTGCAGACTAAAGGCAGACGATTGACTGTGTTCAGTTCTCAAAGGAGTTAGAATTTTCTAAACCACCAATATTCTTTCATATGCTCTGTCAAACAGCAATATTTTTGAATCATGATGAATCTGTTCTGTGTCTTTTTGGCAAGGGTGCGCAGCGCGAAAATATTTGCGATGGCGAGCGGTTTTCATGAATCCGAGAAGAGCATGGCTGGCCGGCGGCGGCGCAGGGATCTCGGATGCGAATGGCTGAGGGCCGGCCGTTTAATGAGGAGTTATCGAAATCGTCATGGTTCTGAGGGACGGGGATGGACTTATGGCGGCAAGCCCGCGAGGGTGTTCTGGTAGTTCCAGGGCATCCATTGAAGGATGCGCTGCTTGAGCATCCTTTCGCAAATATTGTTATCCAGGGGTGCGTTGGGGACACGCGGAAAAAGCGTCAGAGGGGGCCAGTGGTTGAGCATGTATTGAATGGCTTTGCCCATGCTGGAGTTGGGTTCAACGGACTTTCGTGCCAGTTGGTTTTCCAGCCATCCAGGGAGATTTTGCATAAGGGGAGCGCTGTTTTCCTGTTGGAAGGCGAGTCTCTGGTCTGCTGAGAGCTTATGGATCTTGGCCAGATCGTCAAAATGATAGACGCTCGCGAGGATGTCGATGACATACTCGGCCAGCTCGGGAAAGGCGGGCAGAGTGTCGACGAAGTTGCGCCGGGCATGAGTGAGACAGTTTGCGAGAATTGTTTTGAAGGTGTCGGGCACATTCCTGCTCAACGCGTCACACATCTGGATCGCTTTTTAATCCGGTGCTTCAGTTCGGTGTAGTTGAGCCTCAAAGCTCCTGCAATCCGGTGGATGGAATAGAATGGGGCGAGGTCAACGGCGGCTTGCCACAGATGCTCGGGAATGCGGCTGCGCGGCTTGCGGGTGCTACGCCATTGGACAAAAATTGTTGACACGTCCTGCAAACGGGGTTGCCTTCCTAATGGATACTTGGCTTTCATCGGCTGTCCTCCTCTGTCCTGGAAAAGTCAGCCGATCATACCCCCAAGCCTGCAGGCGTTTCACACACCCTTGCCGGAAAAGACGCACAAAAACGGCCTTGACAGAATTCCCATCACCTGTGACGATCCTGGATGGTGGGATTGTTTACCAGGAGGATCGGGCCAGAGAGGAGATGTCTTCCTCTCCTCTCCCACCACCTCGCGGGAGAAGGGGATTTCAAAGGTGAAACAAAAGCGAAAAATCTCTTCAAAGGAGGGCAGGGAAATGACCAGAGGAAGGAGCATTTTTCTATGGGTACTTGTTTCCGTTTTTGCGCTGGTTTTACTCCCGGTCTGCGCCGCCACTGGCGAGAAGGCACCGGCAACTGCCCGGGGAGATGAACGGGCCAGACCCATAAAACAGGGCCTCATCCTCTTGGTGGAGTTCCCTGATGTTCCGCAGCATCGAGTGGATAGAAGGTATGCGGAGAAAAGGTTTTTCCAGGAGTTAAATGAGTATGTGCGGGAGATGTCTTACGAAAAAGTCTCCATCGCGGGGGATGTTACCAAGAATTGGATCAAGATGCCTGATTCGATATCCCGCTACAAAATATCCTCGCGCAATCTTGAGGTAGATAAGACGCGAGTCCTTCGTTTGATCCAGGATGCCGTCGATGCTGCCGATAAGAATGTTGACTTCTCTAAATACGACTTTGTTGCTCTTTTCATGCGGGCCCAAGTGAAAGATTATGGCATGATTGGTCTTTGCGGATACCCGGGAATGCTCGGGTGGACCGGGAAGGAAACCCTAAGAACCAAAAGCGGCCAGGTTGTTAAAGAAGGGGTGGCGATCTTCAGTTATCAGGCCCACCTGGGTACCCTGTTTCATGATGTTGCCCACATTCTCGGGGGTGTCAAGGGGGGAAAAAGGGTGACGCCCTGTCTTTACGACCATGATCTACAGGCTGCGCCTGGACCAATGCGCGAGACATTCATAAGAGCCCTTATTAACATGGGGTTCTGGGATCCCATGTCCTGCCACTTTTATAAGTGGGAGATGCCCCCGCCAGGGGTGTCAGCATGGACCAAGCTGAGAATGAATTGGATCGATCCGGCAAAGGTTGGGGTTGTCAGACCCGGAGAGACGAAAGAAGTTCTCCTGGGCCCCCTCGAAGATGGGGCTTCCGATACCCTGGCAATAAAAGTTCCTCTTTCCGACTCGACCTATTACCTCGTGGAAAACCGCCAGCCCATCGGATTCGATCGCAATTTGCCGGGAAGCGGGGTTCTTATTTCTTATGCCGATGACCGGGTAGCGGAATGCCGCCACGGAAAATCCCCGGTAAAATTAAAGGATGCCAATCCCCAAATCCCAAATCTGGAAGGGGCTGCTTTTGATATCGGCAAGAGCGATTCATACAAGGACCCGCAAAATGGCTTCAAAGTTCAACTTGTGGGGAAGGTCGGCAATTCCTATAAAGTTCTCGTTAGCCCTCATGGAAGGTAACGAGTAACTTGATCCTAATGGGGCGTGCGGCTTGACCATTTTTAAAAAGGCAATTGGTGGAAACCGGGATACACACGCAAGACAACCCCTATTCGATAACAGAGCTCAAAGCAAAATCAGGGTATTCCTATGAGAAGTGACGGCGGATCTTCGGCAGTAGCAAGACTCGGGAAAATGTTGGTAGCAATGGTCGTGATTCTCGTGATCTACGGCTGTGGAGGGATGGGTGGGACCCAGCAAGGCGGGATGGGTAATCAGGATTTGAAGGTATGGCCAAAAGCAAGCTACCCACCGGTTTATAAAGCACCAAATGGAGATAGAATTGGCGATTATCCCCCGTACTTCTATCCCTACCATTGACGACCGCACAACTGCGCTGCAGCCAGTGAACACACCACACTGGTCCGAGTAATGGCTGTACCGCTCTCCACGGCGGTGCAGCCAGAGATCTGGGGTCCTTTAGTTTGCATTACCTACAACTGTGCATAACAACCTCTCGAAGTCAGTGGTTTTCATGCCTTTGCAGGTTTTTTGTTTCTTGCCAGAAGGTGGCGCCAGACCAGACACACTTCGCATAAAAGGTATGATCTGGAAACGGTGAAGACTTCCTCACTTCATTTTTAAGCAAGAAGGAGAGAATATCTGGAATCGAAGAACGGCCGTGCCAACAGCGGAATATCAAGGCAGCTATCTTTCCCTTAAGATCTTTGCTTAGAGGCGATGATTTTTCTCATCACTTGCCAAGTAATCAGCATCTAATGTCCTTGAGAGCAGGACAGATGCTCCCCCAAAAACCTCAAAAGGCAAATTTTTGTCATCTTATCACCCCCTCGCGTACATCGCATCGATCAGGCTGCTGTACTTCTCGATGATGACGCGGCGTTTGACCTTCAGGGTGGGCGTCGTCTCGCCGGCCTCAAGGCTGAAGGAGCGGGGCAGCAGCGCGATCCGTTTCACCTTCTCGTAACCTGCCAGATCCTTTTGGAGGGCTTCCACTCGCCCCTCGAAGAACCGCAGAATGATGGGGTCTCGGACCAGCTCCTCCAAGGAGGAATACACGATGTTCCATGTCCTTGCGTAGTGTTCCAGGGCTTCGAAGGCGGGCACGATGAGCGCTGTGGCATAGGGGCGCCCGTCGGCGATGACGATGAGCTGCTCGATGTAGAGGTCGGAGGCCAGCGTCGATTCGACGTACTGGGGGGGATGCACTTGCCGCCGGAGGTCTTCATGAGGTCCTTGATGCGGTCGGTGATGGTCAGGCAGCCGTCCTCCAGGACGCCTACGTCTCCCGTCTTCAGCCAGCCGTTCTCGAAGGCCTCCGCCGTGGCCTCCGGCTTGCGGTAATAGCCCGACATGACCGTCTTTCCCCGGACGAGGACCTCGCCGTCGGGGGCGATCTTCACTTCCACGCCGTCGATGGGTTTGCCCACCGTGCCGGGTCTGAAATGGGTCTGCTCGTGGCAGGTGACCGTGGCCGTCGTCTCAGTGAGGCCGTAGCCACTGATAATGCGAATCCCGGCCGCGTGAAAGAACTCCTCGATCTTCCTGGCCAGTGTCGCTCCGGCGCAGGGCATGAAACGGATTCGTCCCCCGACGATGCCCTGAAGCTTTCTCAGCACCAGGGCCTCGGCCGTCAGCCGCTGAAGCCACAGCCAGGGCGTCAGGAGCTGTTTGTCCCTCCTTCGCAGAGAGACGGCCTCACCCACGCCGATCGCCCAGAGAAAGAGCTTCTTGCGCCAGGGCTTCTCGGCCTCCAGCCTTTCGAAGACGGAAGTGTAGATCTTCTCGCAGAAACGGGGCACGGTGCACATGATCGTGGGCCGAATCTCCCGGAGGTAATCGATGACTTTGGACATGTCATCCACATAGGCGTTTGTCATGCCGTGACCGATCGCGTAATAGCTCCAGGCCCGCTCGTAAACGTGGGCCAGGGGCAAAAAGCACAGCGACACGTCCCGGTCGCTCACCTCAAGGCGCTTATCATGGGCGATGAAGGAATGGTGGAAGTTCAAGTGACGGAGCATGACCCCCTTGGGCTCCCCGGTCGTGCCCGAGGTGTAGATGAGGGTGGCCAGATCATCCGTGGAGGCGCGGCCGAGCCGTCCGTCAAGATCGGCATCCCGAGCCGATGCCCTCCCTCTTTCCAGGAAGTCCCGGTAGCGGATCCCCTTCGGGTTTCCCCGCAGATCCACCCCGTCGTCGAAAACAATGATTGCCTCCAGGGGCGGCAATGGATCCGGAATGCTCGTGATGCGATCGTACTGGGTCTGGTTCCCCACGAACATGATTCGTATAGCGGCGTCGTTGACGATGTAACCGGCCTGCCCGGCTGTGCTCGTGGCATAAGCGGGCACGGAAGTGCCCCGGATGCTCAGGATCGCAAGATCCGCGATGGTCCACTCGGGTCGATTTTCCGAGTAGATGCCCACCATTTCACTTTCCCGAACACCGAGCTCAAGGAGGGCCTTCGCCGCTTCCCTGATACGTTCCCCGAGGGAGCGGTAGGACATGCCGTGCCAGTGATTGCCTGATTTGTATCGGAGGGCGGTCTTGGCCCCGTAACGGGCGGCCTGATTGAAAACCATGTGGGCCAGGTGTGTCTCTCTCATCAGTTTCTCCGCGATACCCGATTCGGCCTTGGCGGGCCGGATAGATCCCATTGACGGGCATACCCTTGCACAAAAACACGTCGCTTTCAAACCAAATCGGACGTGCAAAAAACGCCTGCAAATCGCGATTGACAAATGGTCCATTCCGTTATTAGTGGCTAGTTTGGTTTCTCTTTTTCCGGCAAGGTGCAAGGAGTTCCTATGGCCAGGACCGTGTTCGAGAGTCCTTTTTTCGGCGTCCTGCTGTGCGGGCTGTCGAAGTTCTATCTCAAGCTGAGCGGCTGGCGCCGAGTCGGCCGGATGCCCGAAGTCCCTCGGTGCGTCATGATCGCCGCCCCCCACACCTCCAACTGGGACGCTCCGATCTCGCTGGCCATGGTATTTGCCTTCCGCCTCAAGGCGCACTGGCTGGTCAAACATACCGCATTCCGTTGGCCCTTCCGCGGACTTCTGAAATGGCTGGGGGCGATCCCCATCGACCGTACGAGATCGACCGATGTGGTGACCCAGATGGTCGAAGAGCTGAAAAAGCCGGCGGAGCTCATACTGCTCCTTGCGCCCGAGGGGACGCGGAAGAAAGTGACCCACTGGAAGACGGGGTTTTATCACATCGCCTGCAAGGCGGGCGTCCCCCTGGTTCTGGCCTTCCTGGATTATGCCCGCAAGGAGGGGGGAATCGGCCCCGTAATTCAGCCCACCGGCGATTTCGAGTCCCAAATGGCGGAGATCCAGAAATTCTACGCCACCGTCACCGGCAAGCACCCCGAACGGATGGGAGTCGTAGAGGTTCCACAGGGCTGAGGCGAGTTTTCGGGTGTCCTCACATGGCGCTCCGATATGATGTCATCATCATCGGCGGGAGACTCCGCCGAGGCCGCCATGTGTTCAGCATCCCGATCATGCTGCGCATCTATTTCAAATACGACCGGAAGCTGCTGACACAGCTTTGCCACTGTGCCAACGAGAGCCTGCAGATGTTCTTCCGCACGGTGCCGGGTCTTGACGACGGGGTTCTGGGGATGATCATGTTGATCCGACCTTGACCTCACAAAATGTGGATATCTTAACAGAATCAGGACTTCAAAGCGGCGGTGGCACCGATAGCCGGAAGATATCTTGCCAGAAGGTGGCATCACACCAGACGGACCTCGCACAAAAGGTATGATTTGGAAACGTTAATGTTTGAAACCTGCGGGTTCGCATCAAAGGTTGCAGAATATACGGAGGAAACTTGGTCGTCCGACTTCACGGTATGAAACCTCGAAAGGATTTGAACGCGGGTATGCTTCTGGGTGGAAAGAGGATCAAGATGTTGCTCATCCTGGCTTATGTCTGCACTGCCATGGGGCTATTGTCTGCGGCCCCAGATGCCTGCCGTGCGGAAGCCGGACCACGCGAAGGTTACAGAATCGGGATCTATGCTACGGGTTTACCGTTTATCGAAAAAACGCCGAATGGAAGCTATGTCGGTGCAGAGGTTGAATTATGGGAAGAAATCGCGCGGAGGGTAGGCTTCTCTTTTCATTATCGGGAGATGCACAGCATTACAGAGACACTCGAAGCACTGGCGAAGGACGAGCTGGATTTTGCTCTGGCCACCACGACGGTCACAAGCAAGCGTTCGAAGTCGGTGACGTTTTCACACCCATACTTTGTTTCCGGGCAGGCCATTCTGGTCAATGCAAAGGAGATAACCACGATATGGATTCTGTTCGAAGTCATCTGCTCCCCTGTGATAACTCACGCAATTCTGGCCTTGCTGCTGCTGATCGTGGCCTATGGGCATGTACTCTGGGTCGCCGAGCGCGGGAAAAACCCGCTGCTGGACAGCCGGTACTTCCCCGGCGTCTTCGAGGCCATGTGGTGCGCTTTTTCCATCAAAAGCACCATCGGTTTCGGTGATGTGGTGCCGCATAACTGGACGGCAAGGGTTCTGGCGGTGCCGATTTGGCTCTCAGGAATATTCCTGGCTTCAGTGATCAGCGCCCAGTTTATTTCCGCCTTCGTTGCCAATAGCATCAAGCCAGAGTCCACGATCTCCGATTATCGTGATCTACTGGATAAGAAGGTGGCAGTGCTTGAAGGATCGACCGGCATGATTGCTGTTGTGGATATTGGAGTCAGAAACATAGTCCAGGTGGCATCCACAGAGGAAGGGTATCGAAAGCTTCTTAATCACGAGGTGGATGCGGTCGTTTTTGACCATCCCTCTCTTGCGTATGAAACCGACAAATTAAGACAAAAGGGACAGCAGGTACTGATAGTAGGCGAGCCTTTCACCCAGGAGTTCTACGCGATACCCATGAGCACTCAGCTCATCGCCCGTGAACCGGCCCTTACGGGGAGAATAAACTCCGCCATTCTTGCAATGCATGATGAAAAGTACCTCGATCGTTTGCGACAGAAATGGATCTCACCTTTGGACGTCCGCTAAGAGCTTGCTTTCGTTCAATTCACACAGTGTCTTTACTGCCGAACCCACATTGGGGATCTGAAACCGACCCGTCGTGGCCGAGTCTCTGGAAGTGAGTCTGTATAAAAACGACCGATCTTGCCAGTATTGAATCTGCCTCTTGAGCCAAATCGTACTCCAAATTTTCAGGAACATTCCCGGGAGGGTCAGGGCCTGGATTTCTTTTTCGGTGACGAGGACCTGTCGTTGAGATCGGAGGGCATCGACATTGAAGAGCACACTCCGGCACCCGGGTTCTCCCAAGAATTCTTTCGGTGCCGGGGGGAGGGTCTCGGATCAGGAGCAATCTTTGCCGGTGTTTTCTCGTGGGTCGGCGGTGAGATGCCAGCGCCTAACTGGACACCTGGAGGAATATGATAGGGATGGAATTGGATGACGCGCGTCGCGCCTATTCTGTCACAGGCAACCAGCTGTTACCGGTTGTGGCCATGATGATAGCCTGTCGCAACCGGTTCGGCCGAGATCCCGGCCCGCTCGTCTACATCGCTCAATTCGAACGAAAACAAAACCACTTCTCTCAAAGGACTTTGAGCGGGCTCAGCCAGCCGGGATTGTTGACACTGGAATCGTCGAGGGCACTCTGCGGGCCGAGCACCTTGACTATGCCTTCCGTCCTGAATCGATCCAGCACATCGGCAAAGGCTTTGAAGTCACCGGCGGTGGTTGCCAGAACCTCCTCGCGCATCCGCTGGCGATCCTCTTCGCTGTCGCCGGTGAGGTGGCGCAGCATGGAAACAAACCCTTTGGCGTCAGGGAGCAGATAAGTGTCGATATTGCCGATGGCGCCAATGATGGCCTTGGTGAGTTCGTTGTCACTCAGTTCGCTGCCGCGGAGGAAATCCACGGACCGGTCGAAATTATCCAGGGTCTTGAGCAGATTGGGGTCCCGGTAGGAGACGAAGGTCATGGTCCCCGAGATCCGGTCAAACATGCAAAAAGCACCGTATGCCCCCCCCTGAACGCGTATTCGGTCCCACAGCCAGGAGCTGCGAAGGTAGCCTGAAACGACCTGCGCCGAACCCTGGAATTGATAGCCCAGGTTGTAGAGATTTGCCCCCTTTCCGACGTAATTGACCTGGGCGGGAATGGCCATGCCCTCAAAACGGGGGGGATACTCCGGCCGCCACCTTTGCTCCACGACCGGCCCCGAAGGCAGCCCAGCCAGGAATGCGGCTATTTTCGACTCGGACTGAACCCATCCGGCTTCGTCAACGGTGACATTGATGAGTACATTCTCCCTTCTGACAAGGATCCGGCGGATCTCCTCCAGGGTGGCAAGCACGCTCGGCCAATCTTCGTCCACCCTGCGGGCGAGCTCGCGCAGAAACAAAAGGAAGCTCACTCCTCCCATTTGTTCGGCAGCCCAGTCGGCCTTGCTGAAATGCGATCTGAGGCGCAGGTTGACGATCTGATGCCCGCCGGGGACCAGTTTCTGTTCCTGCCTTGCCTTTTCCTCAAGCACCATCTGGCGGAAGCGTTCACGGTTGTCCAGCCGCACGGTGAGAAGGACATCGCGCAAGATCTGCAGGAAGTCCTCCACACGCGGCAGGGTGCTCTTGCCTCTCAGAAACAACCACAACGTGCCCCTTTCATCGCCCTTCGACGCTGACGTAAAGACTTCCGGGCGGATGCCTCCGGTCTTTCCGCTGATCCGCTGCGTCAGCACCACGAAATCTTCTTTTTCAGTGCCGATCTCAATGAGCGCCCGGCCGAAGAGAGCCACATAAGGCAGGTGTTCCTGCTTGAGGGAGTGAAGGCTCAGGCCCATATCCAAATAGAAGATCCCGTTGGTGAAGAGGTCGTGATAGAGGGTTCTCACCCCTGCTTTCTCGAAAATCGCAAGCGGTATGGTCTTATTGGCCCGTTCCAGATCGGCAAGGGTGAGAGTCGGTATCGCTTCGAGGGCTTCCGGCGGGTCGGGGAGTTCCTGCCGCCGTTTGAGTTCACGGGTGTTGGCTATAATCTCCTGCACCTGAACCGGCTGCAGAGCCTCTCGCACCGCCTTCAATTGCTCCCGCTCCTCAGCCTCCTCCCTGGCTGCAAGGTCCGGATCGGGCTCCAGCACAAGGGTGGTGCGATGGCGATTGTCGAGAAAGAAGCGAACAATCATCTGTTCAAAGAATCTTGGATCCGAAGCCAGGCGCGATTTCAGTTTCTCAAGGGGTGCTTCAAAAGCGAGCAGAACCAACGGGTCGGAATCATACAGCCAGGTGGTCAGCGCCCGCAGCATGAGGTTCAGCCCTCGTGGAAAACTGCCGGTATTGTTTTCCCGGAGGCGGAATTCAATGGTGTTCATGGCGGCTTCAATGGTTTGGGGAGCGATGCCTTCGGCAGCGAGGTTTTCTATGGTTTTGAGAATGAGCTCCTCGATGCGGTCCGCATCTTCTGTATGGATGCCCTTTAAGCCGGTGGAAAAATAGATCTGGCGCAGTTCGTTCTCCAGCCCGACCCCGGCGATATCATCTCCAAGGCCGGAATCGATGAGCGCCTTACGCAAGGGGGAACCCGGCATGCCCAGGAGGATGAACTTCAGTACCTGGAGGGCAAGGTTCATCACAGGGTCGGTAGTCTCAGTAAGCAGCCAGTTCATGGTGAGCATGCCTCTTCGAACCGGCAGAGCTTCACCTCCGCCCTTGTCCGCCGATGCGTAAGATCGAGCAATACGCCTCGGGCGATCGAAGGGAGGCTGCAAGACGATGTTAGAATCAACGGCGACGCTGTCGAAATCCTTCAGATACTCGTTCGCCAGCCGCAGCCGTCGTTCCGGATCGTCATTCCCGCAAAAGAAGAGACGGGCATTCGAGGGATGATAGTACTTCCGGTGAAAAGCCTGAAACTCTTCACAGGTGAGCTCGATGATGTTTTTCGGGTTCCCGCCCGAATCCAGACCGTACGTGTTTTGGGGAAACAGCGACTGCTGAGAGTATTCCGAAAGTACGTTGTCCGGAGAAGAATAAGCCCCCTTCATCTCATTAAAGACCACGCCCTTGTAAATGAGCGCTCCTTCGGGATCATCCAGTTCCAGATGCCAGCCTTCCTGTTGGAAGATAAACGAGGAAATGCGGGGATAAAAGACCGCATCGAGATATACATCGACGAGATTGTAGAAGTCCTGATGGTTCTGGCTGGCTACCGGGTAACAGGTCTTGTCGGGATAAGTGAAGGCATTGAGAAAGGTTTTGAGTGACCCCTTCAGAAGCTCGACGAAAGGTTCTTTGACCGGGTATTTGCGCGAGCCGCACAGGACCGAGTGTTCGAGGATGTGAGCCACCCCGGTGGAATCCCCGGGTGGCGTCCTGAAGGTGATCCCGAAAACCTTGTTGTCGTCGTCATTGATGAGCGAGAGCAATTCCGCGCCGGTCTTTGCATGCCGAAAAAGCTGTGCCTGCGTCCTTAATTCCTCTATGTACTCAACTCGCAGCCTTTCAAAGCCTTCGATGATGGTCATTATTCCCTCCCGTACTCCTTCCGTGTACTCAGGCCATGCCGCTGCAATAGCCGACCGGCATCGCTGAAAGATTCAAACCTTAGGTGACTCGTTTAGCACCTCTCGTGAATTTTCTCAATCCTGCAGAAAGATGCTGTTGATTAATCCCCGTTATTCGATATTGTTCTCCACCGGCGATCATCGTATCATCAGGACCCGGTCAGCATGATACCAGATCTCAGGCTCCGCAGCGTTGCCGAGGGAAAAGAGGAGAGTGCCGATGAAGGTAACCTTTCTTGGTGTGGGTGAAGCCTGTGATGAAAGGATGCCGAATACTTCCCTGTGGGTCCGGACAGGAGAGGGAGTCCGGGCGGAAATCGGTGATGATGGACTGCGGCTTTACCGTTCCGTCACTCTACTGGCAGCGGCAGAATGACCCGAACGACTTGGATGCTCTCTGGATTTCCCACTTTCACGGCGACCATTTTTTCGGGGTGCCGGCGCTCCTCTTGAGATTGTGGGAGATGAAAAGAAGCAAGGCCCTGGCGATTGTGAGCCAGAGCGGTGTCGAAAGGGTCGTGACTCAGGCCATGGAACTGGCCTATCCCGGCTTTTTCCAAAAACTGACTTACCCGGTTTTGTTTCAGGAGGTGGAGCCGGGTCAAAACGCGCGTATCGTCGGGCTTGAGTGGAGCACTGCCCAGAGTGTCCACGGGCAGAGGAACCTCGCGGTGCGAGTGGCCCACGGAAAGCACTCGATATTTTACAGCGGCGATGGTTTGTTTACCCCGGAAACCCTGGCCCTGGCCCGCTCCTGTAGCCTGTTAGTCCATGAAGCATTCCGGTTGGACCCCCTCACTCCGGGACACGGCACGGTGCGCCAGGGCATCGACTTTGCTCGGGACGCGGGCGCCGCGGTGCTGGCCCTTGTGCATGTCCAGAGAGACGAGAGGAGAGACCGCTATCAGGATATCCTGAGGTTGATTCAAGACATCCGTGACCTTCATGTGGTTATTCCGGAACCTGGCGACGTACTCGAAATGTGAGCGCCAATGCCCGGTTACCGTAGCACTGAACGATCCCGAAGGATCAAAATCACAAGACCGAAAAAGGAGAAAATCATGCAAAAGCTTTTGTTTACCATGTCCAAGGGGTTTGAAAAGTCGGGCGGTGCCACCCGGGCCATGCAATTTGCTGCTCAGTTGCCGCTGAACAGGGAAATGATGTCGAAATCTTTTTGATTGACGATGCCATCCATTGGGCACAAATCGGCATGGCGGAAGGGATCCGGTCCTCTACAGGAGAACATCTGAAAGAGCTCCTGGACAGATTGGTCGCACGCAAAATGCCCCATTCACGTCTGCAAAGCCTGAGTGGACAAGCGCCTTATCTCTCCGGAGGAACTGATTGACGGTTCCCGAATTTCGACGGCCAGTCGACTTAGTAAAGATGTTGGCGAGTCCTGATTACAAGGTTTTCACTTTCTAGGTTCGTCAGCCTTTTCGTCGCCTGCTTTTTTCCCTTCTGCAAGGTGACGTTTTATGACTGAAACCAATTGCTCGGGGAGGCTATCGTCGGTTTCCAGGATGATATCGGCTGTCTCTTGATAAAGAGCTGAGCGTTCCGCGAGGATTTGTCGAATCTCCTCGCGCAGGGGCAGGGTGGTGAAAGCAGGACGGTTGGTCCCGCTGTCGGGGTCGCCGAGCATGCGCACATAGGTCGTTTCGGGAGTGGCTTTGAGCCAGACGACGAGGAAGCGTTTCTTGAGGATTTCGCGATTGGGGGCGGTCAAAACCACTCCTCCCCCGGTCGCGACCACCAGGCCCTCTTCCCGGACAAGGCGTTCCAGGAGTTCCGACTCCGCATGGCGAAAGGAATCCCAGCCGTTAGCATGGACCCATTGATCGATGGTCATGCCTAAGATAGACCCCAGTTGCGCATCCATGTCGACAAAGGAAAGATGCAACTCTTCGGCCAGGAGCTTTCCAACCAGGCTTTTTCCGGAAGCACGAAAACCGATCAGGGCAATATTAGTCTCTTTTTTCACCACGAACCCCTTTTAGGAAATATCCAATGGCCGGAATAATGGCGCGTCACGAAGAAAGAGTGGACAAAGAACAGGATCCTCGGGGCCGATTTCATCCGGATCGTTTTCCATTCCTGCCCTCCCTCGCTGCCACCCTGTTCCGACTGCACCACCGTACCTGCAAATTTACCATTCTTGGGGGGGAACATGAAGAGTTTGCTAAACGTTGCGACGGTCCGGCACTCATAACCAGCTGGCATTTTGCCTTTCCCGACGGTGGTCTATCGATACCGAGACTACAACGCCGTGGTCATGGTGAGCCGCAGTCGCGACGGCGAATGGGTTGCTCGTGCGATGGAGAACCTTGGATACCGATGCTTTCGAGGCTCTCCCGGCAAAGGCGGAAGCACCGCCCTGAAGCAGCTCATTTCTCACATCAAGGGAACTCTCGGAGGCGGCTTCCTTGCCGATGGTTCGCAGGGACCGCCGCGCATTGCCCAGAAAGGCATTCTCCTCCTTGCCCGTTACTCCGGAGCTCCTCTGCTGCCCGTCAGTATGGCAGCCCGTCCGTGCTGGCGCTTCAGGAGTTGGGACCGTACGGTGCTGGCCAAGCCTTTCTCGCATGTCGTCATGGCCATTGGACCGCCCATGTGGATCGAGAGAGACATCTCTTCCGCCCGACTCGAACACGCAAGGCTCGAACTCGAAAGGAGTCTGAACCGGCTGACCGAAGAGGCAGAAGAAGCCCTCGGGATAATCCGTTCTCCCAGATCATGGCCATGCTGTCGCAGTGTTCCAAAATCATGACAAGGCCCCGCCATATGCCTTGAATGAAGACCTTCGCCACAAACAAACAAGGCCAGGGAACTATTTCAACTTATCCATTCAAACCTTGCAAACTGATCCCAGCTTTGTTATTTGCTACCATTGACTGGATGCCGGGAGTAGTTTTTGATGACATGAACCGGTACCATTTGCGTGTTGACGATACACTTTATTTCTTAAAGAGGAATTTGGAGCAGGTCAAATGATCGCCGGTCCCCGAGAGGGGGCGGGAGGAAAGTCCGGGCTCCGCAGGGCAGGGTGCTGGGTAACACCCAGTCTCGGTGACGAGCAGGAAAGTGCCACAGAAAGCAGACCGCCCCGCATTTGCGGGGTAAGGGTGAAACGGTGAGGTAAGAGCTCACCAGTTCCGGTGGTGACATCGGAAGCTAGGCAAACCCCACCAGGAGCAAGACCAAATAGGAGAGCGCTTGAGGGCGGCCCGTCCAAGCTCTCGGGTAGGTTGCTTGAGCCCGCTGGTAACAACGGGACTAGAGGAATGATCATTGCCTTTCTTCAGCCGTTTCGGCCGCGGAAGGGAACAGAACCCGGCTTACGACCTGCTCCAAATCTTTTCTTTTTTCTCTTTTTTTCTCGGGGTCGTTTCATCATGCCCAAAACCTGCGCCATCATTCCCGCCGCCGGGCGTGGTCTACGGATGGGGATGGCCAAGCCGAAACAATTTCTGGAAATAGCCGGAAAGCCCATACTCCTGCACACCCTTGAGGCCCTTTCGAGGGCCTACTTCCTTTCGTTGATCCGGGTGGTGGTTCAAAATGATTTCTTGGAGGAAACCGAGAGCCTCTTGCGAAAACTTTGCAGGAACGAGTCAGAAAGATTTCAGTACGTATCGACAGGGTCCCTCCCGGGTGCCCCCGCAACTCCTGCGCACCGGGGATTTCTTAAGGATTCAAGGGCGAAACAATCGGGCGCAGCCGACTGCAAGACCATTGCCCTGATTGCCGGCGGTGCCGAACGCCAGGACAGTGTCTATAACGGACTGCGGGAGTTGCCTTCAGATTGCGAGTGGGTCCTCATTCATGACGGCGTGCGCCCCTTTGTCTCGCTTGAACTCCTCGAAAACACCTGGCGGGCCGCTCAGCAGACGGGAGCGGCCATCGCCGCTTTGCCTGCTACCGATACCATCAAGCGGGTGCGCGAAGAGGTGGTGATGGAGACTGTTCAGCGAGATGAGATCTGGCTCGCCCAGACACCGCAGGTGTTTCGCAGGGATATCATCGTGAGTGCATACCGGGAAGCGAGGAAGAAGAACCGGGTGGCCACCGATGACGCATTTTTGGTGGAGTGCCTCGGCTTGTCTGTTTCCGTGGTTCGGGGGGAGCGTTCGAATATCAAGATCACCACGCCCGAGGACGTGAGTTGGGGGAATCGGTTTTTGGGGGTGGAATGACGAAGAGGCCCTTCATGTCACTCTTTCACCATCGGTATCCGGTGGTGAAAAGCAGCCCTGAAAGAGAACAGATGGTTGGCGCATACTCTGGTGAAGCGTTCAAAGCTCGTTCAGGAAGCATTCCATGCGAGTAGGATTCGGCTACGACGTTCATGCCTTTGTCGAAGACCGCCCCTTGATTCTCGGGGGTGTGGAGATTCCCCACAGCCATGGACTGATTGGCCATTCCGACGCCGATGTCCTGCTTCACGCAATCTGTGACGCGCTTCTCGGGGCGGCCGCCATGGGGGATATCGGGCATCATTTCCCGGATTCGGACCCCGCGTACAAAGGCATCTCCAGCCTCCTTCTGGTTGAGCGAACGGCTGTGCTGATCAGAGAGTCGCGGCTTCGAAATCGGGAATTTGGATACTACCCTGGTGCTGCAGGAACCCCGCCTGGCTCCTCACATTCCCCACATGGTGGCAAAGATCGCCAAAGCTGCTGATGTTGACCGGTCACGGATCAATGTCAAAGCCACAACCACGGAGCGACTGGGATTCACGGGAAGGAAGGAAGGGATTGCGGCTTATGCGGTGGCGTTGCTGACGGAAGCCGCGCCGTGACCAAATGGTCAGAGCGCCCGGTTCACCCCGAGCGCCGGCGGGCAATCCCGAAAGGCCACGCGGAGCAACCTGGTTGCCGGATGGGATGCTTTTTGTGAATGAGGATCTAATTCGGAAGTGGACGGTCATGAGAAACAATGAGATAAGCACAATAGCCTTGGCGGGCGACCGCCGACGCCCGTAAGTTGTTGTCGAGCACCTCAGGAGATGCTAATTCATGGGACTGGTCGTTTATAATACCCTGACAAAGAGAAAAGAAGAATTCATACCCCTTGAACCGGGTAGAGTCAGGTTCTACGTCTGCGGGATCACGGTGTATGACTACTGCCACATCGGACACGCTCGATCTGCGATCGTTTTTGACGTCATCTACCGATACCTTCTCCATCTTGGCTACGAGGTAACTTACGTCAGGAATTTTACCGACATCGACGACAAGATCATCCGTCGCGCCCAAGAGTTGGGCACTGATTACCGTGCCGTGGCCGATCGCTTTATTGCGGCCTTCTACGAGGATATGGATGCGCTTGACATCCTGCGCCCGAACAGGGAACCGCTGGCAACCGATCACATCCCGGCCATGATCGACATCATACAAACCCTTATCGCCAAAGGAATTGCCTACCAGTCCGGCACCGATGTCTACTTTGAAGTTGAGCGTTTCGCAGGCTACGGAAAACTGTCGGGGCGATCCCTCGAAGAGATGATTGCGGGCGCTCGGGTTGAGGTGGACGTCAACAAGCGAAACCCTCTGGATTTTGTGCTCTGGAAAGGGAGTAAGCCGGGTGAACCGGTATGGGATAGCCCGTGGGGCCCCGGCCGGCCCGGCTGGCACATTGAATGTTCCGCCATGGGCATGCGCTATCTGGGAGAGACGTTCGATATGCACGGTGGTGGCAAGGACCTGATATTTCCGCATCACGAGAATGAAATCGCTCAGAGTGAAGCGGCCTTCGAAGTCCCGTTCGTCCGCTACTGGCTGCACAATGGCTTCGTTAACATCAACAATCAGAAGATGTCGAAATCTCTAGGCAATTTTTTCATTATCCGGGACTTCCTGAAAGAGGTCCATCCCGAAGTGCTGCGCCTGTTTGTGCTCAGCAAACACTACCGCAGTCCGGTGGACTTCACCGATGAGAACGTCTCCGAGGCGGAGCGGGGGGTGGAAAAGCTCTACGGGACCCTGGCCGCGATCAAGGATCGCGCTTTGTTCGGCACGGACGCCCAGGCGACGGAGGCCGCTTTGCAGAAGCAGGACCCGGAACTCTACGACCTCGTTTCAGCGCTTCCGGGAGCATTCGAAGACGCCATGAACAATGATTTCAACACCGCGCTGGCCATCGGCCATTGCTTCACCCTGCAGCGACGCCTGCAGCGTTTCATGGACCGGTTCGGGCAGAAGAAACTGAAGGGCGCCGACGCTCTCCTTGCCCAAAGGGTAGCCTCGAAGTTGCAGGAATATACGAGGGTCTTAGGTCTGCTCACAAGAGAACCGCAGGACTTTTTCGAGGAACAGCGGACACTCAAGATTAAATCGACCGGGATAACCGAGCAAGAGGTGTGCAGCCTCATCGAACTTCGCCAACAGGCAAGATTGGCGAAAAATTTTGCTGAGAGTGATCGAATAAGGGACGAACTGGAAAAGAAGAGGATTCTTCTTGAAGACACTCCCCGGGGGACCCGCTGGCGCGTCGGTGCTGCCTTGGAGTCGTAACGGCAGGAAACCGATACTCAGAAACATCTTCGATAGGTGATGACTTGTTGCGGAAATGCCTTAAGTTAACCCGTGTGAGCGCGAAAGAGGTCCGGTTCATTTGCAGGAGGCGAATATGAACTTGAAGGATTTTGTGGAAACGAAAGAGGTCTTCATCAAGACCGACCGTATCCAGGGTAATATGGTGATTCTGAAGGAGTCCGAAGAGGATTCCCATTACTTCCTGATGTTTGTCGGGGATGCCGAGATCACCGCCATCGCCAAAGAAAAAGGACTTGTGGAGCCCAAGCGCCCCCTGACGCACGATCTCTATCTCTCCATCCTGAACCATGCCGGAGTGGTTTTCGAACGCATTGAAATTCATGAAATGCAGGAAAACACTTACTACGCAAAGGTCTGCGCCAGCATTCAGGGCAAGGAGATTACCTTCGACAGTCGTCCCAGTGATGCGGTGGCTTTGGCGCTCCACCAGAAATGTCCCATCTTTGTCAACCGCAAATTGCTCCGGCGCGAGATGACTCCGGAGGAAATCCAGGAATATGAGATGATTGTCCGAACCGTGAAGTTCTGAGCGGCGCTATGAGCCGCAATGCAAGTTTTTGAGCGGGATTGCACGATGGTCTTGACAACCCGTCAGCTATTCTTATAATGCGAATGCTGTTAAGCAATTATTGTTTGTGCCATGGAAAGAGCAAGAATGTTAGCCGGAGGTTCTTGAAATGCCAATCTACGAATACGAATGCACCAAGTGTGGGAAGACGACCGAGGCCATCCAGAGATTTTCCGATCCACCCCTCTCGGCGTGTTCTCACTGCCGTGGGGAATTGCATAAGCTCATCTCCATGAGCACTTTCCACCTCAAAGGTTCGGGTTGGTATGTAACGGATTATGCGGGCAAGAACCAGAGCACCAGCGCAGCCCAAAACGCTGAAACGACAAAAACTGAAAGCAGCGAGAAAAAGAGCGAAAGTACCACAACCGAGTAAGATCCAAAACAGAAGGTTATCTTTCGAACCAGTTCATGGGTCCGGAAGCAAGCAGGATCGAAGTTTCGATAATCAATATTGCCATTGGGTGAGAGACAGCACGAATTTTCACTGAAGCGGGCGCAACAAGCCCGCTTTTTTCGTTGGAGGAACTTGCATGACAAAGGGTCTGCTTGTTGTATTGACCGGAAACGGCAAGGGCAAGACGACCGCTGCCCTGGGGATGGCCCTTCGTGCTGCGGGGCAGGGGATGAAGGTCCTGATTCTGCAATTTATCAAGGGCGCCTGGTCTTACGGTGAACTTGAAGCTCTTAAGCGATTTGAAGAGATCACGATCGAACCCTTAGGGTCAGGCTTCACCTGGCGGAAGGAGTCCCTCGAGGAAGATGAGCGACTCGCAGGATCAGGGTGGGAACGGGCGGTCGCAGCAATGGAAGGATCGTCTTACGAGATGATCATCCTGGATGAATTGAACTATGTGCTCTCCTACGGACTGCTCCCGCTGAAGTCGGTCTTGGAAGCGGTCGCCAAGCGCCCTAAAAACCTGCACCTGGTGATTACCGGAAGAGGTGCTCCGGATGATTTGGTAGCGGCGGCCGATCTGGTCACCGAGATGCGCCAGGTGAAGCATCCCTTTCATGAGCAGGGGGTAAAGGCCCAGCGCGGCATCGAATTTTGACGGAGAGGGAGGGAAACCCGCACTCCTTCTTCGTCAATCGGCTTTTGCTCCTTCCAACATGGCCTTCAGGCGTTTTTCCTCAGCGCGGGCAGTCATGAGTCGGCGTTCCAACCCATTTCTTTCCGGCCGCCCGGGGGCCATCCCGGCCAGGTCTTTTTCCAGTTGTTCCACTTCCTTCATGACCCGGTACAATTCCTTCGCTAAAGTCCTAACACTCATAGCGAGCTCCCATTTTGCGGTACTCCACCGGTTGATCTGCGGAGCGGCAATTACTCTTTCCTGAATTGAGCGATTCATATCGTGAGCATCCTCTGTCGTCATTCCTGCGAAGGCAGGAATCCCGGGATCTGTACTCACCCTCTGGATGCCGGCCTTCGCCGGCCTGATCGGGCAGTGGCCGACCGAATCGCTCGACTTAGGTCTTTGCCAATTCCGGAGATACTTTTCATAGGCCGGATCGAATTGGTCTCGAAGTCATAAATAGGACAGGGAACCTCTTAGCAGGGGAGGAAGGTTCCTGGCAAAGGTCAAAAATCGGGTTTTTCGTGGATTTTGGCAGAATAGGGCGGAATTTACTCACTCAGTTAAAAGTATCCGGGATCGCTTGCGATTTCGAGCTTTTCCGCCCCCTGCCCGTCAAAACGTCATAAACCGGGTTTTTCACGAACTATGGCAGAATACGACCGAAATCGCTTGTTCTGGATGTTATCGGGGAGCCATGCGGAACATAGTGGCGATGCTTTCATAAATATGGACGGTGAGGAATGGTTCTCGTCTGATGTTGATGGTTTTCAAAGGGATATCTTTCACGATCTCTCTATTAATCACTAGATTTGACGCAACCGTTATCTTTCTTGTTTGAATTGAAAACATGCAGGATCTCTTGCGATTTCGACCTTTCCCGCCCCATGCCCGTCTCCCCTCGCCTTGACACCTTCCCGGGAATCCCATATAGAGTAAGGCCGTGACATGAAAAAGGGTTTACTTACGCTTCTCGTTTCGCCGCAACCGGGGAAATATCATGGCCGAAAGATCACAGCTCAACACCTTCCGCAATATGGGCATCATCGCCCACATAGACGCCGGCAAGACCACCGTGACCGAACGCATCCTCTTCTACACGGGCCGGTCCCACAAGATGGGCGAAGTCCATGACGGCACTGCGGTGATGGATTGGATGGAACAGGAACAGGAGCGAGGCATTACCATTACTTCTGCCGTAACCACCTGCCACTGGCGGGGCCATGAACTGCACCTCATCGACACCCCCGGCCACGTCGATTTCACCATCGAGGTCGAGCGCTCGCTGCGGGTACTCGACGGGGTTATTGCCGTGTTTTGCGCGGTTGGGGGAGTGGAGCCTCAGTCGGAAACCGTCTGGCATCAAGCGGATAAATACTTTGTTCCCAAAATTGCCTTCGTCAACAAGATGGACCGGATCGGAGCGGACTTTCACAACGTGGTGCGGCAGATTGAGGAAAAGTTCAAGACCCATCCCCTGCCTTTGCAGCTGCCTCTCGGTCAGGAATCGGAGTTTCGGGGCGTCCTGGACCTTCTGCACCTCCGCCAGGTTGTTTGGCTGGATGAGACCCTGGGAGCACAGTATACCTACCAGGAAATCGACCCTTCCTTGCTGCCGGAGGCACTGGAAGCACGGGACCGACTGGTCGCCAAGGTCGCCGAGCGGGATGAGAAGCTCATGGAACGCTACCTGGGGGGAGAAGAGATCGGCGCCTCCGACCTCATCCCCGTTATTCGCCGACTCACTCTCGAACTCAAGATTGTGCCGATTCTTTGCGGGACGGCATTGCGCAATAAGGGTATTCAACCCCTGCTTGATGCCATTGTCGATTTTCTGCCCTCTCCCGTGGATATCCCGCCCATCGACGGCGTTAATCCTCAAACCAAAGCAATGGAGCACCGCGCAAGCAGTGAACAGGAACCGTTGGCGGCCCTGGCTTTCAAAATCGTTATGGACCAGGGGCGCAAACTCACCTACGCAAGGCTTTATTCCGGAAAACTGAAGGTCGGAGATGAAGTCTTGAATGTCTCCAAAGGAATTCGAGAGAAGGTCTCCCGTATTTTTCAGATGCATGCCAATAAGCGCGACCGGCTCGACCAGTCCGGGGCAGGAAACATCGTCGCCCTGATGGGGCTGAAATCGGCATCGACGGGAGACTCCCTGTGCGATTCCAAGAATCCCATCCTGCTTGAGGCCATCGATACCTATGAACCCGTTATGTCGATTGCGGTCGAAGCCAAAACCCGGGCCGACCAGGAAAAGCTCCTGGATACCTTGAGCAAACTCGCGGAAGAAGACCCCACTTTTCGTTTCAATGAAAATCCCGACACCGGACAGACGATCATCAGCGGGATGGGTGAACTGCACCTGGAGATCGTTGTCACCCGCCTGGAGCGCGATTACAACGTGGGTGTCAACGCCGGCAAACCTCAGGTTGTCTATCGTGAGACCGTTTCCCGGGAAGCCTTGTCTCAGGGGGTTTTCGACCGTGAGATCGCCGGTGCCCGACACTACGCCATGGTCGAACTGCACCTGGCGCCCATCCCCCGGGGAAAGGGCAACGTCGTTGTCAACAAGATCAGAGACGCTTCTATTCCCGAGATGTTTTTCCCGGCTTTGGAGGAAGGGGTTCGCGACGGGCTCGGCAGCGGCCCGCTCATGGGATACCCGGTCGTCGATGTCGAGGCCGTCATCGTCGGTGGCGATTTTCACGAATCCTTTTCCAGTGAACTGGCTTTCAGAGTGGCGGCAACCATGGCCTTCAAGAAGGCCGTCGAACAGGCGTCACCGCTCCTGCTCGAACCTTTTATGGCGGTGGAAGTCCTGGTCCCGGATGAGTTTCTGGGCGAAGTTCTGGGAGACATAAATCTCCGCAAGGGCCGGGTGGAAAGCATAACCGCGCGCAAAGCCATCCAGGTGGTGCGGGGGGTGGTGCCGCTTTCAAGGATGTTCGGATATTCGACCGTCCTGAGGTCGGCAACTCAGGGACGAGCCACCTTCACCATGCACTTTTCCCACTATGATGTCTCTTCTCAAACCTGACACCATCTTCCGGGCTTCTGAAAAAAACTTCTAATAAGCTTGCAGTCTTCGCGATTTTGCTTTATGTTTGCCAAGTTCTGGGGCCTCTGTATCCATTCCGGCGCAAGAGCCCACAGACTGCCGGATTGATCCAATCTTTAGAGGGCGCTGATCTGCTCCGTTTTTAAACAAAAGGGTTGGGACCTTAGGCAAAACTTCTCTGAAAGGCAGGTGAAAACTGAATGCCGGAGGCCGAAACTAAAGAAAGTATAGAAAAGAAAATACGGAAGCTCCGCAAAGATTTTCAAAAGAACGTACAACCCGTCTTGCGTCGCCATAATTATTATCTGTCCAAAGGTGAACGCCGTCGCATCAAGAAGAAAAAAGCGATCAAGCGAATCCAGCGGCGCGAGCGGCGTCTCATGCGAACTGCTTGAGTTCCCCTGGTTTGAACAGGGGATCCTAATCCCGCAGGGATGGATCGAGAAACAAAGAAGGCACCGAACGACCAGAGTCGATCAGAAGCAACCCGGGTCTGCCGGTACCATCATCTTGCCTGCGGCATAAGAAAAGCCCTGGAGGCGTCACGCCTTCCAGGGCTTCTTTTCTTCCGGGAGGGAAGTCAACCCCTCGGCTACCGCTGTTTCAGGATATTTCGGGCAATCACCAGGCGCATGATTTCATTGGTGCCTTCGTAGATCTGAGTAATCTTGGCGTCACGCAGGTGACGTTCCATGGGGTACTCTTTGCAGTACCCGTATCCCCCCAGGACTTGAACACCCTCAACACCTGCCATCATGGCCACATCCGAAGCCAGCAATTTGGCCATGGCGGCTTCCTTTTCGAAATGCCTGCCATTTTGCTCCAACCAGGCAGCCCGCAGGATCAACAGTTCAGCGGCATCGAGTTGCGTCGCCATGTCGGCAAGCTTCCATTGAATAGCCTGAAAGGTAGAAATCGGCTTGCCGAACTGTTCGCGGGTTCTGCTGTATTCGACGGCTTCCTCCAGGGCTGCGCGCCCGATCCCGAGCGCCTGAGAAGCGATGCCGATACGCCCGCCATCGAGCGTGGTGAGCATTTGCCGGAAGCCCTCGCCCGGCTTCCCCAGCAGGTTTTCCTTGGGGATTCGGGCATCCTCGAAAACCAGCTCAGACGTTCCCGAGGCGTTGATGCCCAGTTTCTCTTCGACGACTCCGACCTTGAAGCCGGGCGTATTCTTAAGATCGACAATAAAGGAACTGATGCCTTTGTACCCGGCCGTCTTGTCGGTCACCGCGGCCAGCACGCAATAATCAGCAACATTACCGTTGGTGATGAATCTCTTGACGCCGTTGATGACCCACTCGTTGCCATCGAGCACTGCCGTCGTTTTCATGCTGGCAGGGTCCGATCCGGCGCCGGCCTCCGTCAGGCCGTAGCATCCCAGGACTTGACCGCCGGCAACCGGGGGCAGGAACTTCTGCTTCTGCTCTTCAGTGCCATAAGCGTACACGGGGAAATTGTAGAGGCTGTTGCACACGCTCATGATGACGCCACAGGAAGCGCAGGCTTTGGAGATTTCAATGGTGGACAGGGCATAGCAAATATAGTCCATCCCCGCGCCGCCGTACTGTTCGGGAATGGTAATTCCCATGAGCCCCAGTTCACCCATTTTGGAAAGGATCTCGGCAGGATGGCGATGAGTCCGATCCAGTTCGGCGGCAACCGGCTTGATTTCCCTTTCGGCGAACTTCCGGACCATGTCCTGGATCATCTGTTGTTCTTCGGTGAGTTCAAAATTCATGATTGCTCCCCTCTCGCTCGAAGCGTTCCCGTCTCAGACCGAATGGACCGGCCGGAAAGCCTTTTCCATTCAGCAGCGGTGGACATTTGTGAGTTCGACGAATTTCGGCGTCCGACAATGCCAAGCCCGACATGCGCAATCAAGTGGTCAGCGAGCCCTTGAATTCAGGCTTGCGCTTTTCCAGAAACGCCGAAACGCCTTCCCTTGCATCCTGACTGGCAAAAACGAGGCCGAAAGCTTCGGTTTCGAGGGCGCAGCCGCTCTTCAGGTCGACGTCCAGGCCTCGATTGATTAGCTGTTTGAGCGAACGGAGCACTCCCGGCGCTCGCGTCGCCATCAGTTTGGCGGCTTTCATAGTCTCGTCCATGAGTTGATCGGCGGGGAACACCTTGGCCACCAGTCCCAGATCCTTTGCCTGTTGAGCATCAATCATTTCCCCGGTCATACAAAGCTCTTTAGCTTTGGCTCTTCCGATCAGGCGTGCCAGCCTTTGGGTCCCGCCATAGCCGGGAATCAGTCCGAGATTGATTTCAGGTTGGCCGAACCTTGCCTTATCCGAGGCATAGATGAAATCACAGCTCATGGCCAGTTCACAACCGCCACCCAGCGCAAAGCCGTTGACACAGGCGATTACCGGTTTGGGCAAATGCTCCAGCTTAAAGAATACGCTCTGTCCTACTTCCGCAAAGTGTCTTGCCTGGAGGGGATTCAGCGTCGGGAAGGTGGTAATGTCGGCGCCCGCCACAAAGGCCCTGTCACCAGCGCCGGTGAGTACCAGAACCCGGATACTCTCGTCTTGCAGAGTGCTTTCGACCACCTCGCTCACTTCTTCCAGGGTCTTCGGATTTAGGGCATTCAAGGCCTTCGGCCGGTTGAACGTAAGCAAGCCCACCCCATCCTCAACTTCGAACAAAATGTTTTCGTAAGCCATGGCAACCATCCTCCTATTCCCTTGATAGTTCGTACCGTAAGAGAAATATGGTCGTTCGCCTCCAACCAAACACTCAACCCCTCTGAAAAAGCCGAATGCCTTGTACAAGGTGCTGAGTACAGCCCATAAAAGACCGTTGCCCAGGGTTTAAGCGCATCCCACGTCCCAGCATCTCACCAAAAATCCGGGCTGAGGTACCCTGTTATGGTGGACGAACGCAACGATCTTTCGTTCATATTATTGTGAGGGTTTGAGCCGCAACCGGTAGAACGAAATCCACAAAGAGAAAGATGAAACCCGACTTCACTTTCAAGCACGGTATTGGCTCGTTTATAGGAGATCACCGTTGCTTTGTCAAATTCATTTCCGGGAATCTCCGGCACTCCGTCGGACTCAGGATGAGGATTGGAAGGAGCCTTTGATTTCCCGGCCAAAACTGAGGAGGTTTTCCTGGGGACCAATTGCGATCAGAATGTCACCCGCCTCAATGATTTCCTGCGGAGACGGATTGTAGATCATCGATCCCCCACTGCGTTTGATGGCGACCACAATCAGGTTGTACTGACTGCGAATGCCGGAGTGCATAAGTTCTTTACCGACCAGGTCGGCATCAGGGGGAATGACAAGCTCCTCCAGACTCAGTTCCAGACCCTCGGTGGATAAGGCCAGTTCCAAAAAGTCGGTCACCGTCGGGCGCAGGATGTTTTGAGCAATCCGGTGTGCCCCGGTAGCGAACGGCGATACGACGCGGTTTGCCCCTGCCTTGAGGAGCCTTTTGTGGGTGCTGGGGCTTCCTGCCCGGGCAAAAATCAGCATATCCTTGTTGATGTCCCTTGCGGTGAGCACGATAAAGACATTATCCGTGTCCTTGTTGACCACCGCGACCAGACCTTTGGCCCGCTGAATACCCGCGGCAATGAGGTTTCCTTCCTCCGTCGCATCCGCCATAAGATGAAGGATCCCCTTCTCCCGGAAGCGGATGATCAGGGAATCGTCACTGTCGATCACCACAACGGGAAGCTTGTGGTTCAGCAATTCCTCGACGATGATTTGTCCCATCTGCCCATACCCGCAGATGACGTAGTGGTCTTCCAGTTGGTCGAGTTGCTTCTTCAATCTTCGCCTCCGATAAAGGTCGATCAAGTTGGGGTCGAGAAGAACCTGGCTGAAGTAGATCAGACAGTAAGTGAGAAACCCCGCCCCCGTCAAAATCAAAACGATAGTGAAAATCCGTCCGGCATCATCGAGGGGTTTCACCTCGCCGTAACCGACGGTTGCCAGTGTGATAACGGTCATATAGAGGGCTTCAAGAAAGGTAAAGTGCTCGACGATAATGTATCCCGAAACACCGAAGGCTACCAATAGTGTCGACATCGCGATCAGGATGGCGACCCGCCGTAAAGTCGCAACAAGCCACGGATCTTTCATCTCAAAACCCACATTCTATGTTGCCCGATGCGCATCAACGTTCACCCCGCCGGGTTGATCCCCGCCTCAAGATGTCCCTGGCGACCTTATTCAAAAACACTCGCCTAAACACTCCCTCACCGGCGCCCCGAAGGCATCAGAGGAGCAATAACCGACCGATGGGACCGGCCTTCTGCAGCACGGGCCTGATAAGGTCCGGAATAAAATACCGCGACAGCATCACGAAAACCACGGCAAAACCAATGCCGCTGACTCCGATGGCATAGAGAGCCTCCCCGTAGGGATGGAGAACGACGTCGATAAACCGTAATTTGACCACAAGCAGGGCAGGCGCTCCCGCAAGCAGGGAGAGCGCGGTCACCTTCAGGAAATCGCCGCCCAGCCCGAGAAAAGCCTCTTTGCCGAAGCGATGGCGCCACCAGAGGCTCAAGACCCCGGTGTAGACGGCCACGGAAATCGAACTGGCAGAGGGCCACGCCGACTACCCCGAAGTGCCGCGTGACGAAGTAATAGACGGGGACGGAGAAGACCGTGGCGACGGTGCCGATGAGGGCCGGGGTGAGAGTATCCTGCTGCGCGTAATAGCCTCTTCCCAGGACCTGCTGAAAACCCCAGCAAACAACGGCAGCCAGCATGATCAGGAGCACTTGTGAGGTCTCCAGGGTATCCGAAGGCCCGAAATGACCCTGCTGAAAGATGAGTCTTACGGTGGGCTCGGAGACGGCCATCATCCAGACGGAAAGAGGAACCAGAAGCGCGAGGGCGCCTCGCAGAGCACTGTTCAGGGTTTGATGGAATTTGGGGAAATCCCTTTTCGCCGCGAGTTCGGCCAGAAACGGGTAGGAAGCGACACCCGCAGCCTGTGCCACGACTCCGACCGGGACGAGCATGATCCGGCGTGCATAATTGAGCCAACTGATGGCGCCAATGCCTGCCATGGACCCGAAAACCCGGACCAGCTGTTCGTCCAGGACCACTACCGACTGCCCCAGCATAAGCGGCAGAGCCAGCAGAAAAAACCTCTTGAGACCGGGGTGGTAGAAACAAAAACGGAGCCTGAGTCCTTGTCCGAATCGTGTCCCGAGATACGGCAACAGAAAATTCCCGAGAAAGGCCCCGGCTAGAACACCCCAGCAGAATCCTTCCATACCCCGGCTTCGCAGGAGAAGCCCGCCGAGAATGATCATGAAGTTGTAGATCAGCGGCATGAGGGCCGGAATCAGAAACTGCTTGCGAAGATAGAGGACGGCGGTGATGCACGACCCGAGAAGAAAGCAGATCTGTGCCGGAAGTACGATCCGAAGGAAGAAGGCCAATCGCGCCAGGGCTTCCTCGGAAAGCCCGGGGGCGGCAAGGTGAGCGAGCCGAGGAGCAAACGCCATGGCCAGAGCGGTCAGAACGAAGATGAGCAGGGCGATCCAGGTAAAGACCGCAGAGAAGAAACGCCAGCCGTCTTCCTCGTCCTTTTCGAAATAGGCGTTGAGAAGAGGAATGAGCGTGATGGAAAAATAGGCGCCGGCCAGCAGGTAGTTGATGAAGTCCGGGATGACGAACGCCGCGAAATAGAGGTCGGACTCGCTGGTTGCCCCGAAAAGGTAGGATATGACCTTGTCCCGGATCAGACCCATGAACCGAGAGAGGAGAACGCTCCCACCCATGATCAGGGCCGCCCACCCCATCCTCTGGCGACGGCTCAAAAACGAAAGCGGGCCTCCCCCTCTTTGCGTTGGTCCGGTATCATCTTCCCTCGTCATCTTATCCGGCAATCCCTGTCGGTCTTTTGTCCTTGCTTCACGGAGCAAAGTTTGTTACATGAAAGCCACTCAAGCATGCGCGCCCATAGCTCAGCTGGATAGAGTGCCGGACTACGAATCCGTAGGTCAGAGGTTCGAATCCTCTTGGGCGCGCCAGTAAAATCAAGGGGTTAGCCGGATTTCCGCTAACCTCTTTTTTGTGGGTGTGTAAATAGTGTGTAAACCTTCCTGCTCAACATACCAAAAACCATCAACGCCCGAAACAACAAAAGGCCCGGATCGCTCCGAGCAAGGCACACATCCTAACCGAGGCTACTCTGCCCGTAGCCATATATTCGCCTGGGTGGCATGAGGTATAACGGCGATGGTTATCTCCGTTCAGAAGAAATCCTGGTGGGTTTTCCTAATCTTCTCTTTCGCTTTTCTTTTTCTTTTCACCGGAAGGATTTATCCATGGCTGTCCTCCCTGTGGATGGTGAGCCTCATGGGAGGTTTCCTAATAGCTGGGAGAGTGCTTCTTTCAAGTGCTTCAGGATGGGTGGAAGGTCGATCGTACCGAGATATGCTCCTTGTCTACAGCGCCTGGATCATCTCTTCAAGTCTGGCATACTGTACGAGTCTGAGTCTATTGGGTCCACTGCATCCCATCACCGTTGCCCATTACAATGCTGAATGGGGATTGCATGTAACGGCCCGGATAGCTACCAGTTATCTTCTCTTTCCTGTACTTCTCTTCTTGGCAATACGCCTCTATCGTTGTGAGTACTCTACGTACAGGTCGTGGCACCTTCTTCCGATCTTATTCGTTCCATCCATGGTGGTCGCCTTCTATCAAGCCTTTGTGGACATCCATTTTCTTAACGTTCCTTTTTTTGCCGAGCTTAAGCGGGCTTCAGGCCTGGGATATGACGCAAACAGCTTCGGGCTCACCATCTATTTTCTCATGCCACTCTGCATTTACAAAATCATAACCCTGGATGAAAGGATTCGAAAGTTAGCCTATTGCTTGTTATGCATGGTGCTGTTCATTGCGCTGCTTATCTCCGGCAGTCGCACCGGACTTGCAGGGGTGATAGCATTAATCGTATTGTTGCCTGTGGTATTCGCATGGGTTCACACTGAACTGCCCGTGGTGAAACGCCGGCTGCTTGTTTGCGGTCCGGCATTCCTGCTGATTTGCATCCTTCTCCTGGGGTTGGCGGCAGTGAAAGCAAATCGCCTTCTTTCCCTTGAGACGCTCAATCGGGTTGACTCAACCTTTGAGGATTTCAAGGAAGGAGGCACGCTAGGGATTCTTGAAAAATCCATGCGTCTCCATTTGTGGCGTCAGGCAGTAAGGATGATAAGGGAGTCACCTGTTGCCGGCCTCGGTCCGGGAGGCTACCAGCGCAATCTTGACAACGTGCGGTATCGATATGCGGAAGACCCCAGGTACAGGTTTGTGGATATTGCCTGCAATCACTACCTGCAAATGGCTGTGGAGCTGGGAATCCCCGGCCTAGCCTTGAACCTCGTAATAACGGTCCTACCACTGTGGATGCTTTTTCGCGTTAGAAAGCGCATCGAAAATCGGGACGAGCGATGGGCAGTCGGTATTGCATTCACAAGCATCATCATTCTGCTTGCTCTGTTCCTGACCGCACCCCACACAATGCCGCTTGATGTGCTGTGGGTCTTTGTGCTCCTTCTGGCCTTCCTCTATGCGGCAGCCATACGCTATGGATACCAATTCAGCCGAACCATGATGCGTATCTTCGGCCTCTTCTGCTTTTTCTCAACTATTCTTTTCGCTGCAGGAACCTACTGGATGACCTTTGGAAAAGAAGGTTACCAATCTATGCAAAATTCCCACTGGTGGCCACTCAGGTACGAGAGGAACTGCTATGTCCCTGAGCAATGGAATGACGGCATTGTGCGCTGGTGCCGTGAGGACTCCCAACTGCAGATCCCCATTACTTCAGAGTTGCCGGAAAAGATAAAATTGTCTTTTTGGCTCAACCACCCGGATGTTGAGCAGAACCCGGTGACGGTCAGGTATGGAGATAAGAGCGGGGTGCACCATGAAATAACACTTGCCAAGAGCGGTTGGAATTCGTTGGAAATTCCCATGACAAGGGACTACATTTATGAACATCAACCCCCGGGCCGACAGGATATCTATCGCTATCTGGTCCTCTCGCTGGATGTTTCCCGCACATGGGTTCCCAAGGAATGGGGCATAAATGTCGATGAACGGAAGTTGGGTGTTGCGGTATTGCTCCCTTCTCTTTAGGTCCTCTGCCTCCATGCCCCTCGGACAAGGGTCAGGAAGAGTATCTTGAAATCAAGGGATAGCGACCAGTTGCGAACATAGTGGAGGTCGCATGCAATGCGCTCCTCCATCGTTTCGAGTGTTGCCGCCTCACCCCTGAATCCATTGACCTGAGCCCATCCAGTGAGTCCCGGCTTGACCCTGTGTCGAAGCCCATATCCTTGAATCAGTCCGCGATAATATTCATTTTGCATCACCACATGGGGTCTGGGCCCCACGATGGACATCCTCCCCTGCAGGACATTGATGAACTGCGGGAGTTCGTCGAGGGATGTTCGACGCAAGAAGCCTCCAAAGCGCGTGATGCGTCCGGGATCTGCCGATGCCAGTCTCCCTCCGTCGGGGTCTTCCCCGTCCTTGCATTGCTTCATGGTTCGAAACTTCCAGATCACGATCTCCCTTTCGTCCAGCCCATAGCGGCGTTGCTTGAACAACACCGGTCCGGGAGACGAGAGCTTGACCCCGAGTGCGATACCCAACATGGGAATGGCCATGAAGATGAGAACTGTGCAGGACAGAGCAATATCCGTTAACCGCTTGACCCAGCGAGCTATACCGCAAAGGGGGTTTTCAAAGAGGCTCATAGTCGGAATCCCAGCAAAATTCACCCATCGGCCATGCATAAGCTCAAAGAAAAAGAGATCTGGAACGAGGCAGTGCAGAAATGGCCAAGCCCGAGTTCCTCAAACACCTTGAAGAGCTTCTCATCGAAGAATCCTGCATCCATCCGCACCAGGATCGGGACTTCCCCTCGGTAACTCTTGCGGATCTTTGCCACGATATGGCGCACCATCTCCTCTACCGTGTTCCCATGGCTGCTGAGCTTGCTCCCTCCACGGAATTTCACCATATACCTCAAAGGGTAGTTCTTTTTGAACTGTAAAATCGTCCCGATTAGGTGTTAATTTATTTCGGACACGCTGTTGCGGGAAGCTGTACTTAGGGCCTCGATAGCCAAAGGCAGCAGACCGGCGGTGTTGTGGTTGACCAGGATGATCGTCGGCAGCATGCGGTAATCACATCACCAGGAATATATGTTGGTTGATAGAGGTCAATTTCCAGGTTCAAGAGACGTGCCCCGCTTGGCGTGCTTTAAGCCAATCTCGATTGCCTTGCCGACTGCGGCTCCCCAGCTCTGCTCGGGGTCGTAAAAAGGGCTCTCGTCGTATTTGCATCCAGCCCGTTTGCCTTCATAGAAATCCCGGTCACAGGCCAGTTTCAAGATGGCATCGGCCATGGCATCCACATCGCCTGGCCGCACATGCATCGCCGATTGCTCGAAAACCTCTTGGGTATTGCATACCGTGGTCGCGACGACGGGTCTTCCAGAGAGCACACTTTCCATCACTACCCTGTTGAGCCCCTCGGCAAAACTGGACAAGGTCGGCACCAGAACCGCATGTGCTCTTGAGTAGGCATCGCGCATCCCCGAACGATCAAGTCGGCCTTTGAAATGCACGATGTCACCAAGATTTCGTTCCGCGATGGCGTTTACGAATTCCTTCTCCGCGGAGCCGGATCCGCAAACCTCCACAACAAGGCCGCCAGGAATGATTGTTTGAATGCGCTCCACGACCCTCAAAAGGTCATAGATTCCTTTGCTTTCCTCGATCCTACCGGCAAAAAGGAGCCGAAATGGGCGCCGGTCCCAATCCGCCTCGGGGATGGTGTCCAGATAACCATGAACATAATGAGAACGCGCCTGGATCAGGTCGCCTTTTACGCGCGGGCCTGAAATTTCGCGGACCTGGCGCTCGCACTCGGGAGATACGCATATCGTAGCGACGGGAATATGCCGCCAGAACCAGCCGTTCATTGCGTGGAGCAGACGATGCCTAAGGCCATTTGGGCGATACCCTCTCGGCCACATGGTACAGTGCAAGTCGGGTATGACATGGACGTTGGCCAAACGCAGCAACGATAGCAGCCACCAGTGCACCATATCGTCGATGATGGCGACGCGCGCTTTGGAACGGATTATGCTTCGAAATACACCTAGCCAATAGGCAAGCTCGGCAAAGTGATACGCCAAGCCGGACTTGCCTCCGCTCGGTCTCGGGCGATGTTCGATCGTGATCCAATCCTCGGCATGGATGTCCTGGCGAGCATGCGAAGACACTACGTAAGCGGAAAGCGCCGAGTCCCGGATGACTTGATAGAACAGAGCGGAAAATGCTTCGGAAACTTCATTCGGGTCCTTGCTGCCCTGAGCCCAGTAGCGGTAAGTGCCGATTACATCCCCGGTCCGGCTGCATAGGCAACGGTTAGCGTTTTCTGGACGGCGGTATCGTTCTGCATGTTCTCAAAATTCAAAGTTGATCCCGGTGCCCATGGAAGTCTCTCCGATAACCAAAGCCGACGTGTCCAGGCGCATCACCGACGCCAGAAAGCTTGTCAATCTCGGCTCGTTGTCCCTGCCGAAAACGACCGCATCGTCAACAAAACGCGCCAACTCATCCGGGTCGGCCCGGAAATCCGTCCGCGAGTCACCCTCAGGTTCACAAACAAACATCCCGGAGGACAGCCCGCAAAACACCCCGATATCCGCAACCGTCTGTGGAAAACCCAGCAGTCGTTTCGTAACGTAGGACATAACATCGAACGCAGCACGCATTTCAATCTCAAAGTCAATCCATCTGATGTTATTTGCAGAAAGGAGTTTCATTGCATATCCGTCCGGGCCGCTTCGGGGGTGAGTCGGCCATGCAAGCCACCGTCTGCCGTCTGCTCCTGCCTGACTTGTTGCGGTACTATATGTTGTCACACCGTGGTCGTTCCTGCAATAACTCACGAAGAAATCTGCACATAAATGGCCTTGACAGAATTCCCAACACCTAGTACCCGAAAGGTGTGAAAAAGCGATTTCCTATCACCTCGAGCTTAATTCGCGCACTGCTAATTGCCGAAGCGGCGAATCCGGAATGGACGAGTGTTCCGCTGGAGGGATGGTCTCTTGCGATGGCGCTCCGTAAGCACGTGAACGCCCATCTCATAACACAAATTCGCAACCGTGAGGCATTGCTTCGGGCCGGTCTCCAAGAACACGTCGACTTCACGACAATTGATTCGGAAAAGCTCGCCCGGCCCATGTGGAAGCTGTCATCCGTCCTGCGGCGCGGAAGCGAGGGTGGCTGGACGACCCTCCAGGCGCTTGCGCCGATAAGCTACTTCTATTTTGAGTATCTGATTTGGAAGCAATTTGGCGAACCCATTCGTAGTCGCGAATACGATGTTGTTCACCGAATTACTCCTCTTAGCCCAACGACGCCGTCGCCACTGGCAAAAAAGTGTGCTGGTGGCGGCATTCCGTTTATCCTCGGCCCACTCAATGGCGGCGTGCCCTGGCCCAAATGGTTTCAAAAAGAGCGGAACCTGGAAAAGGAGTGGTTGGCGCCGGTACGACGTGCCTATCGCCTGGTTCCCGCTTACCGGGCGACGCTTAAGTACAGTGCGGCAATCATTGCCGGATCGCGCGACACGATGCGCCAATTGCCGCGCAAGTACGATGGCAAAATTCACTATGTTCCCGAGAACGCCGTCGATCCGTCTCGATTCACGACTGTTCGCGCTCGCCAAATTCAGCTGCCGCTCCAGCTGCTATTTGTCGGTCGGCTAGTGCCGTACAAAGGGGCCGACATGGCTATTGAAGCGGCGGCCCCGTTGCTCGCCGACGGCCGCGCGGAACTCACAATCGTTGGCGATGGACCACAGCGGTTGGCTCTTGAGGCGATGGTCCGTCGCTTGCCCCGACCTGATTCCGTTCACTTCATCGGACCAGTGCCTCACACGGATGTCCAGCGGTACTTCGCCAACGCGGACGTTTTCGTGTTCCCCAGTATTCGTGAATTTGGCGGCGGAGTCGTCGTTGAGGCGATGATGATGGGCGTCATTCCGCTCATCGTCGACTACGGAGGTCCTGCTGAGCTCGTAACACACGACACCGGCTTCACGGTGAAGATCGGGCCACGACCCGAAATCGTCGCCTCGGTTCGAACCGTACTTGCGCAGCTCGCAGCTCAGCCGAGCTTAGTCTCCTCAAAAGTAGGTCCCGCACACGAGCGGGTCCAATCCAACTTCACATGGGACGCCAAAGCTCGAGACGTCGTTAGGATTTATGAAGGTGCACTCGGGAATAACAATCAAAGCGTAGACGATCGATCGTCGACGGCCTGAGAATGAAGCTTGCTCTGCTAATCCCCGACTTTCCGTCACAGACACACGCCTTCTTCTGGCGGGAGTACCTCGAACTTCGAAAGCAGGGAGTGGATCCCTTGCTTGTTTCGTCGCGCCGGCCAGCCGTGTGTCCGCATGAATTCGCGCACGAAGCCCGGGCTCGCACGCAATATCTGATTCCGCCAAGACTTCGCCGAGTCGCGCGACACCTTCACCGCCTTCCTATCGGCATTTTCTACGCGGCGTCGTTGCCAGAGTCCGGGTTGAGAGACAAGCTTCGCATCTGCGCAATGTCGATTTGTGCGGCCGATTTGCTTGACTTTTGTTTGGAGAATCGGATCGACCACATTCACGTGCACTCTTGCGCGGACCTCGCGCACGTGGCGGCGGTGTGCCGACTAATGGGTGGACCGGAATATAGCCTGCGACTTCATGGCGATTTGCCGGTGTACGGCCGCGACCACCGCGCAAAAATGAACGCCGCTCTTTTTGTTTGTGCCGTCGCGCGTCCTATGCAAGAGCAGGTTATTGGCGAGGTCGGTATTCCCCGGCACCTGACGTGTGTTGTCCCAATGGGAATCGACGCGGGCCGCATTTGTCCCGGCAACGAGCGCTCGTCCACGGGCTCAGACGAGACATTGCGCCTGGTATCCGTCGCCCGACTGAATTCTTGCAAGGGACACGTGTACGCACTCCGCGCCCTTCGTTACGCCCTCGATGCAGGGGCAAGCCTGCACTACACAATTGCCGGCAGCGGTGAGGCAGAAGCAGAGATTCGCCGTTCGATCGCCGAGCTCAATCTGGCCGACAAAGTTGACATGGTGGGGTCGCTCAGCGAAGACCAAGTGCTTAGACTTCTTCAATGTTCCGATGTCTTCATGCTCACAAGCGTTGGTATCGGAGAGGCGTCGCCGGTGGCTGTCATGGAGGCAATGGCGTGCGGCTTGCCTGTCGTGTGTTCCATCATTGGCGGCACGCCCGACAGATCGAACACCAGGTCGACGGCATTCTGGTGCCACAAAAAGATGAACAGGCAATTGCCGAGGCGATTGCAGCGTTGGCGCGCGACCCGGTGCGACGGCGACAGATGTCGCTCGCGGCCCGGCGGAAGGCTTGTGAACGATTCTCGGTGAAGCAAACAGTCGAAGCACTGCTGACCACAATTCGTACCCATCACGAACAATAAGCGCTAAGCGGGCCGATTTCGGTTCGATTAGTTCCCCTTCACACGCACGCGGGACTATTGGCTGTCAGCGCACATTGACATTACCTTCATCGTGGGGCATTGATAAGTTTGTCAGAGCAACTGGGTACAACTGGAGCGTGAACACCGTTCTTCGGCCCTAAACCGTCAGGTCACATCATGTCAGACGCGCGCTTATCATAGTCGGGCCTGGATTGGACGCTAATGATCTGGACATACAATCGACAAGAACTTCTGACGCGCTGCGTGCGTCAAGCGCTGACCCAAACTCGCCCACCGAACCCCCATGACCCCGAGGGTCACAACGAACAATGAAATCCCCCTTTTGTAAAGGGGGGCAGGGGGGATTTCATATAGAAGAGGTAGTGATTCCGAATTTGCTCTTGATGGATTGGTATGACGCGTTGGTCACCGAATTTGAAAATACAGTGCCCGCACGCCCAATGCGTGGGGCCCATGTTTAACGCGCGCTGGTGTGCTCTGCGGCAATTCCTTTTCCACGCGGCAACACCCGGTTCGCTGCGTGCGCTGGCATGGCACGGTACGGTGTGGACTATTGCCGGTTATGGCGCGGCACAACTGCTGCGCTTAGGCAGCAACCTGATTCTCACGCGCTGGTTGTTTCCTGAGCTGTTTGGCTTGATGGTACTCGTAAATACCTTTTTGATTGGACTGGCGCTGTTGTCGGACTTCGGAATCGGGCTGAGTATTGTCCAAAACCGGCGCGGTGGAGAATCCGAGTTTCTCAACACCGCGTGGACGATGCAGGTTGCACGCGGCGTCCTCTTGTGGCTGTCGAGTTTATTGCTGGCAATGCCCTTTGCCGAATTTTACGGTGAACCGATGTTGCGCCGGCTCATTCCCATCGCCGCGCTCGGCGTGCTGCTCGCGGGTTTCAATGCGACCGGCTTGTTTACACTGCAGCGCGAATTACGCATCGGGACATTGACGAAAATTGAACTGGGCGCGCAGGCGAGTGGAATCCTGGTGATGCTGGTGTGGGCGTGGCTGGCGCCGAATGTATGGGCGCTTGTGGCCGGTGGGCTGGTGAGCGCTCTGTATAAACTGATTGCGAGTCATCGCGTGGGTGCGGGAACGCGCAACCGTTTCGGGTGGGACGCGACGGCGGCGGGTGCGATCTGGACGTTCGGCAAATGGATTGTTCTTTCGAGCGCCGTCACCTTTTTCGCGGAACAATCCGACCGGCTCATGTTGGGCAAGGTCGTGCCACTAGGAATAGTCGGAGTTTATGGCATTGCTCTCGCATGCGCCGAAGTGCCGCGTCAAATCACCTTGGCGCTTGCGGGAAATGTATTCTTTCCCGCGTTTTCATCGCTGCGCGAATTATCACGTCCGGAGCTCTCCGAAAAAATCTCTCGGAAGCGTCTGCCCTGCTTATATGCGCTTGCGTTGACGGTCGTGCCGTTTGCCGCGTTTGGAGATTTCTTGGTACGTGTGTTGTTTGATGCGCGTTATTGGCAGGCGGCGTGGATGCTGCCGCTGCTCGCACTGGGTTTGTGGCCTCGCCTGTTGTGCAATACCATCGAGCCCGCGCTCTTTGCGCTTGGTAAACCACAGTACAGTGCTGCCGGACAAATCGCGCGCGTGGTTTGGACGGTGGGCGGCACCCTGCTCGGTTTCGCCTGGGCGGGCATTTTGGGCGCGGTCTTGGCAATTGCCTTGAATGATATGGCATATTACTGCTTGATCAATTTTGGTCTGTGGCGTGAAGGATTATCCGAATTGCGACAAGACGCGAAAGCAACCTTTGCACTCGTTTTGTTTTTGTTTGTGGTGATGAGCGCTCGATTCTTTCTAGGTGGAGGTTTGCCGTTTTATGGATGAACTCGCTCAGGCGCTCGCGCAAGTTTCGTTGGTCACGAATCACTTTGGCGATGCCCAACTGCTTGGTGAGATTCTCCAAGATTGGGTTCGCTTCTTGGGCGGCGAACCGGAGCAAATTATTGTCGTTACGGATCCCGATGCGAATCGTGAAACGGCCTTCGTGCAAGAATACAAAGCGGGTGCTTTGGCGCGTAACGCCTATATTTTATTTTTCCACGCGGACACTCTGCCGTACCGCCAAGGACATGACGATTGGCTGCCGCGCGCTATCGAATATTTGCAGCGTCCCGATGTGTTTGCCGTCAGCGGTTCGTTCAATTTGTGGTGCAAGCAGGACGAGGCGTGGGCGGATTGGTATTGGAGTAGCAAGTGCAGTCTCAATTTCGCGCTGATGAAACGCGCATCTTTTCTTGATGCGGTAGATGAGTTTGCCGGTGATTTTGTTCGGTCCGATTTCCGCGGAAAGAATCCCGCTAACGCGACGGGTCAAAATCGTTATGTGATTGAACTCGCATTTGAAAACTATATGGCGCAACACAAACTGCTGACGCTCATGCGCCACGAAGATCCGACGTGGACCATTTTTCACACCAACACGTGGGGTGCTCGCTTGAAGCAAACGCGCACCGATTTTTTTGCGCGCAAAAATATCGAGCCATTCCTTGACGCGGGCGCGAATCCAAAATTGATGCTGCCGCGCGACGCCATATATTACGGGTTGCCGGGTCCCGGCCTGGTAAAACGCGCGCGTATTCGTTTCGGGCAAACGCGCGTGGGACCTCGGTGGCGCGCGTGGAAACAACAACTTGGTTTGAAGTTTTAGGCGATGCGTATCACAATCGTTTTGGCAAGCGGCTTTGGATTGGCGGGCGGAGAACGCAATCTTGCCGAGTGGGCAAGACATTTGCAGCAGCGCGGGCATCAAGTGTTGTTGGTTTCGCCGCCGCCGCGCGCACCGACACTGCGCGAACGCGTGCGCGCATGGCGGCATGGGTCCTTTCGGCGCGCACACACCGCTTCGCATTTCGATAAGGTAAATGTGCCGCGTATCCTGCTGGACAAATTCCGCCCGGTGACCGACCAAGATCTTCCCGACGCAGAGATAGTGATCGCGACGTGGTGGGAAACGGCGGAATGGGTCGCCGCATTATCATCTCGCAAAGGCACGAAAGTGCACTTGATACAACATCACGAAGTTTTTGATTACCTGCCACAGGCGCGCGTCGCCGCAACGTACCATTTGCCCCTGCAAAAAATTGTGATTGCGACGTGGCTGCAAAATATAATGCGCGACGTCTACGGCGACGCAGATGCCGTGCTCATCAGGCAAGGCCTTGACCGCACACTGTTTGATGCGCCGCCGCGAGGCAAACAAGCTGTGCCGACATTTGGTTTCATGTATTCGTCGTTGCCTTGGAAAGGGTGCGATGTGGTTCTGAGTGCGATTAAGTTGGCACAAGTGCAGCTGCCCCATTTGCGAATTGTCGCCTTCGGTGCGGAAGATCCAACGGCTCAATTGCCTTTACCGCGCGGCGCGGTGTTTGTAAAGCAACCGCCGCAAACCCTGCTGTGCCAATTGTATGCACAGTGCGACGCGTGGTTGTTTGGCAGTCGCTCCGAAGGTTTTGCGTTACCACCAATGGAGGCGATGGCTTGTCGCACCCCGGTCATCGGGACGCCTGCAGGCGGCGAATCCGAATTGATTGCCCAAGGCGGGATGCTCGTGCCACAGGAAGATTTCGCTGCGATGGCACGGCAGATGCTTGCGGTTGGTGTAATGTCCGACGACGCATGGCGCGCCCTTTCTGACAAAGCATACGCGGCGATTGCGCCGTACTCGTGGGAACGCTCGACCGATCAATTGGAAGCGGCGCTTTATGGTGCGGTTGCGCGCGCGGCGCATTGAGAGACAGATACCGAATGACAAACGCGATATCGATAACATTTGCGGCATGGAGCGTTGTTAGCATCGCGCTGTTCGCAAAATTCGCGCCGCGCCGCGCGATTCTGATTTCGATGATCGGCGGCTGGTTGTTTTTGCCGATTACGGTAATTCACATTCCAGGTCCGCTGCCGGATGTGGGCAAAGCGACAACGGTGCTGGCGGGCATTTTGTGCGGAATGCTGTGGTTTGACCGCGCGGCTTTTTTGAGGTTTCGTCCGACATGGTTTGATGTGCCTATGTTGGTGTGGGTATTGTCGCCGTTCCTGTCGTCTGTCACGAATGGCCTGGGCGTATATGACGGACTGTCGGCGGTACTGGAAAATGGATTGACGTGGGGGATTCCGTATTGGCTGGGACGTATTTATTTTTTTGCCGCCGAGGGCTTGCGCGATTTGGCGTGGGGATTTTTTCTCGGTGGTTTGGTGTACGTGCCGCTTTGCTGGTTCGAAATCTTGAATGGCCCGTACTTACAGTTTGCCATCTATGGCGTTTATCCCGACGCGGCAATGGACGCGTTTCGCTTCGGCGGTTGGCGTCCCATCGTTTTTATGGCACATGGGTTGATGGTGGCGTTGTGGATGACGGCGGCGAGTGTGTGCGGTATTGTTTTGTTCTTTGGTGGAATATTGGCGCCTTGCGGCCGTTGGCACGGTGCGGCAGCCGTGCTGGTGTTGGTGGCAACCACATTCGCACTCAAATCGGTTAACGCATGGCTCTTGTTGGCTTGCGTGATGATGATGTTAGTTGTTTCCATGCGTCACCAGCGCGCGCGCCTGATACAGGGAACGATTGCATTGATTTTTGTTTACCTGTTTTCGCGCGTAACGGGTCTGTGGTACGCTTTTGAGTTTGGCACTCTCATGGCGGCTATCCTGCCCGACAAGAAAGAATCGGTGATGTTTCGTTTGGTGAACGAAATTCAAATTGCGGAACGCGCGCGGTTGCAGCCGCTGTGGGGCTGGGGTCGTTGGGGGCGCGCGTATGTCGGGCGCGAAGGCGGTTTGCCGGTTTTGACGCCGGACAGTGTTTGGATTGCGGCGTTTGGACAACAGGGCGCGGTCGGGTTGTTGGCGATTTTGGCAGTCCTTTTTTTACCGCCACTGTTGTTTAGTCTGCGCGTTTCACCCCGACAATGGCTACTGCCGGAATTTGCGCCCGTGACCGCCTGCGCGTTTGTGGTTTTGGTTGCTGCCTTGGATAGTCTGGTGAATGCGATGCTCGTCCCCGCCTATCTGGTTGCGGCAGGTGGTGTGGTCGGATGGTGTACGGCAGCACGCCCGCCAATCGGATAAAGCAGGTCCAACCGCTTGGGCGTTTTGTGCTTGTCGTTGCCGAAGGTAATCTCGAGTGGGCGTCTGTTCCCGAATTTGGCTAGGCGCTGTGCCACGAATTGCAGGCGCGGCTGGATGCGGCGTTGGTCACACCTGCGCGGAATCGCGAGACCTCGAGCCCGGGGGCAGATATGCGGAATTTGTTCTTGTTGACGAGAGTCGCGCGGCTGAGCGATATTGTCAACTGGTTGCGCGGTGGGCAACGCACGAACGCCCGACCCTCATCACTGCCGCGCACGTGGCGGCGGAGTTTACACGTACAAGAAGTTTTCAAGACATGATGCAGCGGAGCGACGACCATTCGCGCACTGCTGCGCGCGGGTTGACGAATGAAATCCGTCAATCCCAAGGATAAGAGGATTGAATCAAACAACCCCGATTTTGATTGTCATTGTCAATTACCGCACCCCTGCGTTGACGTTGGAATGTGCCGCATCACTCCACAGTACACTGGAACGGTTTCCCAAGGCGCGACTGGTGATTGTGGACAATGGTTCGGAGGATGATTCGATCCATCAATTCCGCGCGTCGGAAACCTTAAAGTATTTGCGCGGACGCGTCGAGTTGGTGTCGCTCGCCAATAACGGTGGCTACGCGGTTGGTAACAACGCGGCAATCCGACCCGCGCTGGCATCTCCAAATCCACCCGATTTTGTTTGGCTGCTCAATTCGGATACGTTAACGCGCGATGGTGCGTTGGACGAACTCCTCAAGGCAATGGAAAATCATCCACGCATGGGCATTGCGGGCAGTCGTTTGGAAAATGCGGATGGCACGCCGCAAGCTTTCGCGTTTCGTTTCCCGAACATCCTCGGCGAATGGGAGGCGAGCGTGAAATGGGGGTTGATGACACGCTGGTGTGCGCGCTGGAGAATTTGGTTGCCCACGCCGATCACCGCCACGCGCACGGACTGGGTTCCGGGCGCGAGCATGTTGCTTCGCCGCACAGTGTTGGAACAAATCGGTCTGCTCGACGAAACCTTTTTCATGTACTTTGAAGATGTAGATTTTTGTCGCCGCGCGCGGGACGCGGGTTGGGAGACATGGTGCGTTCCCGCCAGCCGCGTCGAACATCACCGCGGTTCGCGCGCAAACACATCTGCCACAACATCGCGCCAATGGTTTGACGCGCGTCGCCATTATTATTTCAAGCACCACAGTCGATTATTCAGGTTAAGCGCGGACAGCGCGCGGCGGCTCGGTCTTGGCATGTGGCGCGTGCGGCACTTGACCGCTCAATCCTCATGAGCTCGAGCATTTCTTTATGGGAACAATGGCGCGCAGACTGGCGCGCCCATGGCGGCGATTGGACGCAGCCGGGCTTTCGCGCCGTCGCCGCGCATCGTTTCGGTGTGTGGCGCATGCACATCAAACCAAAATTTTTGCGTGCGCCGTTTAGTGTCTTGTATCGGATGATGTATCGTCACGCGCGTAACGTGTATGGCATTGATTTGCCGTATAGTGTGAAATTGGGACAGCGCGTTGTGATTGAGCATTCGAGCGGTATCATTATTCATGGCAATGCCGAAATCGGCGACGACTGTATTTTGCGACAAGGGGTCACCCTCGGCAATCGCTATTTGGATAAACCGTTCGACGCGCCGCATTTGGGCAAACGCGTGAATGTGGGTGCGGGCGCGAAAATTTTGGGCGCAGTGCAAATTGGCGATGACGCGCAGATAGGGGCGAACGCGGTGGTGTTGTGCGATGTGCCTGCGGGCGCAACAGCAGTGGGCATTCCCGCGCGCATCGGACAAACAAGGCATTCCCCCGCATGAACAACGAACCTGCGGTCGGCATCGTCCTCATTGGTCGCAATCTCGGCGCGTTACTGGATGAAACCTTGGACGCGGCGCTGAATCAAAATGCTCCTGTCGTGTACGTGGATTCGGGTTCGACGGATTCAAGCATCAAACGCGCACACACACACAACGTTCCCGTGATCGCGCTGGACACGGCGAAGCCATACACCGCTGCGCGCGCGCGTAACGCCGGCGCACAGTTCTTGTTGAACCAAAACCCGTTGCTCGAATTTTTTCAATTTGTGGATGGCGATTGTTTGCTTGCCGAAAATTTTATCGCACGCGCCTTGCAAGTGATGAACGCAGATTCCAACATCTCGATTGTGTGCGGGCAGCGGCGTGAACGTTTTCCACAAACGTCCATTTACCATCAACTTGCGGCGTTGGAATGGGAAACGCCTGCGGGTGAAATCGCGCACTGTGGCGGCGACGCGTTGGTGCGCGTGCGTGCGTTCCTTCAGGTGAGCGGTTACGACGCGGATCTGATTGCGGGCGAAGAACCCGAAATGTGTTTGCGCTTGCGGCGCGCGGGTTGGAAAATTTGGAGCATTGACGCGGACATGACGTATCACGATGGGCAGATGAAACATTTTTCGCAATGGTGGCGGCGCAACGTGCGCGCCGGGCACGCGTATGCCGAGGGCGCGTGGAAGCATGGGCGCGGGCACGAACGGCATTGGGTGCGCGAGAGCGCGAGCATCTGGCTCTGGGGCGCGGGCGTTTGGAGCGTGGCGTTGGGTTTGGCAGAATTTTCGCGCGGTTTGAGTTTGGGATTGATATTGGGTTATCCAATGCTCGCGGCACGGATTTACACGCATTCCAAGAAACGCGGTTGGAGTGCGCACAACGCGCAGCTTTACGCATCATCTTGCGTCGTCGGAAAATTTCCACAGCTGCAAGGGCAATTGCTTTTTCTGGCAAACCGCGCGCGCGGGCGTGTGACCCGCTTACTCGAGTACTCCAAGTGAATCTCGCGTACCTAACCAATCAGTATCCAAAAATCAGTCACAGTTTCATTCGGCGCGAGATTTGCGCGTTGGAAACGCAGGGCGTTGCGATTACGCGTTTCTCGATTCGCCGCGCGCGCGAAGATTTTCCCGACCCCGCCGATCAGCGCGAATTGGCCCGCACGGAATTTTTGTTGGAACGTGGCGCACGCGCGTTATCATGGAATACCTGGCGTATCGCAACCACTCGCCCGTGCGCGTTTGCGAAGGCGTGGCGCGCGACATTGAAAATGGGTTGGCGTTCGCAACGCGGGTTGGCGCGGCATTTCATATATTTGGCGGAAGCATGTTTATTGCGCGCGTTGTGCGTGGCGCGCGGCATTACGCATCTGCACGTTCATCACGCGACAAATCCTGCCACCGTTGCGCTGTTGTGCCATACGCTCGGCGGTCCGGCCTACAGTTTGACGATTCACGGACCGGAAGAATTTCAGCATGCGCCGGGCCTCGCGCTGAATGAAAAAATTGAGCGCGCGGCTTTCGTCGTAGCCGTGAGCGAATGGGGTCGCAGACAATTACTGCCGTGGTGCGAGGATACGCACCACGAAAAAATCCATCTCGTGCGAAACGGGGTGGATGAACTGTTCAGTGCAACGATGCCGCGCGCGATTCAAAACACGCCGCGCTTTTTATGGATTGGGCGACTGGAGGAGCAAAAAGATCCACTGCTCCTCGCACGCGCAGTACGCTATTTACGCGCACAAAACATTTCGTGCGTGGTTGCAATGGTAGGCGATGGGCCACTGCGCGGGGTCTTGGAAAAGGAAATTGTGCGCCATGATTTGCAGGAGATGATTTTGATCAAAGGATGGGCGAGCCGCGCTCAAATTCTGGACGAGTTGCGCGGCGCGCGCGCATTGATCTTGTCAAGTTGCGCCGAGAATGTGCCCAGTGTGATTTTAGAGGCGCTGTTACAGACACGCCCGGTGATCAGCACGGATGTCGGCGGGGTGTCGGAAATGCTACCGGACGGTGAAGCGGGTTGGCTTGTCCCACCCCATTCGCCAGAGGATTTGGCGCGCGCGATGCTTCGCGTGTTGGAAACCGAGGTGACGGAATTGGAGCGATTGGGGCGGGCGGGACGACGATTTGTTTTGGAGAATTTTGACGCAGCAAGACAGGCGACACAGCTACGGATGCTGTTTTGCGACGCGGATGCGCGCGCCAAGGAAAACTAAATTTTGGGAATCGTTTTCGATGCGTTGCACATTATTCTCTTGCTGTGCGCGGGACTGTTGCTGTTTCCAAGCGCGTTCTTGCTTCTTGAATGTCTTGCCGCTCCATATCGCGCTCATCCCGAACCTCCGCACACCGATCTTGAACCGCGCACGACGCTCTTGATTCCAGCGCGCGATGAAGCCATCGGAATCGCAAGGACCATCACGTCAGCGCGCGCGGCAGGATTTCCGCGCATGAACATTTTGGTCGTTGCAGACAATTGCAGTGATGCGACGGCAGAGATTGCGCGCGCAGAGGGCGTGCGCGTTATAGAACGCCGTGAGACGGAACGGATCGGCAAAGGGTATGCACTCGCGTTTGGCATTGACGCGTTGAAAATGGATCCGCCCGAGGTGGTGATTGTTTTGGACGCGGATTGTGTTGTCGCGCGCGCGGCATTGCAACATTTGGCGGGGCGCGCATTTGAAGAGCAGCGTCCATTGCAGGCGGCGTACACTTTACGAAACGGTTTCGATGTGTCTTCCAAGACGGCGTTGTCTAATTTCGCTTTTTTGGTAAAAAATGTCGCACGTCCGGCTGGTTTGAAGCGATTGAACGCCCCGTGTTTATTGACGGGCAGCGGCATGGCGTTCCCATGGTCCGCGCTCGAACGCGTCTCGTTGGACACCGGACATTTGAGCGAAGACATGTGGTTGAGTGTGGAACTGACCTGCGCGGGATACGCGCCGCGCTTTTGTGAAAATGCGGCAGTCTTTGGGCAAGCACCGCGCCGTGAAAGAATAATCAAAACGCAACGCGCGCGTTGGGAGCGCGGTCATCTCGAAACGATGGTGCGCGCGATTCCGAAACTTGTTTGGGCGGCGTGGACACAACGTCGCGTCGAAGCATTGTGGCTTGCATTGGAATTGAGTGTGCCGCCGTTGGCGTTGTTGCTGTTGTTGATCAGCAGCATAATGGGAATTTCTTTCGCCGGTATTTTGTTTGGTCTTGCGCCAACGCCCTTTGGGCTTGCGTTACTCGACTTTGTTTTTGTGGGCGTGGCGGTTCTTGTCGCCTGGTGGAAATTTGGGCGCGCATACATTTCGGCGAAAACATTGCTCGCCGCGCCCGTATATGTGATTTGGAAGATTCCCTTGTATGTGGATGCGCTCCTCCGTCGTCGAATTCTCTGGACGCGCACCGAACGCGATGGTTCTGAGGGAGGTGAACAATGAGTGCAACTATGGGCGATGCGTGCGCACAAACGCCGCAAGCTTTGGCACTGACTACCACCTACCCGCGCGTTTTGCTCTATGGCGCAATGCTGGCAGCGATTACCGAACAGGAGTGCGTGCGCCTCGTGATGGATGAATTGGACGCGGGGCATGGTGGTCGGATAATAACCTTGAATCTGGATCATTTGCGGCGCTTTGTGTACGATTCGGCGTATGCGGGGATAGTACAAGGCGCGGACGTGATCGTTGCGGATGGGATGCCATTGATTTGGGCAAGCCGATTGCAGAACACGCCCTTGCCGGAACGGGTCACGGGTTCAAATTTGATTTGGAGTTTGAGTCGCGCGGCTGCGGCGCGCGGACGTTCCGTCTTTATGTTGGGCGGCAGAAATGACGTGGCAGAGCGGAGCGCACACATTTTACAAACCACTTATCCGCGCCTGCAAATTGTGGGAGTGTGCGCGCCCGCGTTTGGCTTTGAACAGCGCGCGGCAGAGCTGGAAGCATTGTTTGAAACGGTGCGGCGTGCCCAACCCGATATTATTTATGTCGCGCTCGGTTCACCGAAAGAAGATGTCTTGATTCAACAGTTGCGCACGGTCGCGCCGCGCGCTTGGGGCATCGGCGTCGGCATCACCTTTAGTTGGGTGGCGGGAGATTTGCAGCGCGCACCACGTTGGATGCAGTCGCTCGGTTTGGAGTGGTTGCATCGGTTGTGGAGCGAACCGCGTCGTTTGGGACGGCGTTACTTGATTGACGATTTGCCCTTTGCACTGCGCTTGTTGGTTCATACGTTCGGCGCGCGTGGAACGCAACCATGAATCTGCCGACGAGCGCGCCCGTTTATTTTGCCTTCGGCGTATGGACTGGGTTGGGTGAGATCATTCTCGCCCGCCGGCGAAACGCGCAATGATATCCCATCCGGACCAGATCCCGGTCCCTGCGGATGCCGGCCGCCCGGCCGGTGCAAAGTCCGGTCGAGAGACGATAGAGGTGTTGGCTGCCGTCATCGAAAGGTCGGGATCGTATCTGATCGCGAAACGGCCTCCCCACAAAAGACATGGCGGCCTATGGGAGTTTCCCGGAGGCAAGGTCCTTGCGGGAGAGTCCCCTGCCGAAGCGATCGCCAGAGAGCTTCACGAAGAACTGGGGGTTGGAGTGGATTGTGTATCGAACCCTGTTTTCTCGGTCCAAGATCCGGGTTCGGTCTTCCTCATCGTGTTCACCCCCGTGAGCATCGTTGGGCAGCCCCTGGCCATTGAGCACTCGGAGATTCGATGGTGTTCTCCCGAGGATTTCCATGGGTTTCATTTTGCACCCGGAGACAGGCGATTCATCCGTGAATACTTGGGAGTGATGATCTGACCGGGTTAAATGGAAAATGGGTTGCGGGTTGCGGGTTCAAAAGATCAAACCCACATATTCGTGTTTCATGGGTGCCGCCGGGGAATGACAATTCATATGAAATCCCCCCAACCCGTCACCCCGGCATGCTTCTAGAATGATGCATCACGTTTTGCCGGCACCTTTTCAACAGCCTGCTAGGGAAAAGCGAGGGGCTGAAGGCGACTCCCCGGAATCAGGCTGTCAGTGCTGTAAGGACTCCGGTAAGCGCTCAGAGGGTCGGATCCAGAGAACAAACTATAGGGGTTTGAACTGAGTGGGCCAGCCTGCTGCAAAATCCCATCGAGAGGCTGAAGCTTGAGCTGGGGGGTTTTGCGGATAATAGGTGCATTTGGGGTGGCAGTCATGGAGCTTCCGGGACGGATCCCCTGAGAGGGGGAAGCTTCCAGAGGATTGGCCGAAAAAGGGGTTGCGGGCAACGGATTGCCGGGAGTAAAGGGATTGACCGTCAACTGACCGGGACCGAAAGGATCGACACCGGGCCCGAATGCGGGGGGCAGGTTCGACAGGCTGCCCGGGGGGAAGGCTGTCGGACCAAAGGGGTTGACCGCTGAGCCATTGGCGTCAAAAGGCCTGTCTGTTGGTGGGAGAGCAGCCGGGGTGGCCGAAGGTGATGTGCCCGGAGGGGTCAGGTTGGCGTTTGGGACAGAGATGAATGGGCTCTTCGTCCGGCCGGCAAGTGCAGCCGCGGCGCTCTCCTTGTTAGCCCGGTTCATGCGGTTATAAGCATTCAGCATTTTTGCCGCATTGGGGTTAACCTGGGGCGCGCGGGGATTGCGTTTCGTCTGTTGGGCAAAGGCTGGAGTCACCAGCAGAACCATAACCAGAAGCAACATCACTGTTTTCTTCATACGAGGTCACTCACACCGTGGCCATTGTGTTTTCAAGGGAATCATTCCCTTTTTCTTAAGGGCTAAGGCATGATCATGATAATTCAAAAACCAAGGACCGTCGACAGCTTTCTAAACACGGATCCTCGGGGGAAAGAGTCAGCATGAAACAGTACGTTATCGATCAACTGCGAACCTCCGACTATGATCAGATCCAGGGGTTTCTCGAGAGGAACACCGAAAGCACCGGAGTTGAGGGTGTCTACTGGGTGAGCCTCCCGCCCGAGCTCTACAGCGAGACCCAAAGTGAACATTCAAAGTGCCACCCCTTCTATTTTGCCGTCAATCTCACCTGGAACGACGTCGCCTTCGAGCTGCTCATAAGAACCCGTCAGGTGATTCGATGCAATTGCATAGCCTACGCCACGCAACGGCAACGGGACTATATCCTCGACTTTGCAGACCACATGATCGAGGAGTTGAAGCTGAAGCTGTAAAGCCACTGAGCGACCAAGCCCAAGCGAGGCAGGCTTCCAGTCGGCACGCCGAACCGGCCGGAAGGCTGGCTGGAAAGCCTGCCCCACAAGACAGGACCCACTGCGGAAACCTCACAGTATTACCGGGACCCGCCTTTGGGATCGGGATGCAGCATGAAGTCGGCCAGCACCAGGAGCACCATCGCTTCGCATACCGGAACGATGCGCGGGATGGCGGAAACATCGTGGCGCCCCTTGATCTGAATGGTGACCGGCCGCCCATCACCGGTGACCGTCTGCTGAGCCCTGGAAATGGACGGGATGGGTTTCACCGCTGCCCGGGCAATGATCTCCATTCCCGTTGAGAGGCCGCCAAGGATACCTCCAGCGTGGTTGCTTGCGTAGCCATCGGCAGTTACCGGATCATTGTTTTCACTTCCCAGAAGCGCGGCAGCGTTCATGCCCTCCCCTATTTCCACGGCCTTAACCGCCCCGATGGACATTAGCGCAGCAGCCAGCCGTGCATCCAGCTTATCGAACACCGGTTCCCCCAAACCGGCAGGACACCCGCGAGCGGAGATTTCAACAAGGCCGCCGACCGAATCACCGGCTTCCTTCACCTCCCGCAAGCGTGCCTCCATGGCTCGAGCGCTTGCAGCATCCGGGCAAAACAGGGCATTCCGATCGATTTCCTCCCAGTCGAACCCCTCGCACGCGATCCCACCCAGAGCGAGCGTATACGCTTTAACGGAAATTCCATGTCGGCTCAGAAACTTTCTGGCCACCGCTCCCGCAGCCACCCGCGCAACCGTCTCGCGAGCCGAACTCCGACCGCCGCCTCGCCAATCCCTGACCCCGTATTTCTGCTCGTAAGTCCGATCCGCGTGGCCGGGTCGATAAACGGCAGCCAGCTCATCATAATCTCGACTGCGAACATCCCGATTGTAAACGATCAGGCTGATCGGGGTCCCGGTGGTGACTCCCTGAAAGACCCCGGAAATAATTTCCACCCGATCCGGTTCGCGACGGGGGGACGCGAGGGCCCGGCCCGGCCTGCGGCGCTCCAGATCCTGCTGGATGTCTTCAGCAGTGAGCGCCATTCCCGAGGGGCATCCGTCAATCACCGCGCCCAGAGCCGGTCCATGGGATTCCCCCCAAGTGGTGACCCGAAACAGACGACCAAAAGTATTTCCAGGCATGCGCACTCCCTTGCTGGTTTGTAATGATCACGGCTCAGTGAGCCCACCTTGACACTTAAGCCGAAAAAGTTATTGTTCATAATAAGACAGAGGTCAAGCACCGGATGCTGAAATCAGGCCTTTTGAACAGTTGGCAGCCTGTTGGAGATTGAAGGATGGAACAGTTGGAAATGCCGGCGAGCATTATTTGAAGCGATCATGAGGCGCATCAACACGGTGGAGGAGTGAGGATGAGTGAGCATCATCCGGATTTTGGGGAGGATCTGGAGAAGCGAGTGGAAGACGATACTCGAAGAACCCCCAATGTATAGAGTGCTGCTTCACAATGATGACTATACCACAATGGAGTTTGTTGTAGAAATCTTGCAGAAAGTCTTTCATAAATCCCCCGCAGAGGCCATTCGCATTATGCTGCTGGTTCACAAGAGCGGCATTGGAGTATGCGGGGTGTTTACGGCCGAGATTGCCGAAACGAAGGTGGAATTGGTGCATCATCTGGCAAAAAAGCATGGGTTCCCTTTACAGTGCAGCATGGAAGAGGCATAGATGAGCAAGAAGGCGGCTCTTGGCTCTTTGTGCTCCTTGCCGCCTGCTGCGCGCTTCGAGCTGCCCTTGACTGATAATTTTTGAATACCTCAGGAAAGATGATCAAATGATCAATCGCGAACTTGAAATCACGCTTGCAGGCGCCATCAAAGAAGCAAAGACGAGGCGCCACGAATACTTCACCTTGGAGCACATTCTCTACGCCATCCTCCACGACGTTACGGGGCGGCGCATTCTTTATCACTGTGGAGCCGATCTCGAGAAGCTCAAAATCCGCCTCGAGAAGTATCTCGCCGAACGCATGGAGAAGCTGCCCGAAGGGACCGACCAGGAACCGATCCAGACCATGGCTGTCCAGCGGGCCATCCAGCGGGCGATCATGCACGTTCACAGCGCCGAGAAGAAAGAGGTGGACGCCGGCGATATCCTTGCCGCCATGTTTTATGAAGAGAACTCCTACGCCGTTTACTTCCTCAAGGCCGAAGGGGTGACCCGTCTGGATGTGGTCAGCTACATCTCCCACGGCATCTCCAAAGTGGCCGACCCCGAGGAGGATGAGCCCGGCAATCGCCCGTCGCTCCCTCCAAGCCCCGAAGGCAAACCGGAACCCAGAAAAGCCGGCGCTCTGGAAAGTTTCACGGTCAACCTCATTGAGAAGGCTACGGAGGGGATGATCGATCCCCTCATCGGGCGCGAGGACGAGATCCTGAGAACCCTGCAGATCCTCGGTCGGCGAACCAAGAACAACCCGATATACGTGGGCGATCCGGGGGTGGGCAAGACTGCTATCGCCGAAGGACTGGCCCTGAAGATTTATCAGCGGGAAGTTCCTCGCAGCTTTCACAATGTCGAAATCTTCGCTCTCGACATGGGGGCACTGCTTGCCGGAACCAAATTTCGCGGGAGACTTCGAAGCACGCCTCAAGGGCGTCCTCCAGGAACTGAAGAAGAAGCCGGGAGCCATTCTCTTCATTGATGAAATTCACACCGTAGTGGGGGCCGGCGCCACCAGCGGGGGCTCCATGGACGCTTCGAACATTCTCAAGCCCGCCCTGGTCGCAGGGGGCCTCCGCTGCATCGGGTCGACGACTTACGAGGAATACAAGAACCATTTCGAAAAGGATCGCGCGCTCAGCCGGCGCTTTCAGAAAGGTTGAGATTCAGGAACCGACGCGTCGAGGAGACGGTACCAGATTCTCCAGGGCTTGAAGCCCTACTACGAAAAGCACCATGAGATCCGCTACGCCGATGCCGCGCTCAGGACGGCGGCGGAACTGGCTGCGCGACACATCAACGACCGCTACCTTCCCGACAAGGCCATCGACGTAATCGACGAAACCGGAGCCAGCCTGCGCCTGAAAAAGGACCGCCGTCTGCGGCGCGTGGTCGGTCCCAAGGACATCGAGCAGGTGGTGGCCCGCATGGCGAGGATTCCGCCGCGCTCGGTCTCCGCTTCCGATCAACTGCGCTTGCAGAGTCTCGATTACGAACTGAGGAGTCAGGTCTTCGGCCAGGACACGGCCCTCGAATCCCTCGCCAAAGCCATCAAGCGCTCGCGAGCCGGGCTCCGGATCCCGGAAAAACCCATCGGTTCGTTCCTGCTCATGGGTCCGACGGGGGTCGGCAAAACCGAGGCGGCAAAGCAGCTGGCGCGGATTCTCGGGGTGAATTTCCTGCGTTTCGATATGAGCGAATACATGGAAAAGCACACCGTGTCGCGACTGATCGGTGCGCCTCCGGGCTACATCGGCTTTGACCAGGGAGGGCTTCTGACCGACGCCATTCGCAAGCAGCCGCACACGGTTCTGCTTCTGGATGAGATCGAAAAGGCCCATCCGGATCTTTTCAGCATCCTGCTGCAGATTATGGACCATGCCACCCTGACGGACAACAACGGCAAGAAGGCCGATTTTCGCAATGTCATCCTGCTGATGACCTCCAATGCCGGCGCGCGGGAGATGAGCAGCCCCTCCATCGGATTCAGCCAGAAGGAAGACGACCATCGCGCGGCGAAAGGGATGAAGGCCATCGAGAATCTTTTCAGTCCCGAGTTCAGAAACCGCCTGGACGGCATCATCACCTTCAACGGGCTCTCCATCGAGATCATGGAACGGATCGTGGACAAGTTCATTACCGAGATGGAAGGGCAGCTGGCAGAAAAACGGGTCCGCCTGGAGCTCAGCCCGGCAGCGCGCCTGTGGCTGGCGGAACGGGGCTATGATCCGGCGTTCGGCGCTCGCCCCCTCTCCCGGCTGATCCAGACGGAAATCAAGGATGTCCTCGCCGACGAGATCCTCTTCGGGCGCCTCCGGCAGGGAGGTCTGGTGCGCATTGAACGACCCGATGAACCGCCGGGGAAACCGTCCATGGCTCTGAAAACCGAGAATCTGTTTTTTACCGTCATTGCATCATCCACCTCCAAAGCACCGGCTGCGGTGACAGGAGGATGCTGATCACCTAGCAAGGGTTGACGGAAGCAAGTCATAAGTAAATGCCGGTATTTCGCCTGACTCAGGAACTGATTTTTCCTCCTCCTCACTATGCAGACCCTGACGGCCTGCTGGCCGTGGGCGGAGACCTTTCCCCCGAACGGCTGTTGCTCGCCTACCGGCAAGGCATCTTCCCGTGGTATTCGGAAGAAACGCCTCCCCTGTGGTGGTCCCCCAACCCGCGTCTGGTCCTTTTTCCAAATGAATTCAAGGTCTCCAAGAGCCTCCAGCGAGTGCTGAAAAAGAACCTCTTTGAAGTGACCCTGGATCAGGCCTTTCTGGAAGTCATCCGGCGCTGTGCGGCAGTGAGGCGAGAGCATGGAGAGGGCACCTGGATTGTGCCGGAAATGGTCGATGCCTATCATCTGCTGCATCGACTCGGCTATGCCCATTCCGTTGAAAGCTGGCAGGAGGGGGAACTGGTCGGAGGTCTTTACGGGGTGGCGATGGGACGCATCTTTTTCGGAGAATCGATGTTCACCGGAAAGACCGATGCCTCCAAGGTCGCACTGGTCCGCCTGGTGCAGTTGCTCCGGCAGTGGGATTTGAACTGATCGACTGCCAGGTCACCACGGCCCATCTGAAAAGCTTTGGCGCTCGCGAGATTTCTCGAAGGGAATTCCTCGATCGTCTCGCCGGGGCCATCCGGGAACCCGACCGCTGCGGGTCCTGGTCCGATGTTTGGGAAACCCTTCCCGCTTTCCAATAGATTCCCGCTTGTGCCCGGGCGACAACTCCTTTAAGCTTTTCTTGCCAGGGCACGCGAGCGAAGGCGGTTAAACCTTCCCGCTCGAATTTGACTTGATGATATGGAGTTGATGATATAGGAAGATTTCATTTTTTTCTCCACGAAGTGACACGAAGGGACACGAAGTATTGGTGATTATCTCGTTCTTTGGTGTTTCTTCGTGTTCATTCGTGGATGAAAAGAGATTTCGTGGATTAAGCTTGCACCATGATCCCACTGGAGAGAACCGATGAAAACCGAGATGCCGACAATCGGAAAGATATCTGCAGAGATTTTCGATGAGATCATTCTACCGCAACTGGGAAGGAAGAGGCCGGAGATATTGGCCGGACCTCAGCACGGAGTGGACGTCGGGGTCATCGATCTCGGCCATGGACAGGTGATGGTGACCACCACCGACCCCATTTTTGTCGTCCCTCCTTACGGGTGGGAGCGCTCGGGGTGGTTTGCGGTGCACATTCTGGCTTCCGATGCGGTCACTTCCGGTCTGCCGCCAAAGTACATCACCATGGACCTCAACCTGCCGCTTTCCATCACCCGGGAGCAATTCGAGGTCCTCTGGGGAGTCATGCACAGGGAGTGCGAGAAGCTCGGCATGGCGATCATCTCCGGCCACACCGGCCGCTATGAGGGCTGTGAATATCCGATGATCGGCGGAGCCACCGTCATCTGTGTCGGCTCCAAAGACCAGTACGTGACGCCCGCCATGGCCCAGGTGAACGATGCCATTATCATCACCAAGGGGGCGGCCATCGAAGCCTCCGGGTTGTTCGCCGTAACCTTTCCCGGGAAAGTGGCCGAAAGGTACGGGGAGAAGTTCGCCGCCGAAGCGGAGCAGATTTTCTGGCAGATGTCCGTGGTGGAGGATGCCCTGACTGCGGTTGCCGTCGGAGTCCGCGAAAACGGCATTACCTCCATGCACGATGCCACGGAGTGCGGCATCTGGGGGGGCTCTTCGAGATCGCGCAGGCCTCCGAAGTGGGGCTGGTGGTCGACAAGGAAAAGATCATCGTTCAGGAACCGGTGAGGAAGGTCTGCGATCTCTTCGGCATCGACCCTTACACCTCCATCAGCGAGGGCACGCTGATCGCCACCTGCCGGCCGCACAAAGCCGGGGAAGTCATCGCTCGCCTCCGGGACAAGGGTATTCCCGCCGGCATCGTCGGGGAGATAACCGAGGCACAACAGGGCCTGCATTACTTCGAGGGCGGTCGTGAGCACGAACTCATTCATCCGCGGGTCGATCCCTTTTGGGCGGCCTTCGGCAAAGCCGCATCGGAGCAAACTCCTTAGCAAAAAGCATGATCGACGATTCCAAGAACTCTTGTGAATTCCTTCTGATGGGGAAGTCATGGCAAAAAAGAAAACCTGGCGTGAGAAACTGATGGACGGCAAGGACCTTCCGAAGGTCGTTGTCTTGAAGGAAAATGCTCGAATACATTGGAAAGGCGGCACCATGGCCATTCCTTCTCCCATGGAAGTAAACGAGATTATGGCAGGAGTTCCCGAAGGGAAAGTCATCACCCTGGGGGAAATCCGCCAAATGATTGCCCGGAAGCATGGGGCGGATATCGGCTGTCCTCTGACCTGCGGGATTTTTTCGTGGATTGCGGCGCACGCCGCCGCTGAAGAAGCCGCCGCCGGCCGGCAAGAGATCACTCCCTATTGGCGAACCCTGAAGACCGGCGGTGAATTGAATCCCAAATACCCGGGAGGAATTGAAGAACAAAAAAAGCTTCTGGAAGCCGAGGGGCATCGAGTAATTAAAAAGGGAAATAAATACCTCGTAGAGAATTACCAGGAGCGTACAATCCCTTTCAACAGCACCAACCGGTGATTTTTCCCGCCAAGTGAAACACTGGCGGCCGCTTCGCGGACGCCGATGCCGAAACTTATTGCCGCTGGGTTGCCAGATTGCTACTCTTGTTACGCAGGGTGGCAAACCAATTAATCAATGTGGGAGTGGAACATGATAAAGACTAGAGAACTTATTGAAGAGGCTCTTTCCCTTCCTGTTGAGGAACGGGCGCTTATTGCTGATTCGCTCCTGCGTAGTCTCAACATGCCGGACACTACCATAGATGCCAAATGGACGGAAGTGGCAAGAAGACGACTCCAAGAACTTCGTTCTGGTAAAGTGAAGCCAATTCCCGGTGACGAGGTATTCGCCAAAGTGCTTGAACGCCTAACCAAATGAAACACGCCTTCCATCCTGAAGCTGAGGCAGAATTCCTTGCTGCCTTTGACTATTATGAAAATCGAGAACCGGGTCTTGGTTCCGATTTCGCTATCGAAGTTCATTCGACAATTGAGAACATTCTCAGTTTCCCCGAAGCCTGGCCTGTTCTTGATGATGAAGTGCGTCGGTGCCAGACTCGGCGTTTTCCCTATGGCATCATCTATTCTCAAGACGGAGATATCCTTTTCATTCTCGCTGTGATGCATCTGCATCGAGACCCAGAATACTGGAAACATCGACTTTAGTAACACCTAATTTGAGCGATTGTGGCCACGAACTCGCTCTGAAACAGCACTAAAGGCGGGCGGGGATAAACCACCGCCCCTACGCATTGGATTTGGGGGTTGTTTGCCGTAGTGGCGGGCTTTATGCCCGCCTGGGACAAACATCAACCCCCAAATCGCTCAATTAAGTAACAGGCAGAACCATGGCATGCACCCGACGCCGACCCACGTGTCCTGAATAAGGAATGAGGCTGGAAATTCAATAGCACTCACAGGCATGGATGGAGATGGTTGGGTTTGTCACATCTGCGAGCACACTGGATGAAAATTTCCGGAGTCGTGACTACCTCCCACGTTAAAGCATTGCTGGTTTTTCCTTGACAGCTATACCTTGTCATGTAAATTTTGCGGATCGGACTATAGGAACCAACCTGCAGTAAGAAGCTGCAGACAGAAATCGTTTCGATTTCAGTGGAGCCAGGAAGGCTTTGGGATGGCAGGAGATCTGCGCGAGCCTCACTGGCTTTTTGCGTTTTGCCGTGGACCCCCGATATTGAATGTTTCCTCGGCTGGACGAAGCTGCGCAAGAGTGCATCCTTGTTGTGAAAGACCACCGAATGGGAACGAAATTGGTCGCTCATTCTGAAACCCTATACGGCTGTCTCCAGCAACTGGTCGACGGCAGCGATGCCGACGACACGGATGGCCTCGAATGGTTTACAGGGAGAATTGTCCCATCAAAAAATCGGATTTGGCAGAACCTCTTCATTGCTGGGTCCCTGCATCTGGCTCTTGCCTTTGCCCTCCTGCTTGTTCCGCCTTCCGTCATCAAGACGAACACCCTGGTCCTCCAGGTACAGCTTGTTTCCCTCGCGGGCAACGGAGACCCCGCTTCGCCTGGCTCAGGGCCTCCAGGGGACCGGCCCGGGGCATCTGAAGGAGGGAGAGCAGGAACACTCCCTAAGGCTTCCGCCAATCCTTCGGAGGACCGGAATGCAGACTCCCCCGCTATAGCTCAACTCGTCGCAAGAACCGAGGAACCGGATGCGAGCGAAGTTGCAGCGCCGGTTCCTGATGAAAAGCCGGTGGTCATGGACCAACACAGGGAGTTCAGCGTTGCTAACGCTCCGGAAGTCTTGAAAAACGCCGCGACTCCAACGGCCCGCCCTCCTTCTTCCGCCAAAAAAGATGCTCGAAAGACTCCCTCCAAGGCTGCCAAAGCAGAATCGGAAACAGACCGCGGTCGCCATACGCCCCTTCCTGCCCCCTTGACGCTCCTCAACCCGGAGAGCAGCAGGGCCAGGGGGAATCCGCTTCTGCCGGCCCCGGAACCGGCGAGGGATCGGGGACGGCATCGTCCTCCCAAGGAGGCGGCGGCTCCCCGGGAAATGGGCCATTCGAAGCCCGGTTTGGCTCTCCCGACGGTCCCCGATTTCTTCGCAAAGCAATCCCGAACTATCCCCACCAGGCCCGGCAGCTGGCGCAGGAAGGGACCGTGGTCCTGCACGTCACTATCGATGAATCCGGGCGACCGGGGCCAGCCTGGGAAGGGGCACGATCAGCGTGCCGACCACCGCCTCACCCACGGCCGAAGCCGTCTTTGTCAAGGGCAGCCGGAGGCTGCACCTGCGCCTGAAGGATGAGATCAGGAACCGCATTCGGGCCGATATCCAGCGGGCCGTTCAGCAGCACGGGAATCTCACCCCGGAGTATTTCAAGGAGGTGCGGAGGCTTTCCCTGCAATACTGGGCGGAGATGAACCGCGCGGAGATTTTCGAAGCCCGGTTTGAGTAAAAGGCTTCTGGGAGAAAGTTGTGGCCAAGAGGAAGGATAGGATCAAAGCCAGAATGAACTTCCGGAGAATAGAATCCCTTGGGCTCACCGCCTCTGAAACCAGTACCATGCCGAAGGATGACCTTTCTCCTCACCGATCACCTGACGCACCTTCGCAAATTCCCGTCCGATCAGAGCTTCCAGGTCTTCTGTTGATATGCCCCAGGTCCCTCCCTGCCAGGGACGCGGCAGCCAGGCGTAAAGCATGTACCGGCCCGTGGATCTCGTTAGCCGGGCCAATTCCCCGGCATAGTCGACCCGTTCCCTTTCACCCAAGACGAACAGACAGCCTATGTCCAAAACATAGTCATAGGGACCGCTCAGCATCCTCAGGTCGGTCACATTCGCGGCATAAAAGGAGATCTCCAATCCGGCCGCTGCCGCCTTGCGGCGTGCGATATGGATGGCCGTGGGAGCGAAATCCACCCCGGTCACCTCCCAACCGTGGCGAGCGAGGGTGATGGCGTTGGTCCCAGTGCCGCATCCCAGATCCAGCGCCTTTCCCGGAGGGGTGTTGGCGATAAACTCCATCACCTCGGGCGGGGTGATCCGGGTATCCCAAGGGGTTTTCTCCCACCAGTAGCGCCACTCAAACCCCCACCGACTCCGCTTGAGCCGATCTTTCCAGGTATGCCACACGGTTGCTCTCATGACTGGCTCCTCTTTCAACGAACCCTGCACCGAAGCCTGCTGGAACGATGCAGGGGTTGCCCATCAAGGCTCTCGTGACCTTCAGCAGTTGGTACACGATGCATCATCAGTGACTAGAAAGCCATGGATATCTTCCCCGGGGCGGTAAACGGGGCCCCGGTGTGATAGCCGGTGCTTCCGACCCGGTTATCGTCACTAAAATTGATCAAGGAAATATATTTGTTATTGAAAATGTTCTGCAACTCAAGCGAAAGCTTCGGATTATTGATAATTGATATATCTTTCATTGTATATGATATCTTCAGATCAGCCAGGAAATAGGCATCGACACTTTCCTTATGCTCGACATCACCGTATCTTTCACCGACATAGCGCAGCATGGGCACAACTTCGAATCCGGCATACTTGAAAATCAAGCCGGTCTTGAGCAACCATACAGGGGTGTCAACCACTTGGTTGCCCTTGGCATTCAAAACATAACTCTGATAGGTCAAGTCATCATCATAAGTCATAAAGGATCATCGCCGCCCTCGCAAGAGCAAGTAGAGAAACATGGGGGCTCCCATAAAGGAAGTGATCACGCCCACCGGAAAAGCCCCGGAACCGATGAGGAGCCGTCCGAGGGTGTCGGCAGCCAGGAGAAGCAAAGCCCCCAAGGCCCCGGTTACCGGCGCCAAAAAGCGGTGATCGGCGCCCACCAACCGGCGAGCCATATGGGGCGCGATAAGACCGACAAAGGCGATCATCCCGTGAAAGGCAGTGGCCAGGGACGCCCCGAAGGCCGCCCCCTGACTGATCCCCAGGGTGGTAATGCTCCCTCGCACCCGGAGGATCCTCCTCCAAAAAAAAGGCCACGCAGGTCCTTCCCTGGCCGGGAAGTTAAACCTTCGTGGCCTTATTTTCGGCTACCAGCGCGCCGTAATCCTAAAGGGCCTTAAGGATCAAAGCGCCTTCAACCATGTTTTCTTGTTGCGACTGTTTTTCTTGCAACTTCGCTGCCCGCGCCTCACGCCAGGGCATCGGGTTCAACGATGAAAGCGGGCGGGCTTCTTGTCCCGCGTTGGTGTTCCATTGTCACACCACACGAATCAAGAATGCAACCCTTTCATAGATCATTTTGGCGTTCGTGAGGTGATACTGAGGTGCGCAGCCCTTGACAAGCCATTGCGAAAAACGCGAAACTGCACGAAAGATAGAGAGCTAGTTTATGCATCTCATGAGAGCCATGGAGTCTCCATATGACAGCAGAGCCGGCCAGGAAAAAGGCCACATACGAGGACCTCTACAACATCCCCGATAGTATGACGGGCGAAATTATCAACGGAGAGCTCATTGTCACTCCGAAACCCGCGCCCAGGCACGCCCGCGCTGCCTTTGCCCTGGGGAGTAGATTGGCCCCCGGTACGATTTTGGAGAAGGGGGCGGCCCTGGTGGATGGATTATCCTTCCCGAAGTTGAGATCATGTTTGGAGAGGATCTTTTGGTGCCCGACTGGTCGGGGTGGAGGAAGGCGAATTTTCCGGGGTGGCCCGAAAACAACTGGTTTTCGAAAGCCCCCGACTGGATCTGCGAGATCCTTTCTCCAAGTACGGTCGGAAACGACAAGATCAGGAAGATGGATATCTATGCCAGGTTTGAAGTGAGTCACTACTGGCTTGTTGATCCACGGGATAGGACGCTTGAAGCCTTTGTGCTCAAATCAGGTGTATGGGCCAGGATTGGAGGCTTTATCGGAAATGCAAAGGTAAGGGCAGAGCCTTTCAGTGAAGTGGAATTCGACCTTGGCAGTTTCTGGGCGGAAGAGAGCTACGATTCTTCATCCAATCCCGCAGCCGGCGACTGATGTAACTGACAGCCACGGTTATTGCCACTTCATTTCCGTTCGGTGATGATGCTGAGCGTGCTACAGCCGGAAAGCCTCACCCCGTCCACCACCTTAATGAGCATTCCGACGGGGGTTTCCTGATCGGCTTTGATCTTAACCGACGACTCCTGGACCTCACTGAGCTTCTGTTGAACAACACTCGGCAAATCGGCAAGGTCAACAACACGTTCGCCGACAAAGGTTTCCCCTTCGCTGGTGAGCGTGATGACCACATGCTCGGAAGCATGCGGGAATGACTGTTGACTAAATGCATGGCTGAAGATCGACGCTAATCAACAAGCGATTTGACGAAGAAGGTTCCGAGAGCTGTCATGCAGTCACATGTGTAAGCGCAGGAGGCAGCATGATTAGAACGCAGATCCAGTTAACGAAAGAGCAGGTCAAAGCCATAGGAGGGTTGCCGCCGCCCAAGGGGAGTCCCTGGCCGCGGTGGTGAGACGGGCCATCGACATGATGCTTAAGGCCGCTCCCATCGAAGATCGGGAAGATCAACGAAAGCGGGCTCTGGAGATTGTCGGCAAATTCCGCTCGGGCATGGGCGACGTTTCGACCAGGCATGATAGTCATCTCGCGGAGGCATTCCGGGAATGAAAATCATGATCGACACCTCAGCCCTGTATGCCTGGATGGATGGAACTGTGCCCTTGACATACTGCTCCTGCCGATGTAAATATTTGAACGAAGCTCGAAGTATTTAAGGAGCTTGGGGCAAGAAGCCTCGAGACGCAAGAACTCAAAGCCATGAAGGCTCATGATCCTCTGGAGAGGATGATTGCCCTCATGGCTTTTTTTGTGGCGTTTTGGTGGGGAAGGGCTTGTTCGACTGCCATTCCTTACGCGAACATGCCGAAAGGAACGAGATGCACATTTCCGAAGGAGTCCTCAGTCCGGCGGTCCTGGGCGCCGGGGCCGCGCTCGGCGGCAGTCAGGGACCGCCATTGGTCTGAAGAAAATGGACTATGAGGCGATTCCAGGGTGGCCATC
>CAWJQV010000047.1:0-35435 GCA_963844985.1 uncultured delta proteobacterium
CAAAATACCGGTAATGAAAATCAAGAAAGAGAGCAAACTCAAGGCTCGACATGTGAATGTTTTTTCAATATGATGGGTGGGAAAGTTCTGAGTTCGCCCTCGTGCTCAATGAATCGGAAACACTGTAGCTAAAGGAGTTAAAAATGCCGGAGTTCAAGTATCAAGAGCCGTTTCCCCAGACTAAAGACACCACGAAATATCGCTTGCTGACCAAGGATTATGTCTCAGTGCCAAGTTTGAAGGCAAAGAGATCCTCAAGGTAGACCCCGAAGGGCTCGACTTTCTCGCCAACGGCGCGATGCGGGATGTTTCCTTCCTGTTACGGACGGCGCACCTGGAAAAGGTGGCGGCGATTCTCAAGACCCGGAATCCTCGCAAAACGACCGCGGCGTCGCCCTGGCGATGCTGAGAAACGCCGAAGTTTCCGCCGAGGGCGTGCTGCCCCTTTGCCAGGACACCGGCACGGCCACCATCGTCGGCAAAAAGGGCCAGCAGGTCTGGACCGGAGCCAACGACGAGGAATATCTCGCCAAGGGAGTCTACAAGACCTATACGGAAGAAAATCTCCGCTATTCCCAGACGCCCGCTGAACATGTAGGACGAGATCGACTCCGGCACCAACATGCCCGGCGCAGATCGATCTTTATGCCACTGAGGGCATGGAATACAGTTTCCTGTTCGTTGCCAAAGGCGGCGGTTCGGCGAACAAGACCATGCTTTATCAGGAGACCAAGGCGCTGCTGAATCCGGCAAGCCTGGAAAAGTTTCTCGTGGAGAAGATGAAAACCCTCGGGACCGCCGCCTGCCCGCCCTACCATCTGGCCTTCGTCATTGGCGGGACATCGGCCGAAGCTTGTCTGAAGACGGTGAAGTTGGCCTCCACCGGTTATCTGGACCACCTGCCGACCAAGGGCAATGAGGGCGGACAGGCCTTCCGCGATCTGGAGATGGAAGAAAAGATCCTGCAGGCAGCCTACAAGTCCGGCTACGGCGCTCAGTTCGGCGGCAAGTATTTTGCTCTCGATGTGCGGGTCATCCGCCTGCCCCGCCATGGCGCTTCCTGCCCGGTGGCCATGGGCGTTTCCTGCTCGGCCGACCGCAACATCAAGGCGAAGATCAACAAGGATGGGATCTGGCTGGAAGAGATGGAGCGCAACCCCGGCCGCTTCATTCCCGAAAAGTATCGCGGCAAGCACGAACATGGCGTCGTGAAGATCGACCTGAACCGGCCGATGAAAGAGATCCTGGCCGAACTGTCCAAGTACCCGGTCACCACCCAGCTCTCCCTTACCGGCACCCTGATTGTCGGCCGCGATATCGCCCATGCCAAGCTCAAAGAGCGGATCGACAAGGGTGAGGGACTGCCTCAGTACATGAAGGACCATCCCATTTACTATGCCGGCCCCGCCAAGACGCCCAAGGGCATGCCCTCGGGCTCCTTTGGACCGACCACTGCCGGACGCATGGATTCCTATGTGGATCTCTTCCAGTCCCACGGCGGCTCCATGGTCATGATCGCCAAGGGCAACCGCACCCAGCAGGTGACGGATGCGTGCAAGAAACACGGCGGCTTCTACCTCGGCTCCATCGGCGGCCCGGCGGCGCTTCTGGCCAAAGAAAACATCAAGAAGGTCGAGGTGCTCGAATATCCCGAACTGGGCATGGAAGCCATCTGGAAGATCGAAGTGGAAGACTTCCCGGCTTTCATCCTGGTCGACGACAAGGGAAACGACTTCTTCAAACAGATCAGCTGTTAATTCGCGGGAGCTGACAACTCCCTCGTTCCCTGCCCCGCCCCGCCCCCTTTCTGCAGGGGGAGGGGCGCAATCAGGGCTTGAAGATGGGATTCCGCCGAGAGAAACGGTGCGAAAGATTCCTGCGACGGGCCCCGGATCGAAGGTCCGGGGCTTGCCCGCACAACCGGGGTAGGAACAGAGTTCAGCCCTTCCACAGATAAGGCCATGAACGGACTCGATTGGTTTTTGATCGTTATCGGCATCGTCTGTTTCGGGCGCGGCATTCTCCGGGGAGCGATTTCGCAGCTTTTCGGGATTGCCGGCGTTTTCGGCGGCTTTCTCCTCGCCGCCCACTCATATGAATCCGTTGCGAGACAGCTTTCCACGACCTTCCCGGGCCTCCCGGGAGCAGCACCGATCAGCTTCATGGTCATTTTTCTGCTCACCTGGTTTTGTGTCGGAGTGGCTGGATATTGGACAGGAAAGTTGCTTCGCCGCACCGGTCTGGGATTCCTTGACCGGCTCGTCGGAGGCGCCGTCGGAATGGCGAAGGCGCTCGTCCTGGCGATAATTGTTATTGCCTTGCTGACCTTTCTCCAGGCCCCCAAAAGTCCCCTGCTGGCGCAGTCCTATCTGACTCCTTACGTTCAACAGGCGGCCGAACTGCTGCTCAAGGCAACCCCGGAGAACCTCCAAAAGCTGTTTGAAGAAAAGCAAAAGGCATTTAAAGAAAAGTGGCTGGAACGCAAAGAGAAAAACACAAAGGTTGAATCTTCGGCAGCGGAGGGAATGAAGAGTTGAGCACTCCCGAGGCCCCGGACCAGTGCTGGGAAAAGATATTCGCCATATGGACCATCATCGACCGCCTCCGTGGCGAATCCGGCTGTCCCTGGGATCGCAAGCAGACCCCGGAAAGCGTTCAAACCTACCTTATCGAGGAGGCACATGAGGCTGCGGCAGCCATACGAGCGGGCCATGTTCAGGAAGTCGCCGAAGAACTGGGCGACCTCCTCTTTATGGCGTTCTTTCTCGTCCATTTGTATGATGAAAAGGGATTGTTCGGGCTGGGTGAGGTCGGTGAGCTGATTTGCGACAAAATGATTCGCCGGCACCCTCACGTTTTCGGCGACACCACTGCTGAGACTGCCCGGGAGGTGCGAGACAACTGGGAAAAGATCAAGGCAAACGAGAAGGCAGCGACCGGGAAGGTCGGCGGAGGCATTCCGGAATCCTTGCCCGCCCTGATGCGAGGCTATCGGACGGTGTCGCGTCTATCCCACGGTGAGGGTTCCCTCTGGAACGACCAGGAACTCCAAATCAAGGAATTTCTTCAAAATAGTCAGGCGTTAGCAGCCCATTTGAGGATGGCGCCCCCGTATCATCGGGCGTTTTTGGGAGACTCCTCTTGGATTTGGTCAATCTTGCCCGCCTCCGGGGGTATCAGGCAGAGATTTGTCTCCATGATTTCGTGCATAGCCTGGCGGTTCCATGAATTTCTTCGACCTGAGTTATCACCTTTCCATGACCGGTATGGGACGATTGGCCGTCTTCTCATGAAATCGAGCCGGGAAGAGCAGCTTCTTCATGAAATCGGCGCGGCTAGAGCGCTTTTCGACCGCTTTGGCCCGACCCTGTGCCAACAGCCGGAATTGCTCCGATTGCTCTCCTGTTATCGCCGCTCGATCAACGAGACTCAAAGGGTGATGCGTCAAGAGGGTGTGGCTTGGGCTTGTTCGGCTCTGTGCCCGGGAAGCAGCGGGCGGTTGCTGTTTTGATGGGATCGAGGCAGGCTACGACCCTATCCTCTTGCTCATCAACCTCCTCATGGGATCAACCCTGCCCGACTCCAGAGAAACACCGGAGAGCTGTTTTTTCGTGGGCGAGGCAGGGTGCAAGCTCCAGGCCCGATATTACTATTGCGTTCACTATTTTTGCCCGACCCTTCAGACCGGTCTCGGGCCGCAGGCAAAACAGGGGCTGTTGAAAACCGTCGCCAAGGAGCTTGCCGCCGGCTGGGAACTGGAGTGCGCTCTGCGGGAGTGGCTTCGCCGGCAGACCGAACGTCATGATTTGCGGAATGACGTCCCGGGATTATGGTCACTCTATCCCGTGGAGCTTTGCTTTACTCATATAAGGAATCCTCCTCCTCATGCGTGATACTCAAAAGATCCTTATCGTGGATGATGAAGCCCCTTTTCGCGCGGCTCTGCGGCGTCTCCTGGAGAGGAAGTATCTTGTTGTTGAAGCAGAGACAGGCGCCATCGGCCTTGATCTTGCCTATCGGGAAGAACCCGACCTGGTGCTCCTGGACGTGGCCTTGCCCGATGCGAGCGGGCTTGAGATTCTATCGCAGTTCAAGGAGCTTCGGCCATCGCCGACGGTCGTGATGATCACCGCCTATGAACAGGTCAAGGATGTCGTCACCGCGATCAAACGCGGGGCCTTCGACTATCTTGTCAAACCCATCGACCTTGATGAATTTGAACTCACTATCCAGACCGCCCTGGAACATGCCGGATTGAGAAATGAAGTCGACCGACTTCGCCAGGAGGTCCAGCGACTGCAGAAGATTGATCGCTTTATCGGCATAAATCCCAAATTCCTGGAAGCTCAGATGCTGGCCATCAAGAGCGCCCAGAGTCGCGATGCGGGGGTCCTTCTTCAGGGTGAGAGCGGAGTGGGAAAAGAGCTTTTTGCACGGCTCATCCATGCCCAAAGCCCGCGCGCCAACTATCCCTTTGTAGCGCTCAATTGCGCCGCGTTCAGCGCGGACATCATTGAAAGCGAGCTCTTCGGATACGAAAAAGGAGCTTTTACCGGGGCGCGAGTGGAAGGAAAGGAAGGATTGCTTGAGGTTGCGGACGGCGGGACCCTCTTTCTGGATGAGGTGATCGATCTGCATGCGGAGATCCAGGCCAAATTGCTGCGGGTGCTGGAAGAAAAGGAATTCTATGCCCTCGGAGGAACCCGCAAGAGAACCGTGGACATTCGCGTCATCTCCGCGTGCAACAAGGATCTCTGGAAGGCCGCCGGAGAGGGGAGGTTTCGAAAGGACCTCTTTTTCAGGCTGGCAACGATACGCATCGATTTGCCTCCCCTGCGAGAGCGGACCGAAGACATCCTTCCCCTCGTTCAGTTCTTTATGGAAGATTTCAACGACAAGTATGTCAAGCGCTTTCGCGGAGTCGGTCCACAAGCAGAACGCCTGCTCCTGGCGCATCCCTGGCCGGGAAACGTGCGTGAGCTCAAGAATACGATCGAGCGGGTCATCCTGCTTGAGGACGAAGAAACCATTCGTGCCCGCCACCTGCGTTTCCTCGGGCTCCCCGCCAACCACGAAGCCCCTGCAGTTGCCGATGCCCTCCGCATAACCTTGCCCGAACAGGGCATTGCCCTTGAGGAAATAGAGAAACAAATCATTCTCGGAGCCTACGAAAGGTGTCAGCGAAACAAGTCGAAGACAGCGCGCTTTCTCAAGTTGCCGAGGCACATTCTGATCTACCGATTGAAAAAGCTTGGCATCCAGGATTGAAAAAAAGTGTTGAATAGTATCCAAATATCAGACATCTGAACAATACTCTTCACACCCCCACAACAATCTGGAATCACTACTATAAAACATATTATATGCAAATCTGCCGAGAATTCAAGGGATGGAGTGAAGAATATCATTCAATCACTGGCATTCTGGACGCAACCTCAAGATACCCAAAACCGTTTCCCGCAAGGGATCGCAGGTGTGCACCGATCATGGCACGGACCTTGCTTCATGAGGGCGGAGGCTGCGAGTGAATGCTGAAATTGAGGTGCTGGTAGTCGAAGATGAGGCTTCCTTAAGACGCTCTTTGACAAAGTATTTGGAACGAGCCGGGTATACCTTCGAGTGTTGTGCGACTGCTCGTGAGGCGTTGGCGCTGGCGGAGAGATTGGTCCCGGTATTGTCATTGCGGAATATCTCCTTCCCGATGCAAATGGTGCGGGGTTGTTGGAAAAGCTGGTACGGATTGTCCCTGATGTGGCGGTGATTCTTCTTTCGGAGTATGACTTCCAGGCTGTGTCGAAAGATCTTGCTCATGTTGCGGTGGGATCGTTTCTGAAGAAACCCTTTGACCTTGTTGAATTTGAAGCAGCATTGTCCTCCGCGCGCTCGAAAGCGAAATTGATGTCGCCAGTGGATCTTGAAGGAAAGCGGGAACTTGGTTTCGAAGGCATGCTTGGCTCCACACCTAAGTAGGGAACTCTCAGAGGTTTATATTTCAAAGCTCATGTTGGTTTCAAGCGGTTTACGGAGGTTGCGGGTTCGAGCGGAAGTTGCATGTTCATGCTGAAGTGGTATCTGAACTGGTGATTCGAGTGACAGCGGGTGTTCATGCTCAAGCGGTTGGTGTGAGATCTATTTCCAGCTGGCGTTGCTATCATGCGGGAATTCAAGCGAAGAATCTGAGGCGATGAAGCGGATGTTCGATTTCTGATGGATGGTTGTTGCTCATGTGAATAGCGGAAACTGAAGCGAAATAATCTGAGAGCCCTCCCTTTTTCATAACAAAAGGCCATAAAGGATAATCCTTATGGCCTTTTGTTTTTTCCTGCGCTAGAATGGCGTCGGTTTGAATCCGGAGGAAGCAGGCGCCGAGCCGGTGCTCCGCGCCATTGTTGCGGTGACCCCTTGCAAAGGGGTTTAAATTTGCTCACGAGAGGAGAAGTCATGATGGAAGCACAGAAGTCCGAGGTATTCCAACAGATGGAGGAAAAGGGGGTAACCCTTCCGGAGGCTGCGGAAAAGATTGGGTTTGACCCCGCCTTACTGAAACTCTATTTCGCCGATGACGCTTACCCGGTGCCGCAAAGGATTATCGACAAGCTGGCGGCAGCCATCAATAACTGATCCCGACTGTTTCCGCACTTGACAGTTCATGAACTTGATGCTAATGCATGAGCGCTGATCATACTTCCAACTCTTTCGGTTTTCGGAACCACCATTCGGCACGCTGCAATTCCCTTCTTAATTTTCAAATTCCCTCAGTTTTGCCGTTCAAATCGTAATGGTTTTGTTAAACAGGGTGAATTAACGGCTCATCGCAGGTTAGCCGGGAAAACGTCACCGAAGCTCCGATCTGACAAGCCAGAGATGTTCAGAATTGCTTATTGGATCTTACCTGAAGGCATTTCCGGCCTTGGCGTTCGGCATACCGACTTGAAGTTTCCCGTTATTCGGCGATGATCCGCGTTGATTCACTGGATGGTGGAAGTCTGACCTTAATTTCTTTCCTCTCGTGCTCCGTCATAGAGCAAGGAGATGCTTGTCAAGAAGGCAGGTTCACTAGGTGTAAACGGCTCGAGGAGGTGTTTTATGGAACATGAAAGAAGCGTAAAGGAGCGGTTGGAACAGAGGGGGGTTTCACGAAGGGACTTCATGAAGTATTGCACCCTGTTGTCAGCCACCATGGGACTCTCATCATCATTCATACCAAAGATCGCCGAAGCATTGACCAGTCCTCAGAGGCCGCCGGTGTTGTACCTCTCCCTGCAAGAATGCACCGGTTGCGCGGAATCGTTAATCAGGACCATGTATCCCTGGATCGACACCCTGGTGCTGGATATCATCTCCCTTGATTATCAGGAAACGCTCATGGCGCCCTCGGGAGAGGCTGCGGAAAAGTCCCTGCACGACACCCTCACCAAGTATCCGGGCAAATTCATCTGTGTCGTTGATGGGGCAATTCCCACGGCAAGCAATGGCATCTATGGCACGATCGGCGGCAAGACCTTCCTCGATATCGCCAAGGAAGTCTGCCCCAAGGCTTTGGCAACCATTGCTATCGGAACCTGTGCTTCCTATGGCGGGGTCGCCGCGGCCGCCCCCAATCCAACCGGCGCCAAGAGTGTCAAGGATGCCATTGGCATCAACACTCTGAACATTCCCGGATGTCCTCCCAATCCCAATCAATTTCGTCGGCACGATAGTGAACTATCTGCTCTTCGGCAAACTGCCCGACCTCGACGACAAGGGTCGTCCCCTCTTTGCTTACGGGAAGACCATTCATGATCAGTGCCCGCGTCGCTCCCACTTCGAAAACGGTGAGTTCGTGGCCTCGTTCGAGTCAGCCGAAGCCAGGAAAGGGTATTGCCTTTACCAGGTGGGATGCAAGGGACCGGAAACGTACAACAACTGCCCCTTAGTCAAATTTAACGACGGCACCAGTTGGCCGGTGCAAGCGGGTCATCCCTGTATCGGCTGCAGTGAACCCGATTTCTGGGACAAGATGTCACCCTTCTACAAGTCTCTTTAAGGATCGTTCCGCGTCAGTGTCATAACCCCTGTCGGTGGAGCAAACCCGATATACCATTAGCAAAAGTTAGGAGAACTGACTATGGGACAGAGAGTAGTTGTCGACCCGGTCACCCGTATTGAGGGTCATTTACGAATAGAGGTTGAAGTAACGAATGGGAAGGTGAACAACGCCTGGAGCAGTTCCACCATGTTCCGCGGTCTCGAACTTATCCTCAAGGGCCGCGATCCCCGCGATGCGTGGCTCTTTACCCAGCGTTCCTGCGGCGTCTGCACCTATGTCCATGGACTGGCTTCGGTGCGCACCGTTGAGGATGCCGCCAAGGTCACGGTACCCGAAAATGCCAGGCTCATCCGCAATCTGCTCCTGGGTGCCCAGTTTCTACATGACCATATCGTCCATTTCTATCAACTGAGCGCTCTGGACTGGGTAGATGTCGTGAGTGCCCTCAGGGCCGATCCCAAGAAGACCGCCGACCTCGCTGCCAAGGTGACCACCGCCCCGAACAGCGGCGTCAGTGATTTCAAGGCGACCCAGGCCAAACTCAAGAAATTTGTTGACAGTGGGCAGCTCGGCATTTTTGCCAACGGCTATTGGGGACACCCGGCCTACAAGCTTCCCCCCGAAGTGAATCTGCTTGCCGTCGAGCACTATCTCATGGCGCTGCGTCAGCAGGCCCGCACGGCGCGCATGCATGCAATTTTCGGCGGCAAGAACCCGCATCTCCAGGGCATGGTGGTGGGTGGGGTAACCTGCGCCACGGACCTAACACCCGACCGCATTGCCGAGTTCAAGTACATGTGGCAGGAGACTATGGACTTCGTCAACAACGTCTATATTCCGGACCTGATGGCGGTCGCCGGCTTCTACAAGGATTGGGGCAAGATCGGCGGTACGACCAATTTCCTGGTTTACGGTGAATTTCCCCAAAGCGCCAAGGAACCCGACAGCTTCCTTTTTCCCCGCGGGGCTATTTTCAAACGCGCTGTGGGCCAGGTGCAGCCAGTCGACCTCAATGGCGTTGAGGAAGGGGTCAAACATAGCTGGTACGAGGGCGACAAAGCGCTTCATCCGGCCAAGGGGGAAACGCTCCCCAAGTTCACCAAGATGGATGTCAACGACCGCTACAGTTGGATGAAATCCCCGCGCTACAAGGGTGAAGCGATGGAAGTGGGACCTTTGGCGAGAGTCCTGGTGGCTTACGGCAAGGGGCACGCCCCGACCAAAGCAGCGGTTGATGGACTCCTGAAAACGCTGGCAGTTCCTCAGGATGCGCTCTTCTCGACCCTTGGCAGGACCGCTGCCAGGGCTTTGGAAACCAAGATCATCGGCGAGGCCATGGAAGGCTGGCTGATGCAACTGGTGGAGAACCTCAAGAAAGGCGACGCCAAGATCTATCAGGAATATCAGATGCCGGATGCGGCCATGGGCGCCGGGTTAAACGACGTGCCCCGGGGTGCTCTCGGGCACTGGATCGAGATCAAAGACCAAAAGATCGGCAACTTCCAACTCGTGGTGCCGTCCACCTGGAACCTCGGACCGCGGTGCGCTCAGAACAAGCTGGGCCCCGTTGAGGAAGCCCTGATCGGGACTCCGGTAGCCGATCCCAAGCGCCCGGTCGAGATCCTGCGCACGGTTCACTCTTTCGATCCCTGTATCGCCTGCGGCGTGCACGTGATCGATCCGCAAGACGAATGAGGTGTACAAATTTAGAGTTGTCTAAAGCCACTTAATTGGATATCTTTTGCAACAGGGACTTGGCCGCAGCTGTTGCGCCAGGTCCTTGTTTCTTTTTTTTGACCCGATTTGACCACGGCGAAGGCGACTCACTATGGAGAACAAGAAGAATACTGGTCCTGGGGGTCGGCAACATCCTTCTGCACGATGAAGGGGTGGGGGTAAAAGCCGTAGCCAAGCTCGAATCGGAATACGACTTCTCGGACAATGTGCAACTCTTTGATGGGGGAACTCTGGGACTGAGACTCCTCGATCCCATCAGTGAGGCGGACCATCTCATTGTGGTGGACTGCGTGAGATACGGCCATCCCCCGGGAACCCTCTACCGCTTCTCCATCGAGGATTTCGAAAGGCGCGAGAATTTCAAGAATTCGCTTCACCAACTGGACCTCGTGGAAACCCTTGCCTTTGCCGAAATAATCGGGAATCGCCCCACCACGGTTGTGGTGGGCATCGAACCGGAGAATATCTTGCCTTGGGGTATGGAATTGACCGAAGTGGTCCAGGCCCGCCTGTCGGATATGTGTGCTCAAGTGTTGGAAGAGGTCGCGGCGGCGGGAGGGAGTTTCAGACCCAAGACTGAAGCCTCGACGGAACACCCCTCAGAAAGGATCCCATAGATGTGCTTGGCCATTCCTGCTGAAGTGGTTCAGATTGAAGATGAAATGGCAACGGTTAAAGTGGGAGACGCCTTGAGAAAGGCTTCCCTGATCCTGCTCGAGGACGGGGCCCAACTGGGAGATTATGTCATCGTGCACGCCGGGTTCGCCCTGCACAAGATGGACCCTCTGGAAGCCCGGGAATCGCTCCGGTTGCTCCGCGAACTGGCGGCTTATGCGGACGAGGAAACCATCAATTGACCATCGGCGTCCTCTTCACCTCGTCGCCTTAAAAGTCCTGCTCTGAACCATCTCCTGAAGACTGCCCAAAATGAAGCCGACTCTCTGTCGTGAGGGTCGCTCACTCATTTCCACCATCCTCCATCCGCGAAATCAGCTCCTTTACCCGCCGACTTCCACTTCCAACTGAATCGGTTTGAAGAGATAGATAATTCTCCCGGCATTGGCGGCATCATCGAAATTCAACAACAGGTTGACCTGTTCGCCATTCCAAAACAGCTTCTTTTCCGCTTCGTTCGCCTGAGTCGGGTTTCCAAAAGCACTCGAGAGCGTATCCCGAATCCTGGCGAAGTCTGCGGGGGAACTGTAGTAGATCATGACTGTGAAGAAGCGGTCTTTGTGAAATCCATAGACGATCTGCTCCACTTTGACTTCGCCAACCTTCTTCTGCTCGTTTGTCTTTTCATAGAATTTGAGAGCCCCGTCTTCCGCCAGAAGCTTCATGTCCGGCAGGTTAGCGATGTTGCTCCCCCACTTGATACCTCTGAAGTCAGCGGGTTCCTTCCGAGAGTCGGACAGAACCAGGTAGGTTAAAGCCAGCACAGCGGCCGCCGCAACAATCAGGCCAACTTTGAGCACCCGTTTTTCCGGCTGGAAAAGAGACATATTTCATCCTTTCAAGAAGAGAGGAAGGGAGTCCGGAGTCGGTCCTTCCCGGCATCAGTCGGCAGGCTCCTCTCCTTCTTCATAATCGAGACCCAGATGCCGTTTCAGGAAATCGAGCAGGCGTTTTCCCTCATCGGTTGGAATCCAGCCGATGCCGCCGCACTCCGGGCATGCCATCACTTCCGCATGGTCATTCCAGGGGATCACCCCACTCCCCCAGCATTTCCAGCACTTGCTCTCCAGGTCCGGCAGGCTCATGGGTTCATTTCCTTCAAAATTCGGCATGCCCCGGAGTTCTCGGAAAGGGAATCACCTCCCGTATATTGGGAAGACCGGTCACGAACTGAACCATGCGTTCCAAACCGCAGCCGAAACCGGCATGGGGAACGGAACCGAACTCCCTCAGTTCCACATACCAGCGGTAGTCCTCGGCCGATATGCCTTTGAGCTGCATCTGCTCGATCAGGACATCGCGCCGCTCCTCACGCTGGGAACCGCCGATGATTTCGCCAATGCGCGGGACGAGAACGTCCATGGCGGCTACCGTCCGTTCGTCGGCATTGACCCTCATGTAAAAGGGCTTCAGCGTCCGCGGAAAATCGATAATGGCCACCGGTTTTCGGAAGAGCTTCTCGGTGAGGTAACGTTCGTGTTCAGCCTGCAAATCGTTTCCCCATTCCGCCGGAAAGCTGAAGGCTTCTCCCGATCGCTTGAGCAATTCCACCGCTTCGGTATAGGAGATGATTTCGAAGGAGGATTCCACGGTGTCCCGGAGCGTCTCCAGCAGAGCCGGTTCGATAAAACGGGAGAAGAATTCCAGATCTTCCCCGCAATCGGACAGGATGACACCCACGAGATGCTTTACGAATTCCACCGCCAGATCCAGATCATCCTGCAGGTCGCAAAAGGCCGCTTCCGGTTCGATCATCCAGAATTCCGCCAGATGCCTGCTGGTGTTCGAATTTTCAGAGCGAAACGTGGGGCCGAAGGTGTACACCTTGCCGAGTGCCAGAGCATAAATCTCGGCTTGAAGCTGACCACTTACGGTCAAAAAAGCCGGCCTGTTGAAGAAATCGTTCTCGAAAATATTGTCAGGCTCGGCCATCAAGCAGGCTTTCCGGTCCGAGCGTCGTCACGCGAAAGACTTCTCCTGCCCCTTCACAATCACTCGAAGTGATGATCGGGGTATGGATGTGGAGGAACCCTCGTTCCTGGAAGAATTGATGAACCGCATAGCTCAACCGATTGCGAATACGGGTCACGGCGCCGATGGTGTTGGAGCGTGGCCGGAGATGAGCAATCTGCCTCAGAAATTCAAGGGAATGCCGCTTCTTTTGCAGGGGATATGTCAGGGGATTCGAGCGGCCCAGAAGCTTGATCCGATTTGCATGAATTTCAATGGGTTGCCCTTTTCCGGGAGAAGGCACGACCAGACCCTCCACCGAAAGGCTGCTTCCGGTGGTGATGTCGGCGAGGATGTCGCGATAGTCGGGATGTTCGTGCTCAGCGACGATTTGCAGACTCCTCAGGCATGATCCGTCGTTGAGTTCGACAAAACTGATTCCCGCCTTGGAGTCCCTCCGGGTACGCACCCAGCCTTGTACACGAACGGTTTGGCCGATCTTTGCCTCACTTTGAGCGAAGAGCTCGACAATGCGTGATGCCTTTTCCATCATGATAGTTGTGATCCTCTCTTGGCTATTCTCTAATTTACCAATATTATCTTACCACGTTTTTGTGGCGGACGTCAGAAGTCAGTAGTCGAAAGTCGGAAATGAGCTGTGAGATTCCGGCCTCTTTGTTTCGACCTCTGATCTCCGACGGCTGCCGTTCATTGCGGTGAGGGTTGAGAGGAGATCTGTTTTTTGGACCTGCCGAGATTAGCATACCATTTCATTTCAAGCTCCGTGGAGCCCTGGGTGCCACGTTTCCTTTCTTCCAGAGCAAAGGAAGACCCCTGGTTCTGGCAAGGGCGATTGGGATACTACAACTTTACCTCGCGGCACGAGCGGACACCCCGAATCTGGGTGCATGCCGCATCGGTCGGTGAGGTTACCGGCGCCCTCCCGATCGTTCGCACGCTGCGAGAACGCCTGCCCGAAGCCGAAATCACTCTGACGGTGACCACCCTGCAGGGATTTACCTTCGCTCACGCAACGCTCTCACCGTGGGCGCGTATTCTTCCCTTCCCTCTCGATCTCCCGGGCGTTCTGGAACGGGCCTTCGAAGAGCTGCGGCCCGACCTCTACGTGGCTTTGGAGGGCGAGTTCTGGCCCAATCTGTTCCTTTTCCTGGAACGTTACGAGACGCCGGCGGTTCTCCTGAATGGCCAGCTTTCTCAGCGTTCCGCCGGTTGGTACACTCTCCTCAAGTCCCTTTTTCGACCTATCTTCAGGCAGTTCGTATGTCTGGCAATGCATTCCGAAGAAGACCGGCAAAACGTGTTGCTTCTGGGAGCTGATCCCGAACGCTCCTGCGTGCTGGGGAGCTCAAAATACGATGCCCTTTATTTGCGGAAAGACCCGCAGAAGGCCCTCCTGTGGCGTCAAATGCTCGACCTTCCGGGCGAAATTCCCGTTTTGGTTGGAGGAAGCTTGCGGCGCCTGGAATGCATCAAGCTCCTGGAAGTCTTCACCAGTTTGAGCGATGTCGCTCCGCCCTTGATTGGGATATTTGCCCCGCGACACATGTCCCAGATACCTGCCATGACCCGGTGGCTGGATGGTCGGCAAATCCCCTTTCAGTTGCTTTCCCGGATTGAAAGCGGAAAGGAAAGAAGGTCCGCCTCGGTGGTTCTGGTAGACCGCATCGGCATCCTCTTCGAACTCTATGCCCTCGGGGACCTCATTTTCTGCGGCGGCACCCTGGAACCCTTTGGCGGCCACAACATCATGGAGCCGGCGGCCTGGGAGAAGCCGGTTTTTTACGGCCCTTACTTGCAAAAAGTCGCCGATGAACATAATATCCTCCAGGCTTTTAACGGAAGCTTCCTGGCGCAGGACGCCCGGGACCTCCTGACGCAGTGGAGATACTGGATACAGCACCTCTCCGAGCTCAGGAGCCACGGAGAGAATGCCAGAAAGGCTCTCTTGAAGCTGGGCGGGGTCTCTGCACGGCAGGTTGACATTGTCCTGCATGCTCTTTCCGAGCGAACCTCACGCGAGGCGGGAACGGTTGTCGGAAATTGCTCGAAAAATTAATAACAATGTCGCCCCGGCTCAAAATTGCGGTGAGGCAGGAGCAGATCTCGAATAAGGAAAGGATTGAAGGTGGCAAAAGAGCATCGACCCAACGCCAGAGAGTCGGCAGTTATTTCGAGACTGGACCATGAGAAGGAATCGCAGCGGTTCATCGCCATGAACCTCCTGCGGCAGAATCTGGACAGCTTGAGTGACAGAATCGCTACGAAGCTGATCGAAGAAAGACTGGTGGACACAACGAGCAAAGACGACCTGGAGGGCCAGATCAACTTTGCCCTGCAGAAGCTTTTGACTGCCGAAGAATTCGATATCCAGTATCACATTGCCAACGTCCGCACGCTCGTGCCGCGCCCGCATTTCATAAGCCTCTACGTCACCGCCTATGTCATTGAAAAGCTGATCGATCACCGGTGCATCGTGGAGATTTACGGAACCGACGAGGACATTTACCACTGTGTCAACAGACAGGTCTCGAAACTCATTCCGCTTTGAGGCTAATTGAGGAATGCCAGGAAATCCCTCCATTTCGCTCAACGTGTTGAACCATAGGTCTTGCTTCCGAACTTCACGAGGGCTTGCGAAGAAATCAGGCGGGAATTTTGGCGACAGCCCGGCTACCGCCTCACCGGCGCCATTCTCTCCCCCAACGCGGGAGCATGGTTTTGCAGCAATCCCCGCCTGTTCACGGCGAGCCTCCCGCGCCCGGTCTTTGAGCCGCAGAAGGTCATGGTAGGTGAAATCGGGACGTCGGCAGGCGAAAAAAGTATTGTTGTGGTAGAGAGGTTCACCGGCAAGGTCATATTGACTCAATTCCACGGCGCGGGTCCACATTTGCGTTCCGGGGATGGGGGAGTATTCTGAAATGTGGGGCAAAGCCCCGCTTCTTTTGACCACCCGAATCGCCTCGTCAACTTCCTCCGGGGTCTGTCCCGGAAGGCCGGAAAGCAAATACACTCCGATTTGATCCGAAGAAAAACCGGCCTCGAAAAGATGCTCAACGGCCGCAAGGAACATATCCGTCTCGACTTTGCCGCCCCAATCCCGCTGTCTTTGATACTGCGTCGTTTCGAGCCCCAGACGAAGGGTGGTGAAACCGCTCTCATGGAGCAATCGGCAGCACTCCGGCGTTAAGGCACAGACGTGGACGGCATTGGGGGTGTGGAATCGGAGTCCGGGGAGTTCCTCGCGCGATCCTTCTCAGAGCAGGCTCCAGACTGCTTTGCGCCTGAACCAGCAGGGCGTCGTCGTAAAACGCAAAATCAACGACGCCGTATCGGGAATGCCAGTTGAAGATGTCCTCATAGATCGCATCCGCACCTCGCCTCTGTTGTTTGGGTTGGAGAATGGCGGAAGCACAATAAGGGCATCGGAACATACACCCCTGCCCGGTCAGCACGGGAGCGTAGGTCAGTGCGGAGAGAAGATCCAGTGCCGGAGGGGGCGCCCAGTCGAAGCGCATCCATTCCCGCTTATTTTTCAAAGAGAATCCGGTTGTCGCGGCGATTTTGTCCGGCAACCCGTCCGCAGGAAAGGCAATAATCTCGTCGGCGCCGCTGGTCCTCCGTGCATGTTGAGGACAGAGCCGAGCGTAGATCCCCCCCAGCCATAGGGGAGTCTCGGGAAATGCCTCCCGTATAATCCCAACGGTCTGCTGAATTCCCGGGTACCAGTAGGTCATGATGGAAGTCACCCAGATGAGGTCGGGTTTTTCAATGGCCGAGAGTTTTTGGCGGAGGCTTTCGGGATGGATTCCGTGGCGGTAGTAAAAGCGGGGAATTTCCCCGTATGCTCCCGGCTTTTTAATCCGCATCCTGGGGTATTTGCCGGTGCCGTATTTGCGCTCGGCGCCCGGGATCACTTCGGGGTGAAGATTGGTAAAGGAATCATGCCGGTCAACGCAGTCGATAAAGGCAACACCGCACCCCCCCCGGCGGAGCAGTGAGGCGAGAAGGAGCAACCCCATGAGGCTTGGCCCAATAGTCGTATGCCGCAAAATCGGTAATCCAAGGGTTTACCAACAGAATAAGGGGAGCGTTCGGCATGGGTCCCATCATTCAAGAGAGGGCGTAGGGTTTCAAGGGGCGTTGCTGAGGGCGGCCTTTTTGCTCACCGAAATCGCTTCTTAACTCTCATGGGCGGCAGTAGCGCATGGTAACTGCCTTGAGCTCGACTCTCGTGCTTGGATTCATCCGGTAAACGTATTATATAGGAACGGTTTCTTATATCCTTTTCTCGTCGCCGGTCAAGCCGAGAGGACTTGTCATCCGCAATTCTCATTGGAGAAAAGGGAGCATCCCTCAACCCCCGTCGCGATGGGGGAGTTCTCTCGAAGAAATCCCGTCGCGAAGGGGGAATAACCAGTCGCGGAGAGAGCGTTTTATCATTCAGGAGCAAAACGTGCGGGCAGTGGTGCAACGGGTGCTGGAAGCGAAGGTCACTGTCGAGGAAAGAAAGGTCGGTGAGATTGGCAGGGGGGTTTTGCTCTTCCTTGGGGTTGGTCGGGACGACTGCTCTGAGGATGCGCGCACGCTGGCAGAAAAGGTGGTGCACCTGCGCATCTTCCCGGACCCTTTCGACAAGATGAACCTTTCCGTCCTCGATGTCGGAGGCGGGATCCTGGTGATATCCCAGTTCACCCTCTTCGGGGACTGTCGCAAAGGAAGGCGGCCCTCCTACGCCTCAGCCGCCCCGCCGGAGCTTGCGAATGCTCTGTACGAAACTTTCGTGAATGAAGTCCGTCAGTTTACGGCCTCGGTTGAAACCGGCCAATTTCAGGAAATGATGCAGGTCCATCTCATCAACGATGGGCCCGTAACCCTGCTCCTGGACTCCAGGAAAGCATTTTAAGGGTGTGAAGAGGTGAAGGTGGACTCCAAAGACTTGCTTGCGGACTCGGAAAAACCCGCCGACCGGATGCACCCTTCCGGGATCACTGTAGACCGGGAAGGAGATTGGTATTATCAGGAAGACAGGATTATCCGGGAAGACATCCTCGAATTGTTTCTGTCAAACCTCCGTCTGACTTCCGGCGGCACCTTTGTCATCGACTGGAGAGGGCAGTGCTGTGCCCTGCAAGTGGCCGACACCCCCTTTGTCGTTTCGAGGGTCGACCGCATGAGGTCCGAAGGGGCGAAACTCGATGAGATTCGTATTCTTTTGAAACATCTTCCCCATCCCGAAGTGCTGGATCCCTCCACGCTTCAGGTGGGGGCAGGCAACGTCCCTTATTGCTCCATTCGAAACGGTCAATTTCGCGCCAGGTTTTCCCGACCCGCCTATTATCAGCTGGCCGAATGGATCGCAAGCGATCCGGACACGGGCGCTTTTTATCTTGAACTCAATGAGTGCCGTTATCCGATCAGGGTCTCCGAGCCACTGCCGGGCCAGGACGCCTGCTCCAAATAAGGAAACCGGGAAAGTGCTGTCCGCTAAGCGTCAAGCGTCACCCGGCACTTTTCAACGACCTTATTTTTTGGTTGTTACCCATGCTTAAGGTAAGGTAATTTCACCTACGAGGTCTTTCGGGGGTTTCGGGGTTCCCTGGATGAGGAGTTGTTTTTCAGGTTTGAGTGTCTTGCTTCGACTTTCACCAATTGACACGAGGAGGTATTATGAGCTCACCCTTTCAACCCGGCATGACCCATGAACTGAAGCTGAAGACCCGCCCGGAGGATTCCGCGCAAAAGTTCTATCCTCACCTTCCCGACGTTTTTGCCACGCCGTTCCTGGTTGGTTTAATGGAGAGGGTATCGGCCGAACTGATCAACATGCACCTGGAACCCGGGGAGCAGTCCGTCGGCATCTCCATGGACCTGAAGCATATGGCAGCCACGCCTCTGGGCATGGAGGTCCGCGTCAAAACCGAAGTGACCGCCGTCGAGGGGCGGAAGTTGACTTTCCGGCTCGAAGCCTATGACGAAGTCGAAAAAATCGGCGAGGCGACCCATGAGCGTTTCATTATCAAGGCCGATAAGTTCACTTCGCGAGTCGCCGAAAAGGCCGAAAAGGCAAAATCATAGGCAACAAGTACTGAGGCAGGAACAATGGTATTGGGTATATTTGGCCGTGGCAGCGGGAGGTCCAGGCTATGGGTTCGACCGACTTAGGCGCATTTTTTCATCCATCCAGTATCGCGGTCATTGGTGCCTCGAGGCACGCGGGAAAACTGGGCCATGAGATCTTTAAGAATCTCGTCGAAGGTGGTTTCCCCGGGGCAGTGTATCCAATCAATCCAAAGAGCGAAACGATCTTGGGCGTGGCCTGTTTTGCGAACGTGCAGGATGTTCCGGGTAACATCGATCTGAGTGTTCTGATCATCCCGGCTCATCTGGTGCCCCAGGCGATTCAGGACTGCGGTGAGAAGGGGGTCAGGGGAGCGATTATCGTTTCGGGAGGGTTTAGCGAGGCCGGACCCGAAGGCGAAGAACTGCAGAAGACGACCGCAGGCATCGCCGCACGGTACGGCATGCGCCTCATCGGACCAAACTGCCAGGGCGTGAACAACCCATACCACCCGATGTGCGCCTCCTGGCCGCTTCTGACTCGTAAGGGCGCGGTCGCCGTAATCAGCCAGAGCGGCACCATCGGCGCGGCGATAATGGATTGGTTTTCCCTTGAGGAACTGGGGGTTTCCAGTTTTGTATGCCTTGGCAATCGTGCCGATGTCGATGAATGTGACTTGATTCAGCACTTCGATCACGACACTAATACCAGGGTAATTGCTGCCTATATCGAAAGCGTGAAAGACGCCGACCGCTTTCGGAGGGTGATGGAGTCTCTGAGCAAGCCGTTGGTTGTTTTGAAATCCGGGCGGACTCCGGGTGGACAGGGAGCGGCCGCGTCGCACACGAAGTCGATGGCCGGGGTCGATGCCGTTTATTCCTCCCTGTTCAAGCGCTATGGCGTGTGCAGGGCGGAAACTTTGGAGGAATTCTTCGACTTTGCCAAGGGTTTTGCCTATCTTCCGCGCCCCGCCGGGAACACCATCCTGTTTATCACTGCTTCCGGCGGTTCCGCTATTCTGGCCACCGACACCGCAGAGCAGGAAGGGTTGAGGGTTCCGCCGCTCCCGGCGGAACTGGCGGCGCAGATTCAGCACCTCATTCCCGCTCACGCTATTTGCGCCAATCCTTTGGACTTGACCGGCGATGCCGATGCCAAATTGTTCCGGGATGTCATTCAAGTGGCCCGCCCCTACTACGACACCCTGGGGGTCATCTTCAGCCATCCCGTTGCGGATGCTTCCCAAGCCGTCTCTCCCGGTGCCGGCGAACTGGTCGTCTTCTTGGGTGGGACCGAGGTGGAGCGATCCGAAAAACAAAAAATGCTCCAGCTGGGCATACCGGTTTTCCCGACCCCGGAGCGAGCCGTTCGCACTCTCGCTCAACTCCTTCCCGCGGAAAAAAAGGCTGACAGGGCACAATACACATTCCCGGCCGCGACGGGGCGATCGCAGATGAGCGTTTACGAAAGCCTGAACTTTATCAAATCCAAAGGCTTCGATTGCATCGTCAACCGCTTCGCCGAAAGCCCGGGCAAGGCAGTCCACCATGCTCACCTCATCGGTTTTCCGATATCCTTGAAAGTGGACTCGCCGGATGTCCTGCACAAATCGGATTGCGGCGGTGTCAGGCTCAACATTCAAACCCCTCACGGTCTGCGAAGTGCCTACGACGTCATGATGGATCAGGTCAGAGCCCATCACCCCGAGGCTCTCATCAAAGGCGTGGTGGTAAGTGCCATGGCGGCTCCCGGGGTGGAAGTGATCCTCGGGATGAATCGCGATCCCCAGTTCGGGCCTGTCATTATCTTCGGGCTGGGGGGGATTGCCGCCGAGTTGTTTCGTGACGTTTCCATGCGTCTGCTGCCGCTCGATCGCACCGAAGCCTTGAAGATGATCAATGAGATCAAGAGCGCCTCACTGTTGAAAGGCTTCCGGGGGCAGCAGGCAGCCAATGAGAGCGCTATTGTGGACGGGCTTCTCAAGTTGGCCCGGATTGCCGAAGAACACGAGGACATCCTTGAGATCGATCTGAACCCGGTATTTGCCTATCCCGAAGGGATTGTCGTCGTGGATGCCCGGATTCTAACAGCCTGAGTGGAATGCCAGTTGGTCCAGCTTCACCAGGGCTTCGTCCGGCAGGGGTAATGGGGGGCGCTTTGCCGAGCACCCTGGCAAGGAAGAGAATCTGCGCGGCATGCTCGAGTTTTTCCAGTCGCAGGTAAGCTTCATCCAGGCTCCTCCCCACGGTCAGGGACCCGTGCCGTTCGAGAAGAATCGCCTGGTGGTTCTCCAGGAACGGAGCGATCGACTCGGGGACCTCGGCTGTGCACGGCGTTGCATAGGGGGCCGTGGGAACCGGGCCAAGTGTCAGCCATACTTCCGGCAAAGCTTTTGCCTCAAAGGGGATGCCCGCCAGGGAGAACGCCGTCAGTATGGGAGGATGGGCGTGCACGACCGCCGCAACGTCCGCGCGGCGGCGATACACTTCAAGGTGCATGCGGATCTCGGAGGACGGTTTTCCCAGTCCGGCCAGCACCTCGCCCTGGAAATCGACGAGCAGAAGATCCATCGGTTCAAGTCTGCCTTTTGGTTTGCCGCCGGGTGTGACCAGCAGTCTCTCGCGGCCGACTCTGCAGCTGACATTGCCGTCGGTTGCAGCGACAAGACCTCTTTCTGCAAGTTTTTTACAGACCGCGACCAGTTCCAACTCGCGCTCCAGTTTCTTCCTTCATGTAAACTCTCCCTTTGAAATCTCAAAAACGAGAAGACCCTTCACCGAATCGCAATGCGTTGTTTGTCCTTTTGCCCGGGATCTGTTACAAGTCATACCGTTTTCGTTTGCTTGATCTTCATTCCCGGAGGAAATGCATTATTCATGATCAAATGGTTCAAGCGCAAGAACAAGGTTGCTCCCGAGAATCCGGCGGAACCGCCGACGGAGACTGCACCCGGGCCTGAAGTCATGGTCGACGAGGTTCCCGAAGATGAGGCGCCGGTTTTTGAAAAAAGCCGAATAGAGCCCTCACCAGATGGCCCCCGAGAGCCTGAAGCCTTGGAGGATGCTGCCGCCTTTCCGGTTGAAGCCGCCGCCGAAGAGGCCTCAGGTCGACGCCGAACATGAAAAGGGACGGTTCTTCAGGAGGCTGCGGGAGCGTCTCCATAGGTCTCGAGAGCAATTGAGCTCTCGCGTCGATCGGCTGATATTCGGGAAGAAAACCATCGACCTCGACCTCTTGGACGAATTGGAGGAGGTGCTGATTACCTCCGACCTCGGAGTCCACACCGCCCGGGTTCTCCTCAGCAAAGTAACGGAGAAGGTTAAGCGTCAGGAACTGAAAGATCCGGCAAAACTGCGGGAACAGCTGCGGGAGGAACTTGAGCGGCTTCTTTCCGTCCCGGCGGAGCCCCTCGATTTCCAGGCCACGCGCCCGTTTGTGATCATGGTCATCGGGGTCAACGGCGTCGGGAAGACAACGACCATCGGCAAGCTCGCTCACCAGCTCAAACAGGACGGCCTCAAAGTAATGCTGGTTGCTGCGGACACCTTCCGGGCGGCCGCCGTCGAGCAACTGAGCCTCTGGGCGGAGCGGGTGGAAGTCCCGGTCATTCGCCAAAAGAGCGGTTCCGATCCCTCTGCCGTCGTTTTTGACGCCATCGAAGCCGCGGTGGCGCGGGATATGGATGTAGTCATACTGGACACCGCCGGGCGCATGCATACCAAGGTCAACCTGATGGAGGAATTAAAGAAAGTGCAACGCGTACTCAACAAGAAAATGCCCGGCGCCCCCCATCAGACCCTGCTGGTCCTCGACGCCTCAACGGGGCAGAACGCCCTCTCCCAAGCCCGGCTTTTTAAAGAAGAGATCGGCGTAACCGGCCTGGTTCTGACCAAACTGGACGGCACCGCCAAAGGCGGGATTGTGGTTGCCGTCTGCGATGAGCTGAAACTCCCCGTGCGCTATATTGGTATCGGCGAGACTCTGGAAGATCTGCGACCTTTCGATCCCGAAGAATTCACCCGAGCCCTCTTTTGACGGGACTCAGGGCAAATACCCTTGATGAATCATTTCGAATGGCCGGGAAGCTCTATGGTGGTGCAGCTTTTACCGGGGCCGCAGGTCTTGGTGGTTACACTCGGCGAGGAATCGTTGCCTCCGGATGACCCCATCGCGTAGCTCACGCGACTGAGAACGCGCTCGAGTTCGTTCCCCTGGCACGCGCCGCACTTCATCTCGACTTCCTCCGTGGAGGCGGTGAGCAGAAACTCCTGGATGTTCCCGCATCGGGTACATCGAAACTCATAAATGGGCATGCTTTCTCCTTGTTGGTTAAACGCCAATCGGGGTTGAAAAACCGTCGAGGAATTCATAACCACAGGCCGCGGAAGTGTCAATCGTTGCAACCGCGATCGCCTGGCCCAAAAGCCCCGGGCGGCGATAGATATCGAGGGGGGGAGAAATTCTGGACCTTTCCGGATGGAAACTGAATAAAAATTGAGAGGTTTAAGAGCGGATATGGCACCTTCCAACAATCCAGATGACGACAAAATGCTGATTGATTCTCCCGCCTACTGGGATGAAGACACCCTTCACCAGAAGTGGCAGGACTTCCTTCAATACTGCGCGAGTCAGGCGGACATCGCCATGCCGGTGAAGCGTTTTCAGGTTCAAATCGAAAGATCGACGGAATTCCTGGAAACCATGGGAGGCTGGAAGAAGATGAATGGGTCGCAGCGCCTCAATTCCTGGAAAAGCCTTCTGGAAATCAGTGAAGACATTGTCCGAGAGGTCCTTCCCGGTTGCGTTCAGTGTGGTGAATGTTGCCTCAAGGGAAGCCCCACTCTGCATGAGGAAGATCTCGAACTGCTGGAAGAGGGTAAGATTCCCTGGGGGCAACTGATCACCCTGAGAGAAGGCGAACCGGCCTATTCACCCTTCGACGAAAAACCGTTTCTACTTCCTTCCGAGTGTATCAAGATTCGGGAAAAGGCCGGATCGAAGGGATGTGTCTTTCTCAACGAAGACACGGCCCAATGCGGCATCTACAGCTATCGGCCGGTGCAGTGCCGGGCCCAGACCTGCTGGGATCCGGCTTCGGCAAGGCAGTTGAGCAAGCTCCCTCACCTTACCCGGTGGGGAATCTTTCGGGAGGTCGAACTCCTCCGCGATATCATCGACGAACACGACCAGCGCTGCGCCTTCAAGAAACTGAGCAAAGCCTTCGCGGACCTCACTGAGAACAAAGCCGAAGGGATCGATAGAGTCCTCGAACTCATGGCCTACGAAGACCACTTTCGAGATTTCTTCAGCAAGCGTCTGAATATCCCCGAAGATACGCTTGATCTTGTTTTCGGCAGGAGTTTTGCCGAACTGGCGCCGCTTTTCGGCTTTCGAGTGGTGACTGAAGCCGACGGCACCCGCTGCCTGATTCCGGAGACAAGCTAGTTCCCATCCGGAAACCCCTCCCCTGGTGGGAGGGGCAGGGGGAGGGGGTTGATCAAGTGTCAGCAATCACATCCTTTTTCACCCCCACCCAGCCTCCCCCATCGAGGGGGAGGAGAAATTGGGGACCTTTTCGGATGGACACAAGCTAGCGAACAGGACCTCCGCCTTGCGGCTTCATTTCTATTTCACTTCCGGGTTTGCCGGTTTTGGAGTGAGCCCACCATAAATGAAGGTTCACCCGATCGTGAGGGCTGAATGGCGATTGATCGACGGCTGAAGAAAAAGAAGAAACGTGACGAGAAGCAGAAAGCCAGGCGTCAGGAAGCTCAGCGGCAACTGCTGCAGGAAAAGGCGGAGGAATATGGGTGGCAGTCAAGGCAGGCTTTCCGCTTGCAGGATTATCGGAGAGCCCTGACCCTCGCCCAGAAGATGCTCAAATTGGAGCCATCCGACACCGCCATGAGAGATCTGGCCATCCGCTGTGCCCAGATCCTGGGGGATCGAGACGCTTGTTACACGCTCTTGTGTCAAAGCTATGAACGCGGCGAGTTCTCAACGAAAAACAATTGTATCATTCTGGGGCAACTGGCTTTCGAGCGGAAAAATTACGCGCTCGCCAAGGAACTCTTCCAATTGGTCGTCAGCAAACCCAGCCCGATGAAAGGCAAACTGACCAAGACCGACCTTCAGCAGCTTGAGCAATATGTGAAACTCTGCTCCCTCATGAACCGACCCACGGCCGCCGTCCCTCCGAAGATCCCGCCCCCACCCGCTCAACAAACCGCCACGAAAGCCCAACCGGTCCCTGCTGAGGCGGCTTTGATTCGGCCGGAGGTTCAAAAACAACAACCTGGAGGCGAAGACGGGGCATTTCCGCCGGCAACCCTGCCCGCGTTGAAGATTGCCTACAGAGTCGATGCCGACCCTCTCCTGGAAGCGGTAAGAGCGCACCGGAAGGCCGACCCGGCAACGCTCGATCTGGCCCTGAAAGCCTATAAACTCTCTTTTCGCACCTCCTATGATCAACTCATCTGTCTGCCAACCTTGCGCGATGTGCAATCATTCTGGCACCAGGAGGAAACGGCGCGCAAGGTCATGAAAACGTTTCGCGGAAGGGCTATTCTGGCGGATGAAGTGGGACTCGGCAAAACCGTCGAAGCGGGCCTCATCCTCAAGGAATACCTGTTGCGGGGTCTCGTCCGCAGGGCCCTTATCTTGACGCCAAGCTCCCTGGTCAATCAATGGCAGGAAGAACTGCAGAACAAATTCGCCATTCCTCTTGTGTCCACCAACGATCCGCTCTTCCGGCAAAGGCCGGAACAGTTCTGGGAAGAACCGCTGGTTCTGGCTTCCCTGCAGACCGCAAAGCTCAAGCGCCACTTCGATGCCGTCGTATCGCATTTTTACGACATGGTGATTGTGGATGAAGCCCACCACCTCAAGAATCGGTCAACCCTCAACTGGAAACTGGTCAATACGATTCAAAAGAGCTTCCTGCTCATGCTCACTGCCACTCCTGTTCAGAATAACCTGGAAGAACTCTTCAATCTGGTGACCCTGCTGCAACCCGGCCATCTCAAAACGCGCAGCGCCTTCAAGGAGGAATTCGTCACCCGCGGCAATCCCACCGACCCCAGAAATCGCGAGAAACTGAGACAGCTCCTTAAGGAGGTAATGGTTCGCAACACCCGGTCCGTTACTCGGTTGCACCTGCCGCCGCGGTTTGCGCTGACCGTTCGGGTCAGCCCAACGGAAACCGAGGAAGTCTTCTATCAGGAGATCAGCGCCTTCGCGAGGGAGCAGGCCGCCCGAAACGGGTCGGCCCTGTCTCGATTCACCCTGCGCCGCCTCCTGGAAACGGCAGGGTCCTCCCATCTGGCAGCTCTGCGCATACTGGAGAGAATGCTTGCCGAAGGTGCGGAGGAAAACAAGAAACAGATAGCGGCAATCATCCGCCTGGGAAGAGAGATCAAGGACGGCGCCAAGATCAGAAGGGTCATGGAGCTCCTCAGGGCTTCCTCGAACCAGAAGATTCTGTTTGTGAATTCGGTTGCGACCCTGGAATATCTCCACAGCGTTTTGGTTGATCAGGGATTGCCCCACGTGGTGTTTCAAGGGGGATTGACACCGGCGCAAAAGCAAGCCGTTATGGACCGATTTCGCAATGGCTGCCAGATCCTCCTTTCCACCGGTATGGGCGGGGAGGGATTTAATCTGCAATTTTGCCACACCATGATCAACTATGACCTTCCCTGGAACCCGATGGAGATCGAACAGCGGATCGGCCGCATCCATCGCATCGGACAGGAAAACGAAGTCCAGGTCTTTAATTTTTGCGCTGCCGGCAGCATCGAAGACCAGATCCTGGAAGTGCTGGACCGCAAGATCAACATGTTTGAGTTGGTGGTCGGCGAAATTGACATGATTCTCGGGCGCCTGCAGGGCGAAGAGGAATTCAGTGATCTGGTTTACGAGATATGGGTCCGGCACACGGACGAAGCCGAACGGCAGAAAGCCTTCGATGGGCTCGCTGCAAGGCTGAAACGCGCACGAGCCAATTACGAAAAGAGCAAAGAACTTGATGAAAAGCTGTTTCAAGAGGATTTTGGGGTATGAACAAAGGGTCTGACCCGGAACTGCTCTCCTTCGCGGCGGAACTGCTTGAGAAGCATGGGGGTCTGGTTGAGCCTCTCCCGGGCGGTCTGACCACTTTGCTTCCCCCCGCTCTGGCAGCGACTCTCGAGCTTCCTGAAGAGGCGGCCCTGGGTACGGAGGAGACTCCACTGCTCTATGGCAGCCCTCTTCTCGACCGCCTGGTCACACTGGCAACCCGTGATATTCCGGTAGTTTACGGACAAATTGAAGTACCTTACCTGAAAAAGGCCGGCTTTGGCGAACTCCTCGGGCGGGATCTGATTTTCCCGGACGGTCAGGTTCGAGTGGGCAGTCGCGCCGAAGCTCGCACCACATACATGGTCCTCACCTGTCGCTATGTGGCCTTGAGTGATGAGCGCAAGGAAGGGCTGGTACAGGTGAGTCTACAGGAAAACAGCGGGGCCGTAATCAAGGGATTTGAGGAGGCCGGGGTGGAACTGCAGCCCTGCTTCTTTCTCCCGGGAAAGGTCCCGCCCCATTTCCCGGTCAAGTTGGAACAGAGCATCTCCTGCGGCATAACAAGCGCCAGAGCTTCTGTCGAAAAGGAACTCGCCGATTTTACCAGCAGTATGCAACGACGACTGCACCGCGACTTCAAGAACACGAGGGAATATTACGGTGCTCTGAAAAAGGAGATGGAGACCACCCTATCACACCCGAACCTTGCTGAGGGGCAGAGGCAGGAGCGGCTGTCCAAGATCCGGGAATTACCGGCAGAAATGGATAGGAAATTGGAGGACCTCAGACAGAAGTACCAGGTGGAGGTTGTCATAACTCCATGCGGTGCCCTGCGTTTGCTCGTCAATGTCGCTCAAATTATGCTGGAAATGCGCTACCGTAAAGCCGAACGGTCGATTCGCGTCGTCTGGAACCCTCTCACTCGTCGGCTCGACCCTCTGGTGTGCGAACGCTGTCATGCCACTATCAACAGGATTTACCCTGCGGGCAGGAACGCCGGCATCGAGCTGCTTTGCCTCAACTGCAGTCAAGGGCGTTGAGATATCCTGGCACCGGCGAGTATTGGCCCGGTTCGCTGCCGAAATGCTGCCGCAAAAAAGTCTTCCGGTCCCTCAATGATCGGTCTTCCGGCTTTCGATCCAAGTCCCGGTCTGGGTGTAACGCTGAGTCACCCCTTTAAGTTCTTTGCGCCTTTCCAAAAATTTCTCTTTCATGCCCCGCAGCCAGCGGGCGTGCCGTTCCACATCCGCGTAGGTCAAAAACAGGGGGTGCTCGCCAGGCACCGTGCGGACCTCGATGCCACCTCCCGAACACTCGTAATGGCCGGAACTGCTGCAGAGCATGCACCTGAGTTGCCCGTCGCTCAGGAAACGGAAGGTGTCCCCCCCGCAAAGAGGACAGCGGGGGGTCCCCGGGTCCGCCTCCTGTTCACCCTCCTCCAGGGCCTTGGCCAGCCGCTGAGCGGTGGCTAACCCGTTATCGTCGAGGAAAATCTCGCCGGGAAGGGCGCCATAAATCACCGCGCTCCCTCTCAGCTCTCCCAAAGTCAGCCGGACAAAGCTTTCCACCCCGAGCTTGGCATATCCTTCCATCCCCGGAATACCGGCTATGGCAACCCCTACCGCCGGTTTTCCCCAAAGCTTGTCGAGATGGGCATAGAAGGCGAGTCCCCGGTCCAAAAAGCGCTTGAGGCTGGCGTTCGGCCCCAACAGGTAGGTCGGGGCCGCCACCATGTAGGCATCGGACTCGATAAGCGCTTGCAGGGCCGTTGCAAAGTCATCGTCCCGGGGGCACCGCATCTCCCCGAAGAGGCACTGGTAGCAGGCTCGGCAGGGTCGGATATCCAGATCGGGGAGGCGCATGAGGGTAAGCTTCCACGCACCCGAGAGCTGCCGGTAGACTTCCTTGATAAAAAGCTCCGAGTTGCCGAATTTTCGGGGTGAACACACTATGCCTAAAAGATTCTTCACCATCAGCGGAAGGCTCCTCTGCGCTGCCTGCCGTGAACCAACACCTCACAATCAGGCAAGATGGGAGTAATCGTCGCCTGCCGTTTCGGTCGTCTTTCGACCATTGTCCGCCAGTCGCTCATTTCACGGGTAGTGACGCCGGTGACCCGACCTGTGGATCTGTGTGCAAAAAAAAACTAACCGGCGGGGCTAGGACCGGTTAGTCTTTGAGGAGGAAAGAGTTGATTTCTTTTGTACCAGCGATGATTAGCAAGAACGATGCCATCTTGAACGCCAGCTCCCAAAATGACTGGCCATGGGCGCTCTTCAAGGGTCTATCGCGGTAAGCGCCCGGTAAAACCTGACGCTCAAATCACGCCTTTTGGACATAATCACGCCACAATCCCGCGCATATCCCGCCAATCTCCTGAGTCCCGTATTCCGGCCTAGTTTCTCTGGACCTCGGCTAAAAGCATGCCGGGGTAACGGAATTTGAGACTTTTGCAAGAGGCTCATTGATGTTCGGCCATCTCCATTAATTCCACGAAAAACGCCTCATACCGGGCAGCGATCTTGCGCCAGTCATACCTTTCCAATACAAAATTCCTGCCATTTGTCGCCAGTGAGGAAAGGATGTGCGGGTTGTCAAAAAGATAGGCAATCTTTTGGGCCAGGGCGACAGGATCCTTCTCGGGCACGATCAAACCGGTTTCACCGTCAACGACGATGTCTTGAATGGCGGGAAGATCGGTAGCGATGACCGCACATTCGCAGCCCATGGCCTCTACCAGGACCAGGCCAAAACCTTCCTGATCACCATCCCTGGCAACAACGGAAGGAAAAACGACGAGTTCGGATGCCTGGCACAGAGCGGGGATTTCCCTGTTCTCCAGAGCCCCCACAAATCGGATATGCTCCTTCAGACTCAGGGCCGCCGCCAACCGGCGCATCGGCGCCTCTTCGGGCCCACTCCCGACAATGACAAGGCGGGCCTCCGGGTGTTTGTCGAGAACCATGGGCATGGCTTCGATGAGGTACCGCAGGCCCTTCTTCTCAACCAGTCTTCCCACAAACAATATGGACTTGCTCCGCCGCTTCCCCGGCAGGGGGACAAACTGTCTCTCCAGGTCAACACCCATGGGGATGATTCGGACCTTGTCATGACTATCGCTCATGGCGGGCAGCCGCTCCCGCATGGCCCGACTCACCACGGTGAGGCCGCTGCTGGACGCAACCACGTGCTTTTTGACCCGTTCCCAGACGGCTCCCCTGAGGGCAAACAGGTCGGCGCCATGTGAGGTGCAAACAAGCGGAACGTCGGATCGAGCGATGCGGGCGGCAAGGACCGCCATCAAACCCTGGGGGATCAACCAGTGTGCATGAATGAGGTCAAACTTTTGCCCGCGCAGCATACGCGCAAGACTGACCAGCTCCGCGCCCAGGAAGAACGGCACCAGGGCGTAGCACCAGGGCCGGCGCTTCAGATTGGCAAGAATCCCGCCTCCCCCCGGGTGGCTGCCGTAAGCCAGCACTTCCCCTCTTTCAAAGAAGTACCGGAACCGGTAGACCTCCATCCCCTCCAGTGCCTCCCTGACTTCAGCCCCGGGGGCATGGGGAGCGACGATTTGGATACGGAAGTCACGAAGCAGACGCCGACAGAGTTCAAAAACGAAGGGGGGATCCTTGTCGTCCTTCCACCTGGGAAAAGTGGAAGTGATGACCAGGATGCTCTTAACCGCCCTTCTCGATGCGGTCGTAGCGCAACTGTGCAATCTGTTCACTGACCAACCCGATCATGAAAATAATCACCGAGGTGATTAGAAGGAGCGCCGACATGTTCGTGAAACGACCGGCGGTGAAGTAAGTGTGCGCATAATTGGCGAGCCCCAAGAGAGAGAAAGAGAGGCTGACGGGAAGAAAAATCCGAAAAGGCGAAAAAAGGGTAATGATCTTGATGAGGATCAAAAAAAACCGGCCGCCGTCCCGGAAGAGCTTGATCTTGCTCCTTCCTTCACCCCGTTTTCTGACTTGAATAGGGTAATAAAAGACCGTCCGGCCACTTCGCAGATAAGCCAGCGTGATCGTTGTCGGATAAGAAAACGAATTCGGGAGAAGGTAGAGGTAGCGGGTTGCCGTCTCTCTATCCATCACTCTGAACCCCGAAGTCAGGTCTTTCACCGGGAATTTTGTGGCATAGCGGGCAACCAGATTATAGATCCGGTTCGCCGTAAATCGAAAGGGATTGGCGTGGCCGCCGGAGCCGCGCGCTCCCACAACCATGTCATACTTGTCCGCGGCCTCCAGGAGCGCCGGGATATCTTTGGGATCATGCTGCCCGTCGCCATCCATCAGCACAATCTTATTCCCCGAAGCAAGACGAATACCGGTCTTGATGGCGGCCCCATTCCCGATGTTATAGGGATGACTCCACACGTATGCACCGGCCTCCCGCGCAACCCTGGCACTGTCGTCGGTCGAACCGTCGTCGACAACCACGATTTCGGCATCGGGAACATACTCCCGGATCCTGAGAACGGTTGCTCCAATTGCCTGTGCCTCATTGTAGACAGGAACGACGACCGAGATTTTCATGGGCAAGCCCCACCGCTGTAAAAGAATAGAACGCTCCGCGCTTTCAGACGGCCAACGACAGTATGATGCTGCTATTCAAAAGGCAAGGGATAAATGCAGCCCGGGTAACCGACCAGCTCAAGACGGGCCGAGAACGCGCGCCAGTTCGGCGTGATCGGTTATCGGACTCCTGCAGGCAAAGTTTTCACAGATGTAAACCGTTGGCTCACCGGCGTTTGGTGCCAGAGCGGCGGCAAAAGGCGCCAGCACAGCCAGTTTCTCAATTTCCTCGGCGCTTCCGAGATGCATCAGAACTCGATTGGGCAGGAACGCCCCGTGAATGGTCGCAACCATTTTCCGGGTCGATTCCCTCTTGAGATCACCGGCAACGACGATCTCCCGGCTGGGCCCGAGAGCAAAATCCACGGCATGGAGAAATTGCGTGTAAGCGGCCGGATAGTCCGAAACAAGGTGAAAGAAGGCCTGGAACACCCGCTCGGCATGTTCCTCCCAAGCCGTATTTCCGGTCATTCTTGCCAGGCGCAGGAGGTTCAGCACCGCGATCGAGTTGCTCGACGGCACCGCGCCGTCATAAATCTCCTTATCCCGCACAATCAGCTTTTCGCCATCATGGGCCGTGAAATAGAAGCCTCCATCCTGCTCGTCCCAGAAAAGATCGAGCATCAGCTGTTGAAGTCGGATTGCCTCCTCCAGATAGCGAACGTTAAAACCTGCTTCATAGAGCTCGATGAGGCCCCATACCAGGAAGGCATAGTCGTCGGCGCAGGCGGGATGGGCGACCTCCCCATGGCGATAGCGGCGGAAAAGCTGCCCCGATTTCCGGCGCAGAGAACCGAGGATGAAATCCGCGGCCCCTGCCGCGGCCTGCAGATAGAGAGGATTACGCAAGGCCTGATAGCCTTTCGCCAGGGCTGCAATCATGAGCCCGTTCCAGGAGGTGAGGACCTTGTCATCCTTAAGAGGGTGGATCCGCTGCTCGCGGGCGGCAAAAAGTTTTTGGTTGGCTTCTTCCAGGAACACTTCCAGTTTTCGGGCATCCAACTCCGCTTCCTGCGGTCGCCCGGCAACAGGCCTCAGGATGCGGGGAATACTCAAGCGGTCTTCGAAGTTCCCTTCCGGGCTGATATCATAAAAACGGCAATAGATATCCCCCAACTCTTCCCCCAGGACCGCCTTCACGGCTTTCGGGGTCCAAACGTAAAAAAGGCCTTCCTTCCCTTCGCTGTCCGCATCCTCCGCGGAATAAAAAGCCCCCCGGGCATCCGTCATGTCGCGGAGCACGTATTCGAAAATCTCGCCACAAATCGTTGCATACTCCTGTTTTCCCGTGGCCTGAAAGGTTTCCGCATAGGCCATGGCGAGCATCGCCTGATCGTAGAGCATCTTTTCAAAATGAGGCACCAGCCATGTTTCGTCCACGGAATAGCGATGGAACCCCAAACCAACCTGATCGAAAATCCCGCCATGGCGCATGGCGGCCAGAGTCTTCTCGACCATGGCCAGCGCTTCCGATCCGGCATTGCGGCGATGATACCTCAGAAGAAAGGTGAGATGATGGGGAGTGGGGAATTTGGGGGCCTGGCCAAAGCCACCCCAGCGATCATCAAAGATTTTTCGGAGCTGATCGTAACCGCTTTCGAGAACGGCTGGAGAAAACGCCTCACCACCCGTTCCCTGCGGCTTTTTTGGCTGGACGGCTTTGGTGATTTCTTCGCCTGCCTGGACTACCTTGGCACGCTGATCCTTCCAGAGATGGGCCAACTGCAGGATGATGTCGGTAAAACCCGGCATTCCCATGCGAGCGGATTTCGGGAAATAGCTGCCGGCGAAAAAGGGCTTGCGATCAGGGGTCATGAAGATCGATAACGGCCATCCCCCGCTTCCCCTCAAAGCCTGGCATACGGTCATATAGATATGATCGATATCGGGGCGCTCTTCCCGATCCACCTTGATCGACACAAAATAGCGGTTGAGAAGTCCCGCGACTTCGTCGTCCTCAAACGACTCCCGTTCCATGACATGGCACCAGTGGCAGGTGGCGTATCCGATGGAAAGGAAGACGGGTTTGTCCTCGACCGTCGCTTTCTGAAAAGCCTCCTCACCCCAGGGGAACCAATCCACCGGGTTGTTTGCATGTTGCAGCAGGTAAGGGCTCTTTTCCCCGCTGAGGCGATTGGGCATGGTATCCGCTCCTTCAAAGGTCGAAAAAATTCAGCAGCACAAACAACAAAGGGAAAGGCCTTGCGCTCCTTTCCCTCCCCCCGGGGCTCACCTCGGAAAACCTGCGGAAGCAGGCTTTGTCGCCATCCGGTCACGATACTCCCTGGAAGTTGCAGCGTGCTATCGCGGATCGTTGCTCGCGGCGGAGCCCTCTAATGCACACCTTGTAAAATCGATCTCCCTGCCGCATCCCTTACAGATATGCGGTTTATTGAATTCATCGGAGAAAATTTCCCTCTCTTTACCACATTCCGGACACTTACAAACAAAGGACCGCAAATCTTTGAAACTCTCCCACCCCGGACAATGTGCAGGCGTCTTCATGACTCCCTCCCCTCTCGACCATCGGCATCATTCCCACCCAACAGAACAGCAACCACCCCGTCGGGCCCCGTACGGACCATAACCCTTAAGCCTTCTCTTCCTCTATGGTCAATTTGCCTTTGTGCTTCGTACCGCAACTGGGACAAAGGATTTCCACCTCCTGGTCGGGACCGATGTACTTCTCTTTCATGGTCTCCGGTACGATGAACGATACATCACCGCATGCACATTGAGGACACTCGCCATGGACAACGTGTCTTTCCCTCTTCGCCATTTGTCTCTCCCCGTAGGTATTGGTAATCCGCCATTCGCCGGTCTAGTTCCCGAGTTTCTCAAGCTCCCGGACCAGCACTTCCAGGTTCGGCCTTTCGTTGATATCGTGCACATCGATGTAGCGCACGATTCCCAGCTTATCCACCACAAAAAGGGCCCGCTCCGAGGTGCCGTTGGACCGGAGCACTCCGTACTTGCCCGAGACCTCCCCGTGGGGCCAAAAATCCGAGAGCACCGAGAACCACACCCCGCCCATTTGCTGAGTCCAGGCGAACAGAGTGGGCATGCTGTCGACGGTAATCCCGAGAATGACAGCGTCATTGCCGTCAAACAGGCTTTTTGCGATGTTGTACCCCGGCCACTGTTCGGAGCAAACCGGAGTCCATGCCCCAGGGACAAAGGAGAGCACCACGTTCTTCTTCCCCAGGAACTGACCGAGCGAGACGGTTTCCCCGGAAAGCGACGGGAGGCTGAAGTCAGGGGCCTTGTCTCCGACTTTGAGTTTGGGTTCACTGTCAATGGGCTTCAGCTGCCCAACCGCGTAGACTCGGCCCTCAAACTGTTCGGAAGCGGCAAACGCTCCGGTCTGGAGCCCACACGAATACCAAGATTACCGCCAAAGCAAGGGCCGTTGGCGCTTTTCTCTTCCACATCAGCTGCGTTCCTTTTCTTTCAACCGGATTCTTTGGCAATCAGTTCTAGGAAACTGTGAGGTTCTCCAATGCCTCCGACCTTAGAATAGATCACCTTCGGATGCTTATCCCCGTCAAGCTTGATCACGACGAAATAAGGGGTCCTCACCTTCCCCAAAGCGTCGTGGATCGAGAAGTCGGTGTCTGCAAAATGCGGGAAGTCATCCCGTAGGCGCTTTGTAGGTGTACACTTCGAAACGGAGAATTCCCGGCCCCCACGGCTATCATTTTGATCTGCTTATTTAAATCTTCGTTCTGTTCGATCATGCGGTGGAGGACCTTCACATTGGGGGCCTCCTTCTGGCAGAACGGGCAGTACATGCTGAATATCTCCAATATCACCACCCTGGCCTTAATCTTGGAAACCGTGAAGGTCCCCTTCCCTTCCAAACCGAGGTACTGCTGCTCTTCCAACTTCTCGGGGACGGGAAGATTGATATTCAAAAAACCCCTCCCTCAAGAGGCGGGGCATCTGCTGCTCTGCAGGAGAAGTGGGCCCGACCAGCCCGCCGACGAGAAGCATCGCGCAGATCACCAGTAGAGCTTTTCTTAGAAACCGCCATACGCTCACAGATCATAGCACAAGTATCTCCCCACGCACACAATTCGAAAAGCGTCGAACAAGCCGACTTCATATCGCAGCTGAATATTTGTGCTTCCGGTTATTTCCGTACCTGGGGGCCTTCAGGTCTCTTCAATATCGTCCAGCGGGAGAAACCCGGATGGTCGCATACGGCAACCACGACCGGGTAACCGCGGGAGTGGAAGTTGCTGAGGAAGAACGGGGCCATTTCGCTTCAGACAATTCATCCTAGCATTAACCGGCCGAGGTCGCAAGAGAGTAACACTTCTAGGTA
>CAWJQV010000048.1:0-115183 GCA_963844985.1 uncultured delta proteobacterium
GGTAATATTCATGGCAAACTTGTTCCACGGCCACACCTCACACCACAGAGCAATGGCATTGAATACGCCGATTATGAAAGCGTCGCTGAACGCTCCCCCTGGGCGGGTGAGCGTTGGCTGTGAACCCTCAGCTATTTTGGCCGGTGCCTTGACGAACCGGTCCAGTAGGTCCGGAGTGGTGACCACCTGTCCGGATGCCACGGATTTGGTAGCCGCCAGCCTGGAGATGAAATACCCCAAAGGCAGGTGGCTGCCGGGGTGACTCCACGTGTCGGGTGCGTTGAACATTGTGTAGCGATGACCGTGCTCCGCCCAGATGACCTGGTTTTTAGTGTAAGCTCCCATTCCCGGCGACTCGGAGACAATCTGGAGACCAGGGAAAGCGGTCGTCAGGATTGTTTTGTTCTGTTCTTCAAAGGAGAGCATGTCGTGGTTGCCCGCCACATAGGTGACCTTGACCTCGGGATTGGCGCAGAGTCCTTGCAGGGCGGCCACAATCGCCACGTTGTTGCCGGCCGTCAGCACATCGGTAAAGGTGTTGGGCGTGTTCTTCGCCGGTGCAACCCACTGGTCCACCAAGTCTCCCAGAATGACCACCTCGGCCACATCGTCTCGATTTTCCACATCGGTGATGAACTTGGCCAGGTCATCCGCATGGTCCACCAGCCAGGAGTAGCTGCCATCCACGTTCATGTGCAGGTCGCTGATGAAAATGATCTTGTTTCTCTCGGCTGCCCCGGACACCTGGGCTGCAAACAGGATGCAGGCAAAAAAAACAGCAAATGGTATTCTGTTGGCCATGTGAATCCTCCTGGTGATGAGATGATCCGGTCCTTGTTGAGATGGCTCGACGTCAAGGGCTAGCGCAACGCGAAGTTGAAAAGAGCCATCCTGCGACAGGTGTGTTACGCCAAAACCATGCCCACAACAATTCTGGTGCATTGAGAATGGGTAATGAGAAATTGATTTTTAGCGCTCTTCAAATAGCGTCGCGCTGTCGATTCCGCCAAGGTCCTTTGTCCACCGGCTTCCAGGCGCTGGGAGGTGATAGGAAATCGCTTATTTACGATCAAAATGCTCTCCAAAATGTTCTCCATAAACTGGCCTCCCGGAGTACCTTGCCGAGATTTGAAACACTCTTCAAGAAGTCTGGGATTCAGGATATCGGCAATCTCGCATAAGGTCAGGCGGTGGGTGGTTCCCGTTGGCCTCCGACATGGGCTCTTAATTTCGGCCAGGGCGGCCTGATCTTCGGAGATATCACGAAAACCTTCCGGCCTTCGCAGCGGCCTCCAGTTAGGCGTTTTCGGTCTTGTACAGGTTAAGCAATCTAGGGGCCAGTCTTTGAAACCTACACCAATTAAAGGCGGAGTTCCCTCCCGACAAGAGCGGCAGCGCGTTGGAGCGACTCGATTGTCACGTTACCCTTTGCCTTAAGAATCCGATCAACCTGGGCACGACTCGTATTCATCCGCTCGGCCAGTTGTGTTTTGGAGATGCCCTGCTTGCGCATCTCCTCGGTAATCTGCCACACGATCACTCGCATGACCGCTTCAGCCTTCGCAGCATCGTAAATGCCTTCCTCGTGCAAGAAGTCATCGAGCGTCGATCCCCAATGGGGATTCTTTTTGCTCATGTCTCCATCTCCTTCATTCGTTTACGCGCCAATTCGATGTCGTCCTGAGGCGTTTTTTGCGTCTTCTTAATAAAGCCATGCACAAGGCCAAGCCGTTGATGTTCTCCAAAGAAAAAGGGCTCAGGAGATTACCTCCTAAACCCTTGCCCTGTATTGCTTTAGATCTGGTCGGGACGAGAGGATTTGAACCTCCGTCCTCTTGCACCCCAAGCAAGCGCGCTAACCAGGCTGCGCCACGTCCCGACCTTGGCTGTTACCTATCACCTCTCCCCCGTGCTGTCAAGCCGCCTTTTTCACCGGGTTAAACCGGTATCTCGTTGAAAATCCAAGTGAAGGAGCAGTCACGAGCGATCTCAAGTCTCCTGCACCTCACGAATGCCGAGGGTTTTCATCTTGCGGTGCAGGTGGCTCCGTTCGACGCCGATTTGTTGGGCCGTAAGGGAGATGTTCCAGGAGCATTCCTCGAGTTTGCGGACCAGATATTCGCGTTCAAAGGAGGTGCGGGCTTCTTTGAAGGAAGGCAATTGGTAAGGATCGCCGGTGTTGTCCGGAGGTCGCAGGTGTTGCTGAAAGTCCCCGGGCAGGTCCTGCGGTCGAATGATTTGTCCCGGCGTCATGATCACCAGGCGTTCTACGAAGTTCCTCAACTCTCTTACATTTCCCGGCCACTGGTAGGACTGCAGAGAGGGATGCACATCGGGATCGATCTCTTTGCGGCCCATCGCGCTTTCGTTGGCCACCTGGCTCAGGAAGTCTTCCACCAGCAGCGGGATGTCCTGAAGGCGTTCCCTGAGGGGAGGCACACGGACGGGAATGACGTTAAGACGGTAATAGAGGTCCTGACGGAAGCGGCCGGCGTCGATTTCCTTCTGAAGGTCCTTGTTGGTGGCGGCAACGATCCTGACGTCCACCTGGATCGGCCGCGAACCGCCAACGCGCTCGAAATTCTGCTCCTGAATGATGCGCAGGATTTTCGCCTGTGTCCGAAGACTCATATCCCCGATTTCATCGAGAAAAAGAGTCCCCTCATGGGCCGAGTCGAACTTTCCCTTTCGCCGCTCATGGGCCCCGGTGAAGGCCCCCTTTTCATGGCCGAAGAGTTCGCTTTCGATGAGTTCCTCGGGAATAGCCGCACAATTGACCTCAACCATGGGCCGCTGGTTCCTGCGGCTCAACTGGTGGAGCATGCGGGCGACCAGTTCTTTCCCGGTGCCGTTCTCCCCGGTGATCAAAACGGTGGCGTTGGTGGGCGCCGCCCTCTGAATTTCCGCCCGCAGCGATTCCACCACCGGGCTCCTGCCGGTGAGTTGTGCGCGATGGGTGGCTTTTTGCTGCCAGAAGCGCCTTTCTTCCTGCAGTCTGGAGAATTCCAGGCCGTTCTGGACCGACACCACGATCCGTTCGAGGGAAAGCGGCTTCTCCACGTAGTCGAAGGCCCCCATCTTGGTGGCTTTGACGGCCGTGTCGATATTCCCGTGGCCGGAAATGATGATGACGGGAAGATTGGGAAAGGCCTTTTTCAGCTCTCCCAGGGCGGCCAGGCCATCCATGCCCGGCAGCCATAGATCAAGGAGCACCAGGTCGGGGAGGTCCCTGAAGACTTCCTCGAGAGCTTGTTCTGCCGAACCTGCCGAACTGACCAGGTACCCCTCATCCTGCAGAATCCCTCGCAACGATTCCAGGATGCTCACTTCATCGTCAACAATGAGAATCTTGGCCTTCATGCGACTATCCCGGCAGTTCGATGATGATGACGGTCCCCTGGGGGTGATTGTCCCTGACCCGCACAAAACCGTTGTGGTCGGCGATGATGCTGGCCACAATGGCCAACCCCAGACCCGTGCCTTTTTCCTTGGTGGAGTAATAAGGCTCGAACATGCGCAGCTTGTCTTCCGGGGAAACCCCATGCCCGTTGTCCGAACATTCCATCCTGGCGATCTTAAGGATCGGATCATAAAAGAGTCTGATTACAATGGAGCCTTTCCCCCCATCCAGCGCATGAAGCGCGTTGTCGAGGATGTTGATCATGACCTGTTTCAACTGGTCCCGATCCAGTTTGAGCGGTGGCAGGTTCTTGTCATCCTCCAGGCCGAAAGCAACCCGAGGGTAGCTGTGCTGGTAGAAAGACAATACCTCTTCAACAATGGCCGAAAGGTCGCACAGCGTCGGCTGGGAACGAGGAAGTCGAGCGAACTTGGAGAATTCATTGACCAGATGTTTCATGCGATCGGCCTGGTCAATGATGGTTCGCGTGCACTGATCGAAGATCGATCCTTCCAGGGCCACGAGATCGGCGTGCTTGCGCCGGAGACGCTGAGCCGACAGCTTGATGGGAGTCAGGGGGTTTTTGATTTCGTGGGCGATGCGGCGGGCCACTTCACGCCAGGCGGCCATGCGTTGGGCTTTTTCAAGATCGGTCAAATCATCAAGGACGACCACCACTCCCAGGAACTGGTTGCGGTCGTCCCTGAGCACGGAGACCTTGATGAGAAGGACCATGGGGCGATTGCCGATGATCACCTGCACCTGCTGTTCCACATACGGTTGTCGACGTCAAGCGGTAGACCTGCATGAAGGATTTGACTATTTCCAGGTGAGGGGGTTGAAGGAATTCCGAGTAATGACGACCCCTTGCCTGCTCGGCCTGAAATCCGAAGGTGAGTTCCGCCGACTTGTTCATGGTTACGATCGTGCCCCTGGCATCGGCGCTCACGACACCGGCGGCGATATTTCTCAGCACGATTTCCATGTAGCGACGGCGGTCCTCCAGTTCCGCATGACTCTGTTGCAGGGCCGCATAGGCACTGGCCAGTTGCTCCCGGCCCTCGCGCAGATCGCGCACCATCTTATTGAAGGAAGCCATGAGCATGCCGATTTCGTCGTTGCGGTCGGAGTCCAGTTGCAGGCTGAGGTCGCCATCCGCCACTGCCTGGGTGGCAGACACGAGGGCCTGGATGGGAACGGTGATGTTTTTCGCCAGAAAGAAGCCAAACCAGATGGCGCCGAAAATAACGAGCAGGGTGATAATGGAGAAGGTAATGAAATGACTTCGTTTCAAGGGATGATGCAACAATTTGAGCTGCAGATAGTCCTCATAGCCGGAACTGATGGCCGACAGTTTACCGGTGATCTGAGCCGGAAACATCTTCAGGGCCAAAAGCTTACCCGCGGCTTCCGGATGCGTTGCATTGCCCAGAGGGAATTCCAGTTGCGCCAGCAGACCTTCCTTTGTCTTATCAAAGGTGACGGTTTGAACTTTGGGAGAACCGGCCTGCTCATGAGGGCCGGAGCTTCTCAGCGACCCCGGATCGATCTTGGGTCCGTCCCCCCGTCTCAATTCCAGGACCATTCGGCCGCTGCCATCCAGAACCAGGACGCTGTCCATACGATAGAGCTTCAGTAAGGTTTCCGGGGGGAGTGCCGGGTTGGTTGGTGAACCTTCCGGGTTTTGCAGGAGTGCGATCAGTTCGGTCCTGAGCACCCGGGTGTCGGAGAGCAAATCCTTCTTCTCCTGTTCCAGGTAATCCTTGGCGAAAGTGACCGATACCATTAACGATTGTTCTACTCTATGGCTGAACCAATAGTCCAGGCTTGAAAAGATGAACTGAGTGGCAAGCCAGAAGAGGGGGAGGGTGGGAATCAGACTCAGCCCCACAAATGCAACCACTAGGCGGGTTTTCAATTTGGTGCCCAGGAGATTGCGCTTTCGCTCGAAGATCAGTTTGACGATGTTCCGAAGCACGAGGTAAGCAAGAAGCAGGAGCAGGATCACATTGAAATTGATCAGGGCGAACAGCAGGATGTTTCCGGACAGAGGTAAGCCGGGCTGCAGCTGGAAAAACCATCCCTCCAGGAACCCGAAAAAAATCACCAGGAGGAAGAGCAGAATGATCCAAAACCGTTCTTTGCTGCGACGATCCTTGAAAAAGGTGAACTTTGGGACCTTCATAGTCGGTGGCTTACCTGGAAAATGGTGCCGGGTGCCGGGTCTTAAGCAGAGGCATTGCCTAAAGGCAGATTTTCATGCATAGCCGCGGTCGGTCGGCCAGGACAATCATAATGATAGAGTGACCTTGTGCCAGTCCGTTTCGAAATCCCACAAGGAGACAAAAAACAAAATATAACGGAAAAAAAGAGGCAATTCGACCTTGGAAAGTTCCGCCTTGAGGCGCAGTTGGTAACCTTGCTCCTTTTGCAGGCGCCACAAGGGAAGCAGAGGCAGGTCCTTGACCGTGCTCATCCATCGCTTGGCTTCAAGAAAATTCTTGGTGATCAGGGTGGAGTCAGGGTTTTCGGGAAGTTGAACGACGTATTCGTTCTTCAGGTAATCATATTTGATGGTGTGCTCCAGCACAACATTCAGGATCTCGGTTTGAAAGAAAAGCGCACCCGGTTTTTCCAGTACTGCCAGGATCCGAAAGGTGGTCGGAACTCCGCTCTGAATGGCTTCCTCCATGCTCGGCGTAAAGCAGTCCTGGATGAAAAAACTCACCTTCAGATTCTCCGGGTCCTGGGCGATCTCAATATCCACGATCTCGGCCTTATTCTTGGCCACAGCCGTGGAAACATGAAATCCGCTGAAGGAAACCCAACAGCAGCAGAGGATAGCAAGAAGCACTTTTTTCATTATTTCAGACACATACGGCCTTTGGTCAAGTGATGACAATCGAAACGAATCGATTCTAGCTAATGCGGGAGAACCTGACAAGGGCTTTCTGGTATCCCGGGAGGCGTAAAGGACATGCCCTGCGGTTATCGGTGTTTAAGCGAAGGCTGGACTGGGTCCGCAAATGGGTTGCGGACTGGTGAAGGGGAAGTAGGAAGCGGGCAGATAGGACGGCGTCGAAATCGAATGCTGCCCCGGCCGGGAGAGGAGCTGCCGGATAAAAGCGTTATGCAAAGCATGGCCCGCCTTATGGACTTCGAAGTGTCCGATCATCGGTTTTCCGGCCAAAGCCAAGTCGCCCATGAAATCCAGAATCTTGTGTCGAACACATTCATCGATATAGCGGAAGCCATCCTGGTTCAGTATTCCAAAATCGTCGAAGACAACGGCATTGGCGAGTGACCCGCCCTGTGCCAAGCCATGGCTCTGCAATTTCTCCACATCTTTGAGGAAGCCAAAAGTCCTGGCTCTGGCGATATCACGCCCGAAGCTGACTTCGCTAAATGACCAATTCATGGTTTGCCTCCCCACCAGGGGATGGGGGAAGTCTATGGTGTAGCGAACCTGGAAATGGTCCCCGGGAGTAGCCTTAATAAACGCCTCGCCTTCGCGCAAAAGCTACTGGCCGGGTTATAACCATGCACTGCCGCCGGGCGCTCTGCTCTTTAAGGCCGGCTTCGTCAAGGATGTCAAGAAGCGGAGCAGCGCTTCCGTCAAAAATGGGAACCTCAGGGCCGTCAAGTTCGATCAAAACATTATCGATACTGCTGACGTAAAGCGCCGCCATCAAATGCTCAATGGTTGCCACGGTAGTGCCGTTGGAACCAATGCTGGTGGCAAGTGAGGTGTTGACCACATGATGGGCATGGGCAGTGATTGCGGGATGATGACCCAAATCCATGCGGCGGAAGCGCACCCCGAAATTCGGGGGTGCCGGTCGCAATCTCATGGTGACTTTTGCGCCGGAATGTAAACCGATGCCCGCACAGGATACCTCCCGCCGGACCGTCTGCTGCATCATAAATTTTTTATTCAAGCCCCTTTTCTCCTCGAACCACACCCTTAAGCATTAACTGTGCCGTGATAAACCCGACTGCAAAAAAAAGTCTTTCGGTGTTCCCCAACGCTCCGTCGGAAAGCCTTTTATCCGAGATCTAAAGCCGGGGTCAACCGGCGTTTTTGAGAGGATCGGCCGGTTCAAAGTGGCAGAAAAGCCACAACGAGTGTGTCTTTTTTGCAACAGATGGCCTTCGGCGGATGAAGGCCTGAGGTCTTTTCCTCCGGTGGAAAGATCAATGATTGCTTGATTCCGGAGGGTGGATGCCGGATACTGTAACGGATGTCGGAGTGCGGATGCCGGAAAGCTGGCGGGATTGGGAAGCGATGGCATTGACTTCTTGCCTTTGATTCCGACCTTGCGGAGTTTTCGTTGACATTCTTTCGGGGTTGCCCTTTGGGATCGGCGAGCCGGACTGGCCGCAATGATCCGGGGAGTAATGAATTATGAGATTTGATGAATTCCCGCTTGAAATGCAGCATTATCTCATTCCCTCACCAGCCGGGAAGTACATCTATCAATGCATCAACTGCAATGCGACCTATGGGATTGAGAACCTGCTTTACATCTGCCCGGAATGCAAAAGCGTCCTCATGATAAAGGATGAAGCATGGGAACGATTGCGTGCTCTACCGGGCCACATGTGGAGGAAGATTTTTGACTACCGGAGCATGCTCACCCTGCCGGCGATGAAAGGGATCTATCGCTACCATGAACTGATCGGCTCAGTCATTCCCCTGGACGCCGTCATTTATCTGGGTGAGGGCCACACACCGGTGGTGGGAGCAAATGACAGACTTGCCCGCTGGGCCGGAATTCCGTTCCACTTCAAGAACGACGGCCAGAATCCCAGCGCCTCGTTCAAAGACCGCGGTATGGCCAGTGCTTTCAGTTACCTGAACTATCTCATCAGGAGCCAGGGTTTGGCTGATGTCCTGGCGATTTGCGCTTCCACCGGAGATACCTCCGCCGCCGCGGCCTTGTATGCTTCCTATCTGGTGGCCGGAGTGAAGTCGGCTGTGCTGCTGCCCCACGGCAAAGTGACGCCGCAGCAATTGGGGCAACCCCTGGGCAGTGGGGCCAAGGTGATCGAGGTGCCGGGTGTTTTCGATGACTGCATGAAGATCGTGGAATACCTTTCCGAGAACTTCGCCGTGGCCCTGATGAACTCGAAGAATGCCTGGCGCATCCTGGGACAGGAATCCTACAGTTATGAAATCGCTCAGACCTTTGACTTTGACGTGGGCGACCTGGTGGTGGTCGTGCCGATTGGAAACGCCGGAAACATCACGGCTGTTCTTCAGGGATTCTTGAAACTCCATGACCTGGGCATCATCACCGCGCCGCCGATGATACTCGGCGTCCAATCGGAACATGCCAACCCGGTCTATCTTTACTACCTTGAACCGGCGGCCGCCCGCCGCCGGTTCCGACCCGTGAATGTGCAGCCGAGCGTTGCCCAGGCGGCCATGATCGGCAACCCGGTTTCCATGCCGCGGGTCGTGCGCCTGGTTGAGCAATACCGGGAGCTGTTCGGGGTCGATGCCGTCCAGGTGGTCGAGGTGGCCGAGCAGGAGATCATGGATGCAATGCTGACCGCTAATCGCAATGGTCACATTGCCTGCACCCAGGGCGGTGAATCCCTTGCCGGCATCCGCAGGGCGGTTCAGGAGAAACGGGTGCCTGCAAATCGCATGGCCGTTCTGGATGCCACGGCCCACGCTCTGAAGTTTGCCGCCTTTCAGGATAAATACTTTGCGGACAGCTTCGAACCCGAGTTTGCCGTGTTGCCAAAACCTGAACTCCGGAATGCACCTCACCTGATTGTTCCCCCGCAGGATGTGCCGCGACCGGCGCAGGGAAAACCGCTTGATGCGGAAGCGCTCGGGAGATTTGTGGAGTACACTGCGGGTGAGATCGCGAAGATGCTGGAATTGAAGCGTCGCTAAAGAATGAAGAGGAGGGAACGATCGTGAATATTTTACCCTTCAACAACATTTTTCCGAAACTTGACGAGGAGGTGTTCATCGCCCCGAGCGCCTGGGTCATCGGGGATGTGGTGATTGGAAAAAGAAGCAGCGTCTGGTTCAATACCATCGTCCGGGGCGACGAGCACTATATTCGCATCGGGCGTGAGACCAACGTTCAGGACCATGCCATGCTTCACGGGACGCCGGTTGAATTCCCGCTGGAAATCGGCGATCGCGTCACCATTGGTCATGGGGCTATTGTTCACGGCTGCGTCATCGAAGATGAATGCATGATCGGAATGGGCGCCATCGTTATGGATGGTGCCCGGATCGGAAGAGGGTCTCTGATCGCGGCCGGGTCCCTCGTTATCCAAGGGCAGGTGGTACCACCGGGGTCACTGGTGATGGGTTCTCCCGCAAAGGTGATCAAGTCCCTCAGTGAGGACGAGCAAAAACGCATGCTGAGGAGCGTCACCAACTATCTTCATCTCATTTCCGAATACCTGAATGCGCCCTCATTGCACGATGTCAAAAAGGTGAAAGGCTTTTTGGGTTAGGATCAGCGCCACTCATCCGCGGGGTTGATGTAGAGGGGCTGATCCTGCGCCAGAGGGCGACTTGCGACCAGGACCCCTCTCCGGATCAGTTCCTCAGCGGCTCGGGCCAGATCTTCCCGGGTCCCATTCCATTGCACCCTGGCGCGATCGATGGTGAGCGTTTCCTCCTGATCGTGAAGGGCGCAGAGAAGAATGTAAAGCGACGTTGCCTCCACGCTGGCCTCCAAATTAAAAATAGCACGATCCATATCCACGACTTTTTCTCCGCGATTATTTGTCTCGAAGGTTCAAAGGCCTTATATTGCTGCCATCCAATTATACTCATAACCAACCGAAAGGGGAGTGAAATGATTTTAAGAATGATGATCATGGTCATCGTTTTGGGAGTCGTGTTGCTGTTGGGCGGATACGGATCTGCTGCGGATAGTCCGGGCAAAGGAAACCCGCAGACACTCTGCCCCGTCATGGCGGGGAAGATCGACAAGAACGTGTATACGGACTATCAGGGCAAACGCATTTATTTCTGCTGCAGCGGTTGCATCGATGACTTCAAGAAGAACCCCGACAAATATTTGAAGCAGATGGAGGAAAAAGGGATCAAACCCGAGCAGGCGCCGGTATCGAAATAGCTCAGGCTTTTCCCTTCTTGACATAGAAATGCCACCGCCACACTTCATAGATTGCCGGGTAGACCATCAGTTCCATGATGAATGAGGTGAATATCCCCCCGACCATGGGGGCGGCGATCCGTTTCATGACATCCGAGCCGGCCCCCGTCGACCACATGATGGGCACGAGGCCCAGGAACATGACGGCAACCGTCATGAATTTCGGCCTGAGCCTTTTTACGGCTCCTTCCACGATGGCTTCCCTCAGGTGCTCCTTGGTCTTCATCGAACCTTTGTCACGCATGCCGTAGTAGGCCAGGTCGAGATAGAGCAGCATGAACACCCCCGTTCCGGCGTCCACGCCCATGAGGGCGATCAACCCGACCCACACGGCAATGCTCATGTTGTACCCCAGCAGATAGAGGAGCCAGATCGCTCCCACCGCCGAGAAGGGTACCGCGAGAAAGATGATGAGGGTCTTGGCCGCCGACTGGGTGTTGAAGTAGATCAAGAGGAAAATGATGAAGATCGTGATGGGAACGACTACCAGCAGTCGCTCTTTGACTCGCTGCATATATTCGAACTGACCGCTCCAAACCAGGGTGTAGCCGGGCGGCATGGTCACTGCGGCCATCACTGCCGCTTTGGCATCATCGACGTAGCCGCCCACGTCGCGACCCGCTATGTCCACATAAACGTAGCCGGTCAGGCGGCCGTTCTCGTCCCGGATCATCCCCGGTCCCGACCGGAGCTTGATCTCGGCGATCTGGGCCATGGGGATCTGCTTGCCGTCCATGGTGGAGACCAGGGTGCGGTTCAGATTTTCAATGCTGTTTCGGTAGTCGCGAAAATAGCGGACATTTACGGGGAAGCGTTCGCGTCCCTGCACCGTGGTCGTGATATTTTCCCCGCCGATAGCCGAGGTAATGGCCATCTCCGCCTGGGCGATGGTCATGCCGTAGCGGGCCAGTTCTTCGCGCTTAAGGTCAAAGTCGAGGAAATATCCCCCGGCCGTCCGCTCGGCGTAGACGCTTGCCGTGCCTCGAATATCTTTGACAACGGCTTCAATGCGCAGGCCGAGGTCCTGAATGACATCCAGGTCCGGGCCCTTGATCTTGATGCCGATGGGCGTTCTCACCCCGGTGGAGAGCATGTCGATCCTTGCCTTGATCGGCATCGTCCAGGCGTTCACCACCCCGGGAAACTGCATGGATTCGTTCAATCCTCCGGGGCCATAAATGAAATCTTCGGTACTCATGTGGTCCGGCCATGCGCGGCGCAGCATACCCTGCAGCCACTCCGGCGCCCAGTCGGAATACCAGCGGGGCATTTTGGGCCATTCGGAATGGGGTTTGAGCAGGATCACCGTCTCCATCATCGAAAAGGGTGCGGGGTCCGTCGCCGTTTCGGCTCTCCCCGCCTTGCCGAAAACCCTTTCCACCTGGGGGAAGGTCTTGATGACCTTATCCTGCATTTGCAGCAGCCGCTGCGCCTCCGTTACCGAGATCCCGGGAACGGTGGTCGGCATGTAAAGCAAGGCCCCTTCATCGAGGGGCGGCATGAATTCCGAACCCAGCCGAAGAAAGACCGGGATGGTCAGGAGCACTACCAGCAAGGCTCCGACGATGGTTGCCCACTGATGTCTCAAGACTCCCTCCACGATGGGGTGGTAGATCCTCATCAGCGGTCTGCTGATCGGGTGTTTCTCCTCGCTGTGGATCTTGCCGACGAGAACGGCGTTGGTGATTCGGCAGAGCCAGCGCGGACGGAAATCATAGTCCTTCATGTGCGTGAAGAGCAGCCGAATGGCCGGATCGAGAGTTATTGCCAGAAATGCCGCAATGACCATGGAAAAAGTCTTGGTGTAGGCCAGCGGCTTGAAGAGGCGCCCTTCCTGAGACTCCAGGGTGAAGACCGGCAAGAAGGAGACGGCGATGACCAGGAGCGCAAAAAAACTCGGCCCTCCCACTTCTTTGACGGCCCCGATGACCACGTCTTTGAAATTTCCGGGCCGCCCTTCCTGGTCCCAGTGTTCGAGTTTTTTGTGGGTCTGTTCGACGACTACGATGGCGGCATCCACCATGGCCCCGACCGCGATGGCAATCCCTCCCAGGGACATGATATTGGCCGTGATCTTCATTCCGTACATGGGAATGAAAGAGAGAATGACGGCAATGGGGATGGTCAGGATGGGAATGATGGCACTCGGGATATGCCAGAGGAAAATGAGAATGACGAGGCTGACAATGAGCAATTCCTCGATGAGCGTGGTTTTCAGGGTTTCAATGGAACGTTCGATCAAGTCCGAGCGGTCATACGTTGTGACGATCTTCACCCCCTGAGGCAAACCGCGCTCAATTTCAGCCAGCCTGGTCTTTACCCGGTCGATGACCTTCAGCGCGTTCTCTCCGTAGCGCATGATCACTATGGCGCCGACCGTATCCCCCTGGCCGTCGAGGTCGGCAACCCCGCGGCGAATGTCAGGCCCCAAAACGACCTTGCCCAGGTGTTTTACGAGAATCGGGATGCCGGTATTGGGGTTGACTCCGACCACGATGTTTTCGATATCGGCGGCCGATCGGATGTAGCCTCGGCCTCTGACCATGTATTCCCGGCCCGAGAACTCGATGAGCCGTCCGCCGACGTCGTTGTTCCCGGCACGAATGGTCTCGACGACGCGCTCGACGGGGATGTTAAAGGCGAGCAGGGCGTTGGGGTCAAGATTGACCTGATATTGTCGGACGAATCCGCCGATGGGAGCCACTTCCGCAACACCGGGGATGGATTGCAGTTCGTAGCGCAGATACCAGTCCTGCAGCGTGCGCAGTTCGGCAAGATTGCGTGTACCCGTGGTATCCACGAGGGCATACTGAAACACCCATCCGATGGCGGTTTCATCCCGGCCGAGCTCAACCTGCACGCCCTGAGGAAGCTTGGGAAGAATCGTGCTGAGGTACTCAATGGTCCGCGACCTGGCCCAGTAGATGTCGGTCCCATCCTCGAAGATGATATAGACGTAGGAGAAGCCAAAATCCGAGAAGCCGCGGATATCTTTCACCCCGGGCACGCCCAGCATGGCAGTGATAATGGGGTAGGTTACCTGGTCTTCCATGATGTCGGGGCTGCGGTCCCAGCGCGAGTAAATGATGACTTGCGTGTCCGAAAGATCGGGGATGGCATCGAGAGTGATATTCCTCATGGAGTAAAGGCCGGCGAAAACGGCCACGATCACGAAAAGATAAAACGAGCAAGCGATTGTTGGCGCAGAATTCAATGATTCGATTGATCATCGATATCTAGCTCCCTATCTCTCCATCTCCGCGTCTGCTCTAATTGTGTCCGGCATGCTCGGGACTCCCCATGCCGGATAGAGCCGATTTAAGCTTGCTTTCGGAATCGATCAGAAAGTTCCCCGAGGTGACAATCTTCTCTCCGCGCTTCAGGCCGTCGAGCACGATATAACGATTGTCGACAGCGGCTCCCAATCGTATTTTGCGGGGTTCAAAATAGCCGTCGCCGAGGGCCACGAAAACAATCTGTTCGATTCCGGAATCGAGAACGGCGCCTGCCGGAACCGAAAGCTGGGCACCATATTCGATTTTAAGCGTGACATTCGCCCACATGTCCGGTTTCAATTTGAAGCCGGGATTGGGGAATTGCAGCCGGACCTTAAGGGTGCGGGAAGTATTGTCGAGCACCGGATAAATATAGGAAATAACCCCCTTGAAGGTCTCTCCGGGAAAATAGGAAAGTTCCATGATGGCAGTTTGCCCCAACTGGATACGGGCTATTTCGTACTCAAAGACGTCGGCCAAGACCCAGATCGTGGATAGATCGGCGATGGTGTACAGTTCGGTGTCGGGGCCAATGCGCTGCCCGGGATAGGCATTCTTGTTGATCACGAACCCGTCGATGGGTGAAAAGAAAGTCAGGGCCCTGACCGGGGTGCCTCTTTTTTCGATCTGCTTGATCTCTCCATCGGTGATATTCCACAGTCGGAGTCGTTCTTTGGTGGCAGTGTAGAGCGATTCGGCATTGGTCTTGATTTCATTGAATTCACTGCCTGCCAGGGCCTCCATGGTCTGCTTGGCGATTATCAGTTCTTGCTGGGCGGAAAAGAGCTCCGGGCTGTAAACACTGATCAGGGGCTGGCCCTTCTTGACCAGCATGCCGCTGAAATCCACAAAGGTCTTCTCGATCCAACCCTCGATCCTCGTTTGAATGCGTGCGATCCTCGTTTCATCGTAGGTCAGTCGGCCAACCGTCATGAGGCTCTTGGACAAGGGCTGTTCGGTCACCTCTCCGTATTCTACTCCGATCAATTGCTGCATTTCAGGATTGATCCGGACCTTTCCGGAAGGGAGCGCCTCCGTCATCGCCGTTTCTTCAGCCTGTTTTTTGACCAGATCCATATTGCAGATGGGGCAGGTGCCGGGTTTGTCGGACTGGATCTGGGGGTGCATGGGGCAGTAGTAGAGGTCTTTAGCTTTGGTGAGAGGTGTTCCCTTTTCAGGGGCCTTCTTCTCCAGGTTCATGTTGCAGATGGGGCAGGTCCCGGGTTTGTCGGACTGGATTTGAGGATGCATGGGGCAGTAGTAGGTCTCTTTCGATGATGACTCAGTGTGGAGATGCAAGAGTTGCCCCAGTTTCGTTTCACCCAGCAGGTCACGGTAAATGTAGGCGACTCCCAGTGTGCCCCCCAGGGCGATGAGCAGCACGAGGAACCAGGCCACAAATCCCTTTTGACCTTTCAGAATCGTCAATTCCGGGTCCCGGCGTGAACCCTTCAACTTTCTGTGTGGAAGCATATTTTTCCTCCAGATGGACATGCTGTGTCCCGAAGCTGCACGGAACCGGGGAAGTTGGCGCTGCCTCGCAGGTTGGTCGCCACGCTCGACATATCCCCACAAATTCCTCAAAATCTCCTCATTCCGGAATCTAGCGGGTCAGATCGGTTCCAACGAGTGGTTCCATCAGAGCCAGAGCCTTTTGGAACTCGGTCATAGCCTCATAATACTTCAGCTGGTATTCGAGCAGCGCCGTAGCGCTGTCGGTCAGGGACAGGAAATCCACCTTGCCCGTCTCGTAGTTGGAAACCGCCGACCGGAGAGAAAACGTTGCCTGGGGGATAATGGAGCCGGAATAAAGCCGGACGAGCTTGTCCGAGGTTGTCGCGACGGTATAATTCTGCTTGATCTGGAAGTTGACCGAGGAAGCGGTGCTTTCCCGCATTCTTTGAGCCCCGGCAAGATTCGCCTTGGCCGCGTCCACTTCGGGCTTCTGTTTTCGCCAAAAGTAGAGCGGTATTCTAGCCTTGGCTTCAACGCCGTACATCTGGGGGTTTCCTTCTCGTTCAAAAGAGGTGAACCCTACCGTGAAATCCGGGAAGTATTCCTTCTTTGCAAGATCGAGCGAATACTGCCTGCGGTCAATTTCCTTTTCCTGGATCTTCAAGGTGGGAGAATTCGCCCGCGCCAGTTCGGTCAACTCTTCGAGTGAATAGGTCAGCTCCGCCTTTTGGTACTCGGCGGGCTTGCCGACCGGAGTGTCGGGCGGGCGGAAAAGCAGGTTGTTGATCTGGGCCTCGGCGATCCATCCCCGCTGGTCGAGTATTGCCGAGCGGTCGATGAGTTTGCCGATCTCCACCTGCGCCTTCAAAACATCCTGCTGATTTCCCTGGCCGACCTGATAGCGGGTCTCCGCGATCTTCACAAAGCTCTGCAGCAGGTCTTTGTTTCTCCCGAGAAGCTCTTTGGATTTATAGAACAGGTAAAGGTCATAGTAGGCCTGTTTCAGGTCCGCGATCACCTGGCGATGGGTGAGAGCATGGTTCCATTCTTCGGTTTCAGCTTCCGTGGAAGCAACCTTACCCTTCAGGCCGAGCTTTCCGGGGAAAGGGATATCCTGTTCAATGCCGTAGGTTCTCGCTGAAGAAGGGTCGCCGGGCATCAGCCTTATGGGGAAGAGACCGCCCAGATGCCAGAAGGTGATGGTCGGGTCCGGGAGTGTCCTGGCCGGCAAGACCAGGGACTTCTTGGCGCTGACAGTATATTGCGCGGCCTGGATCGCCGGGTTGTTGGCGGCAGCCTCCCGAATGAGTTCATCAAGGGTTACCGTGCTCGGCTCACCGGATTGCCGGGAATTTATGACTGCCGAGTTGCTGTTGTTTCCCTTTGGCGAGTCGGCAAACGATGGGAGGGGATAGCACCAAACAACAGCCAGGATTAGGACTGCCCAACGCCTCTTGATGAAAAAGCTTTTCTTCACAGAATCCTCCAGTGCACCCGAATAATCAGAAACCGTCGTCCCGCCCCCGTGGATCACATCATTAGTTAGAAAGGAGGGAACGACTGAATAGTGCAGATGATAGCAAGAAATCCGAAGAATCCGCCAGCGGTCGAACTATAACACAACTGGTGAAATGATCCTGAAAAAATCCTCAGCGCACGTTTGGTGCAGCCAACAGCCGGCATTTCACGAGAATCGGGAAACCTATTTTACATGAAATCCCCCAATCCGTCACCCCGGCATGCTTCTAGCCGGGGTCCAGGTCTTCAAAAACTGGATTCCAGCCGGTCAAATGCTGGAATGACAGAGACGGTCGCCCATTGGCTGTGACCCGCAGGCTCATGGGGGTTGGTTTGAAAGCTCGGGTGAAGAGAGTTCAGCCCGCGGTCTGCTCACAGGCTGCGGCGGTTGTCCCTTATGTGTCGTCCCAGAGACCTCACCGCTTCACTGATATCGGGAGCCTGGGTAATGGCCGTTACCACTGCAACATGACGGGCCCCTTTGAACAGCACCTGATCGATGTTGGACTGGTTAATGCCCCCCATCACCGTGAACGGCCCCCCGATTTGCGGGCCGATTGTGCCAATGGCGTCGGGCCCGAGGAAACGTTCGATTCCTGCTTTGGTTTTCGTGGGGAAAATGGGGCCGATATTGATGTAGTCGGCGCCGTCGCTCCGGGCCTGTAAGGCCTCCGCCAGGGAATGTGCGGAAGCTCCGATCAAGAGGTCCGGTACGAGTCTTCTGGCAACGGCCACAGGGAGGTCATCCTGGCCCAGGTGCACCCCGTCGGCTTCCACCGCCATGGCAATGTCGAGATGATCGTTAATGATCAGCAGAATTCCGGCATTGCCGGTGATATCTCGAAATTTGACGGCCAGGTGAAACAGATCTTTGCGCGAATATTCCTTTTCTCTCAGCTGTATGATCTTTGCGCCGCCCTGGATGACGCCATGCAGGACCTCCAGATTGGACCTGCCGGCAGAGAGCCGCTCACAGGTGACGGGGTAGATGTCGACTTCGAGAAACTTGGCCTTCCTTTCTTCCCGGTTCATCTAACCACCTCCCACAAATCTAATGATTTCAAGTGAGTCGCCATCCTGGACGGGTTCTTTTGCCAGCTCGCTCTCGGTACAATCCTGAGGTTTCGTTCGACGACCACCGCCCGATGGTCGATTCCCAGCAATTCCAGAAGACCAATGAGCAGAGGAGGGCCGAAATAGTCTTTTGTTTGTCCGTTGACCGTGATCTTCATGATGAGCCACTAACCTGCTTTCGAATAATGCAGAAAAGCCGGGTCCCAGTCCTTCCAGACCGCGTCGTAGCCTTTGCTCCGGATCATCTCGGCGACGACCCGGGGCGGGCGCTCATCAGCCACCTCGAACTGGGCTTCGGCGCCGCTGTCATGGGCGTAGCCCCCGGGTTCGGTCCGCGAACCGGCGCTCATCGAGGTCACTCCAAGCGGCACCAGATGATCGCGAAATGCGGGAGATTCCCTCGTCGAGAGAACCATTCCGGCATCGGGCAGGAAGAGCCTGAGAGCGGTGAGCAATTGCACAAAGTTGGCGTCGGAAACCGGAAGTGGAGGGACATAAGCTCCTGCCGCCGGGCGCAGCCTGGGAAAAGAGATGCTGACGTGCGACTTCCAGAAGGTGCGCAGCAGGTAGCGGGCATGGAGTCCGAGGAAGAAGCCTTCGACCCGCCAGTTGCAGAGCCCCAGGAGCGCTCCTATCCCGAGTCGGCGGAATCCGGCGTCACCGCCTCTTTCCGGGGTCCCCAGCCGCCACAGGAAATCGCGCTTCTTCCCGCCCAGGTGAAAATCCCCGTAGCGATCCTCATGATACGTTTCTTGAAAGACCGTGAGACCGTCGACGCCGTGGTCGATGAGTTCGCGGTAGGCGCCGCCATCCAGGGGAAAGATTTCGATGGAAATGGAAGCGAACAGGGGACGGAGTTTTTCCAGAACGGCTCGCAGGTAATCCATGGTCACGATATGAGGTGAATCGCCGGAAACGAGGAGAAGGTGGCGAAACCCCATTTCATGAATGAACTTGGCTTCCGTCTCCACCTGCTCGGGCGTGAGCGTCAGGCGGGCGACGGGATTGTCCGCGTTAAAGCCACAGTAGATGCAGCGGTTGCTGCACACGTTGGAAAGATACAGCGGAGCGAAAAGGTTGATCACCTTGCCGAAGCGCTTGTTCGGTAAGCCGATGCGCGCCCTGAGCCATGTCTTCAAGGAAGGGCTCCGCAGCGGGTGACAGGAGGCTCAGGAAGTCCTCAAGTTGCATCGGTTGCGTCCCGACCGCTCTTTCCACGTGGCTTGCGGTGCGGCTTTCGATCCAGGCTTCGACCTCATCCCAGGGGTATTTCTTCAACTCGTGGTAAAATTCCATGGCGCTGTTCACCTCAAGAACCCGGTAAGAGGGCTGGAAGCCTCGGCCGTTCGCTGGGGACGGCCGATGCCTGCCAGGAAAGCTTGACGTCCGGCTTCCACGCCCTTCTTGAATGCTTCCGCCATAGCTTCGGGATCGCCTGCCACGGCAATGGCGGTGTTGACCAAAACGGCATCGGCGCCGACTTCCATGGCCTCGGCGGCATGGGAAGGAGCCCCCAGGCCGGCATCCACGATCACCGGAACCTTGGCTTTTTCGATGATGAGCTCCAGTAGATCCCTGGTCCGCAAGCCCTGTTTGGAGCCAATGGGGGACCCAAGCGGCATTACGGCGGCCGTCCCGACCTCCTCCAGTCTTTTGGCGAGCACGGGGTCGGCGGGCATATACGGGAGGACCACAAACCCCTCTTTGACCAGGATTTCGGCTGCCTTAAGGGTTTCCACCGGGTCCGGGAGCAAATGATGGGGATCGGGAGTCACTTCCAGCTTCACCCAGGGTTCGCATCCTGCCGCCCGGGCCAGCCTTGCCAGCCTCACCGCTTCACCGGCATCGCGCGCGCCCGAAGTGTTGGGCAGGAGCAGATATTTGCCGGGGTCAATGATGCTCAGGATACTGTCCTGAGGATTTTCCAACTCCACGCGGCGCAGCGCAACGGTCACAATCTCGGCTCCCGATGCCTCCAGGGCCTCCTTCATCTGTTGCGGGGAAGCAAATTTTCCGGTTCCCATCAGGAGTCGGGAGTGAAAGGCGCGGTTGGCGATAATCAATGAGTCATTCATGGGATCTTGACCTCCCTGCGAAATGATCTTGCGGCGCAAAGTCCTGGACTGAACACTCGCAAATGTTCAAACAAAAAAAACCGTCTCCAGCATCCTGGAAACGGTCATTGAAAGCGAACTGAGAAACGATCGTCGCTCACAACCGTTTCCCTACGCCGGTATTGTCCGGATCAGGTTTGAAGGGTGTTTTCTCAGCCCAGAAATCTGAGCACCCCTAACGGCTGTCATCAGCAGGGTTATGCTATCACATCAATTCGGTTTGTCAAACTCCTGATTTATTGAGTGCGCACGGAAGGCAGGACGAATTCCTCAGATGACAGAGATAATGTTTTGATGGTCGCCATTCTGCGGCTTTCAGGCGTTGCCGAAGAGAGTATTGCCAGACTGGTAAGGGCATGATAGATATAGGCCCGCTTCGGGAAAAAGAGCGGCAAGTTGAAGTCGGTTCTCAATCCGGTGTTCAGAGGACGCCCATAGTTTTGGCCCAATCAGCTGCAAGAGACAAGACCGAAGAAACGACGGTGCAGATCTCTTTTGAAGATAACCGATTAGTGCAGCAGCTTGCGGGTGAGCGCAACGGCCATCTCAAAATCATCGAAAAACAGCTGGATGTGCGGATCCACCTGCGGGGAAACCAGTTCAGCGTTGCCGGTGATGCGCCTCATGTGGAACTCACCGAACGCCTCCTCAGAGAGCTTGCCGAGCTGATTCAAAAGGGATATCCGGTATACGATAGTGACATTGTTTACGCGATCCGGATTCTCAGCGAGAGCCTTCATCGCAACCTCAAGGACATTTTCCTCGATCACGTTTTCATTGCCTCCAACAAAAGAACGATCTCCCCGAAAAGCGTCAGGCAGAAGGAATACATCGAGGCCATTCGCCACTTACGATGTCGTGTTCGGAATTGGCCCGGCGGGGACCGGTAAGACCTATCTCGCGATGGCTATGGCGGTTGCCGCCATGACCAAGGAGCAGGTGCGCCGCATTGTCTTGGTGCGTCCGGCCGTGGAAGCAGGAGAGAAGCTCGGGTTTCTTGCCGGGGGATCTGGCCGAAAAGGTGAATCCTTACCTCCGCCCCCTCTACGATGCCCTCCACGACATGATGGACTATGAAAAGGCTTCCAGTCTGCTCCAGCGAGGGGCCATCGAGGTTGCCCCGCTTGCCTTTATGCGCGGGCGCACGCTCAATGATGCCTTTGTGATTCTGGATGAAGCTCAAAACACGACCAGTGAGCAGATGAAGATGTTTCTCACGCGCCTCGGGTTGGGGTCGAAAGCCGTTATCACCGGGGATATCACCCAGATCGATCTTCCGGAGAACAAGACCTCGGGCCTCGTGGAAGCAATCGAGTTGCTCAAGGGGGTTCGCGATATCCGGTTGGTGTTTTTCAGCAATCGCGACGTCGTAAGGCACCGGCTGGTGCAGGAAATTATCCTCGCCTACGAACGTGCGGAAGAGCGCAGGTTGCAGGCTGCGAACTCGGTTACAGAGAAATAGCCCATATGGAAAGGGAGAAACGAGAACCGGAAAAATCCAGGAATAAGGCCAAGGCATCCCGCCTGAAGGACCTGATGCCGGCAGTTCTGCTCAAGACCGGAGTGCAAAAGGTCCTCCTGCTGACCGGGTTCAGCCTCCTCGTCTCCTTCCTCCTCACTCCCTCCTTTGTGGTGGAAACCCCGTTTTATCAACCGGGTGACATCGCCACTCAGAATATCAAGGCAAAACGGGATTTTCTCGTGGAAGACCGGGAGGCTACTTCTGAAAAAGCGGGAAGAGGCTGCGAGGCAGGCCGCTATTGTCTACGATTTGGATGAGAATGTTTTGCAGCGCCTTCAGCAGAGGCTGCAAGTCGCCTTTCAGGCGATGCGGGACGATACTGCCGGACTTCGGCAGACTGTCGAAAATAGAGAAGAGCAGCGGGCAGAGGTCCTCCGCTTCCGATTCTAGCCCAGCCGTCTGATTCCGGGGTCGGTATTCCTCGAGGGAAATTCTTCGAAAAGAAGAAGGAGTTTGAAGCTTTTCTCGGGGTTCAGGTATCGGAGCAGGTCTTTTCTTTTCTTCTTGAGAGGCAGTTCAACAAGAGCATTCAAGAGCGCATCGCGCAACTCCTGAACTGGGTTTTTGAGCAAGGAATTGTCTCCAGCAGATCGAAGCTCCCCCAGGGCCAGGGGGAACGCATCCTCATCCGAAAGGCCCTCTCGCAGAAGGAAATTCTCTCGACCTCCTCGCTCGCCCTGCAGGACCTGGAAGAAGCTCGCAGGCTCATCCGAGTGCAGGTCCTGGATGACGAGGGCAATGCCGCTGAAATCATCGCCATTGTCGCTTTGGCCACCCAGTTGGTGCAACCCAACCTGGTCTTCAACCTGAAGGAAACGGAGCAGAGCAGAGAGGATGCCTATGCTTCGGTTAAACCCGTTTTCCTCAAAGTCATGAAAAACGAAATGCTGGTGCGTGAGGGGCAGCGTATCGGGCCCGACGAACTGCTTAAATTGCGGGGCCAGGAACAGGGGAAATCCTACGGACACCGTTTGTTGGCATTCATCACGCTGTTTCTTTTCAGTGGTCTGTTCATCTGGGTTTTTGCCTATGTCGCTACCCGGCATTTCCCTTCCTATCGTATGGAAAACAAGGATTTCCTGTTTCTGGGGATCGTGCTCGTTTTCATGCTCGGCATCGGGAGCTTTACCATCTGGCTCGGAGACAACGTCGGGGACACTTCCGTCAGTATGTCCGCGAAAACGCTCATCTACGCCATCCCCATCAGTGCCGGGGCAATGGTTGCCTGCGTCTTCTTCGGGATCACCCTGGCCCTCAATTTTTCCCTGCTCCTCTGCATTTTCGCCGGACTGCTTTTCGGCAGGGACCTTGGCCTCTTCCTTTACTTCCTGATAGGCTCGTTTGTTGCCGCGCACGGGGTCTGCCCCTGTCGCAATCGCATCATTCCGATCAAGGCAGGGTTGCTGGTGGGCTGCAGCAATATCGTGCTGATTGTTCTGGGGGCGCTGCTTCAAGATCAATGGGCGTTTTTTCAGGTGGCAACCAATGTCTGCTTCGGTTTCTTCGGGGGTGTCCTGGCGGGTATTCTGGTTACGGGGTTTACGCCGCTGGCGGAAATGGTGTTCGGCTACACGACCGATATCAGACTGCTGGAACTGGTCACCATGGATCAACCCCTGCTTCAGGATTTGATGATGCAGGCCCCCGGTACTTATCACCACAGCATCATCGTCGGGAATATGGTCGAAACGGCGGCCAAATCCATCGGCGCCAATTCGTTGCTGGCCAAGGTCGCCGCCTACTATCACGACATCGGCAAAATCAGAAAACCGGTCTATTTCATCGAAAATCAATTCGAATGCGAAAATCGCCATGAAAAGCTGGCGCCTTCCATGAGCAGTCTGATTCTCATTTCCCATGTGAAGGAAGGTGTCGAGATGGCCAGGCAGCACCGCCTGGGCAAGACAATTATCGATATCATCAGCCAACACCACGGAACGAGTCTCATTTCATTCTTTTATATGAAGGCTCAGGAAGCGCGCCAAAAAGGTCGCACCTCAAAGGGCACCGAGTTGCCTCCGCTGGATGTGGATGATTTTCGCTATCCCGGTCCCAAACCTCAAACGAAGGAAGCCGGTCTGGTAATGCTGGCGGATGTCGTCGAGGCGGCCTGCCGCTCCCTCAACGATCCCACGCCGGCTAGAATTCAGGGGATGGTGAATCGTCTGATCAACAACGTTTTCAGTGACGGTCAGCTCGGCCAGTGTGAACTCACGCTCAAAGACCTCCATCACATTGCCAAGCATTTCAACCAGATCCTGGCTACGGTACATCACCGGCGCATTGAATATCCAATCGTTTGCACCAACGGAAAGGGAAAAACCGATGCCAGTGATACGGCTCAGCGTGAACCAAGACCGGATCGTGATAAACCGGCGGCGAATCAAGAAGGCGGCCGCAGAGATCTTAAACGGCTTGGGATTCACTAATAGTGAGCTGAGCATCGTCGTCGTGGATGACGAGGAGATGGCACGCCTCAACCTGCAGTATCGGCAGGTAGGCGCCACCACCGATGTGCTTGCCTTTCCCCTGCTTGAAGGCGAATTCGGGAATATCCTGCCAGAACTTCTCGGGGATGTTGTGATCTCCGCCCCTACCGCTTTCGAAATGAGTCGGCACTACCACTGCTCCCTGCCGACGGTCATCGATGTTTTGCTTGTGCATGGGATCCTGCACCTGTTGGGATATGATCACGAACGCAATGAGGAAGAGGCCCGTCGCATGGCCAAATAAATCCATGGAACTCCTGGAAATGCTCGGGCATTCCCGGGAGAGCCTGGAATGGTATGTGGCCAAAGATGATGGGTAATGAAAAGGGGAAATCGTGGCCAGAGTTGCAATCAATGTCGATCATGTAGCTACCGTAAGGCAGGCTCGCCAAGCCAGGGAGCCGGACCCGGTTATGGCGGCGGCTTTGGCGGAACTTGCCGGGGCCCAGGGGATCGTTGTGCACCTTCGTGAAGATCGCCGACACATTCAGGATCGGGATGTGGAGGTCTTGCGCCGCACGGTCAAGACCAAGCTCAATCTGGAGATGGCGGCTACCGAAGAGATGGTCAAGATCGCGCTTCGCATTAAACCGGATATCGTGACTTTGGTTCCGGAGAAACGCCAGGAATTGACGACGGAAGGCGGCCTGGACGTGGCGCTCTACGAGGAGTCACTCAAGAGCGTCATCAAAACCCTGCACGACGGCGATATCGCGGTCAGCCTTTTCATCAATGCCGATCCCAACCAGATCAAGAGTGCTCAGCGGTTGGAAGCGGACTACGTGGAAATCCACACGGGGACCTTTACCGAGGCCGCGACCTTTGCAAAGCGTCAGGAGGAGTTTGAACGGGTGGTGACGGCCGCGAAATTGTCTCGCAAGCTCGGGACTGGGAGTCCATGCCGGCCACGGAGTGGATTATCGCAATGTGTTCTGGCTCAGAAAAATATCCGAAATCGAAGAATTCAGTATCGGTCATGCCGTCATCGCACGTGCCGTTTTGGTGGGAGTCGAGCGGGCGGTGAAGGAAATGATTGCGCTGGTGAACGGTTAAGATGGCGGTTTACGGCATTGGCATAGACCTCATTCGGAACATTCGTCTGGGCGCCGCCCTTGATCGCTGGGGCGAGCGTTTTGCCCGTCGTGTCTTTACGCCGGTGGAAACGGCGGCCTGTGCCGGCAGAAGAACAGCAGGTTGCCTGTCTGGCTCTCCGCTTTGCCGCCAAAGAAGCCTTTGTCAAGGCCCTGGGAAGGGGGATGCGCGCACCGGTGCTGTGGACCGACATTCAGGTGCAACAATGATGATCTGGGAAAACCCGAGATTCACCTTTCCGCGCGCGCCTTGGAATTCTGCCGGAACCTCGGGATTCACTCCTGGCACTTGAGTCTTACCGACGACGGCGAATATGGCGCCGCAGTGGTGATTCTGGAGACCTGACCCCCACCTTGACCAAGGGGGAACCCGAGTCACCCGTGGTCGGGGACCTGCTTCTTCCGACCGGTACCGGGTAAGGACAATGAGTCACCAACCACTCTTCCGGGAGCAATTAATGCACGTTCTGACCGCTTCGGAAATGGCCCTGCTGGACCGACAGACCATTGACCAAATCGGCATCCCCGGGATTGTCCTGATGGAGAATGCCGCACGGGGAGCGGCGGATTTCTTTCTTCGCGTGCTGCCGGACCTGCCCAAAAGGCGTATTGCCGTAGTCGCCGGGGCCGGAAACAATGCCGGGGATGGGTTTGTTCTGGCCAGAATCTTTCATAACCGGGGTGCTGCGGTTCGCGTGGTGTGTCTGCGCTCCCCGGATCGCTTGCAGGGAGATGCTTTAACCAATTTTCGCATTCTGGAAAAAATGGACGTCCCGGTGGTCGTCTGGGATGAAGGGAAGGATTTCAACACCCAATGGCACTGGATTGCGCAAAGTGATGCGGTCATTGATGCCATCCTGGGCACCGGGATTGAAGAGCGAAGTTCAGGGGCTTTATCGGCAGATTATCGAAGCTCTGAATACCCTTTCCGTGCCGGTGCTGGCAGTGGATGTCCCGTCGGGGCTCGACGCCGGCACGGGAAGGCCGCTGGGCAGCAGCGGTTCGGGCCTTCGCCACGGCGACCTTCGGGTTTCTCAAGATAGGCCATGTCATCAGTCCCGGCGAAGACTATGTGGGAAAGCTCCACGTGGTGGACATCGGCATTCCTCGAGGCCTTGCCGAAGCAAACGGCATCAATCGATTTTGGTTGAATGATGAATTGGCCTCCGGTTGGCTGCAACCTCGACCCGCCGAGAGCCACAAGGGTACCGCAGGCCACGTGGCCGTGCTTTCGGGTTCCCGCGGGAAAACCGGGGCGGCAACGCTTATCTGTCTGGGGGCCGGACGGGTCGGAGCCGGTCTCGTCACGCTCTTCATTCCGGCCAGTCTGAACCCCATTCTCGAAGTCAAACTGACGGAAGCGATGACTTGTCCTATCCCCGAGACCTCGGAGCAAACCCCGAGCCCGGCTGCACTCGGGGCAATCTTCCAGTTCCTGAGGGAAAGCAGGCGCTGGCGATGGGGCCGGGCATCTCACTGCACCCGGAAACCCAGGAACTGGTCAGGGCCCTGCTTGCCTCGAAGCAATGTGTCCCATGGTCCTGGATGCGGATGCCCTCACGGCCCTCGTCGGCCATCTGGAATTGCTTCGGAGGGACTCCGTACCCAAGATTCTGACGCCCCATCCGGGCGAAATGGCTCGCCTCATCGGTGGTTCAACCCGGAAGGTCCAGGAAAATCGACTGGAGGTTGCTGCGGAATTCAGCCGGGAACATGGTGTGACTCTGGTCCTGAAGGGGCATCGGACGGTGATTGCCGCTCCCGATGGGAGGTTGGCGATCAACAGTTCCGGAAATCCGGCCATGGCCAGCGGCGGCATGGGGGATGCCCTGACCGGGATGATTGCCGGCTTTCTGGGGCAGGGGCACGAACCCTTTGAAGCGGCCTGTTTGGGGGTCTATGTCCATGGGGCGGCCGCCGACCGGTGCGTCCTGTGAGGTGGCCAGTCGGGGGTTGCTGGCTTCCGATCTTCTGGAGCACATCCCTCCCGTGATCGGCTGGCTGGAAGGCGATACGGGATCGTCATGAAAGCGGTTAAGCCTGCTTCCCGAACGCGCACCGCAGAGACGCAGAGGTCGCAAAGAAGGCGTCCACATGGACAAACTGACACTTACCTCGCCGAGCGAAAGCTGCAGCTCTGAGGCTTGGCGCCAGGATCGGACAACAGGTCGAGGCCGGCGATGTTCTGGCCCTCTGGGGTGAACTCGGTTCCGGAAAAACGCTCTTCGCCCGCGGGATTGCCCGGGGTATGGGAGTGCCGCAGCAGGTCCCCGTCACCAGCCCGACCTTCACCATTATCAATGAATATGAAGGCCGTTTGCGGCTCTATCACCTTGACCTCTACCGCTTGACCACGCTCGATGAGCTGGAAACGCTGCCCTGGCGGGAAGTGATCTTTGGGACCGGTGTGGCCGTCATCGAATGGCCCGATCGCATGGGGGAACTGCTGCCCGACAAACGTTGGAACATAGCGCTTGAGTTCGTGGATGACGACCGCCGCCGGATCACATTTACCGCCCGTGGCGAAAGGGAGCAGGGAAGACTTGCGAGCATGGCTCGAGGAACTGACGGAAATCGCCCGGTTTGACGCCGGCCCTTGCCGGCACGGCACAAACCCCTTATGAACCTGCAAGAATAGTCCCCTGCCGCATGTACCCTGACATCGAACCGGCCTAGTTGAACTGGACCGGGTCTTCAGCTTTTTCCATTTCTCCCGGAAAATCATTGAAAGGAAAAGGCCTGAAGTTTTCGTTCAGCGTTGCGTAGCGCACGACTCGGTAGGCATAAGCTGCAAGTTTATTGGAAAAGTTCCGCAGCGGTTCACTGTATTTTTGGGTGATCAGGAGGTAGATGAACTGCAGAATAACGGTAACTTGAACGATAACTTTGATCACTTCCAGCACGATCAGGTAGAGGATCGCATAGAGAAACCGAATGCCGATTTGTTTCCGGGAAGCCTTTGATTCTTCGATGGTGTTCATTTTTGTTTCCTCCTTGAGAGGGTTGTTGAGAATATGCTTGCAATGTAGGGGACCATGCCTTTAAGGCTCCACCGGTCTTCCCATTTTTGGGGGAGTGTGGGGGGACCGGAAGAGCTTGCGAAAGTGAGAAGCCGTAGATCGGCCATGGTTACCACATCCGAAACAGCCTGTCGATACTTGGAAGCCCATTGCCTTCAAACTTCTGGAGCCATTTCTTACGGCAACAGGGACACACCCGAACCCAAAGGATGTCGGGAAAGTCACCCTGTCCATTTCCGTCAATTCGGCGGAGGCCTGAATTGGCTTCAAGGCATTCCCTGACCCCGCTTCGCCTGGGTCATGCTGCAGGAAGCTATGTTCTGCAATAACCTGCTGATCCATGGGGTTTTGCAGGCATGTCAGGAACCCATTCCAAAAATGGTCTACAAAATGCGGTTCAATTGTGTTACATAGTATCGATTCCTCGACTTGATCGGCTGCGCTTTTGCCCCTCTCAACGTGATTCATCGAAAATCTGCGTGAAAGAGGAAATTCCAGGCTGAGAACATGAGACCAGGGAGGTCACATCGTATATGGCACTTGTGGTTCAGAAATATGGCGGAACGTCCGTAGCCGATGCCGAGCGCATCCGTGCGGTGGCGCGTCGCGTGCTGGCGCGAAAGGATGCCGGGGACAATCTCGTGGTGGTGCTTTCGGCCCGCGCCGGAGACACCGACCGACTGCTCACGCTGGCGCGGGAAATGAGCCCCAATCCCGATCCTCGGGAACTGGACGTACTGCTTTCCACCGGGGAGCAGATCACGGTTGCGCTTTTCTGTATGGCGGTCAAGGAACTGGGGTCCGAGGCCGTGTCCATGACCGGTTACCAGGCGGGAATCATCACCGATGGCCACTATGGCGATGCCCGCATCAGTTGGATCGAGACCCTGCCCGTAATGGAAAAAATCAACGAAGGTAAGATCGTCGTGGTAGCGGGCTTTCAGGGCTACGATGACGAGGGCAACATCACCACTCTGGGTCGAGGCGGTTCGGATACCACGGCGGTGGCGCTGGCTGCGGCACTGGGAGCCCAGGTCTGTGAGATTTATACGGATGTGGAAGGGGTTTTCACCACTGACCCGAACATCTACGGCAAAGCCCGCAAGCTTGATAAAGTCAGCTATGAAGAAATGCTCGAGATGGCGAGCATGGGGGCCAAGGTCCTGCACCTTCGCTCCGTTGAATTCGGCATGAAATACAACGTGCCGATTCTGGTCTGCTCGTCTTTCTCCGACGCTGCGGGAACTCTTGTCACTGAGGAGGATGAAGAAATGGAAAAGGTGATGGTTTCCGGAATCACCTACAGCAAGACCGAAGCGCGGATCACGCTGACCAATGTTCCGGATGTGCCGGGCATGGCTGCCAGGCTTTTTCGCCCCATTTCCGAAGCCGGCATCAACGTCGATTTGATTGTCCAGGGGAGCGGCAGCATTCCGGGTCGGGCAAACCTTTCCTTCACCGTGCCCAAGCCCAACTATCAGGAAACGATGCAAATTGCCGAACGGGTGGCAAAGGAAATCGATGCCGGAGTTCACAGCAACCCCAATGTCGCCAAGATCTCCGTCATCGGTGTGGGCATGCGCAGTCACAGCGGCGTTGCCACGAAGATGTTCGAGGTGTTGGCCCGCGAGAATGTCAATCTCAAGATGATCTCGACCTCGGAGATCAAGATATCGTGTGTGATCGATGAAAAGTACACGGAATTGGCGGTTCGCGTCCTCCACGATGCCTTCGAGCTGGACAAGGCGCCTGGCGAGCGGATCACCATTAAGGAAGAGAAATAACACAGCGACCGGCATGGGCAAGGTTTGAAAACGGGTTGAGGAACGGTGCGATGCAGGAAGTCAAGATCTATGACACGACGCTGCGGGATGGGACTCAGGCCGAGGATTTTTCGGTCTCGGTCGAAGACAAGGTGAGGATTGCCCTCAAATTGGACGACCTCGGACTGCACTACATCGAGGGCGGGTGGCCGGGTTCCAATCCGAGAGACGTGGGCTTTTTTCGCGAAATTCAAAACTACCAGCTCAAAAACGCACGCATTGCCGCCTTCGGGGCCACCTGTCATCCCACCAAAACGCCTGCCACAGATCCTAATCTCAAAGCGGTGGTGGCTGCGAAAACTCCCGTCGCCACCATTTTTGGAAAGAGCTGGACGGTCCACGTTCATGATGCCCTGCGCACGACGCTCGATCGAAATTTGAACCTGATAAGAGACAGCCTCGCCTATTTGCGACCCCGGTTCGAAACCCTGTTCTATGACGCCGAACATTTCTTCGATGGTTTCAAGGACAATTCCGAGTATGCCCTCATGACCCTGCAAAAGGCGGTGGAGGGCGGCGCCGAGTGCCTGATTCTCTGCGACACCAACGGGGGCAATCTGCCGCGAACCATTCAGGAAATTATCTCGGCGGTGAAGGAGCGTTTCCCAACGGTCCCTTTCGGGATTCATCTTCACAACGATTCCGATCTGGCCGTTGCCAATTCTCTTCTGGCGGTGGAAATGGGCGCCGTCCAGGTCCAGGGCACCATAAACGGCATCGGTGAACGGTGCGGGAATGCCGACCTGGTTTCCATTATCGCCAACCTCTGCCTGAAAATGGGGGTGCCTTGCATTGCTCCCGAAAACCTGGCCAAACTGCGCACCGTGAGCCGCTTTGTGCTCGAACTGGCGAACATTCCTTCCAACAAATATCAGCCTTTTGTGGGGCGAAGCGCCTTTGCTCATAAGGGAGGAGTCCATGTCAGTGCGGTGGAGAAAAACCCCCTCACCTATGAACATATTGACCCGACTCTGGTCGGCAATCGGCGACGGGTCCTGGTATCCGACCTCTCAGGGCGATCGACGATCAAGCTCAAAGCACAAGACTATGGTCTCCCGCTCTCCAAGAAGGACCCGGTCGCCATGCAGGTCCTGGAGGAACTCAAAGATCTGGAAAGTCAGGGTTTTCAATTTGAGGCGGCGGAGGCGAGTTTTGAGCTCCTGGTCAACCGGGCTATCGGCAAGAGCAAGCGCTATTTTGAACTGGTGGGTTTTCGGGTGATCGATCAGAAACTCAGCGAAGAGCGGGCCCCGGTTGCCGAGGCCACCATTCAGGTCAAGGTGGGAGGCCACGTGGAGCACACGGCCGCCTTGGGAAACGGCCCGGTGAATGCTCTTGACAACGCGCTCCGCAAGGCCCTCGAAAAATTCTATCCCGAACTGAAGGAAATGGAACTGAGCGACTATAAAGTGCGGGTTTTGCCCGGCAGGGAAGGTACGGCGGCCCGCGTTCGCGTGCTCATCGAATCCCGGGACGAAAACGACCACTGGGGTACGGTTGGGCGTTTCCGAGGACATTCTGGAAGCAAGCTGGCAAGCCCTGGTGGACAGTATCAACTACAAGATGTACAAGGCCGAAAAACACAACAATACTTGATGAGCCATCTTGCACCTCGCAGCCAATGGGTGGCTGTTTTGCTCCTGGCCGCCCTCATTTTTACTGTCCTGCTTGCGCGCCTTTACCGAAAAGACCTGCCACCACCAGGCATTCCGCCCGTTCCGATGATTGTCGCCGTTGAGGGGGACATCGAGCGGCCCGGAACTTACCTCTTGGAGGGCCCGGAGGTAAGTGTCGTCCAAGTCATCGAAGCGGCCGGCGGTCTTCGAAACGGCTCTGTCCAAGAGGTGTTCTACGATGATTATCCTCGAGAACGGATCCACAACGGACAACTGGTCCGCGTCACCTGTTCCGATTCGGGTCCGGTGGCAATCCATGTGGAGGCGATGCCCGCGGCAGCGCGCCTGACCCTTGGTGAAAGACTCAACCTGAATAGCGCAACAGAAGAGGAATTGCTGCTTGTCCCCCAGATGAAAGCCGCTTTTGCCGCAGCTATTATAGACCGTCGCAGCGGGCGGCAATGGCAACGGCTGGATGAACTGGTGGAGATTCCGGGTGTTGGTGCCAAGACCATCGAAAAGTGGCGAAGCTACCTGGAGGCGAAAGAGAATCACATTGGAGGAGAACATGGGACGAGGCAATAACGTTGTGTATGCAGGGAGTCTCCTGACCGAACACGACATATACCTGTTCAAACAAGGCAATCATTTCACGCTCTCCGACAAATTGGGCGCGCACAGGATCGACCTGGACGGCGTCGAAGGGACCCACTTTGCGGTATGGGCGCCGAACGCGGAGAAGGTCACCGTCATTGGCGACTTCAACGATTGGGACAAAGCATCGCATCGCTTGAAGGTCAGAGAGGATGCCTCCGGCATCTGGGAAGGTTTTGTGGCGGGGATCGGCCTCGGTGCCGTCTACAAGTATCATATCGTTTCCAAACATGGTGGATACCGTGTCGATAAGGGCGATCCCTTTGCCGTGTATTCCCAGAAGCCGCCTGATACCGCGTCCGTCGTCTGGGACCTTGAACATGACTGGCGTGACGAAGCGTGGATGAAAACGAGAAGCAAGGCCAACGCCCTCGATGCTCCCGTATCGATCTATGAAATCCATCTCGGCTCCTGGAGAAGGGTGCCGGACGAGGACAACCGGTCGCTGACCTACCGGGAGATGGCGGATTATCTTCCCGGGATATCTTCGCGAAATGGGCTTCACCCATGTGGAATTCCTCCCGGTGATGGAGCATCCCTTTTTCGGTTCTTGGGGTTATCAGACCGTCGGTTATTTCGCTCCCACGGCGAGATATGGCACGCCGCAGGATTTCATGTTCCTCGTCGACGAGCTTCATCGCAATGATATCGGGGTGATCCTCGATTGGGTGCCTTCGCACTTTCCCAGCGACGAGCATGGACTGGTTTATTTCGATGGCACGAATTTGTTCGAACATTCCGATCCTAAGAAAGGGTTTCATCCCGAGTGGAAGAGCATCATTTTCAACCACGGAAGGTACGAGGTTCGGTCATTCCTGATCAGCAGCGCCCTCTTCTGGCTCGAGAAATATCATGCCGACGGAATCAGGGTCGATGCCGTGGCTTCCATGCTCTATTTGGACTATGCCCGCAATGAGGGGGAATGGATTCCCAATGAGCACGGCGGCAAGGAGAACCTGGATGCGATCCATTTTCTGAGGCGCTTCAATGAGATCATTTATGAAAGGCATCCGGATGTGCAGACCATTGCCGAGGAATCCACCTCCTGGCCGATGGTGTCCAGGCCGGCCTACGTTGGGGGACTGGGATTCGGCATGAAGTGGAATATGGGATGGATGCACGACACCCTCGACTACTTTGCCAAAGAGCCGATCCATCGCAGGTATCATCAGAATCAGCTCACGTTCAGTATCTGGTATGCTTTTTTTGAGAATTTTGTCTTGCCCTTGTCACACGACGAGGTCGTTTATGGAAAGGGTTCCTTGATTCGGCAGATGCCGGGTGACGACTGGCAAAAATTTGCCAATCTCAGGCTCCTGTTTGGTTACATGTATGGCCATCCCGGGAAGAAGCTGCTGTTCATGGGGGGCGAATTCGGACAGTGGGACGAGTGGTATCACGAAAAGAGCCTGGATTGGAGCCTCCTCGAATACCCAATGCACCTGGGCATGCAACGGTGGGTGCAAAGTTTGAATGCCGCATACCGAAGGGAACCGGCATTGTACGAGGCGGATTTCACCCAGGAAGGCTTCGAGTGGATCGATGCCTGCGATGCCGACGCGAGTGTCATCAGCTTTCTGAGGAAGGGCAAAAAAACGGGTGATATAGTCATAGTGGCGGCCAATTTTACTCCCGTTCCCAGAAATGGCTATCGCCTGGGAGTGCCGAGAGGTGGTTTTTGGAGCGAAATCCTCAACAGCGACGCAAAGCTCTATGGGGGCAGCGGTCATGGGAATTTGGGCGGCATGGCAGCGGATCCCGTCCCTTCCCACGGAAGACCCTTTTCCCTGCCTCTGGTGCTGCCTCCCCTGGGAGTTGTTTTTCTTAAAAGCGAAGCCAAAAAGGAGATCACACCCGTTCCCGGCGATCTTGAAGGACCGCCTTCGGCCCCTCCTGATTCCTCGAAGCTCCAGCGCCAACGGACGGCCCAAGACCAACCGGAACGGAAGCCGGGAGGTGTCCGGACCACCTTCCTTCCGGTACCGGTGAAGCCGTTGAAAATACTGGAATAGGCTGACTGTCACCGCAGTTGCACGGGTCGAATCGAAGATCGTTCGGGCATGGCCCCGAGTCCTTTGGGCATCAGGCGTCTTCGGGGCCCTGCGGCCGCGAGGATGACGGCAAAGAAGGATGTTTCAAAGGGCTTCCACAGGGTTAGTCGATGAAAACGAGACGAAGCGGCGTTCTGCTTCACCTTACTTCCCTTCCTTCCCCCTATGGGATTGGCGATCTTGGACCTGGCGCCTGCCGTTTTGCGGATTTCCTCGCCGATGCCGGCCAAAGCCTCTGGCAGATTTTGCCGGTCAATCCCACCTCTCCGGCAAGCGGGAACTCCCCTTACAGCTCTTTTTCCGCTTTTGCCGGGAACCCACTTTTGATCAGTCCGGAGCGGCTGGTGCAAGAGGGTTTCCTGGCGCCCGGTGAGATTGAGGATCCCCCGGCGTTTGACGGCGGAAAGGTGGACTATGACGCTGTTGCTGCCTACAAGTTTGATTTGCTTCAAAAAGCCTTTGAGAGGTTTGCCCAAAGCGGCCGCGATGATTTCGATTTCGCGGGATTCTGCCGCGAAAACGCGTGCTGGCTTGATGATTATGCGCTTTTTATGGCGGTTAAAGAACACTTCAAGGGGATCGAGTGGAGTGCTTGGCAGCCCGGGATAAAGCAAAGAGCGCGGGCGGACCTGCAGGAATGGCAGCAGCGATCTGGCTGAGAGAGTTCTGGCCGAGAAATTCTTCCAGTATCTCTTTTTCAGGCAGTGGTCGGCATTCAGGGGCTACTGTCATCAGAGAAATATCCAGATTATCGGCGACCTCCCCATCTATGTGAGCTATGACAGCGTGGATGTCTGGTCCCATCCCCAATTGTTCCAGTTGGATGAGGAACAAAGACTCACCTTCGTTGCCGGCGTGCCTCCCGATTATTTCAGTGTTACCGGTCAGCTCTGGGGCAATCCGGTTTATCGTTGGCCGGCGCTCAAGGAGTCGGGTTACCGGTGGTGGGTCCAGCGTTTCGATCATAATCTGCGACTCTTCGATGTCATCAGGCTTGATCACTTCCGAGGATTTGTGGGTTATTGGGCGATCTCGGGCTCCGAGACCACAGCGATCAACGGAAGGTGGGAGTCGGCTCCGGGGCATGACTTCTTCTCTACGCTCCATAAGCGTTTCCCTTATCTGCCGGTCATTGCCGAGGACCTTGGCGTGATTACGCCGGACGTAAGAGAGATCATGGCCAGGTTTGGTTTCCCGGGAATGAAGGTGCTGCAGTTCGCTTTCGGCGAGGACCTGTCGACCAATGCCTATGCCCCCCATAACCATAGCAGGAATGCCGTTGTCTACACGGGAACCCACGACAACAACACCACCAGGGGATGGTTCCAGCATGAACTCGATCCGGGGGGAAGAGAGAGGCTTTGCCGCTATCTCGGCAGAAATGTGCTTGAAGATGAGATTCACTGGGAACTGATAAGACTTGCCATGATGTCGGTTTGCGCTTCCACCGTAATTCCCATGCAGGACATATTGGGACTCGGAGAGGAAGCGCGCATGAACGTGCCGTCCGTTGCTCACGGCAACTGGGGCTGGAGGCTCCTTCCCGAGCAGTTGACCGTGGGCTTGGGGCAGAAGCTGGCAAGAATGACCCGCCTTTACGGGAGAGCCTGATACCCGATTCCTGCATAACCCGGTTGTCTTAATGGGCGTCCCTGATGGTGACCGGGTGTGATGGGATCCCCCTTCAATTCCGCAGGCAGCAGAATGATGATTGACCATTGTCACGTTTCAGGGTAAGAAATATTGTTTATCGGTCGTGTTTGTTTAAGTGGGAAGGGAATATTTCTCCGGAGCTGGCGAAGTGGTTATCGGCAATGATATCCTTGAAAAAACCTGCAAGGACATGATCGAAAACATCCTGTTCTGTCTCGGGGATGCCCGCAAGGGGACCATATACCGGGTTGGTCAGATGCCGAAATTGCAGGCCGTGCGAATCACTTCCGGAGCTCGAGATCGGGGGTTCCGAACAGATCCGGTGGGGTCTTCCGGAGACCTCGGACTACAATTTCCCGGGCAAGACCTGGGAACATTACCGTGACCGACCCGGGGCACATCAGGGAGGCCATGGGGTGGTGTGTGGAAAGGCAGAAAAGCTGGACCGCCGACAACCCATACGAGGATGTTCGGAGTGTCCGCAAGCAGCTGAGCGGTGAGATAGAGGACTCTCACCACATGGAACCCGTGCTCGTCAGGAAGGCCGACCTCTACTGGGATCAGGCGGAACTCCCCGAATATCCTCTGGATCACGAAGGGAAGGCGATCTGGAGGGATTCTGAGTATGTCGTTGTTGCGGTAATAAAGATTCACTTTAAGGTCGGGACTATTAAGCGTGGGGATCGCTCCACCAAGGTCATTAAGAAACTCTCACAGACCCTGGGGACGGAACTGCTTTCCCTGCACATTCGCGAAACCCTGTCTGAGGCCCAGGAAGCCCTAACGCGTCAACGCCTTCAGAGCTGCAATGTTCTGGCTCATGAGATGCGAAATACCTTGGTGAAGCTGGGCTTCATATTCTCTGCGATAAATGCGGAGATAGGGTTCCTGAGGGAACAGTGGGAAGCGCAGTTGGAAAAAGCCTTTCCTGATATGGCGAGCAAGAGGATGATCCTGGCACGGCTCAGCGACCTTCTCGAGTCGCGCCTGCCGCAACTGAACGGTGCGGGGAAGATCGCCGAGTTGGCCAAGGAATTGTTGAGCGATCAACAGCAATTGGCGCGCATGCCGCTCATGCCTCAGGTGGGGGAAAAGTGGGTCAATAGCCGGATTCACCCGAAATGGTGCCGGCTTCTGTCGGAAGTCGGCGCCTGGGAAGTGGAGGAGTTGGAAATCCGGCACCTGCTCGAATCCCTGCAGAAGGTCATCTGGATGGTAACGGACAAAGACCTGGCCCTCCAGGTGAACCACTTGCCTCCTGATCTCAGAACCACGTGGCCCAAACTCGCCTACGTCGACTTTAAAGCCGACAAGATGCAGGTTTTGGAAGAAATAATGTACTTCCTCGACCACCCCGCACTGGACATTCCCCACCAGCAACAGACGAAGAAAATTCTTACCTCTCTGAAAGCACTTGTCGAAATGATCCCGGAACTGGAAGAGAGGGCCAACCGAATCATCTATTCGCTCAAAAACGGCTCGTCGCTCGAAGCTTGCTAACACTCACGAAGGGCGTCCCGCGCCGAGGTGATCATCGCCTTTCACTGTGGGCTTTCTCTTCCAGCACGTAAGTCACGGTAATCTTCTCATTGGAATTCGAAATCAGCTTGAGAGAAGGCGGAGTAAGGACCAGGGAGGTCGTGACCGACCCCGACTTGCTCAGACCGTCGAGGCGCACCGGTGCCGTATAGATAGTGCTGGTGTGTTCCAGGATTTGGCTGCCCCCCATGACCTTGACGCTTTCCGGGGTCACCATGACTTTTATCAAGTTCAAAGTGTCCGGCAGCTTGCCCGCCCAGTCAACCTGCACCGGCAATTCCTTGGTGACCGGAGCGTCGAGATTCACGTCGATATTGGATGGTTGGGCCTTGTTGAGAAAGATCCCCGGAGGCAGCACGATATTGTCCTGGGTGATGGGAAACACATTCCGTCCTTCAACGGCTTTGCTGAGGTCCACGCGCACCAGCACCTGTCCCGGCTGCAATGACTTGATCAGAGCGCTCGAACCATAAAGCTGGAGGCGGGCTTCGTCGGTCGAAGTGTCCAGGATTTCATATGAGAGCGGCCGGTTTACATACTCAATGGGAACATTCAGCGCAATAATGGTGTCCTGGCTTCTGGTGAATCCAAACCAGATGCCGGTCATGATCAGCAGTGACAGGACGGCTGCGAGAGAGAGTTTCAGGCGTTCGCGCTTCTGGATGTTTGCGGGAATGCCGTCCGAAAGGTTGAGATGCCGACTGATCGTTTGTGACAGCTCTCCCGGTTCACTGAAAGGGGTAAGAGCGCTGTCCTTGGCTGCGGTGACCCTCCCCCGTTCTTCCGACACCACAACCACGAGGGCATCGCTGCGTTCTGCCAGGCCGAGCGCCGCGCGGTGTCGAGTCCCGTAGTAAGAAGGCAGATCCTGCCGCTGGGAAAGGGGCAAGAGCACACCCACTTCCACAATCTGATCTCCGCGGATGATGACGGCGCCGTCATGAACGGGGTTGTTCGGCCAAAAAATGCTCAAGAGCATCTCCTGTGAGACCGTCCCGTGCCACAGAATGCCCCCGTGAACGAGCTCTCCGAGTTCCTCTTTGCCGGGGAAAACGAGCAGGGCGCCGATCCGCTTCTTTCCCATCTGAAAGACCGTTTGCACCACGATGTCGACGGGCGTTGTGTATTCTCTGAGCGGAGAACCCCAGATGAAAGCCTTGAGATTTCGCACCTGAAGGGCGGAGCGGATCTCGTTGCGGAAGACGACGATGATAATAATGGCCGCCGCTGTTGTTATGCCTCTTACCGCCCAACTGGTCAGAATAAGACCCATGGAAGCCGCCACTTCCTGCAAAATCCACAGTGAGGTTATGCCGACAAGCACGCGAAAGGCGTTGGTTCCATGAAAGAGGACATAGACGCGGAACAGGATATAGCTGTTGATGATGATATCCACCAGGTCTTGCCAGCGAATGGTCGAAAGAAACTTAAGAAAACGGGTCATGGCATAAAATCGCGTAAATGGGAGAGGCCTAGTCGGTAATGCTGAACCGCAGGACATTGAAAACACGGCCGTTCTGATCGGTGACCTCGACCCTCCAAGGGCCTTTGTCGGTTTCCCGGAGCTGGATCACACTGTATGTGGCCCACTTGGGCGGATACAATCTGCAGCCTGGTTTGCGTGCTCAGCTCATCCCGATGGTACCAGCGATGATAGATCAGAGCGGGCTGAGGCACGGGGTCGAACGAAGTAAAGCAGCAGACTTGGCCGTTGGAGACCGAAAAGACAATTCCGGGTCGCGTCGGCAAAAGGTTGTCAACTCGCTCGCACATGGTGGCGGTGTTGAGCTTTGGTCTCTGTTGCGGTTCGATCGTTTCCGCGGCCGGCGCAGAGGACTGCTCCACCGCCTGTGCAAAGACGCAGGAGGCAGCCGCTACCAGAGCAAAGACCACCGGGATAAGCACCAGGAATTTCTTGTGTCCTTCATCCATAGAATCCCTTCCGCAATAAACAGCAAGACGAAATCCCGCACGGTCTTGCCAGCCTGCTGGACGGTATGAAAGCATCTTACCCCGATGCGGAAGCCCATCCACCTTCAGCATGGGGGAACGAAAAGACCTCTTGCAGGATGTCCCTTATGAATAAGACATAAAACCGACACGGAGGGCAAGCAAAAGGTGGCATTTTTTCCAAAAATTGAAAGATTGCAGCCGGGAGTGCCGACAGCGGCGAAGGTGCCGATTGACATCCCCCTCAGAATTCAGTAAATATCCGAGGGTGAAGGAAGGTGATGTGAGGGTGACCTGTCAATACCGAATAGCTGTGGCGGCCGCCGCAGCCAGGGCAGCCTGGGCGACGGTGGGTGCCATGAGGGATCAATAAAAGCTGGTTCCCACCGAAAGCCATGGGCTGAAGCGCCGGCCCCTGGCATCTCGCAGCCCCGGGCCGAGTTCCCGGGGCTTTCTTTTTGGATGAACGCGAGTTTTGCCGGCAAGCAGGAGGACGATCATTATGCCTGGAGACCCGATTATCCGTTTTGCTCAGCGAATGGAGCAATTGCCGCCTTATCTGTTTGGAATGATCAATAAGATGAGGATGGAAAAGCGCGCCCGAGGGCCATGACGTCATTGACCTGGGCATGGGAAACCCCATCGATCCCGCCCCCGAAGCGGTGACCCAGAAACTCTGCGAGGTCGTGCAGGACCCCAAAAGCCACCGTTATCCGGTAGCTTCGGGACTGCGCAGCCTGCGCCGGGAGATTGCCCTCTTCTACGGGCGGGATTATGGCGTGGAACTGGATATGGAGACCGAAGTCCTCTGCACCATCGGTTCCAAAGAGGGGATATCCCATCTGTGCCTGGCTCTGGTCGGCCCCGGCGACACGGTCCTGGTGCCTACTCCGGCCTTCCCCATCCATATCTATGCGACCATCATCGCCGGGGGTAATGTGATTCGGATTCCCCTTGCCAGTGAAGCGACTTTCCTGGAGCGCATTGCCACGATGTGTGAGTCGCTCTATCCCACTCCCAAGGTCCTGATCCTCAATTACCCCCATAATCCGACTGCCTCCGTAGCCACTATTGAACTCTTTCAGGAGATCGTGCATTTGGCCAGGAAATACCGATTCATGGTCATTCAAGACTTTGCCTATGCCAAGATCACCTTTGACGGCTATACCGCGCCCAGTTTCCTTCAGGTGCCCGGGGCCAGGGAGGTCGGGGTTGAGTTTGGCTCTTTTTCAAAGTCGTACAACATGGCCGGATGGCGGGTGGGCTATTGTGTGGGGAATAGGGAAATTATTCAGGGGCTCGCCAAGATTAAGGGCTACTATGATTATGGTATCTTCTCGGCGATCCAGATAGCGGGCATCGTTGCGCTGAGGGATTGCGCCGCGGAGGTTGTCGAACAGGCGCGGATCTACGAACAGCGACGCGATGTCCTCTGCAGGGGACTCAGGCGCATTGGATGGCCGGTGACCGAACCCAAAGCCGGTATGTTTGTGTGGGCCAAAATCCCCCCGCCCTTCGAAGAGATGGGCTCTATGGCTTTTGCCGTAAAACTCATGGACGAAGCGAATGTGGCTGTTGCTCCGGGCATAGGCTTTGGGGAAGAAGGAGAAGGCTACCTGCGCCTGGCCCTTGTCGAAAATGAACACAGACTTCGCCAGGCCTTGCGGCAAATGGGCAAATTCATGCGCGCTCGGATGGCGACCGATGAGGCCGAAAACTACGGCGCCTTCGAAAGGCCTCCGGGAAAAGTCCCGCAACGATGTGAGCCACCCCGGGACTCCCGGAATTTCTGTTTGATGCAAAAAGGATTCATCGCTTGCCCGGGAACAGGAACTGTTTCAACTCCTCCGCGGCCCCAGCCTGTTGGCTCTTCGTCCTGCTTGCAGCCTTCTTGCAGGCAACATCGGGATCATGTCGGGGACTGCCTCCTCCGCATTCCGGCAAAGTGGTTTTCGTCTGTGACGGCGACACCGTAATCCTGGAGAGTGGTGAGAGGATCCGCTATCTGGGCATTGATGCACCCGAGGTGGCCCACGAGAATGTCAAGGCCGATTGCTTCGGGGAGTCTGCCAAGAAATTGAACAGCGATCTGGTTCTCCACAAAAGGGTATCCCTGCAGTATGATCGAGAAGTTGTTGATCGTCACGGTCGCTTCCTGGCCTATGTGATTTTGCCCGATGGCCGGTGTGCCAATTTGGAAATGCTGCGTGCAGGATCTGCCTGTGTCTTCAGAACGCCTCAAGGCTTTCGGCGATCGGAGGAATTTCTGCTGCAGCTGCGGGAGGCGCTGCATAAGCGCAAGGGTATGTGGGGCGAATGTCAGGTGAAGCCTGCAAAATCCTGCCCGGGAAATCGGGCCAGTTTTGTCTTTCATCGTCCGGAATGTGCTCTGGGGAAGAGGATTGTCGCCCCATCGCGGGTCACCTTCGCGGATCGCTGGGAGGGTTTGGGGCAAGGATATCGTCCCTGTCGCTACTGTAAGCCCTGACTTTCGCTCCGTAATGGATTGATCGTAAAGGAGTTCGCATTCGGTAATCACGAAGGAGACGAAGATCGCGGAGAAAAGCACCGAGACTGTCATGAACGCCTTCCCGCCGACGGTCCTTTCGTGCTCTTCCCGGTGACGTTTTCTTGGAATCCGCCCGCAGAGCGCTGCCTTGGCGCGGGAGAATAGAACTTATGAAGCGACGCTATCCCGAACGACCTCTGGTTGGTGTGGGGGCGATCATTCTTCGCGAGGATCAGGTTCTTCTGGTCCAGAGGGGACGAGAGCCATCTTATGGCAAATGGTCGGTACCCGGGGGTCTGGTGGAATTGGGGGAATCCTTGCAGGAAGCGATAGTTCGGGAAGTCCGGGAAGAGGTCGGCTTGGAGGTGCGAGTCCGCGATCTCGTGGTGGCTCTGGATCGGGTAATTCCGGATCAGGAGGGACGAATCGAATATCACTACATTCTCCTCGACTTTCTCTGCGAGTGCAACGCGGGGGACCCCTCTCCCGCAAGCGACGTTTTGGATTGTGCCTTCGTTGCCATCGGTTCTTTGCCTCAATATGATCTGACGCGCGGCACCGCGCAAGCCATCCTGCGCGTTTATGATCAGGTGCGGGGGATGCGAACGCCAACATACGATGCCTCTCTCTGATCGCCTCCCTGATTTCTTCCTGCGCCGGGCATGAATTTCTTCCCTTTCCATCGAAAACCTCCTTGACATTATCTCCGTGGTGTGAATAATGACCGACCAGTCCGTCAACATGGCAGCCGGGAGAGAGTGTGATCAGAGAGAGCAGACGACATCGCCAGCAGGTTTTGGTGAAACGACTGGTTAAGGGGAAAACGGGACCCGATGGCTTTGCTGTGCTGTTGGGTGACCACCTTGACGCCGGCCAACCCCGGGAGGTGATTCTGGATGAACTGGTCGGTTGTTTCCTGGAGGTGCGCGATGCCTTCAAACAGAAAATGTTCCCCGCCGATTGTTCCCTCCCCGGACTCATCTCGGTCTTTCAGAAAGTCGCCGGCAATCGGAATATTCCAGCTGATCAGTTCTATTCCAAGCTTCTGGAACGGACGATGTTCGAGGTTGAACCCGGAGATGACCACAAGGCTTCGGCGAAGCTTGCCACCCGAGAGCGGGTGCTGGAAGCGGCCCTCGGGGTCTTCTCGGAAAAAGGGTTCCATGTGGCGACGATGGATGAGGTAGCGGAACGAGCGGGTGTCGGCAAGGGAACGCTATACCGTCATTTTGCCAACAAGGAAACTCTGTTCAATGAGTTGGTGCGGCAGCGTCTGGAGGAGCTTGAAGGGAAAGCCAGGGCCATCCTCGATGGTCAGGACGATGTGCTCACCATGATTACCAAGTACGTGCGGGCCTACTTTGAGTTTTTCGACCACAATCAGCACTTGTATCGGCTTATCGTGCAGGAACGTCTCGATGTCGGAGTGCAGGTTCAGGATCTTTACTTGAAACAAGTTAAACGGCGCATCCCGGTACTGAAGAGAAAAGTCTTCGAAGCCGGTCGGGCCGGTTTGCTCAAACCGCTCGATTTTGAGACGGTCTTCTATGGAGTGATGGGTTTCATCCACGGGATCATCCAGAAGTGGCTGGCACATGATTGCAGCTATTCCCTTGCGGAAGAAGTGCCCGGTGTTTTGGAAGTGCTCTTTTATGGGTTTGTAAGCGGTTCCCGAGTTGAATCAAACGTTAATTGACCTGGAGGAAAGAATGGATCGGAACGAAATGCACAAGAAGATTGTAGACATTATTGCCAACCAGTTGGGAGTAGACAAGGAGATGGTCACGCCCGAGGCCAATGTGGTGGACGATCTGGGGGCCGACTCCCTGGACGTGGTGGAGCTGGTGATGGCCCTGGAGGAAGCGTTCGACCTGGAAATACCCGATGAGGAAGCAGAAAAAATTCGAACCGTGAAAGATATTCTGGATTACCTCGGGAAATCGCTCTCCGCATAATCCGGCCCGACCCGAAGAGTCACAGCAAAAAATGAAATCCTCCCTAACCGCCCTTTAATAAAGCGGTGTTTGGGGGGATTTCATACAAAACCGCGAAAGATGGCACCGCATCACGGAGTGGCTCCCCGTTGTCCGGAAAAGGCAGCTGCCTTGCCGTTCGAATTCGCTCCTTGAAGCCATTTCCTTGCCTCTCAGGAATCCTCGGAATGCTCGTCGCTGAAGAAGCTTTCATCGAGCTTCGGCAGGCGAGCATCGACGAGGGTGTTCTTGAGACTCCAGTAAATATTCCTGAACTGTTCACCAAAGTTGCCGGGTGAAATCCGCCCCAGTTCGATGAACTTGATGATGATTTCCTTCGCGTACCGAAGGATGATTTCTTCATCCGGTTGCATGGAATTGCCCTTCTTTTCAGTCAACACAAAAAAGCCTCTGCCACATTGAAGGAAGGCCTTTAGGGTTTGGGCAGAGGCTTTTTCGGGGTCGGATGAAATACCCCGTCAGGCATCCCATCGCCCGTCCCTTTCTACCACAGGGCAACGGGGCAGCACAAATAAAATGGAAGGTTTCAAGGAGTTTTTCATTTCGACCTTGGAAGCCGGGGACCTTCGCGCAAAAGAGGCGTTTCATGGTTCGATGTGATCCCGCCGCGGAGGCATTCTTGCTCTCGACAATCGGGAGGAGCAGGGCCCGCAAAAATATTTCGATCATTACCGCAATTGTATTTGACAAGCGCCTAAAAATAGATATTAGTGGTTTCAAGTGGGAAATTGTGGGAATAAAGGGGGGAAAGTGGGAATTCTTCAAAGGCCTTACTTTCGAGGACAATCGCTCAATCGCCTTGACACCAAAGGGCGCTTGAGGATTCCCACAAAGTTCCGCGAGGTCCTGCAGAAGCACTATACGGATGCCTTGGTTGTCACCATGACGGATGAGTGCCTTGTCGCCTATCCGCCTGAAACCTGGGAAGAGATCGAGGGCAAAGTGCAGGATTTCTCTCTGGTCCAGCATGATCAGCGTGCTTTCATGAGGCATTTCGTTTCGAGCGCCGAAGAATGTGAATTCGATGATCAGGGAAGGGTCCTGCTTCCTCCTTTCTTGAGGAAACAAGCAGGGTTGGGGCAGGAAGTGCTGCTCGCGGGAATGCTCAAGAGTTTCGAGATTTGGAACCGAGAGGCGTGGGACAAGCACCTGGAATGGAACCGCGAACACTACCGGCAGATCGTGGAAAAGGTAGCTCTCAGCGGGCTTTAGAGGCACATGGATGAACCGACCTTGCGCCCTCATGTTCCGGTCCTTCGGGAAGCTGTCATGGCATTTCTGGGATGCCGTGCCGGTGGGGTGTATGTCGATGGCACCGTGGGAGGAGGAGGGTACGCCGAGGCCATACTGCAGGCGAGCGCCCCCGATGGCGTGCTGATTGGGCTCGATTGTGATGCCGAAGCCATAACTCGTGTTCAGAACCGATTGCTTTCTTATCGGAACCGGTTGTTCTTAGCCAAAGCGAATTTCGCAGACCTCCCGCACATCCTGGGAAAACTCGGTTTGGGGCCGGTCGACGGCATCGTGGTCGACCTGGGTGTGTCCAGTTTTCAGGTTACCGATTCTTCACGTGGATTCAGTTTTATGTCCGAGGGGCCTTTGGACATGCGGATGGACCGGGACCTTCCCCAGACCGCGGCAGGGTTGGTGAATACGCTTTCGGAGCAGGATCTGGCTCGCTTGATCCGTCATCTGGGAGAGGAGCGGTGGGCATTCCGTATCGCCCGCGCCTTGGTCTCGCGTCGCCAGGTCAGGCCTTTTGCGACCACCCTTGAACTTGCCAAAGAAGTCGAAAAGGCAGTTCCAAAGACCAGGGACAGTTTTCGGATACACCCGGCGACCCGCACTTTTCAGGCCTTGCGCCTGGCGGTTAATCGCGAACTGGATTCTCTGGAAGCTTTCCTCGACCGGGTGCTCGACTTTATGAAACCGGGAGGGCGACTGTGCGCGGTTGCTTTTCACTCACTGGAAGATCGGATCATCAAAAAGCGGTTCCGGGAATGGTCCAAGTCATGCGTCTGTGCTCCGATGGTTCCTCGTTGCCAGTGCACCGGGCGCCCTTTGGTGCAGCTCTTGACGCGGAAGGCAGTTCGTCCGGGCCCGGGCGAAATCGAGAGGAACCCGAGTTCGCGGAGTGCCCGCCTCCGGGCCGTTGCAAAGTGGGAAAGGAAACAGGAAGAGGCCTGAGCCGGTTGTCGGGATGAGATGAACGTTGAGGATAATCTGATCATATGCAGAGGTTGAAGTCCGACATTGATCTTGAAGATACCCCGAAGCGTTCATCCTCGCTGGGTGAAAAGGCCTTGATCTTGCTCGCCGGCTCACTGGGGGCCGTGTTCATCCTCGGGGCGGTCTTCTATGTCTGGCTCTACGTCGAGCAGACTCAGAATGGTTACCGCCTCTCAAGCCTCCATAGCGAGTACGAGCAGCTTGTCACCGTGCAAAGGAAGTTGCGGTTGGAGTGGTCGCGATTTCAAGATCCTCACCAACTGGAAGAGTTGGGACGTAAACGGTTTGGCCTGAATCCGCCCAAATCGGACCAAAAACTGTCAGTGCCGTGAACGGTGTCCGGAAGGAAAGGGGCTCAAGGTGGAGAAGCGCAACTCAGGCAGATTCCTAAGTGCTCGCTACTCGTCGTGCTACCTCATTTTTAACACGCTCGTGATCCTGGGTTTTTGCGTGATTCTCGCGAGGGCTTCCCGATTGCAGATCATCGAGTACCCTCTCTGGTTGGAGCGGTCTATCAATCAGACCGAGGCCACGATTCGGGTGCCCACCTATCGAGGTTCCATCTACGATCGTCAGGGGCGCCTCCTCTCTTTTTCCGTACCCCAGCGCTCGCTTTTTGTCGATGCGGGGATGGTGGAAGCTCCCGGTCGCTTGGCCGCGCGCCTTGCCCCGATCCTGGACGAAAGCGAGTCGTCGATCACTGGAAAACTCTCCTGCAATCGCCATTTTGTCTGGCTCAAACGCCATCTTGCCGACCAGCAGGCCATCGCTGTTGATAACCTTAAGCAACCGGGTTTGAACCTGGTTGATGAGTACAAACGGTTTTATCCCTATGGGCAGGTGGGCGGTCAAGTTCTGGGTTTTGTCGGTGTTGACGGCAGTGGCCTGGAGGGGATAGAAAAGGGTTTCGATCAGCTCCTTCGCGAGAACACAGCCACGGTTGGTCAGACGCGAGACGGCATCAGGAGATGCCTCTGGTTGGATTCCTCGCCCCCGCCCGAGTCGATGGAAAACTTCGGGGTGCGCCTCACCATGGATGCGTTTGTGCAATATGTGGCTGAATACGAACTCGAGAAAGCGGTACAACAATATCGGGCGAAAGCAGGGGAAGTCGTGATTCTGGACGCCCAGACCTTCGAAGTGCTCGCAATGGCCAACTGGCCGCCATTCGATCCCAACCTCAGCACCAAAAGCAGCGCAGATGCCTGGCGCAACCGCACCATTACCGACTCCTTCGAACCCGGTTCGACCTTCAAGATCTTTCTCATGAGCGCGGCGCTCGAAGAGGGCGTGGTCAAGGAGCGTGATCGAATCTTCTGTGAAAATGGGAAGATTCACCTCCACGGTCATACCATCAACGACGTCCACCCTTACGGTTGGCTGACGATCCCGGAAGTGATCAAGTACTCCAGCAATATTGCGGCAAGTAAAATCGCCCTGCAGTTGGGAAACGAGCGCTATTATCGCTACATCCGAGGGTTCGGATTCGGGGGCAGGACCGGAATCAATCTTCCGGGTGAAGTGAGGGGTTTGGTTCGTCCGGGCAAAAGGTGGCGTCCAATTGACTTGGCGACCACAGGTTTCGGCCAGAGCATCGGGGTGACCTCACTGCAGCTGACAACCGGTATGGCTTGCCTGGCCAATGGGGGGGAGATTGGTCAACCCGTCGTCGTAAAGGAAATAATCGATGGTCAGCATGACAAGCGATACGAACCGTTGCACACCAAGCCGTTCCGGCGAGTGATTCAAAAAAAGACTGCGCAACAGATTTGTGATATGATGGTTGCCGTTACGCAGGACGGTGGGACGGGTGTAAAGGCGGCCCCGGACGGCTACTTGGCCGCGGGAAAAACGGGTACGGCTCAGGTCTTGGACCCGCAAACCAGACGCTACGCATCTAACAAATATACCTCCATTTTTACCGGTTTTGTTCCGGCAGATCGACCCCGCCTGGTGATGACCGTGGTCATCCATGAACCTCACGGCGCCATCTATGGAGGTGTCGTCGCGGGGCCGGTGTTCCGCAACATCGCTGCCAGGACTCTCCCCTACCTTGGAGTGTTCCCGAACCCGGGCGTTCCCGCACCTCCACCGGGAGTCCGCATGGCGAATGCCGCTCACAACAAGGCCTTGAAAACGACGGCTGCTCCGGAAAATAAGAGCACCACGCGGTCTCCTGAATTGCCTCTCAAGGTAAAGGATACCAAAGCCCTCCCGAAGGGTTCGAACCCTCCCGGGGCTCAACCGAAATTGCAGTTCAGCGGGAAGCCGGTTACCATATCTGCGGACATAGAGGCCATGATCAAGCCCAAAACCAAGGTCGACCTGGTTATGAACCGGGTACCGTGAAGCGGTTTTGGGGCGGAGATGCAGGGACGGGAGATACGGAGATACGGAGACAGGGGGGCGCGAGTCGAGGAGAGGTTCTGCAGGTGACCAGGGATTTGGCGACCTTAATTGAAGGTATTGAAATACGCGAAAGCCGCGGGGATTTGCGCCTGCCGGTAAGCGGGATAGCGTATGACAGCCGCCGGGTGGTGGCCGGAAACGTCTTTGTGGCGCTCCGCGGGAGCCATGCGGACGGCAGTGATTTCATTCCCGATGCCATTCGGCGGGGAGCCCGGGCGATCATCGCAGAGAGCGTTCCGGACAATAATTTTCAGGTACCCTCCCTGCGTGTTGCCGACAGTCGAAAAGCCCTGGCAAAGCTTGCCCTGAATTTCTATCAGAACCCGTCCAAGAATTTTCACCTCATTGGCGTAACCGGAACAAACGGCAAAACGACCACAACCTTCCTCCTCGAGAGTATTCTCAGGAAGGCCGGCGGCCGGGTCGGGGTAGTGGGGACTCTTGGCTACCGCTGGGCCGACAAGAGCAAGGTTGCTCCCATGACCACGCCTGAGTCCCTCGACCTGCAGCGGTTTTTCCAGGAAATGAACGAAGACCGCGTTACCCATGTGGTCATGGAGGTTTCTTCCCATGCCCTGGCTTTGGGAAGGGTCGAAGGGTGTGTCTTCGATATCGGCGTCTTTACCAACCTGTCCCAGGATCATCTGGACTTCCATGCCACGATGCAGGACTACTTTTCCGCAAAGAGGCTTCTCTTCAGGGATGAAGTGTCGACCCGGGCCAAAGACTTTGCAGCGGTAATCAATGCCGATGATCCTTACGGGAGGCGCCTGTTTGAAGAAATCAAGGGTGCCGCCTGGAGCTACTCCGCCAACGACAGGAAGGCCTCAGTCTGGGTTAAGCGTGCCGAGCTCGAACATTCGGGCATCCAAACGACACTCTCCACCCCTTCCGGTGATCTCGACATAAGGTCCCCCCTGCTGGGACGCCTCAACCTGTACAATCTCCTGGCGGCGGCAACTACGGCACTGGCCATGGGGATTTCCGGAGAAGCCATCGGCGAGGGTCTGCATCACGTCTCCCTGGTGGACGGGCGGCTTCAGCGCGTGCAGGTGCCGGCGGCATGGGGTTTTGAGGTCGTTGTGGACTATGCCCACACCCCTGATGCAATGGAGAAGGCCCTTTCGTGCCTCAGGGAAATGACCCGGGGTCGACTTCTGGTGGTTTTTGGCTGCGGAGGCGACCGAGACCGGGCCAAACGTCCACTCATGGGGCAGGTTGCAGCACGTTTTGGCGACCTTGTGGTCTTGACCAGCGACAACCCGCGCAGTGAGGTTCCGGCAGCGATTGTCCGGGAAATTGAACCGGGGGTTCAAGCCTCGGGTTTCGCTTATCATGACGACCCTGATCAAGTGCCTGAAGGGAAAGCCTACACCATCGAGGTGGATCGGAAACTGGCAATCGAACTGGCCCTCTCCTGGGCAGCGCCGGGAGACGTCGTTTTCATCGGGGGAAAAGGCCACGAGACTTACCAGATCATCGGCAACCAGGTCCTCCAGTTCGATGATCGCGTGGTCGTCCGGGACTATATTCATTCATCGAAGAGGGTGTCGTGAGTACCGGGTCAAACCCAAGCCAGTGGACTGTGGCGAAACTCATCGAAGCGACTCGGGGCACGCTGTTGCAGGGGGACCCGAGAAAGCCCATAGCCGGGATCTCGACAGACACCCGCGGGCTCCAGCCTGCAGATTGTTTTGTAGCCCTTATGGGTGAACACTCCGACGGCCACACCTGGATTCCCGATGCGTTGGCCAAGGGCGCCGGCGCTTTGGTCGTTTCGGAAGGCGGTAAAGAGCGTGCTCTCAAGGCCCCGGCTGAGGTTGCCGTCATCGTCGTCCCGGACACGCTCTTCGCGTTGGGAGAGACGGCGCGCCATTTCCGTCTTCAGCATTCCATCCCTGTCATTGGCATCACCGGGAGCAACGGTAAGACAAGCACCAAGGAAATGGTGAGCGCAATTCTCAGCCAGCGCCATGAAGTTCTTAAGAATAAAGGGAATTTCAACAACTTGATCGGGGTTCCCCTGACTCTTCTTTCACTGCAGCCCCACCACAGCGCGGCAGTTGTCGAGATGGGCATCAATGTTCCGGGAGAAATGGCAAGACTTGTCGAAATCTGCAGGCCAACGGTCGGTCTGATTACCAACGTCCACCCCGCTCATCTGGAAGGCCTGCACTCCCTGGATGAGATCGTCCGGGAAAAGGGCAGGCTCTGGCTCAGCCTGGGGCCGGAGGCGCTTGCCGTGGTCAATCTCGATGACGAACGCCTGGCGGATTTATCCAAACGGATCAGAGCGCACACGGTGACTTACTCGCTGCAGGCGGCCGGAGCGCACGTCAAACTCGCGGGCGAAGTGACGACCCACGAAGGCACGAGTGCTTTTTCCGTGACTCTGGGGGGCGAGAGGATTTCCGTGCGCCTTCCGGTTTTGGGGCTTCACCACGTGTCGAATACCCTTGCCGCCGCGGCCGTGGGATGGGGAATGGGCCTGGCGCCGGAGCTCATAGCGGCGGGGCTGGCAAGGTTCGAGCCGGTCAAGATGCGCATGCAGATGTACCGTCTCGCCGATGGCCGGGTGCTCATTGACGATACCTATAATGCCAACCCGGGATCGCTGCTTGCGGCGGTGCGCACGGTCGCTTCAGAAAGCCGGGGAAAGCCTGTGGTTGCTGTTTTGGGAGATATGAGGGAACTGGGTCCGGAGAGTGCCCTGCTGCATCGGGAGGTCGGCCGGCAGATCGCGGCTCTGCAAATCTCACAATTGATCACATTCGGGCCAATGACTCCGGAACTCGCCGGGGGCGCCAGGGAAGCCGGCCTTCCGGCTTCCGCCTGCCGCCATGCGGAAAGTCACCGGCAGATTGTCGAGTGGCTCAAGAATGACGTGGTGAAGGATGCCTGGATCCTGGTGAAAGGTTCCCGCTCCATGGCAATGGACCGTGTCGTGGAAGGACTTCTTGCCTGATGAACGGTAAGGCGGATAACACCTTGCCCAATAGGGTTGTGGTTGTCGGGATGGGGGTTTCCGGCCGCGCGGTCTGTGAACTGCTCTTACACCAGGGCGTTCGGCTCGTTGCCACCGACCTCCGGACGCGCGACCAATTCGGCGGGTCCCTGGATTATCTCGAAGAACAGGGTTGCGAACTGCGACTCGGCAGCCACCGCAGGGAGGATTTTCTTGGCGCTGACCAAATCATTGTCAGCCCGGGTGTGCCTCTTGACATAGAACCCTTGATTGAAGCCGGCAAGAAGGGGGTCGAGATTATCGGAGAGTTCGAATGGGCCTGGCGTCAAGTGGACCTTCCGGCAGTGGCGGTGACCGGCACCAATGGCAAAACCACGACGACGTCGCTCATCGGGGAAATGCTGAAGGCCTCCGGAAAGAAGGTCTTCGTCGGAGGCAATATCGGTACCCCGCTCAGCAAGTGGCTGATCGATTCCCCTATGGCCGATGTTCTCGTTTTGGAAGTGAGCAGTTTTCAGTTGGACACGGCTTCGAAGTTTTCTCCCGAGGTAGGCGTGCTGCTGAACATCACCGAGGACCATCTGGATCGCTATGAAAGCTTTGCTGCCTATGCCCGTTCCAAGTTTTCGCTTTTTGCCCGCCAGCGCTCTTCGGATGTGGCGATCATCAACGCTGACGATGCAATCTGTCGGGAAGGCAGTTCCCACGTTCGAAGCCGTGTTCTCCATTTTAGCCGTGAGGCCCGAGAGGCTCAGGCCACCATTCGAGGCCGGGAGATTCTGGTAAGTATTCCGTGGCAGGCCCCTTTCGTGGTGAGCCTTGAGAAAGCTCGCCTGCACGGAATTCACAATGAAGAGAACTTACTGGCGGCGATTCTCGCCGCTTCGGCCATGGGTGCTCCTCCCTCCGCGATTCAGGAGGCGATTCATCATTATCGCGGCCTGCCTCACCGCGTGGAATGGGTTCGCAGCTGGCATGGCATTGACTTCTTCGATGATTCCAAAGGCACCAATGTGGGAGCGGTGGTCAAGGCGGTTGAGAATTTTGAGCGTCCGATTCTGCTTCTGCTGGGGGGGCGAGACAAGCTCGGCTCCTACCAGCCGCTGGGCGCCGCTCTGAAAGCCAGGGGAAAGGGCGCGTTTGTCTTCGGTGAAGCCGCTCCGCGTCTTAGCCGGGAACTCGAGAGCTGGCTTCCCGTAAGATCTTTTCGCGGCCTCGACGAGGCCTTTGAGGATGTTCTCAAGCATGCGGTTTCCGGGGACGTGGTATTGCTTTCCCCGGCTTGCTCCTCGTTTGATCAATATGAGAGTTACGTTCAAAGAGGAGACCATTTCAAAAACTTGGTAAAGGAACTCAGTGGTTAGTGGTCAGTGACTGGTGGTTGCCGATGAATGGACAGTCGCAGAGAAGAAAGAGGCTGATTTCTTCGTCACAGGGGCTGAGAGACTCTCAAAGACCGTCCTTCCAGCGCAGGAAGGAGTCCAGCGGACAGCAGCAAAGCGGGATTCCCGTTCTCGATGGCATGACGGCGAGAGGATTGAGGGGGAATGACGGAGACGGAGTCGAGGATGAGATTTCAATAACGGTGCTTCGGTTCGGTTGGAACGGGAGCATGCCGCTGATCAACGGCAATGTCCACGGAATCGTCTTCACCAGTCACTGACCACTGACCACTGACAAAAAGGAACGGCATGATCAGGCCGACTGCTGATGCCCCTCAGTTTGCATCGGACGCCATGGCGAGTGAAACGCCCGCGGTGACCGCCGGCGTTCCTTCGCTGGAGCTGGAATTGTGGATCGAGGTCCTGCTGCTTATCGGAGTGGGGCTGGTCATGGTCTACAGCGCCAGTTCCATCATGGCGCTAAAAAAACACGCCGATGCGGCACACTACCTCAAGCGGCAGCTCGCCTGCATCGGCCTCGGAATCGGGACCATCGTGGCGGTAAGCCGTTTTCCTTACCGGGGCTACCGTCAGCTTGTTCCGTGGTTGTTTCTGGGTATCCTTCTGGCCCTGGTACTGGTGCTGATCCCGGGGCTCGGGGCTGAAATCAACGGGGCCCGCCGGTGGTTCAATCTCCGGTTCTTTCTGGTGCAGCCGGCAGAGTTTGCCAAAGTTGTCTGGATCATCCTTCTCAGCGTCTCCCTGGCAAAAAAACAGGATAAGGTCAAGCAGTTCGGGGTCGGGTTCTTGCCTCACATTGTCCTCTGTGGTCTTCTCAGTATTTTGCTCCTGAAAGAGCCCGATTTTGGCACAACCTTTATGCTCGGCTGTTTGACGGTCTTCATGCTGATGCTGGGCGGAGTACCCTATTCCTATCTGATTACTCTGGTTCCATGCGCGGCCCTGGTTGGTTATCGCTTTGTCTATCGCGTGCCCTATCGGTGGGAGAGGATTACCGCCTTTCTGGATCCATGGAGCGATCAACTCGATTCGGGCTATCAGCTCATCCAGGCCTGGATTGCGGTCGGTTCAGGGGGCATCCTGGGCAAGGGATTGGGCTTGGGGCAGCAAAAGCTCTTCTATCTCCCCGAGGCCTTTACCGATTTCATTCTGGCAGTCATTGGCGAGGAGTTGGGATTTGTTGGGATTTTTGGAGTTTGCATGCTCTTCCTTTTCCTCTTTCAGACCGGGATCAGAATTTCGCGGGCGGCCCCCGACACCCTCGGATGTCTTCTTGCCTTCGGCTTGACTTTGCTGCTGTCCCTGCAGGCCATGCTGAACATCGGTGTGGTCCTGGGGCTGTTTCCGACCAAGGGTATGCCGCTCCCTTTTATCTCCTACGGCGGCAGTGCCTTTGTGGCTAACTGTGTGGCCGTGGGGGTCCTTATGAATATTGCTCGAACGAGCCGATTACGAATGGATTAGGATGTTTAAACGCTATAAGCATATTCACTTTGTAGGTGTTGGCGGGATCGGTATGAGCGGCATCGCGGAACTGCTCCTGAATCTGGGCTACCAGGTGAGCGGGTCCGATGTCAAAGAAACGGACCTCACGCGGCGGTTGGGGAGTCTCGGTGCCAACATCCACATCGGTCATCACGCCGACCACATCAAGGGGGCCGATGTTGTCGTTTTGTCCTCGGCTATTGCCGATGACAACCCGGAGCTGCAAACTGCCCGCAACCTGGGCAAGATACCGGTCATTCGCCGAGCGGAAATGCTTGCCGAACTGATGCGGCTGAAATATTCGGTCCTGGTGGCGGGTGCTCATGGCAAAACCACAACGACCTCGATGATCTCCACCGTGCTCACTCGCGGCGGTCTCGACCCCACCGTGGTGATCGGGGGTAAGCTCAATGCCTGGGGCACAAACGCCAAATTGGGAAGCGGAGATTTTATGGTTGCGGAAGCGGATGAGAGCGACGGTACTTTCCTGTTGCTTCCCCCGACCATAGCGGTGGTCACGAACATCGACCTGGAACATCTCGACTATTACCGGGACCTCGATCACATTCAGCAGACCTTCGTTGAATTCATCAACAAGGTGCCGTTTTACGGTCAGGCCGTTTTGTGTCTTGAAGATGAGAACACGCAGAAAATCCTGCCGCAGGTCGCCAAGCGTTTTGTCACTTACGGTTTCTCTTCACAAGCCGATTTTCAAGCCCGCGACCTCAGGACCGACGGACTCACGACCAGCTATCGGGCCTTTCACCAGGGCAGCGAAATCGGCGAAATCGAGCTCCGTATTCCGGGACGGCACAACGTACTCAATTCGCTGGCTGCCCTGGCCGTGGCCCGGGAGCTGGAACTGGCGTGGCCCGACATTCAAGCCGGGCTGAGGGATATGACGGGGGTGCAGCGCCGTTTTCAGATCAAAGGGGAAACTCAGGGCGTGCTGGTGCTCGACGATTACGGTCATCACCCAACCGAAATCCGCGCCGTGCTCGCAACCCTTGCCGAGTGTTTTCCCAGTCGCCGCAGGATCGTCGTTTTTCAGCCTCACCGATACACCCGCACGCAGGCCCTGATGGACGAATTCGCTCGCTGTTTCTACCAGTCCGATGTCCTGCTCCTGACCGAAATCTACGCAGCAAGCGAAAAATCGATTCCGGGAGTCACCGGAGAGGTTCTCGCGAAGCGCATTGCCGCCCACGGTCACCACGATCTGCACTTCTGTCCGACACTCGAGGAAACAGTCGAAAAACTGCGTACGCTCATTGTTCCCGGTGACGTGGTCATTACCCTGGGGGCCGGCAATGTCCTGCAGGTGGGGGAATCCCTGCTCCACGGGCTGAATTGAGTTGATCGGGGAGAGAGGTTGAACCTGGAGGATTTGCACTCGCTGCTGATCGGTCTGCCGGAGCTGGAGCTCAAGTGGGGCGAACCGCTTGCCCGGTACACGACCTTTCGCGTGGGGGGGCCGGTTTTCTGTCTGGTGCGTCCACGGACAGAGGGTGCTCTGACGGGGCTGATGAAGGAGCTGAGAAAGCGCAAGGCCCCGTACTTCATCCTTGGGGGAGGCAGCAACCTTCTGCTGCCCGATGATGTGTGGAACGTTCTGGCCATTCAGTTGGACCTGTGTTTGGGAAATATCGGTCATGACCCTCAGGCGGAGGCTTCACCGGCCCATTTGATTGCGGGAGCGGGGGTGCGCCTGTCCCGGCTCCTGCGGCATTGCCTGAACACAAGGGTGGGAGGACTGGAATTCCTGGCGGGCATTCCCGGAACCGTTGGCGGGGCCTTGGTCATGAATGCCGGGACCAAGGAAGGCGCCATTGCCGATGCCCTGCTCTGGATCGAAGTCCTTGATGAGAAGGACCGGCGCCGGCGTATCCCCGGGTCGGAGTTGTCGCCGGGATACCGGTCTCTGGGATTACCGGCCGCCTGGGTGGTGCTGGGTTGCTGTTTGGCGGTTGAACCTTGTGCCGCCGGTGTCCAGCGAGCTCGACTGGCGGCGATCATGCGCGACCGAAAAAAGACGCAACCGCTGGGCTGGCCTTCGGCCGGCTGCATTTTCAGGAACCCTGAAGGATTTGCGGCAGGCGCTCTGATCGAAAAATCCGGCCTCAAGGGGCTGCGCATGGGCGATGCGGAGGTCTCGGCGAAACATGCGAACTGGATCATCAACCGGGGCCATGCCCGATCACGGGATGTGGTTGCTTTGATTGAACATATCGAGAACCGCGTGTATCGTGATTTTGGAATCCGTCTGGAAAGAGAGATCCGAATAATGGGGTCATGAGAAAAAAGCGCAATCGTTACCGGCCTGACCGGGCAAAACGCCGAAGGATCCTGAAGTACTGGTTTAAGGCAACGTTCGGCTTCCTCCTTTCTCTGGGCGTGGTGTTGTTCTTGAGTGCGGCCCTGGCTCATTCCTATTACGCCCTCATCGAGGCCCCCTGGTTCCGGGTCGAGGAAGTGACCATCATCGGGTTGAAGCACCTAACGGAAGACGAAATCCTGAACGCTTTGATGATCCCCCCGGATGCCAGCCTGCTGAATCTCAAGTCGGCACAACTGGCGAAGCGCCTGGAATCCCTGCCATGGCTCGAGTCATCTTCGGTTCAGCTCTCTCTTCCCAATCGCATGGTAGTCGAGGTTGCCGAACGTGAACCGCTGGCTGTCATTCATGCGGAGGATTTCTACCTGATCGATACCGATGGCAAGTTGGTGTCGCGAGCATCCGCTGAACAAAAAGAGGGCTTTCTGCTGCTTGAGGGACTTTCCGACCGGAAGTTGCGAGAGGGGGATGTGCTGCCCGCGGATGTGTTGAAGGGACTGAAGGAGTTGCTGTCTGCGTTGGCGCAGTCCGAACCCTGGCTGCCGCTTAAATCGATTCTTGAGTGCCGGTGGAATGCCGAAACGGGATATGCTCTCTATCTTGCCCGGAATAGCATCAGCATTCATTTGGGATGGGACGACTTCAAAGAAAAATTGAGCCGTCTGCAGCGCCTTTTTGGGCTCCTGGAAGCGCGGCAGTTGTGGAATTCGGTGGTCTCTATTGATCTGGACTATGAAAACCGAGCATACATTGAAGGTCTTTTTCCTTTTTCAAAAGGCACCTGAAGTGTGGTATTAGGAGCCTATCAGAAATCTGATAACCGGAAAGAAGGTTGTTCCACCCCGGACCTGAGTGCCCTGTACCAAGAGTGAATGCCATGCAAAAGCGATACTCTGAAAGGTGAGCGATGGGAAAAAGAGAGGAATTGATCGTCGGCCTTGACCTGGGGACCACAAAAATCTGCGCTGTGGTCGGAGAAGTGACCTCGGAAGGAATCGATATAGTGGGCGTCGGCATGCACCCTTCTATCGGGCTGCGCGGAGGAGTTGTCGTCAACATCGATCAGACCGTGCACTCCATCCGAAAGGCCATAGAAGAAGCGGAACTGATGGCCGGCTGTGAAATCTCCTCGGTCTTTGCCGGGGTTGCGGGGACCCATATCCAGAGCCTGAACAGTCATGGGGTTATCGCCATCAAGAGCCGGGAGGTTACCCAGGCTGACGTGGATCGGGTTTTGGATGCCGCAAGGGCGATCGCTCTTCCTTTTGACCGCCAGATCCTCCATGTGCTCCCCCAGCAGTTTATTGTCGATGACCAGGAAGGGATTCACAATCCGATCGGGATGTCCGGAGTGCGATTGGAAGCCAAGGTGCACATCGTGACCGGAGCGATCACCGCCATTCAGAATATCATTAAGTGCTGCGAACGGGCGGGCCTGCATGTCCAGGATGTGGTGCTCGAGGCGTTGGCCTCATCGGAATCGGTGTTGGATCACGACGAAAAACATCTTGGAGTGGCCTTGATCGACATGGGGGGCGGGACCAGCAATCTGGCAATGTTCCTGGATGATGCCATCCGCTATTCCGGAGTGGTCGGACTGGGAGGCAATCACATCACGTCGGATATCTCCGTTGGCCTGCGCACCTCGATGGAGGAAGCCGAGAAGATCAAAAAGAAATATGGCTGTGCCATTGTCGAATGGGTTAACCCCCAGGATGTCATCGAGGTGGGCTCCGTCGGCGGCCAGAAACCTCGGCAGTTGGCGCAATCCATTCTGACTGAAATCATTGAAGCGCGCGTCGAGGAAATGGTGAAGATTCTCGAAGGTGAAATGTTTCGCTCGGGCTACTTCGAATCCCTTCACGCCGGGGTAGTGCTTACCGGGGGGGTTGCCCTGTTGCCCGGCATCCGTGAATTGGCCGAAAAACTACTGGATTTACCGGTTCGCATTGGTGTTCCTTATCATTTCGGAGGACTGGGTGACGTTGTCAAAAACCCGATCTATGCTACCGCTTCCGGGCTGCTGCTCCATGGCAGGAAGCATGGCGGCCAGGCGCCGGCCGAAGAAAAGGGTTCCGTCGGCAATATGTTTGCGGCGATAAGGCGCTGGTTCAGACATTTGTGGGGGAGAAGAAACAACTGGATTTAGGATGACCGGAGTGAGTCCCTGTGGGTCCTGTTCTCGCACGGGCCATAACGCACCAGTTTTACAACCGATGAGTATTGTCGATGATGAAAAAGACTAAGAGGAGGAAGGGGATGGATAAGACGAACTCGACTCTGAATGGGGCAAAGATCAAAGTTCTGGGGATTGGGGGTGGAGGCGGCAATGCCATCAATAACATGATCTGCTCGGGCCTCGATGGGGTTGAGTTCATCGCGGCGAATACCGATTTCCAGGCCCTGGAAAGGAATCTCGCTTCGACCAAGATCCAACTCGGCGTAAATATGACAAAAGGGCTGGGGGCGGGCGGCAACCCGGAAACCGGGGCCAAGGCAACCCAGGAGGACCTGGAGAACATCCGGGCGGTCGTCGAAGGCAGCGACATGGTGTTCATCACTGCCGGGTTGGGCGGCGGCACGGGCACCGGCGGCGCACCCATTGTGGCGCAGGTTTGCAAGGAACTGGGGGCGCTGACCGTGGCGGTGGTGACCAAACCCTTCCTGGTCGAGGGCAAAGTGCGGCAGCGGAATGCCGATGAAGGCCTCAAGGCCCTCCAGGGAGTCGTCGACACGCTCATCACCATCCCCAATAATCGCCTCCTCTGCCTGGCTGACCGGCGGTCCACTTTTCTCGAATGTTTTCGGCGCGTCGATGACGTTCTCCTGTATGCCGTAAAAGGTATTTCCGATCTCATTGTGCATCCCGGATATATCAATGTGGATTTTGCCGACGTCAAAACGGTCATGGCCGAGATGGGCCTGGCCTTGATGGGCACCGGTGTCGGGCGTGGCGAGAATCGTGCGGCGCAGGCGGCGCAGCAGGCCATCTCGAGTCCGCTCCTGGAAGATATTTCCATCCATGGAGCGCGGGCGGTGCTCGTCAATATTACGGCCAGTGAAGACCTGGGTATGCACGAATTTGAAGAGGCGTCCTCGATTATTCAGAAAGAGGTCGACGAGGACGCGAACATCATTCTAGGAATCGCCATCGACGATAACCTGGGTGATGAAATTCGCGTGACCGTGATCGCCACCGGTATCGGGAAAGTGGAGCAGGCTCCTAAGATGGAAATCCCGATTCGTCCCAAGAGGAGAGGGGAGGGCCTGGTTCCCGAACTGAACTATGACTACCTTCAAATCCCTACCGTGGTTCGGCATCGCTCGGCGCGTGAAAACCAGGCCTCGGAACAACCCAAACGGAGGACCCTGCTTCAGAAGTTGACCGGGACCACCGTCGATGATGAAGACCTCAGCATCCCGACGTTCATCCGCAAGCAGATGGACTGATCATGGCCTCGGGTCTGGTATAGGGTGTTTGTGAGGAGGGATTTTCACATAGAAAATGGGTTCCGAGTTTATATGAAATTCCCTCCACCGAGCAGGCATCAATGTAATTAGAACCCAAGTTGAGCGATTCGGTCCTCTGCAGTAGGGTAACGTTTCGTTCTGACAATGATTTCACCCCCACCTAACCTCCCCCATCGAGGGGGAGGGACTATTCTGTACAACCCCTCCCCTGGCGGGAGGGGTAGGGGGAGGGGGTAGGAAATCGCTCAATTTGGGTAGGAAATCGACAAGGTACTTCAGATACCGGGCCCAGGGCTTCCCATGTTGTGGAAACTGAAAGAACGGCAGCAAAGGTGGCTGGCCGAAGAAAGGGGGACCATTCACAAGGACTGGGGCGGGAAGCTGCGCATCGCCCTGGCTTTTCCCAACCGCTACGCCGTGGGCATGTCCAACCTGGGCTTCCACGCCGTCTATGAAGCCCTCAACCGATACGATCGGATCGTCTGCGAACGGGTCTTCTATCCCGAAGCGGAAGACTTGCCCATTCTCAAGCAACAGTCCGGCCGGCTGCTGAGCGTAGAATCCCAGCGACCGGTTCAGGACTTTCATCTCCTCACCTTCTCCATCCCCTTTGAAAATGATTTCAGCAATGCCGTCGAAATGTTGCGGTTCGGGGGTATGCCACCGCTGAGCGAGCAGCGTGCTTCATCGGATCCTTTTATTGCCGCGGGCGGGGTTGCGGTCTTTATGAATCCCGAACCGCTGGCGCCATTCATGGACTTTGTCTTTGTCGGGGAAGCGGAATCTCTCCTTCCTGATTTTCTAGAATTCTGGCTGGGGAACCAGGACCTGAAGGCTTCGCGTCAGGACCTGCTCCAGGCGCTTGCCCGAGAAGTGCCGGGGATCTACGTTCCTTCCCTCTATCGCGTCTCCTATCACCGAAACGGCACCCTTGAGGCCACAGAGCCCCTGCCGGGTTCCGGGGCGCCGCCGCGAATCGTCCATGGGCGCGCGGACCTGGCCGCAAGTGTGCCTTGTCGGACCGCGATTCTTACCCCCAACACCGAATTCAGCAAGGTCCTGCTGGTCGAAATCGGCCGCGGGTGCGGGCGCGGCTGTCGGTTCTGCGTTGCGGGCTTCGTGTATCGACCGATGCGTCACCACACGGCCGAGCAACTGTTGCCGGCGATTGAGAACCGCTTCGCCGACATTGCCAGAGTCGGACTGATAAGCGCCGCGGTCAGCGATCATCCCGACCTCCCGGAAATCTGTCAGGGTCTTCTCGGCGCCGGCAAATTGCTCTCTTTCTCGTCGCTGCGGGCCGATCGGATCACTCCGGAAATCGTCGCCGCCCTGCAGGCGAGCCAACACCGGGCGGTGGCGGTGGCCGTGGAAGCGGGTTCCGAGCGATTGCGTCGCGTGATCAACAAGGATCTGAGCCTGGAGGACATCTACCGTGCCGCAGAGTTACTCACCGAGGCCGGCATTCTGAACCTGAAGCTCTATTTCATGATCGGCCTGCCCACGGAAACCCCGGAAGACCTGGAAGCCATCGTCGAAGTCGCCAAGGGTGTCAAACATCATGTGCTCAAAAGCAGTCGCGGACAGAAGCGGCTCGGGACCATAACCCTGAGTATCAACGCCTTCATTCCCAAGCCTTTCACCCCGTTTCAGTGGGCAGCCTTTGCCGGCATCCAGGAAATGAAGGGGCGGGCAAAGTGGCTCAAAAAGGCACTGCAGAAGGTTCCTAATGTGCGCGTCCACTTCGATCTGCCCAAATGGGCTTACGTGCAGGCCCTGCTTGCCCGTGGCGACCGAAGAACCGCGATGTTCCTGGAGAAAGTGGCGCTGGACGGTCTCGGTTGGGCTCAAGCCATGCGGACCGCCCCGCTGAATCCGGACTTTTGGGTAATGCGGGAACGTGACCCGGAGGAGTCTTTTCCCTGGGAGATCGTCGATCTTGGAATCAACAGGTCTTTTCTCCGGGAGGAATATCAATGCGCCCTTGAGGGGCGAAAAGGCCAACCGTGCCTGCCCGATGAAGGCTGCCGCCGCTGCGGGGTCTGCGACATATGCTGATTATCCTTATGGCCCTGAGGTCCCAACCGAAAATGCGCATAGGTTGACGCCCTCAGGTTTCGGCGCAACCGAAAAAGGGATCGGCTCAATCCGCTCAGCATTGATCTTCCGGGGCTCCGGCCTTATAGTTGACAGTGTGATTTCGGTTGACCCGGCGAGCAACGAAGTATGCAACGGATCTTCCCGATCCCCCCGGCTCGCATCTCCGATTGGGGGAAAGAGATGGGCGGGGAAAAGAAGATCAGGCAATGCCCCTTGTTTTAGAAGGAAACAGATTAGAATGCCTCAAAGTGATTACTACCAAACCCTGGGTGTCGAAAGCGACGCGGCTCCGGAAGAAATCAAGAAAGCCTATCGAAAACTCGCTCTGGAGACCCATCCGGACCGAAACCCCGACGACCCTCGTGCCGAAGAACGTTTCAAGCGCATCAGTGAGGCTTACGGTGTCCTCATCGATCCCCGGAAGCGCTCGCAGTATGACCAGTACCGGAGGGTTGGATATCAGCAGCCCTATGATGGCGGTTCCCCGTATGGTTTTCGCTATTCGCAGGAAGACATCCTGAGAGATTTCTATAAGAGTCGCCATGCCCAAGACCTCTTTGCCGAGTTGCAGAGGGAATTCCAGCGCATGGGTTTTCGCTTCGACGACACCTTTTTCAATCGCATTTTTTTCGGGGACAAAACGATCTTCTTTCAGGGGGTTTTCTTCGACGGTCCCGGAGGCGTTCGCGTTTTTCGCTCGGGGAGTCGGACTCGACCTCAGTCGCCATGGCACACCGCCCCGCCTCGCTCTCCTCAACCCGAAGCCGGGTCACAGCCCTCGGGTATTTTGGGCCAGGGCGTGTCCTTGCTGGCCAAGGCCGGAAAGAAAGTCGGCCGGTACGTCCTGAAAAAGCTGCTGGGCGAACCCGGCGGGCTGCAGGAGGCGGCCCCGGCCCCCGACGGGGGCAGCCGCAGGAATTTCGATGTCACTTACGATCTGCGTATATCATCAAAGGACGCGGCTCAAGGCACCACCGTGGCAGTGGAACTGCCCCACTTTGAGGGCGGCAAGCAGGTCTCGATCAATATCCCTCCCGGCGTCAAACCCGGCACCAAACTGAGGCTCAGGCAAATGGGACGGTCGTTGCCGAACCAGCCTCATGCCCGGGGGGATCTTTACCTGCAGCTCCAGGTGGCTTAGAAAGGCAGGCGGTAAGGCATTCTTCAGAGTCTGCTCAAGCTTGGCTTTCTGCTCCTCCTATCATTCCCCATTCGCTGCAGGTTCCTTCAGGAGCCGCTGAAACGCCTGTTGAATTACGGGGAATTCCTCCGGCTGCAAAGTGCGAACGTCCATCAGGTATTGATCGGATTCGATGCGGCCGATAAGGGGCGGGCTGTTGCGTCTCAGACCGGCTTCAATGGAGTATGTGCTCATCCCGGGCGCGGTCACCGCCACCACGTAGGTCGGAAGGTTCTGGTTCGGCAGCGCGCCTCCGCCTACCTGAGACGAACTCCGGCGAACCCGGACCTGCAACCGGTGTCGGGGGTCCGCCTCACGAACGGCCGCTGCCAACTCCTGGGCGCGTTCCTCCAGAACGGCCGGGGGCATAGCGATCATTCTGATGGTCGGGATTCTTTCCAGGGCTTGACGGTCATCCCGGTACAAACGCAAGGTCGCTTCGAGCACGGCAAGAGTCATCTTATCCACACGCAGGGCGCGGGTTAAGGGGTTCTTGCGGCAGGCGGCGACAATGTCCCTCCTGCCCAAAATGACCCCCGCCTGTGGACCTCCCAGCAGTTTGTCCCCGCTGAAAGTGACCACATCGATCCCCGTGCGCATGACCTCCTGCACCGTCGGTTCTCCATGCAGGCCGAATTGGGTCATGTCCACCAGCGACCCGCTTCCCAGGTCTTCCATAACCGCTATGCCGTACCTGCGGCCCAGCGCCACCAGTTCTTCGGCCGAAACTTCGGCCGTAAAGCCGACGATCCGATAATTGCTGGTATGAACTCGCAGCAATAGCGCGGTTTGTTCGCTGATGAGGGATTCATAGTCTCTCGGGTGGGTGCGGTTGGTGCACCCCACCTCCCTCAGGATCGCGCCGCTGCTGCCCATGACGTCGGGAATTCGAAACGAGCCCCCGATTTCCACGAGCTGCCCCCGGGAGACGATGACTTCCCGCCCCTTCGCCAGGGTGTTCAGGGTGAGCAACACGGCGGAGGCGTTGTTGTTCACCACGAGCGCTCCTTCGGCGCCGGTGAGTTCGCACAGGATGGCTTCGGCGTGAACGTAGCGAGACCCCCTGCGTCCCTGTTCGAGGTCGTATTCGAGGTTGTTGTAGCTTCGGCAAATTACCTGCAGCCTCTCGACAGCTTCTTCTGCCATGAGGGATCGGCCGAGATTGGTGTGGACAATGATGCCGGTTGCATTGATGACATTTTGCAGGGTGTGGGCGCTTGTTTTTTCAAGATGTTCCAGGATCTGCCGCAGCAAATGAGGAGGCTCCAGGTCTATCGCCCGGGCCGACTCGGCTTCTTCAAGCAGAAGCTTGCGCTTTTGTTCCAGAACATAACGAATACTCGCCAGCACCAGTCTTCGCGGATGTCGCGAGAGTGCTTCCTGAACGCCTTCCAGCTGCAGCAAATTCTCCACACTGGGAATCCGGCGCAGCCTTTCCTGGACGTTGATGCCGGTCATTGGTCGTCTATCCTCCCGTTTTGAGGGGGTTGAAGCAAAAGCCAAGAACACCGGATACTCGTGCCGCGATAGTCACGGACAGAGCTGCAAAGGATCGTGTACCCGACTCCCCGGCAGCCCCCGCCTGACGCGCAGGTCGGTCCGGTCGGTATCGAACCTTTCTTTCCGAAGGCATCTTGGTTATAGTGTGATCTTCTCGGAAGATGAAACTCTTTTTTGCATATCGAGCCGACGGTTTTATGAACATAGCGTCAAACCATGAGCAGGAATCAGCCGCAGCGACAAGAAGCACCCTCGATGGTGTCGCGAGGAGAGACTCGCAGGACATCTTGTCTTTGCTGGCGGGTTCCCGGGAATCGTTACACCTCCATGGCGTGCAGGAATCCGCCCTCGGTTACCTTCTGGGCAAGGGACTGAACGCAACCCGCAAGCCCATGCTCCTGGTCGCTCCCGGCGACCGGGAGGCGGTGCAGTTCTTCGAAATGGTCTCATTTTTCATGGGGAAGGACAGCCAGCGTCTCGACTCCCCGCTCACTCGGAGGCTCTGGCTTTTTCCCTCCCGCACCTCCCACAAAGCCCAATCCCTGGGAAAAACGGAGGCCACGGCGAGGCGCCTGGAAACCCTTTACGCCCTCAGAACAGCGGTCTCTCCCATCCTGGTCGTCACTTCGGCTGTGGCTCTCCTGGAGCGCCTGGCGCCCCCGGAGATCCTCGTCAAGCACGTGGAATATAGAGTCAAAGGCGAAATGATCGATATCGAGGCTCTTTGCCGGCAGCTTGTTGACCGAGGCTATTTCCCGGTATCCCTCGTCGAGGAATACGGGGACCTCAGTCGGCGGGGGGGTGTTCTCGATATCTACGCTCCGCTTTACCGCTGGCCGCTGAGACTGGAGTTCTTCGGGGACGAACTGGAATCCGTTCGCCCTTTTCATCCCGGCACCCAGCGTTCTCTGGGGTCGCTGGAAGACGTGGTGCTGCTGCCCGCGAGCGAGATCATCCTGGACGCGGAAGCGCGTGCCCGTGCCCAGGAGGCGGTCTACGCGGACGTGCGGGAAGGCGCACTCACGCCTTCCGCGGGAAATGTTTGGCTGGAAAGAATTCAGGAAGGTCACCAGAACGGCACCTTCGAATCGGTTCTGCCGGTCTTTTATGAAAAGACCGCGACGCTGTTGGACTACCTCGATCCGCAAACGATCCTGTTCTGGTCGGATGCCGGTCAAAGCCGCATGGAAATGGCCGAGAAGTACTGGCAGGATTGCCGCCGCTGGACGGAGCAACCCTTCCTCCGGTGAGTGGCGGAGGCCGCCCGCTGAGCTCTTGGAAGATCCTGACCGGGTGCATGAAAACAGTAAACGCTTTCAACAGGTTTGGGTCAATGCCCTGATCGAGCCGGCAGATTCTTCAAGAATCCTGGATCTTGGGGCCGGCGGTCACAGCGCCCTGAGCCTTGCCATAAAATCTCACCAGAACAAGGAAAGGCTCCTGGAACCCCTTGCCCAGCAGTTCCGGAGATGGCAGCAAGACGGCATCCTCTCTTTCCTGGTTTGCCAGCAGAAGGAGCAGGCCAGGCGCCTGGCGGAACTGTTGAAGGGCTACGACCTGGAGGTCCTGTTCAGTACGCTGCCATTCGGGCAGGAGTCCTACGAATCCGCCGACGTGAAAGTCCTGGTCGGTCCCTCGCTCAAGGGCTTCCTCTGGCCTGCGGAGAGACTGGCTGTGGTATCCGAAGAGGAAATTTTCGGCAGGAGATCGCGACGCGTTTCCCGCAAGCCGTTTTCGGGCATCTTCCTGGATTCCTTTCAGGATCTCCATCTGGGGGATTTTGTCGTCCATGTGGATCATGGCATCGGGATCTACAAGGAATTGGTCCACTTGAGCGTCCGCGGGATCGAGAGCGATTTTTTGCTGATTGAGTACCAGGAGGCCGACCGCCTCTATGTGCCTGTCGACAAACTCGCCAGGGTCCAGAAGTATTTGGGAATCGAGGGCCACGAACCACGGGTCGACAAATTGGGGGGCAAGTCGTGGGAAGCGGCCAAGAAGAAGGCGCGAGAATCCGCGGAACGAATAGCGCAGGAGATCCTCAGCCTTTACGCCCAGCGGAAAGTCAATGAAGGATTTCGGTTTTCACCACCGGACACCTATTTCCAGGAATTTGAAGCCACCTTCGCCCATGAGGAAACACCCGACCAGGAACGGGCCATTGAAGACGTACTGGCTGATATGGGCACTCCGCAGCCGATGGACCGCCTGATTTGCGGCGATGTCGGGTACGGCAAGACGGAGGTCGCCATCCGTGCCGCTTTCAAGGCGATCATGGACGGCAAGCAGGTGGCCATGCTGGTTCCGACCACCGTTCTGGCGGAACAACACTACCAGACCTTTCTCGAGCGCTTTGACGGATTTCCGGTTACGGTTGCCGCTCTCAGCCGGTTCAAGACTCCTTCCCAGCAGAAGCAGGTGCTCAAAGGCCTGGAGGGCGGTGCCGTGGACGTCGTCATTGGCACCCATCGCCTGCTGCAGAAGGATGTGAGCTTTCGTGACCTGGGCCTGGTGATAATCGATGAGGAGCACCGCTTTGGGGTCAAACACAAGGAAAATCTGAAGAGACTGAGAGTCTCCGTGGATGTGCTGACCCTCTCCGCGACCCCGATTCCCAGGACGCTCCACATGGCTTTATCCGGGATTCGCGATATGAGTGTGATCGAGACGGCGCCCCAGGATCGCCATTCCATAGACACCTTTGTCTGCAAGTACGACGAATTGACCATCCGGGAAGCCGTTTATCGGGAGCTCAACCGGGGAGGGCAGGTCTTCTTTGTGCACAACCACGTGGTGAGCATCTACCAGATGGCCGCCAAACTGAGCCACCTGGTGCCTGAAGCCCGCGTTGCCGTGGCCCACGGCCAGATGAACGAACGCGATCTGGAAAAGGTCATGTTTGACTTCATCCATCGCAAGGTCGATGTTCTGGTCTGTACCACGATCATCGAATCGGGGCTCGACATTCCCGCAGCCAATACCATCATCATCAATCGTGCCGATAAGTTCGGGCTGGCTCAGATCTACCAGCTGCGGGGACGGGTCGGGCGGTCCAGCGAGCAGGCCTATGCCTATCTGCTGGTGCCCGGGGAACACCTGATCAGCCGCGATGCGCAGAAGCGTCTGCGGGCCCTGCTGGACTTCAGCGAGTTGGGAGCGGGCTTCAGGATCGCTCTCAATGATCTGCAAATTCGCGGGGGCGGGACCATCCTCGGGGCTTCCCAATCGGGTCATATCGCTGCCGTGGGTTATGAGCTTTACCTGGAACTCCTCGAGAAGACCGTGCGTGAGCTGAAAGGCGAGCATTCTGAAGCCGAAGCCATCGAGCCCGAAGTGAACATCAGGCTCAGCGCCTTCCTCCCGGACACCTTTATCCCCAACACCGACCAGCGGCTCATTGCCTACAAGAGGTTGGCGACCATCCCGGAGGAAGCGGAGGTCGACGACCTGGCGAAGGAGTGGCGCGATCGTTACGGAGCGTTCCCCGAGAGCGTCAGGAACCTGGTGTCGCTGGCCAAGATGCGACTGCTCATGAAGCGGATGGCCATACTGCGCCTCGACGATGATGGCGAGTCCTTGTGCCTTCATTTTGCCGAGGAGACATCGGTCCGTTTGTTCACTTCCTTTTTGGAGAGCAGGAATTGTTCCTTCGGTCTGCCCGCGGAGCGCAAGGTGAGGGTCGACATCTGGGGGCGCGATCTGGCTCAGCGGCTCGTGCGGCTGAAAAGGATCTTGCAAGAGTTCCGGGAACATGCTAGTGATATCAAGTCAATTCAGTAGTTTAGGATAATGAGATTACGGTATGGGGGGAGTGCATGCGGTCGACCCTGAGGTTTTGCTTTACCATCGTCTGCCTGGCGGCGTGGTTGGGTGTCGTTCAAGCGGAGACCCTTGACCGGATTGTCGCGGTCGTCAACGGGGATATCATTCTCTACAGTGAGCTTCAGGAACAGGTGCGCCTGCTCACCAAGATGTCGCCGGACCTGAAACTCGACGACCCCGCGCGGCGAGTTCAGGTGGAGCGGGAAGTACTGCAGGAGATGGTGCGCAACCATCTGGCCGATCAGGAGATTCGCCGCTTGAAGATTGTCGTTACACCGCGGGAAATAGATGAGGCGGTCAATTCGATCAAACGGGAAAATCGCTTTACCGATGCCCAGTTTGATTACATGATTCAACAGCAGGGACAGACGCGCGAACAGTTTCGCCAGGGAATGAAGAAGGAGATGGAACGATCGCGGTTGGTCGATCGGGTGCTGAAATCCAAAACGATCATCACCCCGGAACAGGTCGACGCTTACATCAAGAGTGAAGGGTCCGGACTCGTCGAAAAGCGGCGCCTGGCGATAATTTTTCTGCCCTATCCCGAAGGGGCCGATACCAAGAAGACGGAAGAAATTGACAAACTGGCCCGAGATGTCATGAATCGTTTGAAGGGGGGAGCGGATTTCGCCAAATTGGCCAGGGAATACTCCAAGGGGCCGGCCGCTCCGGAAGGCGGGGATCTCGGCTTCATCGCAACCGAGGAGCTTTCTCCGCAGATCGAAACGGCAACCCGCGGACTCAAGCCGGGAGAGGTGACGGAGTTGATCAAGAGCCCTGCCGGATACTTCATCCTGAAGTTAGTAGACACTCGGAGAGAAAAGCAGGACAGCGTCGATTCCAATGCCCGCGAAAAAGCTCAAAGACAGCTTTTTCAGATAGAAGTAAACCGAAAGTATCAGGCTTGGGTCCGGGATCTCGAGTCTCGCGCTTTCATTCAGATTTCCCTATAGCGTAAGGTTCAATTTCTGGTGATTCGGATTAAGGAACTCGCAGAATATTTGAAATCCGAGAGACTGAAACAGGGCGTAGCCTTGCAGGAAATGTCGCAAAGGGTCCGCGTGAGTGTCAGCATGCTCCAGGCCCTGGAAGAAGGGGACTGCGAGCGGATCGGCACCGGTCTTCTGATTCGGAGTTTCGTGCGCGCCTACTGTCAGTCTCTGGGAATCGATTCTCAGCCTTTGCTGGAGAAGTATGCTTCGGAAATACACTCCTTTGATCAACAGGATGAAGGCATCAAGCGGTTCGGGGGGTGGTCGAAGGCGTTTAAGAAAAAGAAACGGATCGGGATCTTCGCTTTGATCCTTCTTGGCATGGCCGTCCTGGGGATCGTTTATGGCGGCGCGTTGTTCTGGAAGTCCCGGGAGAATTCCGGTACCCCGCAATCCCTCAAGACATCGGGCTATCCCCAGCAGGATCTGCCTTCCGATCTTTCCGACAAGGGCGTACAGGGCGGTAAGCCGGAGCCGAAAGGAGGGACTGCCGCCGTGACCGAGAAAAGTGCCCGGTCTCCCTCTGACGCCGGCGGCCGCCAAACGGAAAAGACGCAAAGCGGGGCGGCTCCTAAGGTCCAGGAAGGCCTTTCACCACAGTCCCGCGCAGTGGCAGTCGGTTCCGCCGAGGTCCCGGCGGAGGCGCCGGCAAAACCGACAGCTGTCGCTCAGAGCGCTGAAAAACATCAGTTCAGTGTGGAAGCGAACCAGAAGACCTGGGTCCAGGTCACCACGGATGAGAAGAATACCCAGAACGCGATGCTCGAACCCGGAGACAAACGCCAGTGGGAAGCTGAAAAGACCATGAAGATCGTTGTCGGTAACGCCGGCGGCATTCGCATGAAGTGGGATGGTCGCCCCGTTGAAATCCCGGCCAAGGGGGGCAGCGTGCTGCGCTTCAGCCTTCCTGATCCGCGCTACGTGAAGGAATAAGAGAAGACGGAGGCATGGATGTTTCGGAGACCGAAGCGATCATTTTAAACTGTCGGGATTACGGGGAGTCGGATCGCATCGTGGCCTTCTATGGCGAGGCCGCCGGGATGCTCAAAGGAATCGCCAAGGGAGCGAGACGAAGCAAGAAGCGGTTTGTCAACACCTTTGAGCCTTGCAGTCTGGTGGATTTGACCTATCGTGCCCGAAAGGGGTTGGTGTGGATCGATGCCTGCACCCTCCTCGACCCTCACCTGAGTCTCCGTGGCGACGTGACACGCTGGGGACACGCGGCGCTGGTTTCCGAAATCATGCTGGAGATGGTTCCCGAAGGAGAACGTCAGCCGGAGCTTTTTTCCCTGCTTAAGAAGACTTTGGAGCAACTGGCGAAAACCAGGGACCCGGTCAATGCCGTTTTGCTCTTCTTGCTTCGCTTTCTTCACATCATGGGTTATCTTCCGGCATTGGAAAGCTGTGAGGTGTGCCGCCGTCCGCTGAAGACGGCCAAGCATTGGGGGTGGAGAATAAACCAGGGGTCATTGGTTTGTGAGGACCATCTTCAGGCCGGGGGAGACCGTTTGCCTTTGGATCTGGGGACTCTGGTTCTCATGCAGCAGGCCAGGCGCCTTGCTTTGACCAACATGTGGCGCCTCCGGTTCTCGCAGTATCGAAAGGTCCCGCTCTTTAACGCCTTGCTGGGTTTGGTTCGCGAGCATATCAAGAAAGAGCTTAAGAGCTTGAGGCTCCTGGATCAACTCGGGTCGGTGTGAGCGGGGCGGAAATAGAGGAAAAGGTTTGGAGTGGGTAGCTCAGTTTGAGGGGATAGCGCGGGAGCACCAGGCCCTGGCACTGCTTCTGGCTTACGCGGGTGGCGTGCTGGCGAGTTTCACCCCGTGCACCTATCCGATGATGCCGATTACCGTGGCGTTTGTTGGCGCCAAAGCTCACGGCAGTCGCTGGCGGGGTTTCGTCCTTTCCTTCTTTTATGTTCTCGGCCTTGCCCTTGTGTATTCGGCCCTGGGTGCCTTTGCCGCGCTCACCGGGGGACTGTTCGGGGCCCTGACGGCCAATTGGTGGACCTACTTGTTCGTTGGAAATGTTTGTCTCCTCTTCGGACTGGCGATGCTGGAAGTCATTCCTCTCACCCCGCCCGCTTTCCTCAATCGGTTTCAAGTGAGAAATATTCAAGGGCATGATATCCTGACCAGCATTCTTCTGGGAGGGGCCTCGGCCTTGGTGATCAGCACCTGCACCACGCCTATCCTCGGAGTGCTCCTGACCATCGTCGCGACCCAACAGGATATTGTGTGGGGAATAGGGATGCTCTTCGCTTTTTCCTTCGGTATCGGAAGTTTCGTCATTTTGTTGGGAACTTTCGCCGGTCTCTTGACTTCACTGCCCCGGTCCGGACCCTGGATGCGGCGCATTCAAAAGTCTTTCGGGCTGCTTATGATTTTAGCTGCCCAATATTTCTTTATAAAGACAGGAGAACTGTGGTTATGAGTTCCAAGAACAAGCTTGGAAGACTGACGGCCTGTGTCTTTGCCGTCATGTTCAGCTTTCCCCTCTTTGCGAACGAGGCGGCGAGCGCCGCGGAGTCTCACGACACCATAGTGCTGGCGGCCCTTTTTGGGTCTGACACCAAAAAGTTCCCGGCCGTCGACTTCGAACTGCCCAGCGTCAGCGGGTCATCGGTGCGCCTGAGCAAGTACCGGGGGGAACGGCCGGTGCTGATCTATTTTTGGGCCACGTGGTGTCCCTACTGCTTGTCGGTTCGACCCGAAATTTCCAAACTGCGGGAAAAGATGGGGCCGAGTGAAATGGAAATACTCGGCATCAATGTCGGCGGTTCGGATTCTTTCGAGCGGTTGAAGCGTTTTCAGGAGGGGCACCCCGTGTCGTGGCCCATTCTCTACGATGGTGACGGCAAGGTCTCCAAGGCCTACGGGGTCCAGGGAATACCCCTGTTTGTCCTGGTGAACAAGGAAGGCAATGTGGTTTATCGGGATAACGAACCCCCGTCGGACGTGCGCAAATATTTGCAGTAGGGTCTCGATCAGAGACTGTATTCGTGAGGCCCACAGCGCCTATAGGGCGTGAGTCTCTTCCCTTTTATCTCAGGCGAACGAGTAGACCATGAAAGATGTGCTTACCATTATTATGGCGGGAGGCGAAGGAAAGCGGCTGATGCCGCTGACTCAGGATCGGTCCAAACCGGCGGTCCCTTTCGGGGGCATTTACCGGCTCATCGACATCCCTTTGAGCAACTGCATCAATTCGCAGCTCTACAAAATCTTGATCTTCCCGCAGTATAAGTCCCAGTCCATGGTCGATCACCTCGAAGAAGGCTGGAATATTTTTTCGGCCGACTTGGGTCATTATTTGCGCATTGCCGCTCCCCAGCAGAGGATGGGAAAGGAATGGTACCGGGGAACGGCCGACTGCGTGCGCCAGAACCTCTATCTCCTCGAACGGGAACGACCCCGACACGTGCTGATCCTCTCCGGGGACCATGTCTACAAGATGGATTACATGGCGTTCCGGGATTACCACGAAAAGAACGATGCCGATGTCACGGTCGGGCTCCTGGAAGTGGACCGAAGCCAGGCTTCGGAATTCGGCATAGCGGAAGTGGACCACGATTTCCGCATCGTTGCCTGGGAAGAGAAGCCGTCGGAGCCCAAAGCCATTCCCGATGACCCGGAACGCTCCCTGGCTTCCATGGGCATCTATCTCTTCCGCACCGACCTGCTCCTGGATCTGTTGAAGAAAACCGACCACGATGACTTCGGGAAGGACATCATTCCCCATTTGATCAAGGACTTCAAGGTCGTCGCCTATCCCTACCGGCGTTTGAATCGAATCCGGGATTACATCCATGTGGTGGACCCCGAAGGCGCACGCCGCTGGCAGTTGGTCGACGGCACCCGGGATTCCCAATACTGGCGCGATGTCGGCACCCTTGACGCTTACTGGAACGCCAATATGGACCTGACCGGCATCGACCCGTTCTTCAATCTGTACGGCACCTTTTGGCCCATCAGGACCTTTCAGCGCCAGTTCCCTCCGGCCAAATTCGTGTTCAATCAACCGGGCCAGGAACATCCGCGCATCGGCATGGCGGTCGACTCCATCGTGTCGCCGGGCTGCATCATAAGCGGTGCGACCGTGCGCAGTTCGGTGCTGTCCTACAACGTCATGGTCCGCAGTTGGGCCGAGGTCGATGAATCGGTCATCATGGACAATGTGGAGGTGGGGCGCCACTGCCGGATCAAGAAAGCGATCATCGATAAGCACAACGTCATTCCCCCGCACACTCAGCTTGGCATCGATCCCCAGGAAGACCGGAAGCGCTTCCATGTGACGCCGCGGGGCATCGTTGTCGTGCCCAAGAACTACTTCCCCGGGGAACGCGGCTCCGGTTATTGAGCCCGGGACAGGTCGGTTCCGAAGCAGCGGAGCAGGGACATCGTTTCTGCGACCCGCTCGGTCGTGAAAGTTTCCGATATAGAGATGCTACGGCGCTTTCAGACAAAAAAAGGATGGTGCATGGGGAGTCTTTGCAGATGAGGCTCGGTCGTGTCCGACCCGGATTCAGAGAGGAAATCATCCAGTTGATGGAGGCTTACCTTTCGGGTCGCTCCGAGGTGAGCGCCGCCTATCTTTTCGGGTCTGCGGCGGAGGCTTCGGATGTGGTCAATGACGTGGACGTTTTGGTGCTGGTTCGCGAAACCGATTTGAACGGCATCCTTCAGCTTGTCGCTCTGCTTGAGATCGACCTGGCAAAACATCTGGGAGTCTCCTCGGATGATCTCGATCTGATTCCTTTCGACCTGCGCCTCATAGCGCCATGGGTCCTCTACGATGCAATCAAAACCGGCATCCTCGTGAAATGCGATGACGAAGACCTCCTTACCGATGCCATAGAACGCGTTTCGCGGCACTTCCTTGAAAACGAGGGGGTATTGCGTCGGCGGGGGATATTGAGCGAGCAGAGGTTTCCATGATAGTTCAGAAACGACTTCGACTCTATCTGGAAAGCATCTATCGGGAGACAAACACGATCCGGAGTGCTCTCCGGCTTTCAGACGATGAAATAGTCGCCTCTCCACTGACTCTGCGGGGTGTCAAGTATTCCGTGGTGGTGATTGCTGAAGCCATAGCCGGGATCTGTCAGCACGTTCTGGCCAAAGAGCACCGCATTGCAGTGTCCGGCTTTGGGGAAGCCCTCGCGCAAGCCTCAGCCGAAGGGATAATCGATCAGGACCTCTACGGCCGCCTGGCTCCATTTCTGAGGTTCCGTAATATGCTCGTTCATGGCTATTGGAAAGTGGACGACATGCTGTTCCTCGACAATCTGCGCAAGGGGATCGGGGACTTCGCCGAGCTTGCAGACGCTGTTGAGAAGAGGTTCTTTCCTGAACAGGCGCCCGACGGTGTATCCGGGTGACAGGGTGACTTCCCGTTCACCGTCACCGAATCATAAGGCTTGACGACCATATTGATGATGCGGTTTGCGCTTCGGGCCGCACACCGGGGAGAAGAGTTTCAATGCGGCGGAACTATGGCATTCGCAAGCTTCGGTTTCGATCTCAGCTGAGGAGTGGCCTGTTCAAATTGATAGGCGATCCTCAGGATGAGGTCTTCCCGGAAGTGCGGGCCCAGCACCTGCAACCCGATGGGCAGGTGATCCGATGAGAAGCCGCAGGGCACCGAGATGCCGGGAATTCCCGCCAGGCTGGCGGGCAGCGTAAGGGCGTCGCTGAGATACATCTGCAGCGGATCGTCGGCCTTCTCCCCGATTTTAAACGGTGGCATCGGCGCCACCGGAGCCAGCAGGGCATCGCATCGGGTGAATGCGTCCAGGAAATCCTGCCTGATTAAAGTCCTCACCTGGGAAGCTTTTTTGTAATAGGCATCGTAATAGCCCGCCGACAGAACATAGGTGCCCAGCATGATCCTGCGTTTAACCTCCGAACCGAACCCCTGCGACCGGCTCCGGCGGTACATGGAGATGAGGTCCTTGGCGTCGGGAACGCGCAGCCCGTATTTCACCCCGTCATAACGCGCCAGGTTTGAACTCGCTTCGGCCGGGGCAATGATGTAGTACGCGGCCACCCCGTATTCCGTGTGTGGCAGGGAGACTTCAAGGATTTCGGCGCCGAGGTCCTGACAGGTCCGGATGGCCTTTTGCACCGCAGCTTCCACCTCGGGGTGCATGCCGTCGATAAAATATTCTCTGGGGATGCCGATCCGCAGTCCCTTTAAAGATTCCTTCAAAACCCTTCGATAATCGGGAACCGGCTGATCCACCGAGGTCGAATCCCTTCGATCGTGGCCGGCGATCACCTGCAGCAGCAGGGCGGCATCTTCCACGTCTTTGGTGATGGGGCCGATTTGATCGAGGGAAGAGGCAAAAGCCACCAGCCCGAAGCGGGAAACCCGGCCATAGGTGGGTTTCAGTCCCACCACTCCGCAGAAAGAGGCGGGCTGGCGAATGGAGCCTCCGGTATCGGTCCCCAGGGACCCGGCACAAAGATCGGCGGCAACGGCCGCCGCCGATCCCCCGCTGGAGCCTCCCGGAACCCGGTTCCAGTCCCAGGGATTGCGGGTGGGCTGATAGGCCGAGTTCTCGGTGGAGGACCCCATGGCGAATTCATCCATGTTGGTCTTGCCCAGGAAGATGGCGCCCGCTTTCTTGAGATGTTCGGTCACCGTGGCATCGTAAGGCGGAACAAAACGCTCCAGGATTCGTGAGCCGCAGGTGGTCCTCACTCCCCGCATGCAGATCACGTCTTTGATCGCGAGAGGGATCGCGGCAAGGGGAGCAATGGCGGCGCCGTTGGCCCCCTGATCGAATTCCCGGGCCTGGTCGAGGGCCGCTTCGGCAAGCGGTGTCAGAAAGCAGTTGAGTTTTGGGTCGAGCTGCTCAATCCGCGCCAGAAATGCTGAAACAACCTCCGTAGCGCTCACCTCTTTGCGGGTCAGGAGGTCATGCAATTCATGGATGGTCAGGGCATAAAGCTGCATGGGGAATAAGCCTCTTCTATTCAGTCCTAGATGACCTTCGGAACGATGAAATTCACTCCGTCACTCTGAGGAGCATTGTCCAGCGCCCTCTCGCGATCGACGGAGGAAACCGCCAAGTCCTGACGGAAGACGTTTTCCAACTGGATGGCATGAGTGGTCGGAGGGACATTGCCGGTATCCAATTCATTGAGCTTGTCCATGTAGCTGAGGATACTGTTCAGCTGCTCCGTCATGAGCGATTCCTCGCGCTCGGTCAATTCCAGTCGCGCCAGGTCCGCGACGTGCCGAACTTCCTGCGGGCTGATTTTTGTTTCCATAATCTTCGTCTGCCTTAAGCCGGAAAATAGTGGCCGGTGGCCAGTGATCAGTGGTCAGAGAAAAACAAAGGATTGCGATGGGTTGCCCACCGGGCCATTGGGGAAGGACATTGTCCATCAAAGCCCCCGAACCATTACCCCCGCATCAAAAACCTCAGCCGCTCACTTAACACACGAGCAGGCGATTAACAATGCTCGCTTTCCCGACCCTTTTCGAGCCTTGCTTGTCACTCGTCACTCGTCACTCGTCACTCGTCACTACCGAGAGTTCAAAATCAGGTTCCCGGCATTCCGGAAAAGGTCTCCATGGTGCGGCAGTCCAGAAAAGCGGAGAGCACCTCGGGGAGTCCCGGGACCCTGCAACTGTGCAAAAGCTGAAAGGTCAGTGCGTGAACCCGGCCTTCCTCCGCTTCCTGTTCCGTCTCCGTGCTGTCAAAGCGCTGCAGGAATTTGGCAAACCGGATCACGTGAATCAGTTCATGAGTGATGATGTAAAGAGAAAGAGGGAAAAGCTGAATGACACAATCCCTTTGGACCGCTTTTCGAATGACATGGTCCTGAAGGCAGATCTTGAAATAGTCGCCGGGTTCGCTGCCCCGCAATCTGTCGTTGGGGTGCCGCAGGTAGCGGTGGATCTGCGCAAATGCGGCATCGGTAACCTCCTGCTCCCGCAGGTCCCGGAGCGACTGAATGTCATAGCGATATCGCTTCCACTGGGACGTCGAGATCTTGTAGTACTCGCTGAGGAGTTCTTCAGAGAGGTCGATGGATTGCCTCAGGACCGCAATTTCATCCGGTTCGAAGGGCACTCGTTCGGTCTGTTTGGTCATCCCGTCCATTGCATATTCAAATTGATGATCAGTCAATGTCTCGCGCTATCGGTCACGAAGATCACTTCCGATTTTCTTTTACAGAATAATCCTCATTTTATCAAAGCGAGTATGGAAATGACGCTGCAAACTTTAAAAAATATAGCATAGTTCCGAGGATGGTGACACAGAAGACTGTTCGGGAGACTTGTCGGCAGTTTGTTAGTTCCGCAAGAAAGCAACACCATAAGGGGTTTACTTGCCCTTTGACTTAAAATATAATCTGGGCTAATAAACAGTGTTCCTGCTTGAATGGAAAGGAAGCGTAAGAGAGTTGCAGCCCCGAAAACCGCTCAGAGTTGTTCCTTCCCGGCCTCAATTGCGGCCGAAATCCATTCGGTTTGGTTCCATAGGCTGATTTGCCGTACTTCCTGGCAGCTTCGTGAGCGGACTCGCGCACCGGCGAGGGGCTTTGCGGCCAGGTTAGTTCGTGGTTCAAAGGAGAGTGAAGGACCATGTGCCGCTTATTTGCAGTAACCAGCGAGGAACCCCTGTCCCCCATGATGGCCATGCAGGCCCTGGACGTGATGCGTGAAGGTCATGACGGCTCGGGCGTGGGCCTCTTCCTCAGCGACCTGGGTGGCCCCTTCGAGGAACTCAAGGGCGCCCCGATCCTCTCGGGGATCTTCACCAACGACGGGCTGAAGCGCCTTGATCAGTTCATGATGAACATCGGCTTCATGACCAAATACAAACTGTCCATCAAGATCCCCAAGAACCCGCCTCCCGGAACGCCCCGGCGCGACATCTACCTGATCCGCGCCTATGAATACCCGGAGGCGTGGGAAGGGCTGAGCGAGAGCGAACTCGAGCACCGTTTGCTGATGGTTCGGCTGCAGCTGAGGCAGATGGGTGAAGAAAACGAGGACATGATTGTCTACAGTTTCTGGCCCGATGCCATCATGATCAAGGAGATCGGGGACCCGCTTCTGGTCGCTGAATATCTTCGCCTGGACCGGGAGGAGCTCCGTGCCCGCGTCATGCTCGCCCAGGGCCGGCAGAACACCAACTATGCGATCAACCTCTATGCCTGCCACCCGTTCTTCATTCAAGGGGTGGCGACGATGACCAACGGGGAGAACACGGCCTTTGTCCCCAACCGCGAATTCCTCACTTCCCGGGGGTTTCCGGGCTACATCGGGTACCAGTCCGACTCCGAGGTCTTCACGCACATTCTGCATTTCAGCCTCAAGCGCCTGGGTCTCGGCATCGAGTCCTACAAGCACGTCATCACGCCCCTGCAGGATGAGGACCTGGAACAGCATCCGGACGGCGCCTTCTTGAGGCAATTGAAACACTCGTGTCGCCGCCTGATCATCGACGGTCCCAACTGTGTTATGGGATGTCTTCCGGACAAGACCCTCTTCGTCGTCCAGGATCGCAAGAAGCTTCGCCCCGCCGTGGTCGGTGGCCGCCCCGGTCTCTATGCCATTTCATCGGAGATGTGCGGGTTGGATGTAGCCATACCGGACCGGGATCGAGGCCGGGATTTTCAGCCCATGTATCTGGACACCGCTATCATCCGCCGGGATCGTCAGGAGGTTGAGATATGTTCTCAAACGGCACGATTAGCCCATCTACACTAAGCATTAAAGATCTTCCCTGGCAGATTCACTGGGAAAAAGACAAGTGCACTCACTGCGGCCGCTGTACCGCGGCCTGCCCGGTTCATGCCATTGACCTCGGGGTTTTCCGGAAACGGCTGCTGCAGATGCCGGACCTGGGACAGATCGGGCCGAGCAAGGGCTCATCGAGTGCCAATCAGGTTTTCTACGGCATCCGCCAGAAAACGGACCCCGCCTACGCCTGCGTGGGATGCGCCATGTGCAGCCTGGTCTGTCCCAACGACTGCATTATTCCCTACCGGACCGACGAGGCGGACAAACTGAGGTTTCATATCAACCGCGGCGGTCAGCCGCGACGCCGGGGGGGGCGCAGGAACGTGCGCGATCCCGAGCCCGGAGGCATTCTGGACCGCATCAAGTTCACCCGCATTTCCATGCTGACGGACCCGGCGCTCGATGCCGGGCGCCACGAATTCGAGCTGCGGACGCTGCTCGGCAGGATCTTGCCGCCCGAGGAAAACCTGAGGTTGTTCAGCGAACAGGGTTGGATTCCCCCGGTGCGTGAGATTTACCCGCTCATGATCGGTGCCATGTCCTTTGGCGCCCTCTCCCCCAACATGTGGGAAGGCCTCCAGATGGGTGTCGCCTACCTCAATGAGGAACTGGGAATGCCCGTCCGCATGTGCACGGGCGAGGGCGGATGTCCGCCGCGCCTGTTGCGGTCGCGTTTTCTGAAATATGTCATCCTGCAGATCGCCAGCGGCTATTTCGGCTGGGATGAGATCATCCATGCCCTGCCGGAAATGAAGGAAGACCCCTGCGCCATCGAAATCAAATACGGCCAGGGGGCAAAGCCGGGCGACGGCGGCCTGCTCATGTGGTACAAGGTCAACAAGCTCATCGCCGCCATTCGGGGGGTCCCCCGCGGGGTGAACCTGCCCAGTCCGCCCACGCACCAGACCAAGTATTCGATCGAGGAATCGGTGGCGAAGATGATCCAGTCCATGTACATGGCCTGGGGCTTCCGCGTCCCGGTGTATCCGAAGATTTCCGGGACCTCGACGGCCCAGTCCGTGCTCAACAACCTGGCCCGCAACCCTTATGCCGCCGGTCTCGCCATTGACGGTGAAGACGGGGGCACCGGCGCCGCCTACAGCGTCTCCATGGACCACATGGGGCACCCCATCGCGAGCAACCTCCGCGACTGCTACCTTACGCTGGTCAAAGTGGGCAAGCAGAACGAGCTGCCGCTCTTTGCCGGCGGAGGTGTCGGCAAATACGGGAACCTGGCAGCCAATGCGGCGGCGCTCATCATGTTGGGGGCGAGCGGCGTGCAGACGGGCAAATACATGATGCAGGCGGCAGCCGGATGTGTGGGCTCGGAATCCGATCGCTGCAACGTCTGCAACATCGGCCTCTGCCCCAAGGGGATCACCTCTCAGGACCCCCGCCTTTACCGCCGGCTGGATCCGGAAAAGGTGGCGGAGCGGGTCGTCGACGTTTTCCTGAGCTTCGATACGGAATTGAAGAAGATTGTCGCCCCTCTGGGTCGATCGACCTCTCTTCCCATTGGCATGTCCGATGCTTTGGCCATTAATGATTCCAGTGCGGCGGAGCGTCTGAGCATAAAATACGTAGTCTAGTGTCCATCCGAAAAGGTCCCCAATTTCTCCTCCCCCTCGATGGGGGAGGCTGGGTGGGGGTGAAAAAGGATGTGATTGCTGACACTTGATCAACCCCCTCCCCCTGCCCCTCCCACCAAGGGAGGGATTTCCGGATGGGAACTAGTCTAGCCTGAAAATTGCGAGGTCTGAACCGAGCGTCAGGTTCGGGAGATGGAAATGGAAAGTCAGCACTATTATCGTATTTCCGGCATGGAAAACGGCCTGCGTCTGGAATCGCGCGTCTTGGAGGAGCGCATCCAGAGGGCCGTGGAAAGTGGGAATCGCTTTCTTGAAGTAGAGGCCTTTGGCCAGCACGGGATCGGGGGACGGCTGTGGAAAGCCGGTGTCGAGCCGGTTTCGGTCCGCATCCTCGGTTCTCCGGGGCAGCGCGTCGGTTCCATGGGCTTTCCCAACACCCGCATTGAGGTCATGGGGCCGACTTCGGATGACGTCGGTTGGTTGAACGCCGGCGCCGAAATCGTCGTCCACGGCAATGCCGCCAACGGCTCGGCGAACGCGATGGCCCAGGGGAAGATCGCCATCGCCGGAAACATCGGGGCGCGCGGCATGACCATGACCAAGCGCAACCCGCGCTTCGATCACCCGGAACTCTGGGTGCTGGGTTCGGTGGGGGATTATTTCGCCGAGTTCATGGCCGGGGGCATAGCCGTGGTCTGCGGATACCGGCCTCAGGACCCCGAAAACGTGTTGGGGCATCGCCCCTGCGTGGGGATGGTCGGGGGCCGGATTTTCTTTCGAGGTCCCCACCGGGGCTTCAGCCGGACCGACGCCAAGCTCGTGCCCATTTCCAATGAGGACTGGGAGTGGCTGGTCAGCAATCTCAAGACCTACCTGGACACCATCAGGCATCCCCACCTTTTTGACCAGCTTGCCGACCGGAGTCACTGGCAGCTGCTCGCGTCGCGATCGCCCCGGGAAAAGGCGGCCAAGCCGCGGGCTTCCCTTGCCGACTTTCACCGGGAAGTCTGGGATCGCGAGTTGGGAACGGGCGGCCTGATCGGGGACCTGGTCGATTTCGATCGCAGTCCGATTCCGGTCATCGTGAACGGCAACCTGCGCCGCTTCGTGCCGGTCTGGGAAAACCGCAAGTATGTGCCGCCCTGCGAGGCCACCTGCCCCACGGGGATACCCGTTCATGAGCGCTGGCGCTTGATTCGCGAGGGGCGAATCGATGAGGCGGTGGACCTTGCTCTTGCCTACACGCCGTTCCCCGCGTCCATCTGCGGTTATCTCTGTCCCAACCTTTGCATGCAGGGCTGCACCCGGCACACGGTGAATGTCCTGCCCGTGGACATAACCCAGCTCGGGAAAGCGAGCATCAAAGCTAAGACCCCCGAACTCCCGCCGCTCACGGGAAAGCGCGTGGCCGTGATCGGGGCCGGTCCGGCCGGGATTTCGGTCGCCTGGCAGCTGCGCCGGCGGGGCCACGAAGCGGTCCTCTATGACATGCGGGAGGCCCTGGGAGGGAAAATTTCAGCGCTCATTCCCCGGACCCGGATTCCTGACGACATTGTGGACGCGGAACTGAGCCGGGTGAAGGACGCGCTTCCTCACGTCTACCTGCAGCAGAAACTGACCCCGGGGGACCTGGAGCAGATCAAGGCGGATTATGATTTCGTCGTCGTCGCCGTGGGTGCTCAAAAGCCGCGGATTCTGCCCATTCCGGGCAAGGAAAAGATGATTCCGGCCCTGGAGTTTCTCCGCCGGAGCAAGCTCGATCAGGTCGAAGTGGGAAAAAGGGTGGTGGTCATCGGGGCCGGCAATGTCGGCTGCGATGCGGCCACCGAAGCCCATCGGCTCGGGGCGAAAACCATTACCCTGGTCGACATCCAGGAGCCGCTCTCCTTCGGCAAGGAACGAGAAGCGGCCGAGGCCGTCGGCGCCCAGTTCCGCTGGCCGTGTTTCAGCAAGGCCGTTACCGATGAAGGCCTTGAGCTGACCACGGGGGAGGTGATCCCGGCCGACACGGTTATCATTTCGGTGGGCGATGTCCCGGACCTGGATTTTCTGCCCGACAGCGTGGCCACGGAGCGCGGCTTCATCAAGGTGAGCGAATCCTTCCAGACCTCCGATCCCAAGATCTTTGCCATCGGCGATGCCGTGAAACTCGGACTCCTGACTGACGCCATCGGTGCCGGGCGCAAGACCGCTCAGGCCATCGCCGACATCCTGGAAGGAAAACGGCCGAGGGGCGACGCCCGAAAGATGCTCGACACCTCCCGGGTCAAGGTCGAATACTTCGACCCGCGCGTGGTCAAGTTTGAGGGCGTTGAAGCCTGCGCCTCCCAGTGTTCGTCGTGCGGTTCCTGCCGGGACTGCGGCATTTGCCTCACGATGTGCCCCCAGGCGGCCATCTCCAAGAAAGAAGACGGCAAGGACTTCGAGTTGGTCGTCGATCCCGAGCGCTGCATCGGCTGCGGCTTCTGCGCCGGCGTCTGCCCCTGCGGGATCTGGGATCTGGTGGAAAACGACCCCCTGGAATGACTTGAAAAATCAGAGGGTCATCTTGGTGACACAGTTATGGGGTCAACACTCTGATCTCTGTGAATCCCTGGAAGTCGGTTTGATTAAAGGTGTAGATTCGCATTACATCGTTGGCCAGCATGGTGGCCACTAACTGCAGATCAAAGATCTCCGTTTGCTTGACCTTGTATTTCTTAAGAAGATTGAGGGTCCTGATAATTGTGTCTTCTGCTGACTCTCCCCCCGATCACGTTGGACCGGCGGGTACCCAAAGCAAACTCCTCTGCGCCTTTTGCCCCAGCCTCCTTATTTTCTCCTGCAGCTTGCCGTTTGAACAATCCTACCAACTTCTCCAAAGCTGCCACCTGTTCAGTGGTAAGGTCTTTTACGTTGATCACCTTGGCCATGGCGAATTCTCCCCTCGAACCTCTCCAAAACAATGTCATTACCAATCGTTCTTGCTTTCAATCCTATCACCCCCAAATATACCGAAAACTTAAGCAAAAAATAATGGTTAAGTATCAAAAGTCGCGTTTTTGAAACTCATTTAATTAAATGTCTTTGACCTGACCACTCATGGGATAGTATCAATTACGGGGTTCATCCGGAAAATCAAAGGAACGGAAGGTTGGTCATGGCACTCTCATTTGCCAGGCGCGTATCAGTACCACCCGAGGTTCTCATGCGAGAAATCGATGGCGAGTCCGTATTCCTGAACCTTCAAAATGAGAGCTATTATGGCCTCGATGAAGTCGGGACACGAATGCTGGCCCTCTTAACCACGTCCGAGTCCATAGAGGACGCCTTTAAGGTCCTCCTGACCGAATTTGATGTCGAGCCGAAAGTTCTGGAACGGGACCTGCGGGAGTTGATCGAGAAGTTGCTCGCCAACGGTTTGCTTGAGCTTGGCGAGGAATAGCATGTTGGGTCGCCTGAGCCGGCATTGGCAATCCTTCAGGAGACTCTCCGTGGTCTGAGCGCTGGTGGCTGATCCAGGGCCTTTTGCTCCTGCCTCTAATGGCGGTGGCATTGCGTTGTTCGGCCTGCGCCGCCTGCAAGGCCTTCTCGCTCGTCCGGGGCCCCCTCCCAGGGGGCGGCTCGATCCCGCAGATCTCACACAAGCCCTCGAGCATGGCCCGGATTCTGGGAATTGCCGCCCGCTGCGGATGCTACCGGGCGACCTGCCTCCATCGTTCACTGGTGCTGTGGTGGTGGCTGCGGCGGCTTGGCATCGGAGAGTGAGCTGCGGATCGGCGTCCGCCGGGACAGCGGCCGGTTCGAGGCCCATGCCTGGATTGAGTGTCAAGGGTTGGTGCTCAATGACACAGCGGACATTCACCAACATTTCGCCGCTTTCGACGCCGATCTTCTCAAGGCTGAGGTGCATGCGCTCTGAGTGCCGTTCATCAGAAATAAGTGTCCGTCATCCACATCGTCATGCCGGTGAACACCGGCATCGAGTGCCTTTCCAGATTCCGGCACCCGCCCCGGACCTGATCCGGGGTCCATCTGAATGACGACAAGGTTATCGATCACTTTATTGTGTGGGTGTGTACCGAGTGGTTCTTGGACTCGGCTTTCGCGAGGGTGGCAGAAGGAAACATTCAAACCTAACCAAGTATATCTGAGATCGAGGCATCTTTCAATGTATGAGTATTAACGACTATGGGGCCATGATCAGGGATCGGGTGCGGATGACCGCTTATAGTCAAGCGCTGCGCCAGGCGATCCGGCCGGACTCGGTTGTTTTGGACATCGGTGCGGGCGCCGGAATTTTCGCCCTGCTCGCCTGCCGGTTCGGCGCCCGCCGCGTGTATGCGGTCGAACCAAACAATGCCATCCACGTGGCGAAAGAGATGGCGGCCGCCAACGGTTACGCCGACCGGATGGTTTTCATCCAGGACCTATCCACCGAGGTCACTTTACCCGAACGAGCCGACGTCATTATCTCCGACCTGCGGGGGATGCTGCCCCTTTTCGAGCGGCACCTGCCGGCCGTCATCGACGCTCGGCAGCGCCATCTGGCCCCCGGTGGGAGGCTCATCCCCGAACAGGATGTTTTGTGGGCGGCCTTGGTGGAAGCACCGGAGCACTACAGCCAGTACACCTCTCCCTGGGATGATGGTGGGTTCGAATTGGATATGCGGGCCGCGCGGCGGATGGTTCTCAACAATCTTTACAACTTCCGGGCACCGCCTGAGCATTTCCTGGCTGAACCGCAACCATGGGCCACCCTGGACTATACCGCTTTATCGACTCCGGACGCCCGGGGAGACTTGAACTGGATCGTCGCCAGGGCAGGCACGGCACATGGGCTGAGCCTCTGGTTCGAGGCAACGCTTGGCGACGGATTGGGTTTTTCCACGTCACCGGCCTTGCCGGAATTGATCTACGGCAACGCTTTCTTACCGTTGCTGGAGCCGGTCGCGGTGAACAGCGGCGACCGGGTCGCCGTCACCATCAAAGCCAACCTGGTGGGCGATGACTATACCTGGAGGTGGGACACCCGCGTTGTTGATCAGGGTGACCCCGGGCAGAGAAAGGTGGAGTTCAGGCAGTCGACCTTTTTCGGCCTGCCGCTATCCCCTGCCAAACTGCGCAAAAGAGGTGTCGACTACATTCCCGCACTCGACCGACCCGGCCGCATCGATCAATTCATCTTGATGCTGATGGACGGGCAAATACCCCTCAGCCAGATTGCGCGCCGTGTTGTCGACCAATTCCCCGAGCATTTCAAACATGGGCAGGATGCCCTGAACCGGGTCAGAAGATTGTCCGAGAAATACAGCCGCTAACCTGTTGTGCCGTCACCCGTCGAAAGCCCCAGCGTTTCCAGATCGGCCAGGAGCGCCTCACAGACCCGCGGCAGCCATGGGCGGCGTTTCGGGTAGCTGAGGCTTCGCACCGGCACGCGGCCCGCGGCATCGGCGCAGAAGCTCAAGTGCCGCTCCAGCAACTGCGGCGGGAACAGGCGGCTTGCCACGGTTTGACGCAGCAGGGCCCGGGTCGCCCGGGACAGGGATAGGGGTGTGATTTGCAGCTCCTTTGAAGCGATCGGCTGCGAGGTATTCACCACGTAGATTGCTGCAAGCGGGAGCCTTTCGGGAGTGCCCACGGGCACCTGCTGATCGGGCGGGAGCTTGATTTGCGGAAAATGGGGCAGCGCCAGGAGGCGCTCAGGCCCGTTCTCTACCGGCAGGATGTCGTCGCTGATGCGCCGGATGACGGGGCCATATTCCGCGTCAAGACGGGCTGCCAGGGTGGATTTTCCCTCTCCCGACGGACCGAGGAAGGCGATACCCCGGTTAGCAACCATAACCGCACTGCAATGCAGACACCACACGTCGTGGAGCGCCAGGGCAAGAATTACGGGTGGGCCCAGCAGCGCTTTCAGCAAGGTGTCGGGACCGACGCCGTTGACGCTGCTCCGGCATGCGATGTCAGAGCCGTCGGCACTGACGGAAAACTCCCCCACTCCCGAAACCCAAATAAGATGCCCGAAACGGCCGGAACGCAGGCTGACCTCGCGCCACTCCCCGGCCACCAGACCCTCTCGTCGCAGGACCGGTCCTTCGGCAGCGGGCCCCGCCGGGGGGTCGGGTTCGACACGGCGCGGTGGAAGCGCGGCCGGCACGGTACTGGCAAAACGTGCCAACCTGACCGATGACATGTCCGCAACGAAGGTATGCCCCGCCAATCGATAGGGATGGGCGCGCTTCCGTTTCGCCTGCGGTTGCATGTGGATGCCGACGGTCTCAGAGTGTGTCTGAAAATCCAATTTTAGTGCAGCCCTCGGTTCAAAAATCCCCCGACTTCCCTTTACAAAAGGGGCGAGTCAAAAGTCCCCTTTCTTAACGGGGGATTTAGGAGCATTTTCAGACAGCCTCTCAGACATTGCCGACACTCATGGGGTTGCTGCCCTCCTGGTCGCGGTTCACCATCATCGCGCGCCACACGACAGGCCCTCTCATTAACCCATCATCATCGGTTGTTTTTTAATGGTCGGGTTACCGCTATCGCCGGTTCCTGGAGTCGATCCTCCAAGGGTGACGCTGCGGAGATCACCGAAGGTCTCAAAACGGGGCGCGGTGTATGCACGTTTCATCGGAATTCCAGAAGTCTTATTCGGGGTTTTCCCTTTTCCTGTTTGATCGTGTGTCATCCTCAACTCCAAAGAAGTATACTGATCATTCCCTTTGCCTGGCCCACAGTTCAAAGCTCAGGCATTCCCAAAGCATGAATTCCTCCAGCTCGGAATTCATCCGTCCCGGCACCGCACCTCCAGCCAGTCAGGCCGCACATAACGGCGCAAGCCGGAACTCCGCGGCCTTTCTGCAAAGCACGAACCAGTCCCGGTTTCCTGCTCCGCTACCCCCCGGTAATGCAGCGCCTCAAGAGTGCCGTGGCGACCGGCCAGCCTGACCTTGTCCGGCAAAATACCCCGCATGGCATTCCGCAGAATCACCTTATACCCGTATTCACCTATACAATTGATGAGCCGGAACCGTCAAGAAAAATTCCACCAGGCGACGGTCCCGGTAAGGGTCCCGCAGCTCAACCCGATACCGGCTAGCGTGAAAGGTCTCCACGGGAAAGTCCGCGGCCCATTGTCAATGAGCATCTGGGCAAACTCGCTCGGTCGGTCTGACAAAGCAGCCCGGGCTGTCTCCCCTGCAGGGCTCCCTCCAAGACCAACCGCCAGGCCTCGTCCGTGAGCCAGACGGGGCGTTTGGGTGAAGCGCCGCAGCCAGCGGGGACGGAGCAAACCAAGGGGACGCCGTACATCGCGGCGAGCTCAAGATGTCGGCAGGGCCGGATTGGCGCAAAAGCCACCAAAACCGCGTAAAGCTTCCCCAAAACGGCCTTCGCGAAGCAGGTCGTCAACCAGAATTCCGCTCCGGTGTAAAGAGCTGTCTCCGAAAGCGCAATTCAGCAGCACGGTCGCCTCTGCCTGGGACGATGCCTGATAGGCGAGGTCCTTCAGCTCCCGGTAGAGGTTTTCGACCGGGGTGTTGGGATTCAGCGCCAGGCACTCCAGATCACGCAAGGGCCAGGCATGATCGCCCCGAATGCGGATCGCCTCCAGATCGCAGGCCTCCACCAGCAAGTCGATGTAGGTGCGCTCGTCACAACTGGGCAGTTCGTCAAAGACCCACGAAATGGCAAGCAAGCGCTCGGCCCGGCGAACGGCCGGCCAGTTCCCGGGCCGCCAGCGCTGCCGCCGAACCGGAGTCCAAACCACCGCTCATCATGATGGCGGGGCGCGTCACCGATCGCAGCCGGCATTTGACACTGTCCTGCAGCAGGGAGAGAAACTCCTCGGCGTATTCGGCGTCGGAAGCCCGGCGCAATCGCACTTTGCCCTCCAGCTTCCAGTAGCGTCTGCTCCAGAAGCGGTCGGGTTTGACGATCAGCACGTGAGCCGGAAGCAGCTCCTTGACATCGGCGAAAAAGGTGCTCCCGGGCGTGGGGGTCTTCATGGCGAAATGCTCGGCCAGCCGTTTCTCGTTGAGACGGTCGGAAACGCCGGGATAAGTCAGCACCGCGTTTTCCTCGGAGGCCAACACCAAGTACCCGATCATCAAGGTAATAGAAGAGGGTGCGATGCCCGAGGCCGTCACGGGCGCACACCATCCGTTCCCGTGCGGCATCGTAGAGGGCGGCGGCAAAGGGTCCCAAGCAAACGCTCGAAACAGCCTTCCTGCCATTTCCCATAAGCCTGCAGCAGCAGCGCCGCGTCCGACAGGCGCCGTGACTCCGGGCCCTTCAGACCAAGGGCCGCGAGAGTTCATCACGGTTGTCCAGGCGCCCGTCGAAAAGCAGGTGCACGATTCTGCCTTGGGTCACTCAGCGGCTGGCGCTCACCGACGGCTTCCGGGGTGGTCCAGAAATGCCGGCAGCCAAGGACTGCTCTGGGCAGAACCAGGGTGTCACACCCATGCGGGCCCCGGTGCCGCAACTTATCCAGCATGCGGTTCAACACCGCAGGGTCCGGAGGGGAGCCGTCCCGCTGATAGATCAAGGCACAGCCGCTCATGTCTCTTCCGTTCACGAAAAAACCCGCTCATCGCGGGGACTTCGCTAAGGGGAAGGGGCGCGCATGTAAAGCACTTGTTTACAGTGATTAAGTGATTGTGCGGTCGAGGCTCCACAAAACAAAGTGACCCTATTCCATGGCCTTGGCGAACCGCTGGTCGATATCCACGAACTGGCGCCTGACAACACTAAGAAGGCCTCCAATAGAAAGGCCGGGCATGGCGCCCGGCCCTTGGAGCTGGATCAACAAGTGGCTATTACTGCCCTCCCACCACCAGCAGGGGGTCACCCAGCAACTGGTAGCCGAGAATGACATCCAGCTGATCGGGTTTCTCTCGGCCACGTCGCGTTTCGCGCGCAGGATGGCCTCACCCAGCGTCATGCCCTGCTGCGGCAGGTAGTTGAACAGCGCTTTGCCCATTTCCGCCTCGGCGGGAGCCTCGGTCAGGGTGCTGGCTCCCAGCACCGCCGCCGCCCCGCGGTTGCCGCTCAGCATGAACTCGTGCCCCAGCGTGTCGGCCGTGGGCGCCACGTAGTAGGTGTTCCAGCACCCCCACTGGCTGACCACGGTCGGCCTGGAGAAGTTCGTGGAGTTTGTCCACATCACTCCACTTGAAGAGCCCCTCGAAGGTCCAGGCATACTCATAGGAGTGGCCGATAAAGCCGGTCACCGCAACCCCCGCGTTGATGGCATCGATCAGGGCCTTGCGGGCGCCGCCGATGACCGAGGTCGTCCACATAGGCCTTCTTGACTCCGGCCTTCCAATCCTGCGGCAGGCTGGCGACGATGTTCTCCGCATCCTGCTTGAAGTCATAGCTCTGCGCGGCATCGTAGCGGTCGGCGGCAAACACCGCGGTCCGGCCGTAGTCCTTGGCGTCGTAATCCAGGGTCTGGTTCACCACGTTCGCCAGCTCCGCCGCGGTCCGCACCGGGAAGCGCCCGATGGCCAGATCCGGTACGTTGTCCCGGTCGACGTCGGCATACAGGGCATCCACCGGCGCAAAGTGCACGATCGCGTCGGTCTGCGCGTAGAGCGAGGGGATGAAGCTCACCGACCCCAGGCCCAGGTAGTCATGGTAATCATAAGTGTCGCCGCCGACCAGCAGCACCGCTTCCGTACCCAGGTTGGCATGGGCGTCGGCAATACAGCTCCGGATCGCCTCGGCGTCCTTGATCTGGTAGGTGTACTGGGCGTAGAGCCCATCCACCGGCACCACCTTGACGGAGTAGCCCTCGGCCTTGCGCGCCGCCACCAGGCGGTCAAGATCCGTGTTGATGAAATCCGGATGGGCGATGATCAGGTATTTTGCCGGACCGCCGCTCGGCGCAGCTCACCGGCTGCGGTTGACCGGTTCGAGAGCCGTCGGCGGAACGCAGCGCTTCCACGGCCGACACATAGTAGGTGGCCGCTTCCGCAAGGCCGCGGAAGGTGGCCGTATACGTCGCACCCGCCTTGGCCACCTTGACCTGGCTCAGAAGCTCGACCGTGCCGTCGGCCTTCTGCCGATAGACCACCACGTTGGCGCTCGGCAGCCCCTCCACGCTGAACAGGCTCCCCGCCGCCGTGAAGGTCAGGGCGCCGTCGCGAGCCACAAACCGCCGCGGATAGGTGACGCTGTAGTCGTTCAACGCAACCATATCCCATTCCACAGTCTGCATCCAGACCCGTGAAGGGCAGCTGCAGGGTCACGGTGTTGGCGCCTTCCCGGAGCAACCCGGCCGGCAGTTCGGCCGTCGATCGGGACGACCTGCGCGCCGTCGAAATAATCGTCGGCCACCTTCACGCCGTTGAACTTCACCTCCACATGGTGGTCGGGGGCCGCCGGGAAGTCGGTCACCCCCCACATGCCCACGTGCAGGGTGCCGGGGGCCGCATTCGAGACGTAGTTGTCGATACTGATCGCGTAATCGCGCGATGCCGCTCCACCCCAGGCCAGCAGCCAGTCATCGTACCAGGGATCACTGGTGGGCGAGAAGCGATCATACTTGCGTTCGCGCTCCACCCGGACCGTTTCGAAATAGTACGGTTCGGGGACGGCGGACCTTCGGCAGCGGATCTTTGTTGACGCCGACCGCGCAGCGCGTTCCCGGCGTCGACACTCAGGATGTAAATGTTCTCCGCGGTGTAGAGGCTCTTGTTCGCCTGGCCCAGGAATTCGATATAGCCGCCCGCGCCAAAGACCGTACCTTTGCCGATCCTTGCCCACCACGCGGATGGGCACCGGCTCGCCCCTTGTTGGTCAGGGCCAGCTTGTTGATTCTGACTCCCGCCAGATCCAGGCCGGCGTCGCGCAGCGCCTCGTAGGTCACCCGGTGGAGGCCGTCTCTGAGTCACCGTCAGGTTGAGCTGCGGAGTGGCGGCAGCACCGGTCAGGGTCATCGCCGACCACGGCCCCGGCCTGAAGCATCTTGGCCTGTTTCCCCTGCCAGCCGCTCAGCCTTCTTGCGCCTGGTGCTCGGACTTTATCTTCTTCCAGTCGATGCGCTTCAGCACCGGCTGTTTCCCATATGCCTTGCCCAGCGCAAACGGCCCGCGCAGGGTTTCCTTGCCGCGGATGCTGACGTCGGCGAGCCAGAAGGACTTGGCCTCCACGCCGGACACCTCGTAGAGATAGTGCTGCGGCTTGTCGCCGGAGACCACCTTGGACGGGATCAGCTCGCTGTTGAGCCGCACACGCCCCTCGGCGGTTTCGCGCGTAGAGGTGGAAGCCGACGTTCCCCAGTTCCTTTCCCGTCCACCAGCGAAAGGTCAGCAGTCCGCCCTTTTCCGTGGCGCTGGAAGGAGGCCAGGGTCACCGGGGTCGTGACCACGCCGCCGTTCCAGTAGCCGAAGTTGACGGTCGGCTGATGTTGCCGTTGACAGATGCGTCACGCGCCAGTCTGGCTGTCGCAGAGTGTGCACAGCCCCCTGATCCGGGTCGACCGTCTGCTGCATGCCCTCGACGATGGTGCCGGTGGTGTCCACCTTGACCACGTAGTTGCCGGCAGGCAGGTCGGTGAAGCTGTAGAAGCCGCTCGCGTCGGTGTGGCCGTGCCGAACAGGTACTCCTGGCCGTTCACCACCCGATAAAGAGTCACCGTGGCACCAGGCGGCAACGGGATCGTGCTCGGCGCCGTCGTTGACGCCGAGGGTGCCGGTACCGCCGTTGTCTTCGAACACCGTGCCGCTGATCGAGTAAGGCGGTCGCGGCGTCATAGCCGAAGTCGGCCGTGACGTTGCTGGGCGCGCCGGCCGTCAGCGTGACCGGGTAAGGGTCCGCCTGGCTGTTGTTGTCGCTCCGGCGGCGCCGTTGGTCTTGGTGAAGCCGGCCAGCACGCCGCTCAGGTCCACATCGACCTGGTAGGTGCCGAGCGGCAGGTTGTTGAACTGATAGCTGCCGTCGGGACCGGTCACCACCGTGCTCACCAGGGTGGCCCCGCTGTAGAGACGCACCACCGCGCCCTCGATACCGGGTTCGCCCGCATCCCGGTCGCCGTCCCCGTTCAGGTCGCGCCAAACCAGGTTGCCGATGGAGCCGGGGCCGCTCCCGGGCCGGTAGCCGAAGTCGGCCCAGCCGATGGTGCCGCCGCCGCCGAGCGGCGACGCTGATCCGGTTGTCGCACAGAGCCTCCGCACGGCGCCCCCGACGGACTGCCGGCGCTGCCCTCGCCGGTCTGGTTGAAACCGCCCAGCACATTGTTGGTATCGGTCACCGCCACCACGTAGTTGCCGGCAGGCACGCCGGTGAACTGAGTACGCGCCGGCGGCGTCGGTGGTCGTGGTGGCGACCAGGGTCGCGCCGTCACTCTGGTAGAGGTTGACGGTCACGTTCGCAAGGCCCGCTTCGCCCGCGTCCTGATCGCCGTCGCCGTTGCTGTCCTGCCAGACGAAATTGCCGATCGTGCCCGTTGTGCCGCCGCATGAATCCGAAGTCGAGATAATCTCTGAAGTCCCCGGCCGCGACGGTGACGACATAAGTGTCGTTGGGCGAGCGTCATATTGGTCGGTTGGGCGTTGTAGCCGAGGCCCGTGATATCCGCATCCTCAAAGGTCACCACGTACTCGCCCGGAGTCACCGCTTTTCTGCCACAGACCGTCGGGACCGGTAGTGACCGTGCAACCCGCACGGGCAGCTCGGCCCGGTAGATGATGATGTCGATGCCGCTGATGCCGGCTTCGCCGGGATCCTGCAGACCGTCTCCCGTTGGCATCGACCCACACCCGGTCGCCGAGCAGGGCCGAACCGCCGTAGAAGCCGAAGTCATAGGTGTCGTTGACCGTTCCTTCCGTCACCGTGGCCGGCTGGCCCGCCGGGTTGTCGGAGTCGAGGTCCTCCGACGTCTGGTTCTGCGGGCTCGGAATCTTCCCCGCCGGCGTCGCCACGCTGATCGTGTAGAGGGGCTCGCCGCGCGCCCACGCCGTCGAAGTTCTCGTCCAGCAGCAGGTTGCCGAAGCTGTAATAGCCGCTGGCGTCGGTGGTGGTCTTCAGCGTCGGTCGTGCAGCGCCGCCCGGCCAGGTGATGGTCAGCGTGACCGGGACTCCCGCAATGCCCGGCTCGACGGCATCCTGGACGCCGTTCGCCGTCCAGGTCGTCCCACACGAAATTGCCCAGGCCGGCCGGTTCGATGTAGTAGCCGAAGTCGGCGGTGGTGTTGGTCTGGCCGCCGGTGACCGTGACCTTGTAGGGATCGATCTGGCTGTTGTTGTCGCTGCCCGGGGTTGGTGCCGTTGGATTTCCAGTAGCCGTTCAGGACGTTGTTGTCGTCGGTGACATCGACAAAGTAGGTGCCGTTGGGCAGGTTGTTGAAGCTGTAGTTGCCGCTCGAGTCGGTGGTCGTGGTCCCCGACCAGTTTATCGAAGCCGTCCAGCACGCCGTTGCCGTTGCTGTCGTCGTAAAGCGCCACGCGTGACGTTCTGGAAGCGGCCCGTCTCGCCGGACCCGGGCAGCGTGCCGTCGGCGTTGGTGTCCTTCCAGAGCGTGCCGGAGATCGCGTTGACCGGCTGGCGGCTGATCGGCCGGTAGCCGAAGTCCTGGGCCAGGTTGATCCCGCCCGCGGCGATGGTCACCGACGACTGGCTGGCGGTGCCGCCGTCCGGGTCGACCGTGTTGGTCAGGCCGGCGCCGTTGCTGGGCAGGGTCGCCGTGATCACGCGCACCGTGTAGGTACCCGCCGCCAGCCCGCCGAAGAAGTACTGGCCGTTCTCGTTGGTGGATCGTCCGGGCGACAAACAGGCCGGTGCTGTTGAGCAGCTCCACCGTCGACCCCTTCCAGCCCCTCGCCGGGATCGAAGGCGCCGTCGCCATCGCGATCGAGGAAGATGGTGTCGCCGATCAGCCCCTCGCCTGAGTCGTGGCCCGGCGGGGCATAGGCGAAGTCCGCATTGGTGACCGCCGGTCGCGGTCAGGTTCGTCACGGCGCTGATGCCAGGCCGGTGCGCACGCCGGTCGTCGGGTTGCCCTGGCTGCCGCCGTCGCGCACGTCATAGGTCGCCGTGAGCTCGCCCAGCACATGTCTGGTGTCGTTGACCCACACCAGGTAGTCATCGGTGCCGGCCCCGTCGGTCATCGGCAGGCCGGTGAAGCCGTAGACGCCGTTCTCGTCGGTGATGTCGGTGGCGATGATCGGCTCGCCCGCATCCCAGGTGCCGTCGCCGTCCAGGTCCTTGATCAGCGAGACGGTCACGCCCGGGAATGCCGGGCTCGCCGGCGTTCTTGGCGTTGTTGCGGTCGGAATCCACCCACACCGTGTCACCGATGGCGCCGGAGGTATCTGTTGCCGGCTGGTAGCCGAAGTCGGCGTTGACAAACACGTCGCCGGGCGCCAGCACGATGGGCGCCGTGGTCTTGTTGTCTTGGGTATTGTCGGGGTCGCCGGTCTGGGTGTAGCCGGTCGGGGTTGTCCCGCCGTTGACCCGCACCACGTAAGCCCCCGGCAACAGCTCATCGAAGATGTAGTTGCCGTTGTGGTCGGTGGTCGTAGTCGCCGCGACCACGTCGTCAGCGGTGCCGAACAGGCCGTCCGGACCCGCGGTGATGAGCTGGACCGGGACGTTGTACAGGCCGATCTCGTTCGGGTCCTGGTCGCCGTCGCCGTCGGAGTCGATCCACACCCGGTCGCCGATGGCGGCGGTCCCGGAGTTCCCCGTGACGTTGGCGGTGGGGTTCCAGTTGTAGCCGAAGTCGGCGGTCAGGTGCTCCTCGCCCGCGGTCAAGATGACGGTGGTGGCGTGCGGCGTGCCAATGCCGTTTTCGTCGTAGGTCGGGTTGCCGCAGACCGGCGGGCAGGGTGGTCTGATCCACCGTGACGTGTAGTTGAGCCCCGACTTGATGTTGGGGAAGAGATAGCCGCCGTTGGCGTCGGTGTAGGTGGTGACGTTGTAGACCGTGCCGTCGTTGGCCGTGCCGGTCAGGGTCACCTTGACGTTGGGGATGCCGGCCTCGCCCGCATCCTGCACGCCGTCACCGTCCTCGTCCAGCCAGATGGTGTTGCCGATCACGCCCATTCGGGTGTTGGGGCGGTAGGGCGGGACCAGGGTGCCCAGGTCGAGCGCCTCGCCGTCGCCGCTGCCGGTAAGCGATGGGTACTGGCCGTAGGCCACCGCAATGGGCGTGCCGTCGCAGGTCTTGATCAGCGCGCCGCTCATGTCGAAGTCGCCGCCGGTGGCATAGTCGATGTGCACGTTATCGATGGCCCAGTAGTCGCCCGTCTCCAGGTCGTCCACAAAGCGGAAGCGGACGGTCGTGTTGGTGGCGATGTAGGGGCTGATGTTGAACACTTCAGTCGTTGTGCCGTTCCAGGGTCCGGCGTAGGTCTTGAGGGTGAACCAGGATGGTGCCGCCGTTGCCGGAGACATCCACGGCGATGCGGTCGGTGGCGTCCAGGCCGGAAGAGGAACTGAGCTCGAAGCTCAAGCGGGCGAAAGTGTTGCCCGAGATGTTGTGGGTGCGCTGGATGGTGCGGCCCGTTTCGCTCGTCGAGGCCAGTTCCTGCAAGCGCAACGTAGCGGTGCCGGTGGTATTGACTTGTATTGCCCCGGCTGCTGGCTGAGGTAGGCGTTTCTCCATTCCCTTCAGTCCAGTCGGTGGTCCAAGCGATCCCCGCCGGCCATCCAGTGACGCTGTCATCTCGGGCATACGACTGGGTCGTAAAGGTGTCATGCACATAGGCGCGCGAAGTGGGATCGTCGATGAAGCGGTAGGAGGTGAGGGCGGTCGCCACCTGGGTCTTCTCGGCGCCGGCGCCGCCCGGGCAGGTGATGCCGCTGCCGTTGGTGTCCACGTAGATGGTGGTGTTGGCGACCGCCGTCACGAACACCACATTGCGGCTGCCGTCGGTCGTCACGTTGCGGCCGGGATCCCGGCAGATGCCGTCCGGGCTCTCATTGGAGCAGCCAGGCGCCCAGCCGACCAGCACCTCGCTGGTAAGCTGGCTGGTCGGCACCAGCGGCGCGCCCCAGTCCATGATCAGGCCGCCGCTGTTCTCCCGGGTGCAGTCGGTGACGGAAATCGGCGAGAACACCTGGCCGCCGGCCGACCAGAAGCGCGCCCCGTTGTCGTTCGTCAGAAAGTTGGTGCCGGCTGGGCTGGGGGCGGCGCTGTTCGCCGGAACGTTGAAGCTGCCGTCCGCTGTCGGGTAACTGCTGCCACCCGGCCTGTCCCAATTGATCGTGATCTGCACCGCATTGGGGTTGTAGACCCAGACTTCGGTGCAACCATTTGCACCGGCGGCATCAGGTGACCGGGTGGTGCCGATCGCGGTGTAGTAATCGTTACTCCAGTTCGGCCGCGGCACCAGGGCGTCCCAGCGGAACTCGTAGGTGTCGTCGTCGTCGGCGGTCATCAGGTTGACCTGGACCGGGTTTCCGGCAACGACGGTCAGCGTCGCCCCGTCGTTGATGCCGTCAATGACTTTGCGCGATCCCTCGGCCATGACAAAGCCGTTCAGGTCATTGGCGTCCAGCAGATCGCCATCCCCATTGGCATCGACATCGATCGTCGCACCGCCGGGGCCGGCCATGATGAACCAACGCACGTCTTCGAAGGAGGAGTTGTTGGGCTCGGCGGTGTCCTCGCCCAGCGGCGAGACATAGGAACTGCCCCACTGGCTGGTGTCGAACATCTCGCAGCCGCCGGCCATCACCGAGCCGGGGTTGGGCGGGAAGACGTAGCGCGTCATCGCCACCGGGGAGGTGGCGCCCACTTTATCGCGGCCGTCGTAGAAAACCAGGGCGGGGTCACGGTAGTACCCCCATTCAATCTTCACGTCGTCCACGGACCAGTATTCGCCGGCCTCCAGCGCGTCCACCTGGTAGAAGCGCACCCGGGTGTTGGCGGCGGCATACGCGCCGATGTCAAAGCTCTGGCTGGAGGGGTTGGAGGGGGGATTACCGGCCGCACTGCCGTAGGTCGCCAGCGTGGTCCAGTTCGACCCGCCATCACCGGAGACGTCAACACGGAATTCGTCCGTACCATCCAGCTCGACCCCCGAATAGCCGAGGGTGAACTTCAACCTGGCGAATGAGGAGGCGGTCACTCCGCCGTTGGTTGGGATGTTGACTTCGCGCTGGACGGTGTCGCCGGCATCGGCGGTCTCGGTAAAGCGAAGCTGGCCGCCGGTGATCAGGATGTCGCCGGCACTGGGGCCGCTTACGTTGCTCAATTGGATGTTTACGTTGTCAATCAGCCAGTAATTCCCGTCGCCAAGCCCAGTCTCCAGCGCACCCGTATGATGAAGCGGACGGTGGTGTTGGAGGCAATGTATGCAGTAATGTCATAGGTGCGGGTCACCAGCCCGGGATCGCTGTTGAACTGCTCCAGTTGCGTATAGGTCGAGCCGCCATTGTTGGAGATCTCGACAGCGATAGCGTCTGATGTGCCGATGTTGAAGCCGTCGATATTGAAGCTCAAGACCGCGCTGGAGTAGCCGGAGAGGTTGGCAGTGCGCCTGATGGCATCATTCATTGCCGAGCCTTCTCTGAATCGCAGATGCTGGCTGGTGGCATTGATGTAGATGGTACCGGTCGTCGCGCTGCCGTCATCGTTTTCTTCAACCCAAGGCGAAGTCCAGTTAAGCTGAACCATTGGAATTAGATGTAAGCCGCGGCTGGCGAATTCGTCGCGGTAGTTGGCAGTAACATCGTCGCCGGTCTCCGTCCAGTTGGTGGCCCAGTTGTTGGTGCCGCTGTTGTTGTTGTAGGCCGCCGTGCCGAACTGGTCGAGGACGTTGTAGACACCGCTGCTGACCACGACCTCATTGTCCAGGATGATGACATTGCCGGCCTTGAGCTGGTCATCTGCGGCGACCGCGCACGGGTTGATGGTATTGCTGATGCTGGGCGGGCAGCCGTTGGCCAGGTCGCCGTCGCCCCAGATCTGGGTGCCGGCCGGGTTGGTCGCGGCGTTATAGACATTGGCGCCCGGGTTGGCGATGTCGGCATCGTAGCCCCCGTCCTCCCACTGGTCGTAATACACCAGGGTGCCGGTCTCGCCGATCGCGATGGAGGTGACGCTGCGGAGGGGGCTGACCACCTGTTCCCCGACTGGGGGGTTATCCTGGTTCTCGTCGAACAAGGTCAGCAGGTCATCTTCCGGCAGGGTGACGTAGTAGTACTGCGCCGGGGGCGGGTTGCCCGCAAAGCCGCATGTCCCGGGCAAGAGGCTGAAAACAAGGCGGATGCCACGACGGCTGCCGATTTGCAGAGCAATGATCTCAAGAAGTCGTGTTTTCGGGACATAATCTTTCCCCTATCCGATTCTGACGGTCTCGTAAAAAGGCCCACAAGGTATTTCTTCGTCATTCCGGAGAAAGCCGGAATCCAGTCCTTTCAATGAGTTAGAAAATGCCTGGACCAGGGTTCCCCAGTCCTGAAGTCGATACAAATCGTTTTGCTCCAGAAATGAAGGCCGTGCAAAACAAGTGCCCACTAATGTGATTGAAACTATTAATTTAATAGTTTCGGTGAAAAATCTTTGGTACTACAGTAATTCTTAGATAGATTAAATGGGGTTAACATGAAAGTCAAGATTGCTGGTCACGCCGGATGTGATCCGAACAGGGTTTGCTGCAACTCTGCTTTTGGTAGAGTCTCCTAAGCCGGCCAACCCCGCCTAAACAGGACAATCCCCATAATTTTCGCGCGGTCCTCCGCTTTCTCCACCGCCGTGTCTGGGAACCCCCCGGACTCTACTCCCGGTAGAGTCCAAGAGGACTCGCTCTAAGGTTCACGAACTATTGGTGGTTGGCTCTTCCTGGTATTTCTTCCTGTGAGTTCGTGGATTAACTCGATGTCCGCGATCTTGTGGCAGCGGCGCCCAAGGAGAAGTATTTGTAGGCCGGCACAATGGTGATGGTTTTTTCACCGACAGATATCTCCTCATCCTCCTCCTCGTAGGTGACGATGGTGCCCGTGGCCAGTCCGGTTTCGTCCAGGGCCTTCAACAAGGCGTTGACCTCTCGCTTTCTTGTCTTTTCTCCTGCCAAGTCCCGGGCAACTTGAACCAGCTCTACCATTTGTCCTCCGTCGCGACAGGCAAAGTCCACCTCAAGGCCGTTGTTCGTCTTGTAGTAGTAGACCTCTTTGCCGCTGCGCTTGAGTGTCAGGAAAACCAGATTCTCAAGATAATGCCCGAGGTTTTCCGAAAAGCTGAAGGCTGTGGCCGCGGCTAGGCCGGTGTCGACGGCATAGACCTTTTTCGGGCTTCTGATCTGCTGTTTCACGGAATACCCAAAAAAATCGACAGAAAAGAGCAGGAAAGTCTCGGCAAAATAGGATAGATACTCCTTATAGAAAGCTCAATTGCGCGTATTATATCACGACAAAAAATCTTTTTAAGCGCAATCGGGTGCGATGGGGAGTAGGCAGTAAGCAGTAGGCGAGAGTAAGGAGTAAGCAGGAGAGAGTAGCGTGGGTGACTCTTTGGGTGTCCCATGCCTCCGTGAGCCTTCGGGTCACGACGAAGAATGAAATCCTCCCGCCCCACATTCATCAAGCTAACCTCTCCTCCCTTTTCGCCAAAAGGGGGTGGGGGGAGGGATTTCACATGCTCAAGGGACATGAGATGGGTGCGGTTACGGGCGCCTCTTCGGAAAATGAGGCCCTGAGTTTTAACCCGTGGCTCCGGACGAGGCGTCATTGCTCCGCCGGGTCGTTGAAGTTCTGCCGGTGATCGGACATCCGTTGTTCGAACTGTTCGACCGCCCGCAGCAGGTCCTTCTGGTCGATGTGTTTGCGGTCCTGGAGGAGGGCGTTGAGGACGGCCTCCCGCACCACCAGGCGAAGGTCGGAGCCGGTGTAGCCCTCGGTGAGTTCGGCGAGCTTCGGGGAATCGACGGCGGCGTCCATGCGGTCGAGGACCTTCTCCAGGATCCGCTGCCGCATGTCGACGTCCGGCCGGGCGAAGCCGAGGACCTTGTCGAAGCGCCTCCAGGCCGCGTAGTCCAGGAGTTGGGCGTAATTGGTGGCGGCGATGAGGAGCACCCCGTCCTCGATCAGGCTCACCTCGTCGATGGCCTTGAGCAGGGTGTTGACCGCCCGCTTCAGGGCCCCGTGGTCGTCGGAGCCCCGCGTCTTGGCCACGAAGTCGAATTCGTCGATGAACAGAATGCAGGGGCTCAGTTCCTTGGCCAGGGTGAAGACCTTGTCGATGTTCTTGGAGGTCTCGCCCAGGTAGTGGCTGGTGATCATGGAGAGTTTCACCTCCACGAGGGGCAGCCCGAACCACCGGGAAAGGGCCCTGGCCGTCGACGTCTTGCCCGTTCCGGGGGGGCCCACCAGGAGGAGCTTGCCGATCTCGTACAGGCCGATCTCCTTGAGGTATTGCCGGTGCTCCAGGGCTTTGCCGGCTTTGGCGATCTCTTCGCGCTGCTCCCCGGTCAGAATGAGATCGTCAAGCCGGTCCCTGACGTCCTCCGGGGCCTTTATGGTGGCCAGCTTCAGGAGGTCTTCGGCCTCTTTCTTGTCGGCGCAAAGTTTTTTTATCTTGGCATCGATCAGCTCGCGATCGGCGGAGAACGGTTGGTTCTGCCGTCGGACCTCGGCGTAATCGACACCCAGGGAGTCGTGTTTTTCGTAGAACCAGGCAAGGGCGGGGTTTGTCCGGATGATGTACAGGGGGCGCTGGCCGGCAAACCACTGGGCGGCTTCTTCGAAATCCAGGAGGGACAGATGGAAGCCGATTTCATGAAAAACAACCAGGGGGTTGTCCTCTATGATCTGCCTGATGCGCTCGAGGCCGGCGATCCTCTCCACCGCCTTGAGGGTCACCTTGAGCGGGCGTTCCACCCCCTTGATCGTCGCATTGAAATAGTACTTGCGTATTTTGGGCGGCAGGTCGTCCTCGGTGAGGTTCTCGGACCGATTGTAGATCTCGGCGGTGAGCAGCAGTTCAAAGATCTCTAAGGTTTTCCGCTTCTCCGCATCCATCGCTCAGACTCCGTAAGAATGAATTTTCTCGATAGCTCCAGAATGAACCCGACGTTTCCAAACGCTGGAAACTTATGCTGAAAGACCATCGGTGTCAACGTCGGATATCTCTACTGCCCAGTCCTTACTTCCTACTTCCTTCTCCCACTCCTCACTCCTTACTGCCTACTTCCTACTTCCTACTCCCTACTCCCTACTTTTCCGGAAGACCTGATGGCCCCAGAGCCAGTCGTCGCGCCAGACTTCCACGAATCCGAGGGCCTCCAGGCGCTGGAGGGTCGGTCCGAAATCCTGGACGATGTGGTGAGGGCGATCTTCGTCCACTTCGGAGTGAAAGCGGCCGAACAGGAACCCGCCGGGCTTCAACGCCTGCCAAAGCTCGTCGACGGCCTGCACGGGGTCGACCAGGTGTTCGAAAACATCCATCGCGGCCAGCATATCGAAGCGGCCGGCGGGAAGGGGGTCGGTTTTGAGGTCGATAAAGTCCGCCGACAATTGGCGCAAACCGAACCGCCACCGACTGAAAGTCAGCATGGGGGTGCTGATGTCGGCCAGGGTGACGGCCAGTCCGTGGCGGGCGAAAAGGATGCCGCCCGACCCCACGCCCGCGCCGAAATCCAGGTAGGAGCGGCATCCGTTCGATTCGGCAAAGCGGAGCGCGGTGACATAGGCAAGCGGTGAGTCATCTTCACTCAGGGTGTGCCACCACATCAGTTCATAGATCATGGCGTCGCTGACGTTGTAGAATTCATGAACGGAACCCCGGTCATGGCGGTCGACGGTCTCCTGCCACTCGCCCTTGACGTTGGACAGGGCACTCAAACAGCGCCTCCGAATCTCGGCAAGGTCGTCGCATCCCGAGTATGAGGCAAGTTCCGCGCACAGGCTTTCCGGAAGGTCCTTGTGGCTATCGAGGATCAGGGCCTGTTCCCACAGGGTTCGGTATTCGGAGAGGAACCGCTCCTGCTCCTGAGTGAACCGTTCCAGGGTGATCTGTTTTTGGTCGACCGCCTGCCACAATTGCTTCAGCCGATCAGGCAACAGCTTTTCCATCTCTTGATCCTCCCGCCTGCAAGCGTTTTATGAGCGACCAGGATCTCGCGACAAGATCAAGAGTTCCTGGGAGATGCGATGTCCCAACCGATATGCGCGCGCGGAACGTGTTCTTCACGCCGCCGGTTTTGTCCTGCCCGAACGACAGCCAGCGCAGGATCTTGATGATGGCGGTGAGCAGGATGAAGTAGGCGAAGAAGCGGCCGTAGAAGCCCCACGGCTTGGTGCTGTTGAGGTAGGCGTACTTCTTGGCGAGCAGGGCGTCGCCGTGGTGGTGGTCGGACAACTCGGCCATCAGCATCGAGTCGGCGGTCGGCGCGTGGCTGTTGAGATAATCGAGTTCCTTTTTGGCGATGGCGGCGTCACCGGCTTGGCCGGCCGCCGTGGCGGATTCCAGCATGGCGGTGGCCGCGAGGATTTTCTTCTCATGGTCGCGCTGGTGGCGCGCCACGACGACCGGGTCTTTCGAGCGGGCGATGGCGGCCTCTTCAATCGACGTCCAGCGCCACAGGTCGTGGCGAACCTGGGGCAGGAGCAAGGGCAAGGCCAGCAGGCCGACAACCGGAATCATGTTGCCGACCGACTCCATGATGCGGCGCACCGCGATGCCCCAGCCGGCATTGGTGGCGTGGTGCAGTAGTGTCCAGAAAATCCCGCCGCAGGCGATGGTGAAGACATAGAAAATGGCGAGCAGCCAGGAGAACGAGAACGACGCGCGCATTTTCTCCGGGGCGGCGGCGAAGAACCAGATGCTGGCGGCGAGCCCGATGACGCCGACACCGATGAGGGTGAAGGCGATTTTCGCCACGCGGCTGAATTCCAGGCGTTCGCCGTCGGCCGGTAGGTCTTTGAGTGTGATGTGATGGTCCATGCGCTGGAAAATTGGGATGGGGTATCAGTTGGCCGGTGCGGCGGGCGGCATCGCGTCGAGCAGTTCCTTCACACCCGGTTCGGTGGCGGGCACGCCCGTGGAGAGTTTTTGCAGGACGCGCAGCCAGGCGACCACGGCCCAGCGGTCGCGCACGTTGAGTTTTTCCGAATAGGGGCCCATCAGGCCTTTGCCGTTGGTGATGGTGTTGTAACACGCTGCCGTCGGCATACTGGTCGGGGAAAAATGCCGGTTCATGCAGGTTACGGATTTGGGCGAAGCCGGCCTTGGCCACCACACCCATGCCATTGGCGGACTCGCCATGGCAGACCGCGCAGTAAATATTGAATTTCTCCTGCCCGCGGCGCAGGAAGGCGGCCGAGTTGGCGGCGGTCAGGCCGAGTTCCTTCGGCATTCCAGAGCCGAAATAATCACCGAAACGCCCGGTGTTGTAGTAATCGGTGGCCAGCGTGCCATAGCCGTCGGCGGCGGGCACCCCGCCCTTGGCAACCGGCTTTTCAGGCAGCGTGTAGCCGACCGGACGGTATTCGGAATGAGCGGGCGCGAGGCCATGCCGTCGGCGAAGAAACCGCTCGGCTTCTGCGCCTTGACCTTGTGCTGTTGGTCCATGTCCGGCAGGAGCTGGATCGGCGGCTTCTCCGATTTCATGCCGCGGTAACCGCCGATGGCGATGACGGCCGCGACGAGAAAGGCATGGAATAGAAACACGTAGCGCATGGGAAAATGTGGGTCGGGGGTCAGGCCTTTTCTTCGACAAGTTCGACATCCTGGCCGCCGATTTCGGCGAGGAACGACTTGGTTTGTTCACGTTGGAATCGGGGGTCGCGGGCCTCGATGGCGATGAAGAATCCATCGTCGGTGACACGCTTGAACTGCTCGGACTCGAAAAGCGGGTGGTTGAAGCGCGGCAACTGGATCAGCGCCAGCAGGCCGAACAAGGTGGTGAACGCGGAGAACAGGATCGTCAGCTCGAACATCACCGGGAAATAGGCCGGAATCGTGAACAGGTTCGTCGGCTTCGACTGCACCACCGTGGGATAGAGGTACATCTGGGTGAAAAATTGCAGGGCCACGGCCGTGGAGATGCCGGCCGCGCCACCGAAGAACACGAAAAACGGCAGCTTCGAGCGCCCGAGCCCCATCGCCGCGTCCATGCCATGCACCGGAAACGGGGTGTAGGAATCCCAGCGGGTGAATCCCTTGTCACGCACTTTCTTGGCCGCCTTGTAAAAGATCGCGGGCGGATTCGAAACGGGCCAGGTAACCGTAGACTTTGCGGATGTTGGACACGGTGGTGGATGGATTCAGGGTTGGAAATTCGGGTTCAGGCCTTGATGGTCTCGCCATCGGCGTTGAGGCGGACGGCTCCGGCTTCTTTCTTCTCGTGCTCCATGTCGTCGAGGTGGACGTTGGACGACTTGAGCGTCCATTTCACTTCCGCGATGTTGATACAGGGCAGGAAGCGCATGAAAAAAGGAACAGGGCCAGGAACATGCCGATGGTGCCCGTGAAGAGGGCAATGTCGCCGGCGTCGGGTTTAGTACTGCCAGTCGCCGGGCAGCCACATGCGGGCCAGCGTGGTGACGATGATGACGAAGCGCTCGAACCACATGCCGATGTTGACGAACATGCAGACGATCATCACGACCCACAGGTTCTGGCGGCACGATTTGAACCAGAAGACTGCGGGCGCGATGACGTTGCAGAACATCATGGCGAAATAGGCCCACGCAGTAACGGGCCGTCGACGATCCGGATGTAGAAGGCGTCCGTCTCGTACGGGTTGCCGCCAGTACCAGGCGATGAAGAACTCCATCATGTAGGCATAGCCGACGATCGAGCCGGTCAGCAGGATGATCTTGCACATGTTGTCGATGTGCTTCGTCGTGATCAGGTCCTGCAGCCCGTAGAGCTAGCGCGCCGGGATCATGAGGGTCAGCACCATCGCGAAGCCGCCGAAGATGGCGCCGGCCACGAAGTAGGGCGGGAAAATCGTCGTGTGCCAGCCCGGGGATCACCGAGGTGGCGAAGTCGAACGAAACGACCGAGTGCACCGAGAGCACCAGCGGCGTCGAGAGGCCGGCGAGCAGCAGGTAGGCCATTTCGTAGTGGCGCCACTGGCGGTTGCCGCCGCGCCAGCCGAGCGCGAACATGCCGTAGACGAACTTGCGCGAGCCTCGGCTTGCGCGCGGTCGCGGATGGTGGCGAGGTCAGGGACCAGGCCGATGTACCAGAAGATCAGCGAAACCGTGAAGTAGGTCGAGACCGCGAACACGTCCCACAGCAGCGGCGACTGAAGTTCTGCCAGATGGCGTTGGCATTCGGCACCGGGGCCAGGAACCAGGCCATCCAGACGCGACCGACGTGGAAGGCCGGGAAGATGCCGGCGCAGATCACGGCGAAGATCGTCATCGCCTCGGCCGCGCGGTTGATCGAGGTGCGCCACTTCTGGCGGGTCAGGAAAAGAATCGCGGAGATCAGCGTGCCGGCGTGGCCGATACCGATCCAGAACACGAAGTTCGTGATATCCCAGCCCCACTCACCGGGTTGTTGTTCGCCCCAGACGCCGACGCCGGTGGAAACCAGGTAGGTCAGACGCCGGCGACGCCAACGACGGCCATGATCGGCGCTCGGCACGAACAGGCAGCCACCAGAGCAGCGGGCATTTTGCCCTCGACGATGCCCGCAGACCTGGTCGGTGATCCAGTGGAGCGAGCGGTTGTTGAGGACGAGAGTCCTCGCGTTCGAGGACCTCGAATCGGCGGGGCGTCGGCGCGGGCGCGGCCGTGGATGTCGTGCTGGCGGTGGCCATGGTCGGGATGCGGCGGGCGGTTAGTGGATGCTGATGGTGGCATTGCCGACGAACTCGCCGTCCGGCATCTTCGGGATTCGGGTTCTTGATGCGCGCGAGGTAGCTGGTGCGCGGCACGGGTGCCGATGTATCGAGCAGATCGTAGTTGCGCGGGTGCTTGCCGACGATCGGGCGGCATCATGCGCGAGGTCGATTCCTTGCGCTTGCGATGGCGGCCTTGGGATCATAGGTTGCCGAAGATGATCGCCTCGCCGGGCAGGCCTGCTGGCAGGCGATCTTGACGCGATCGGTCGGCACGCGGATTTCCTCGATCGAGAGCTCGACCTTGTCCGACGGCATGCCGAGTTCCTTCGGCTTCTGGCGGCGGCGGGCGAACTGCTGATCTTCGCGTCCTCGATGCGCTGGATGCAGTAGGTGCACTTCTCCATCACGCCGCGCATGCGCACGGTGACGTTCGGGTTCTTCTGCATCCGCAGGCTTTCGCGGCATGCCCTTCTCGCTGGACGAGACGGGCCTCTGTAGAGCTTCGTCGATCGGGCGCTTGTTGTAATCGAAGAAGTTGAAGCGGCGGACCTTGTAGGGGCAGTTGTTGGCGCAGTACCGGGTGCCGATGCAGCGGTTGTAGGCCATCAGGTTGAGGCCTTCCTCGCTGTGGACGGTGGCGTTGACCGGGCAGACGGTCTCGCACGGCGCGTTCTCGCAGTGCTGGCAGGCGACCGGCTGGACGAGCATTTCCGGGTTGTCCTCGTTGCGGAAGTGGCCGTGGTTGTCCTGGCGCGCGACGAAGTAGCGGTCCATCCGGATCCAGTGCATCTCGCGGCCATTGCTGACCTGTCCTTGCCGACGATCGGAATGTTGTTCTCCGCCTGGCAGGCGACCAGGCAGGCGTTGCAGCCGGTGCAGGCTGAGGTCGATGACCATGCGCCCACTGGTGCTTCTCGTCGAACAGGTGCGGGCGGTCGAACTTGCCGGTGTTCTTGTCAAAGCCGACCGGCTTGTACAGCGAGATGTTCTCCGGCATGTGGGAGTCCTCGCCTTCCTTGGCCGCGAAGCCCGGGTTGGCCTCGTAGCGGGCCAGGCTGCCCTCGCGGACAGATCGACCGGCCTTCCATCGAGCCGTGTTCCTGGGTCAGGGCCAGCAGGTATTCGCCTTCGGCCTTGTCGATTTTGCCGCTGACAAAGAAAGGATCCGCCAGGCGGCGCAGCGGGTTCACATCGAAGCCTGTGCCATGGCCGACGCGCATCGGCAGCTTCGGCTGGCTCGTCCTTGTCGCCGCTCTGGCCGTAGCCGAGCGGGAGCGTGACCACGTTGTCCACATGACCGAAAGCCACCAACACGGGCAACTCGACGGAAATCCCCTCGACGGTCAGGCGCACCATCGGCACGGTCTGGTCGCCATCGCCCACCGACTGGTAGCGCTCGTTCTCATCCCCGAAACGGCGCGCCTTGGGCGTGTAAACCCCGAGCGCCTGGGCCGTCTCCGGCGACATCAGGGCCGCGTTGTCCCAGGTCAGCTTGGTCACCGGATCCGGCGCTTCCTGCAACCAGGCATTGTTGATATGGCGGCCGTCGAGAACCGAGTAGTCGGCGGTGAAGGCAAACTCCGGATTTCCTTCGTCGGGGCCGGGCGGACGGCTTTGCTGGCCAGTTCGGCGAAACCGTCTGTCTTGCCGGAGGGCGCGGCCACTTTGGCAAACCCGGTCTGGGCCAGGAATCCATCGCGCAGGGCTTGGTTCCAGGCGTCTTCCACGCTGCCCGGGCGACCGGTGCCGCGCATCACCTCGGTGAATGTCTCGCGCACGGCGAGGAACCCGGCGTCGGGCGCGGGGGTAGCCGGCGCGGCGGCGGGAGCGGCGGCGGCTTCCGCCGGCGCGGCGGCCGGTGCGCGAGCAAGCCGACAAGGAACTGCACCTCGCTGGTGCCGTCGTAGAGCGGCAGGATTATCGGCTGGACCAGGCTGTAAATGCCGGCGGCATCAAGCACGTCGCTCCAGGCTTCAAGGAAATGGGTGCCGGGAATATGGAGGTCGGCCTCCGTCGCCGTGCGGTTGACGCGCGTGCCCAGATGAACCACGCGGGCCAACCGGGCCCGGACGTCGGTCCAGCGGAAATCGCCCGGGGCATCGTAGGCGGGATCCGCCGGCGTGAGCGAAACCAGCGTGGTCACCTCGCCCTTGTCCACGCCCGCCTTCAGGTCGGCCAGCGTGCCGAATTCATCGGCCGGCGACTGGAAACACGTGGCGCAACCACCATCGCCATAGGCCTGCATGGCCTGGTTCATGGCAAACACGAGCATCTGCACGGCCACCGGCTGGCGGGTACCAGCCACCACCAGCGACTTGCCCGGAGCGGCCACCAGGTCGAGCGCGCATTCGGTGATCCAACGCTCGTCGAACTGCCCGGCTTCCACCGGGACAGCCATGTTGCCCACCATCGCGGACAGCGTGGCGTCGTTCGTCTTGGCCGCGACCACCTTGGCAAGCAGGACGGCGAATTTGAAAATCTGGCTGGCCGGCACGCGGGCGCGGTGGTCCGCCATGCCGCCGGTCACGGTGAACGCCGGCTCGGCGACATAAAGGCGGGCCATGCCCTTTGCGGACCTCCCCTTTCGCGTTTTCCGGCTTGCGTGCCTTGGAAAAGGCCGCCACGGCGGCGCTGGAATCCTTGTCCGCGCCGAGGAAATCCGCGTCCAGGGCGAGCACCGTCTTGGCTTTGCTGAAATCCGCCACCGGCCTCATGCCCAGCCCGAAGAACCGGTCGGCGGCCTGCTCGCGGTAGCCGGGAGCCAGCGCCTCGTAGGCAAACCACCCGGCGGACGGGTAACGGCGGCGCAACTCGCCAATCAGGCGGCGCCGCGTCGGAGAACTGGAAACCCCGACCAGAAAGCCGATGCCCTTGCCTTGTCCCGCCTCAAGGTCTTTCCGCAATGCCGCCAGGCCGTCCGCCACGGCTTTGGCATCGACGGTCTTGCCTTTCGACAGCGGGAAACGCGAGCGGTCCGGGTCGTAGAGATCCAAAATGGACGCCTGGGTGATGGCGTCGGAGCCGCCGCGGGCGCGCGGATGGAGCGGGTTGCCCTCCAGCTTGGTCGGCCGGCCTTCGAAAGTAGTGACCACCAGCGGCTCGGCGGTGGTGCCGGTCGGCATGGCCGTGGAGTAGAGCAATGCCTTGCCCGGCACGATCCACTCGACGTTCTTGGTGTAGGGCACCAGATAGGACTCGGGTTTCCGGCAGCCCACGCCGGACATCCCGGCCAAGGCGGCGGACGCCCCCATCAGGCGGACAAAATCCCGCCGGCTGACTTCCCCGCCGCCAAGCTCGGACGCGCCGTCCTGGAACTCACGCTCCAGCCACCGGCGCGACTCCGGGGATTCGGCCAGGCTGTCCGTGCCACGCCATGCCCGCGTGGTGGTATCCGTGTTCTTGGGGTGTTGCCAGGTGCGCTTCATGCGGGGAAATTGTCCGGATGTTGGGTTGGTTGGTCGGGAATCAGGCGGGCCTCAGCGGTGACAGGCGCCACAGGTTTCGGGCGGCCGCACTTTCCACTGCCCTTTCAGCATCTCGCCGAGCTGCTGCTGCGTGAGCTTGACCGGCTTGCCGTCCACCACCACCTCGGGGTGATCGGCCGCCGTCCAGCCGAGATTGGTGACCTGCTCGATCGGCCGCAAGGCGTTCTCCGGATTCCGGTGGCAGTCCAGACACCAGCTCATGCTGTGCGGCTGGTCGTGGAAAACCACTTCCATCTGGTCCACCCGGCCGTGGCACGACACGCAGCTCACCCCGCTGTTGACGTGGGCCGAATGGTTGAAATACACGTAATCCGGCGTCTCGTGAATCTGGACCCACTTGATCGGGGCGCCGGTTTCCACCGCCTCCTTCACCGCCGCCAGCTTCGGGCTGTTGGTCTTCACCTGGGAATGGCAATTCCAGCACGTCTGGGCACCCGGAATGTTCGAGTGGTTCGACTCCTCCACCTTGCTGTGGCAATACCGGCAGTCCATGCCGAGGTCGCCGACGTGGAGTTTATGCGAAAATGGCACCGGCTGATCCGGCTGGTAGCCCACCCGCGTGGCCTTGGGCGTCGCGTAATACGAGAACCCCACCACCACCGTGGTAGCTGCAAAGCCCAGAAAAAGAGCGATTTTCAGCGGCAGTAGGTTTGCCCAACGCGGAAATATGTTGCCCATCGTGGCGCGTATTAAAGAGCTTGTGAAAAAATTCACAAGACTAATTTTCGATCACCATCGATTTCCTTGAAAGGATGCGGCCCCGAGGGGCGCTTTCCCCCTCCCCTGCCATCCCCAGCCCAAGTTCGGCCAGGTCCGCCGCCTGACTTTTTGTCTCCGGCCCGGGAACCAATGCCTTTCCTTTTGAGCGGGGGAACTTTGGCTGCCCGGTTATATGAAATTAGAATTCTGCCGCCTCAAAATCCTTTTTCATGCGTCTTTCAGCCGCCAAACGAAAAAGCCATGCCCCCGGAAACTGTTCTTTTTGAACTTTTCCGTTGCCATTTTTCCGGCCATCCGTAGCCTGCACGCATGAACTCTAGTTCCGCTGATTCCTTGGCCGACTTCGCCCGGCTTCAGTCGCCCGCATTTGCGACGAAGTCCGCCTTGCCGCACGTCTCGGCGGGCTGGCCTATGCCACCGAACAGACCTACGTCCACTGGAACGCCCGGTTCACCAGGTTTGCATCGCCAAAATCGGCCAATCCCCACAGGAAGCCGGGCCACCAGCCATCTCCGCCTACCTGGACTACCCTGCGACATTCATTCGCCACCCACCTGCTCGAAAGTGGCATCGACATACGGACCGTCCAGGACCTCCTCGGCCATTCAGACGTATCAACGACAATGATTTACCTCCACGTAATGAAACGCCCCGGCACCTGCGGCCCCAGTCCGCTCGACCTCGCCTGACGCTTCCAAAAAGACAAATACATCGGAATCTAAATTTTTTTCTTGTCCCCCCCTTTGTCGCGCTTTGATGCTCCAAACGACCGAGCGGTGGTGGAGCACGCCATTCCGGGTCGCTTATTACCTAATTAAACGACCGGTCGCTTTTTGGGGGGCAAAACCGACACGTCGTCCAATAAACCTGTTCTGCAAAGAAATGAAGAAGATCGAGGACATCCCCAGTGATGCGCGCAACGCACTAAAGGAGCGAGTTTCCTCACTTCCGTGGCATGGCTTACGAACAACTTGCCATTGAGATGACGGCGCATGACGGTGGTCATCTGGAGCTCATAGAATTTGAATCCGCGACGGGCCAGGAATATCAGCTTGTGATTGATTGCTGTTATGACGACATGCCCGGTGGGGCAATACGAGTTGACGGAACGGTGATTGAAACTCCCATGCGCCCGCTACTTGGATTCTTACCCGTTTATCTTTCGAAGGCATGCGATGGTTTCATTCTGACACCTGAAGGAATATTTCTGGATGAAGACAGCGATGTCGCAGAGACGGATTAAGCAGAACAAGCCGGCGCTGGGCAACCCGCTACCCGCCCCGTGGTCGAGCCGGAGGGTGGCGACAAACCTCAACCTTAAGCGGAGTGGCGTTCCCGGTAGCGGGTTGCCACGTCTTGACGTTCCGCCAAAATCTGATACATCTGTCCTCCAGATGGCGACAGCATACATTGAGACCACGATTCCGAGCTACTACACCGCGAGGAATGCAAGGTCGATTCTTCAAGCCAGCCGACAACTCGCGACACGAGAGTGGTGGGATGGAGGTTGCTCGGGATTCGATCTTGTCACTTCCACCGAAACATTGAATGAGTCCGGTGAGGGCGACCAGAGATGGCGAAGGAGCGGCTCGCCCTGCTGCAGGGAATTCGGGTGCTCCCAGTGACCAGCGAAGCTGCTGATTGGCACGATTGCTCGTGGCTTCTGGTCTTGTCCCTGCGATCGCGTCACCCGATGCGGTGCATATCGCGCTTGCGTCCGTGCATCAGATCGACTTTCTTGTGACATGGAATTTCAAGCACATCGCGAATCCGCACATCAGGGAGCGGATGCGCACGAAAATCAACGATTCGGGCTACCGGATGCCGGTGATGTGCAGCCCGGAGGAACTACTGAACGACGATGAAGCTAGCTGACAACCCACCCAAGGTAATTGACGAGGTGATCACCGAAGTCCGCGCGATCAAGCGCGCCATTTCGGAGCGCCACGGCAACGACATCGACCGCTTGCTTGCCGCCCTGATTTCCAAGAGCGCGCCGCCGGAATCGAGGCAGAACAAGTCGCGGATGGCAACCGCTCCCCGCCCCTCAGTTGCCAAGCAATCACTGAAGAACGGTGGTGGTGCCATCGCTCTAGCGTTCTGCGGAAGAAAATGAAGAATCCCCAAAGATGGATGCTCCAATGAAAATGAATGCGAAAGAATCAGAGCCACTTAGGAGCAAATCCTTGACCGTGGCATTGTGGCTATTGGGCCTCGGCGGATTGATTGCCGCGATTGAGGTCGTAGTGGGAGATTCCACGGGTTTGAGGGCCTGGCTACTGCCGCTTGCCCCATGGTCGCTTGGATTGTTCCTCTACGCGGAAGCGGTCCACATGGGAGCGCACAAGCATCCCATCGCGAGAGACCAAGTAGATTGGAAAGACAAACGCACCCATCGCCACCCAAACTTAACCCAATGAAGAGCTACTTGTTTCCACTGTATTTGTTCACTGCCATTGTGTTCATATGAGCTTCTTCAATCGTTTCGTTATACTGGTAACCCCAAAAGCAATGGGCAGTTCCAGTCGGAGTCGGTCTATCAATAGTCGGAGGAACGGCGGGCGCAACAGTGACCGAATTCGTGCTATTCTGAAGCGGATCGATGACGTGCTGTCGACGTCCGCGAATCCAAGGGCAGAACCCGAAGCAGAACAAGTCATGCGAGGCAACCGGCGATAACGTCGCCATTTATCTCGGCGCTCTATTCCGCCGGTTCCCTCCACATCTAACGTTAGGCCCCTGAACCATGAAACCCGCTGAGATCGCCGCCAGCTACGATGCAATTGCTCATCATTGGCTGGAACCGCATCTCACCACGAACGGTATTCGCCAGCACGAACACGCACTGGAGTTTCGCCGGAGAAGCGGGCTGGCTCTCAATGTTGGCTGTGGATGTAGCGGCCGCTTTCTTCGATTGCTGGAGAGTTATGGATACGAAGTCGAGGGGCTTGATGTCTCCGCGCAGATGATTGCACTGGCGAAGACACGGAATCCCAACGTGACGTTTTACCATGCTGATGTCTGCGAGTGGATGCCCATCAAGCAGTATGACTTCGTCACCGCGTGGGACAGCATCTGGCATGTTCCGCAGGATCGCGGCGAGAGTGTTTTGCGGAAGCTCTGCGGGGGCGCTGAACCCTGGCGGCGTTTTTATTTGGACGACTGGAGGGCTGGATGAGCCGGAGGAGAAGCGGGATTCCAGCAGCTATGGGACCGCCAGTCTATTACAGCGTTCTCGGTATCTCAAAGACGCTCCAGACGGTCGCGGAGGCCTGGTGTGTCTGCCGACATCTGGAGTATGATCAGTGGCCCGAGAGGGAATGTTTTCCTCATCGCACAAAAGGCCTAACAAAACGGATGCAAGCAACGGTCGTATGGCATCTGTCGTGTCATTGACGCCTCCCGCTCGCCGTCGCCTGGTCCGAAGCGTTCGCAGAAAAATCCGACTTGCGTTGCGTGTGCCTTTAGGGCATCCTTCCTGGATGCATTACGACTGGGATTCGAAAAAGAACGATTTCCTCAAGGCTACACGAAATGTGTGCTTTGAAGCCGTCATTGTTCATCTCGGGAAGGGTGATCTTTGGAGGGTTGCCGACCACCCCAACCAAGTGAAGTATCCTGGGCAAAAGCTCTTCTTCGTGGCAATCGATGACTACATTTATATCGTTCCGTTTGAGGAGCGCGATGAAGCCATCTGGCTCGTGACAATCATCCCGAGTCGCAAGGCGACAAAACAGTATTTGGAGGATCAATGAAATGAAACTGAATAAAGAGGAACAAGAAATTGAAGCGCTCTTCGAGCGGGATAAAATCGTATTGTCCAAGCCAGACAAAAGACTGCTTGGACAGTTGCGCTCAGCCGCGGAAAAAACTTTCAGAAAGGATCGTCGCATCAATGTGCGACTGTCTGAACGCGATATGGTCGGAATTCAAAGAGTTGCCGCAGCCAAAGGCGTGCCGTATCAGTCCCTCATCTCCGGGCTAATCCATCAGTATGTCGAGGGGGATCTAGTCCAGAAATCGTAAACGCGAACAAACCAGGGAAAAACCAGACAGTCATTTCCACAGCCAAAATATGGATGTCTGAGATCTGCTCTCTGTGATCCG